>NZ_AYKF01000153.1 GCF_003732545.1 Salinisphaera orenii subsp. halophila YIM 95161 | reverse complement strand
GGTGGGGCCCCCCCCGCCGGCAACTTTTCCCTCTGCCGCAGGACAACACCCGGAATGATCAACCGAATCAGGGACTCGATCGCCGAGGCGATCGCCTGTGTCGCCGACGGCGACACCCTCATGTGTGGCGGCTTCGGCAGTTCCGGAGTCGCCTTCAATCTGATGGATGCGCTGCTAGACCACGGCGCGCGCGATCTGACGATCGTGGCCAACAACGCCGGCGTGGGCGAGACTGGCATCGCCCGGCTGCTCGCCGAGAATCGCGTCGCGAAGGTCATCTGCTCCTATCCGCGCTCGCCGGGTTCGGTCTGGTTCGAGCGCCGCTACGAAGAGAACGCCATCGAGCTGGAGCTGGTGCCCCAGGGCACGCTGGCCGAACGCATCCGGGCCGCGGGTGCCGGCCTCGGCGGCTTCTACACGCCCACCGGCTACGGCACCGCCCTGGCCGAAGGCAAGCGCACCGAGATCATCGACGGCGTCGGGCATGTCTTCGAGACGCCGCTGTCCGCCGATGTCGCCCTGCTCAAGGCCGAACGGGCCGACCGCTGGGGCAATCTCGTCTATTACAAGACCGCCCGCAACTTCAATCCGATCATGGCCACGGCCGCGCGCACGGTGATCGCCGAAGTCTCGGCGGTCGTCGCTCTGGGCGACATCGACCCGGAGCAGGTGGTCACGCCGGGCATCTTCGTCGACCACGTCATCGAAACCGAACAGGCCGTCGCATGAATCGTCTCACCCCCGAACAGGTCGCCGCCCGCTGCGCGGCCGACATCCCCGACGGCGCCTACGTCAATCTCGGCATCGGCATGCCCACGGAGGTGGCCAATCACGTGCCGGCGGATCGCGAGGTCATCTACCACAGCGAGAACGGCGTGCTCGGCTTCGGCGCCGCCCCCGCGCCCGGCGAGGAGGACCCGCAGCTGATCAACGCCAGCAAGCAGCACATCACCATGCGCCCGGGCGGTTCGTTCTTCCACCACGCCGATTCCTTCGGGATGATGCGCGGCGGCCATATCGACATCTCCGTGCTCGGCGCCTACCAGGTCGCGGCCAACGGCGATCTGGCCAACTGGTCGACCGGCAGCGAGACCTATCCGCCGGCGGTCGGCGGCGCCATGGATCTGGTGGTGGGCGCGAAGCAGCTGTTCGCGATCACCCGTCATACGCTCAAGGACGGCACGCCCAAGATCGTCGAGCGCTGCAGCTATCCGCTGACCGGCGCGGGCGTGGTCAGCCGCATCTATACGGATCTGGCCGTGATCGCAGTCACCGACGCCGGGCTGCAGGTGATCGAACTGCTGGCCGGCAACGACTTCGACACCGTTCAGAACGCCACCGACGCGCCGCTGATCGCCCCCGCCACCGCCCGACGAGCACAAGGATAAGCCCGCATGGCCTGGACCCTGGAAGACGAAATCGCCTGGACCGAGCGCAACCCCTTCCGCATGCATCTCGGCGTGGCCATAGAACGCGTGAGCACCGACGGCAGCGGCGACTGCGAGATCGCACTCGAGATCAACGACAACCTGGTGCAGGCCTACGGGATGGTGCACGGCGGCATCTACTGCACGCTCATCGACACGGTGCTCGGCACGGCCGTGCGTTCGGCCTATCAGCACGACATCGGCCCGCTGACCATCGATCTCAACGTCAGCTTCCTGCGACCGGCCGGCAAGGGGCGCATCTATTCGAGCGCGTCCATTGTCAAGAAGGGCCGCCAGATCGTGGTCGGCGTCGCCGACGTGTTCGACGCCGAACGGCGCCAGCTGGCCACCGGTCGCGGCTCTTTCGCCCTGCGCGATCAGCCGCGTCACCGCGCCGACTAGGGCCCGTCAGCAGAGCATGCAAGCTCGCCCCAAACGCCTCGTGAAAATTGACTATGGGCGGCAAGACGAGGCGTCGTGCGCGCCGCGCAGTCACGCGGCACCAGCGCGCGACAACGCTGGATCGCCTTACAACAGTGCCGAGCTCGAAGAGCTGGGCCGCCCATGGCTGTTGACCTTGGGCGGCCCACGGCGGTGCACGCCCTGATCGTGGCGCGCCGCGATCGACGACTCGCGTCTTGCGGGAGGCGATGTGCAGGGTCCGGCGCCGCGTTCGCAACACGTTTTGACCGACCCCGGAACCTTCATTTGCTCACATCGAGGACAACCCATGAGCCGTGAACCCCGACCGATTCGCTCCGACATCGCCTGGAGCACCCGCGACCGCATCGAGGTGCGCGGCAAGAGCCTGCCCGACGAGATCCTCGGGCATTTCAACCTGGGCGACCTGGCCTACCTGCAGCTCACCGGAAAGACGCCGACCGAGGCCGAGTCGCGTGTCTTCAACGCGATCGTCATCACGCTCGTCGAGCATGGGATCACGCCCTCCGCACTGGCCGCGCGGTTGACCTACGCCGGCGCGCCCGAGTCGCTGCAGGCCGCGGTCGCGGCCGGGCTGTGCGGGCTCGGCACGGTCTTTGTGGGCAGCATGGAAGGTGCCGCGAAGATGCTCTACGAGGTGCTGCCCACGGATGCGCCGGCGGATGCCGACCTGGACGCGATCGCGAAGCAGACGGTGGCCGACTACCGCGCGCGCAAGCAGATCATTCCCGGTCTGGGGCATCCGCTGCACAAGCCGGTGGACCCGCGCACCCCGAGGCTGTTCGCCATTGCCGAGGACAACGGCATGGCCGGGCGCTATGTCGAGCTCATGGGCAGGATCCAGGTCGAGGCGGAAGCGGCCTCGGGCAAGCAGCTGCCGATCAACGCCACCGGCGCGATCGGGGCGATCTGCTGCGAATTCGGTTTCCCCGGCCACATCGTGCGCGGCTTCGGCGTGATGGCGCGCGCCATCGGGCTGGTCGGCCACATCCTCGAGGAGTCGGAAAATCCCATGGGCGTGGAGATCTGGCAGCGGATCGAGGACGAGGCGACCGCCCACATCCGCCCCGAGTGAGCCCCCGCGGCGGGCGCGGAATGCCGCGCCCGCTGCATCCGAAAAGGAGACAGCGATGGAGACGATTCGATTCGACGTCGCAGCCGGCGTGGCGACGATCACCCTCGACCGGCCGCAGCAGAAGAACGCCATCAACGGCGCGATGACCGGCGAGCTCGCCGAGGCGGTGGCCACGGTACGCGACGACGACAACATACGCGCCCTGGTGATCACCGGCGCGGCCGGGGCCTTCTGCGCCGGCGGCGACATCAAGGCCATGCTGGCCAACCGCGACGATCCGGCCGCGCGCCAGGCGCGCATGCGCTTTCATCACCGCTGGCTGGAGCAGCTCGTGCATCTCGACAAGCCGGTCATCGCCGCCGTCGACGGCGCGGCCTTCGGCGCCGGCTTCGGCCTGGCCCTGGCCGCCGACCTGGTGATCGCGAGCACCCGGGCGAAGTTCTCGATGGCGTTCATGAAGATCGGGCTGGTGCCCGACTTCGGTGCGCTCTACACCCTGCCGCGCATCGTCGGCCTGCAGCGCGCCAAGGAGATCATCTACTCGGCGCGCACCGTCGCGGCCGACGAGGCGGTGTCGCTGGGGATCGCGCTGGAGGCGGTCGAGGCCGAGGCGCTGCCGGATCGGGTCCGGGCCATCGCCACGAGCCTGGCGGCGGCCTCGCCGACCGCGTTCATGCTCAGCAAGCGTGCGCTCAACGTCTCGCAGCTCAACGACTTCAGAACCATGCTCGACATGGAGCTGACCAGCCAGAGCGTGGCCTTCGCCACGCCCGAACACGGCGACGCGGTCGACGCCTTTCTGGACAAACGCCCGCCGGCGTTCGAGTGGCCGGCGCGCGAAGACTAGGGCCTGTTAACACTTCATCCGAGCCCGCGCCAATCGCTGTTGTGCGGCAAGACGAGGCGTAGTGCGCGCCGTGCAGTCATTCTGCACCAGCGTGCTACAACGCTGGATTGCCGCACAACAGCGATTGTCCCGAAGGGTTCGGCCGCAAATCGAGCCCGGCGGCGTTGTA
>NZ_AYKF01000152.1 GCF_003732545.1 Salinisphaera orenii subsp. halophila YIM 95161 | reverse complement strand
ATAGACGAGCGACAACTCAGCAGGAAAGCCGCCTAGCTTCTTTCCTCATACACCAGATTTGACAGTAACTCAATTGAGCGGCAGAACGTGACCTAATGCCATCTAAGCCGAAGCGCCCAAAACCTTCGTGTAAAAACCACTACGTGCCGGTTTGGTATCAGAACGGGTTTCAGTTAGGTCAGAACCAGAACTGGCTGCTCGACATCTCTGAGCCTCAGCTGCGCCCGGACGGTACGCCGATTGTCTTCGCTCCTCGGATGCGCCCCGCCAAGGCCTGTTTTTGGGAAAGCGAACTGTACGTCACTCGCTTTGGCGAGATGATCAACGACGAAGTCGAAACCGTCTTATTTCAAGAGATCGATAATCACGGGTCTGACGCGGTTCGTGCGTTCGTCGATGGGGACGAGCGCGCTATGCACTACCAGTTGGAGTCGCTGTTGTCCTACTTAGGTGCGCAGAAGCTACGCACCCCTGGACTTGTCCGGGTCCATTAGACACTTCTGGCCTATGATTTGGACTTGTCCGGGTCCACGCACGATGTAATTGCTTAGCCCGATCGGATGTCCCAACCGCGCTTCCAGCAAGCTGGAGGGCACAATGATGGATACGGCGAGAATGAACAAACCCAAAAGGCACACGTAATAAACCACGACGGCGCCGCTCAGGGTCAGCACGGTGACCGTGTTGTAGAGCCTGGCCGTATCGACGATTCGCATCGAGAAAACCGACGCTATCGATTGAAAAAGATGCTGTTGATCTGCGTGTGTGCGGTTATCAGTGGCACCGAAGGCTAGAGCGCGACGGCGCCGTCGGCCGAACGAAGCTCAACCGGTTGCGGCGCTTTTAACCTTACGAAAACGGCGTTCCGGATAAGGACACGATTGCTTGATGATCAGACACATGACATCAGGGCGCGTGATTATTATGCGAAAGCCGTGGTCTGTCGGTGGCTTTTGTGTGCGTCTTTGGCTGGGGTCCGGTACGCTTCGTTATATGCCCGAACAGCCGACCCAGCTAAGCCCGCCGGTGGATCCCGCACGCGACCATCTGGACGGGCCGGATGACCCCGGCGTAACCCTGCTGGAGTACGGCGATTACCAGTGCGGCTATTGCCAGCGGGCGCACGCAGGCATCCGGCGGATACGCGAGCAACATCTGCCTGGCCAGGTCCGCTATGTTTTTCGGCACCTGCCCAATACCCGGCTGCACCCCGACGCCCAGCGCGCCGCCGAAGCCGCCGAAGCGGCCGCCGCCCAAGGCCGGTTCTGGGATATGCACGACTACTTGTTCGCGCATCAGGACGCGCTCGACCGCGACAGCCTTGTCGACGCCGCCGCCACGCTGGGACTGGATCAGCAACGCTTCGCGCGCGAGCTCGACGACCAGATCCACGCACCGCGGGTGCGCGCCGATCTGGATCACGCGCAGGCCAGCGGCGTCCACGTCACGCCGACGTTTTTCATCGACGGGCGCCGTTATGACGGCCCCTGGGACGACGAGTCGGTGCTGGATACGATGCGCCGGCCGCTGGGCGGACGGGTCCGGCAGTTTGCCGAGGATTTCGCTGGTCTATCAGCCTCAGCAGGCTTTTTGATGCTGCTGGGCGCCGTGGTGGCGCTGGTGTGGGCCAACTCGCCGTGGGCGGCCAGCTACACCGCGCTCTGGAATACCGAGCTGGCCGTGCGTCTGGGACGGTTCGCGCTGCCGCTGTCGTTGCATCAATGGATCAACGACGGCCTGATCGTGTTTTTCTTCTTCGTCGTTACGCTGGAGATCAAGCGCGAGATCACCGCCGGCGAGATGAGCGATCCACGCCGCGCCGCGCTGCCGCTGGCGGCCGCGACGGGCGGCATGGTCGCGCCTGCCGTGCTGTATCTGTTGTTCAACTGGGGTGGGCCGGCCGCCATGGGCTGGGGCGTGCCGATGGCCACCGATACCGCCTTTGCGCTGGGCATCATGGCGATGCTGGGGCCCAGGGTGCCGCTGGCGCTCAAGGTGTTCGTGGCCACGCTGGCGATCGCCGATGATGTGGGTGCCATTCTGGTGCTGGCGTTGTTTTATACCACCGACATCGCGGTGGCGGGGCTGGTGTTAGCGGCGCTATGTTTTGCCGCGGCGCTGGCGCTCAACCGCGCGCGGGTCTACCGGCCGCTGCCCTATTCGCTGGTGGGCATCGGCCTGTGGTTGGCGGTGCTGTATTCGGGGGTGCATACCACCCTGGCGGGCGTGTTGCTGGCTTTCGCCATTCCCACCCACAGCCCGCCGAATACGCCGGGCCTGCACAGCCAGAGCACGGCGTTGTTTGATAGTCTGCAAGCGCCGCCGGTGGCGAGCAACGATCAAAGCCGCTACCAAGCCACGGTGCGCGCGCTGGAAAGCCTGGTCGGGCGGCTGCTTTCACCAGCCCAGCGGCTCGAACGCGATCTGCGGCCCTGGTCTTCCTATCTGATACTACCGCTGTTCGCGCTCGCCAACGCCGGTATCGCGGTGGCGCCGAGCACCCTCGATTTTTTACGGCCGGTCAGCCTGGGTGTGATCGTGGGCCTGGTGATCGGCAAGCCGTTGGGCATTACGCTGGCGACCTGGCTGGCGGTGCGCGCGGGGCTGGCGGATCAACCCACTGAATTCAGCTGGCGCCAGGTCGCGGGTGCGGGCGCCCTGTGCGGCATTGGCTTTACGATGTCGATTTTTATCGCCGACGCGGCGTTCGCCGATTCCGGCCCGCTGGCGCTGGCCAAGGTCAGCGTCATGGTCGCCTGCGTGCTCGCAGCCGGTCTAGGCTGGTGGCTGTTGCGCGGCGGGCCCTCGCCGTCGGCTTGAACCCGCCCGACAAGACGATCCGCCACGTAACCGGCCCAGACTCGGCGCAAAACCGGGTGGCGCTTGTTCTCGAAGGTATCGATTGGCACGCCGATTCGTACCCCGGTTGACGGCCGGTCTCGCTTCGATCCGCGCTAAGAAAGACGCTCGCAGTATGCTGTAACGCGCTATTCATCCGTTCCGAAGCGGAATCGGACGCGGGCCATTACATTGGGTGAAACCGATTATCTCCGAGAAAAAACGGCTAGACAGCCGCTGATCATTCGCGTTTACTCGATTTTCATAGAAATCCTTTAGCCTTTGCATGACCTTCCAGACCCCATCCAGCAATCCGATCACGCTCGCGGGCGCGCCGATGGGCGACGTGTTGCACGCGTGCGCGTTTTTTAACAGCGATGTCGAAGGTTACCGTGTGTTGACGCCGTTCATCCGCGAGGGTATCGAGGCCGGCGAGAAAGCGTTTCATATCGTAAGTGCGGCGGGCTGCGATCATCATCTGGGCCATCTGCGCGACGCGGATATCGCGGTCGATGCGGCGCGCGAGCGCGGCCAGTCGGGCCAGGAAATCCAGTGGCTCGAAAAAGACGTGCGTTGTTCCATCGCGGTACGGCGTCTTGAGTTGGTAGCGCACCAGGCCGTTGTTTGTCAGTGACAGACGTTTCTCCGATACGGCAGGCCGGCTGATGTAACGGCACAGCCGCTCCAGTTTGTCGCGCTGGTCGGCGCGGGCCGCTACACCGGCGTGCAGGGAGAAGCCGCTAACCTTCCCAGCCTCTTCACCAAACGGTGGCTCATCCGCCGGTAGGGTCTGCAGCGTCATCACCTTGCGTCCCCTATTCGGCCCGACGGCGATCCGGTAGGTGATCGAATGCCCCAACACATTGCTCATGGGATCGTCATCAAGGTCTTCGCCCGCCAGGTAGCTATGCTCGGCGTCACGCTCCAACAGTCCCTGGCGCTCCAGGTAGCGCCCGACGCGGTGCGCGATGGTGTCGGCCAACTGGGTAAGCTCCGCACTCAGCGGCGCCTTGACCCAGCGAAACCGGACCCGGCCGTCAGGGCGCTCAACATACACGCCATCCAGAAACAACATGTGAAAGTGCAAATTTAAGTTCAGCGCACTGCCGAAACGCTGGATCAGCGTCACAGCGCCGGTCTT
>NZ_AYKF01000151.1 GCF_003732545.1 Salinisphaera orenii subsp. halophila YIM 95161 | reverse complement strand
ATAACGTTTGCTCTGTTTCATGGCTCCAGTCTCTCAAGAGTTGGAGCCTCCGACGAAACCGGGGCGATTCAAGGGTTTTCAAATCCATATCATTCGCGAACGCAACGCAACGGGTTACGCAAAGCCTTTGCCTGGCCTGCGGTGCGTAACCCTTGCACTCATTACCCGCATTCCTAGATTCAGGTTTTAACGATATTCGCACCTTCAGGAACCGAAAACGCCGAAAGTCTTTGGGGCACAAGCTCTTTAAACCCCGTAGTACGCGCGGGCGCGCGCGAGGCATTTCGCACCTTTAGGAACCCAAAACGGCTGCACGGCACGCACATTCAGGAACCCGCCCTTCGCACCTTTAGGAACCGAAAACGCCGGAATCCATTGCGCCGCAAGCCTTTCAAAATCCGTAACACGCGCACACCGCTTCATAGATCCAGGGATGATTTCACCTTGGACGAGCGCCGAGGAACCAAGGTAGCAACACGATAGAGCATGCATGTTTTATGTTGTTCGTGCGCACTCATAACGGATAACGGACGATGCAAACCTACACCCCGAAGCAGCTTCAAAGCGCGCTTGACGCCGGCGGGATTCGCCGCGTGACGATCACCGGTCAGGGCGCGCGCTTCTATATCCAGATCACAAGCCGCAACGGAGACGGCGTGTTGACCAAGGCACGCAGCCCCGACCCACGCAGCTTCAATAACCCAATGCAGGCGTTCACTGAACTACGCCGGTTGGGTATCCGCAGCGGCGAGTTCGACACAACACAGTGGACGCCCGAGCAGCGCGAGGCGCCCAAACGGCCCGATCGCGCGCGAGCGATGAGCGAGCTTCACGCGATGGCCGAGCACGGCCGCTGGGCGCGCGAACGCATCGCCCAAGCACAGGCCGAAGCCGCCGATCCCGAAACTAAATGGGTTGATAACGCCACCGTTGAAGCCGACGCTAATGCGCAGACCGCTCGCATTGAAGCCCGCCTGAAAAACTCCCGCTAGTGCGCATTGCCGGGGGTCGAGTCCGCCGCTAGCGGCGGTACATCTCATCGTCTTCCAGGAATTACCGACCGGTGTTGCGTCACGCCAGACCCTCTTCGCTGTGCCGAAATCCCCGCTGTATGTCTCAATTTTTTACGCGTTTGACGCCTGTGCTCAGCGCCATTCCATTAGTCGAAACGCCCGATCAAGTACGCGGTGATTCGTTCATATCAAATACCTTATTTCCGGAGTTATCCGGATTTGGAGCACGATCGAACACAGAATTTTGGCGATCAATCTGATCGACTACGCGATCGAGATAACGCTCGAAGCGAGCGTTACCGCTCCGCGCTGCGCTACTACGATGCTCTTTGGGCACGGGCGCTGTATTGTTAAACCACACGCGAACAAAAGTACCGAGCATTTCCTTGAGTAAGGTCGCGTCGTCACGTTGACGGACGCGCAACTCCTTCAGCTGATACTCGATGCGATCCAGACTAGCCATCAGCGCTGCGTTGCGCTCCTCCTGGTGCTCGGGGAACAGTGCTTGTTTCAAGGCGTTGTTGATCGCCAGTGAATACGATAGGTGATGCCGTCGCGCGTGTTTTTCTAGCGCTTGGGCGACATCAAATTCCAGGCTGGCATTGAACCGTTTTGTATAGCTCGGCATGTAAAACTCCTCGCCTTTCCATCCAACTTGAGTGCGCTCGGCCGGCGGATCGTTGCGCCAAAGACGGCCGCTTTACGTGATGCCAAATGACACCTGCTTGCGCCGTTTCAATGCGCATAAAGGTCGACTAAACGGTGGCGAAACACCGCTGTTTGTCCGCGTTCGTAACGCCCTCTGCCGCTGCCGACGAATATCGGAATTCATCGATATTGACGGCGACTTTTAAGCCCTTATTCGTACGTTAAGCGCGCCGATTACTCACGCCAGTTCGGCAATACGACGGTTTCGCCAAGAACTGATTAGCGTATTTTAATAGTCATTTAAAATCAGTTCGTTATGATTAATGCATCACTATTTTTCAAACGAAAACAGCGGGATATGTCATAACGCGCATCGTGCCATTAAGCGCGATGCATGATAACCCTATATATATCAGACTTTTGCAGCTTGTCTGCATCAGTCCTTTTATCTTGCCCTCCATCCGCTATCCGCTCCATGGCAACCACTGGGCTATTCGAGCGTTTCTTCCCGAGCCGTTACAGACAGCGCGATGGCTACCCGAGTCGATAGCCGTCGCGAATGTCGGAACGCAGCGTCGCCGACGTTTCGATATCTACACTTCGATCGCGGTTTTGGTGGTGCGCTCTTAGCCGATCCTATCGTTTACTTCGGCCCCGCCCACGATCTGTGTTTTGGGCGCCCGATCATGCATACGGATATAGATATTTGGGCGCCTTACATCGCGCTGGCATAAAGCTCACGACGCGAGTCTAATGAGACGATGAATGCGTGCTTATAACCGGTAAGAATCGTGCGCCTGTCGCTCTCGCTTAGCGAGCTGGATCAACGCAGCAGCATCCGCGCCGGCGGAGCGACAGCGCGCCCTTTCGTTAGACCTGAACTGGCAGCGAGCATTCAGAATCGGACTGGAGAGCCGAAAGACGTCGTACAGCCCCCAGACTAACGACTGGCCAGCCGACCTATTTCCGACGCGTTATCCCCAAAGCTCCACCGCCTGCACCTGCGGTGCATTGCCACCCCGATTCCGGGCTCGATGATCGGCCCTACATCGAACTGGCGACGGCGCTAGGCTTGGACCGTGGATTTCGAGGATAACGAAGGCGTCAGCATCACAAACGCTGCCGGCAAAAAGCCCGACGCGTGCTTTCAACGGTTGGGCATTTCAACACGAAGCCTCGTCCAGGTAGCAGACGGATTCGTGGTTGTAGGGGTACATCGCTTGGTAGAGGCCGCGCATTAGCGAATGGAAGCTAAGCGCGTCCGGGTTGCCGCCCCATTATTGCAAAAGCGTCATGCCGAAGCGCTTGGCCGCACCGCGATCGAAGCTGTAGACCGTTTCGCAACCGGCGCGCCCCGCCAGCGCCGCTACCAGCGCATCGGCAAAATCACCACCCGCTTGTTTGAATTGCCGTAGTCCCCGCCAGGCGATGTCGGCTTCGTCGACGACTAGCGTTTCCACGTGCAATAGCGTTTCCACAACCTCGGCGACCCGCGCGGCATCAGCGGCATAGCACGACTCCAACACCCAGACGGTTTCGACCAGCACAACCTGGGAGATAAAGCCCGGCGCCTCGGCGGTCAATGATTCGATCAATTCCGTAGCCCGAGGCGTTTGCGCCGGGTCATCCTGCGCCAGATAACGCACCAAAACATTCGTATCCAGGCCGATCACGACTCCATGGCCTTTGCGGCCCGCCGCCGAACGGCCGCATTCATGTCATCCACACTCACCGGCTGGTCAGGCGCAGCGACCAAACCTTTCAAGGCTGTGGCCGGCAATGTCGCGGCCACCAGTTCGTAATGGCCCTTGGATACTTCCACGAATTCAACCCGGTCGCCGGTTTCGATCCCGAGCCCGCTGCGCACCGCAGCGGGAATCGTGATCTGCCCTTTGGAACTCAACATGGCTGTGCTCATATCGCCTCCGTTTTCCTTACGCGATTGTAAGGAGATAAGTCCTGCTATTACAAGCTATCGCGGTAGCGATCCTAAAGGAAGAGCTGCGATCCCAGCGCATCAAGAGAGCGCGGCCTCATATAACGCCCTGTGTGCCGTTCTGAGCTCCGGGCGTATTGCGAGCGCTCAGGAGCCCCAAAGAAACCTACATGCGCCTCAGCGGCGCACACAGCCGCGAAGTCTCCCGGAACTATCCCTCTGCGAGCCAAATAGGCCTTACATCTACAAGCCGCGAGCACCTATCGGTTCAGTCGTCCGTACTTCTGACGGACGGGACCGAGGCATCGATGTCGGAATCAGCTCCTAGGAAACCTGGCAGAGCAGTTAGTGCGCGAATACGGTTCCCAAAAAGGCAGACGAAAACGCCCTACTGGCAGCGCTTAGCTTCAGCGGCTCGTAGAGCCGATTGTCCCCGCGTTCGATGGGTTTATTCCCGCGAGCGCTACGCGCACGCCGGACACCGGCCGGCGCAGAGCGCCCAAAGAAAAGGGCCGCATGGAAGCCATGCCGCCCTTTGGCCAGTAACTCGACTGTACCCCACTACGGCCGCAGTATGCGGCCCGCACAGTTGCCAAAGCAATAACCCACTGAATCGCCCCGGTTTCGTCGGAGGCTCCAACTCTTGAGAGACTGGAGCCATGAAACAGAGCAAACGT
>NZ_AYKF01000150.1 GCF_003732545.1 Salinisphaera orenii subsp. halophila YIM 95161 | reverse complement strand
GGCCGGCGGATCGTCGGGACGGTGGCCGCGGACCGGTGCGCGAACGAGCGGGCCGGCGCCGGAAACCCGGCCGCCGGCCCTACACCATACGCCGTAACGGGGCGGTCAGTTCAACGCATAGCTCTGGTGTATGGTCTCGCGCAGGGCGTACTGCACGCAGGCGTCGTGCTCGAACTCGCTCAGGGCGTCGGCCTCGCCGCTGGCGCGGTTGGCGTCGCGCAGATGGCCGTCCTCGTCGAAGCTGACGATCGCGCCGAGCGTACGGACGTGGATCTCGCCGTCGTCGTTGACGTTGTCATCGAAGTCGACCTGAACGTAGCGCAGCCGCCGATCGGCGAAGCGCGGCAGGTCCTGCTTGCCCTCCGCCACGGCGGAGGCCTCGTCCTCGCTGAACTCCTCGATGGCGCCATCGTGGGTCAGCAGGAAATGGCGTGTCGACATAACCGTCCTCGTGTCTGCCTGTCGATAGCGCTAATATGTGCACAAAGCGCGCCAATTCAAGCGCCTGGGCGGCAACGTGAGAGGGCTTTCTCAACGCCGCGGCCGTTTCGGTCCGGTTACAATCCGCTGATCGGTCAATGCCTTGCCGTATGCGGCGGGCATGCCGGCGCGACTTCGCAGGAATTCGATGGCAAAAGCGATCGCCAAGCAGAACAAGGCGGCCAAGGCCGGCCCGAAGCCGAGCAAGCGCAAGGACACGGGCGCGGACGAGGCGCCCGTGAGCCGTTATCGCCAGCGGCTCGGCCGGCTCATGCGCGAGGCGGTGCTGTTCGCCGCGGCGGCCGTGACGCTGTTCCTGCTGGCCGCGCTGGTCTCCTACAGCCCGCAGGATCCGGGCTGGTCGCGCCTCGGCGACGGCTCGCCGGTGGCCAATCTGTTCGGCGGTCCGGGGGCGTGGTTCGCCGACGTGCTGCTCAGCCTGTTCGGCTATCTCGGTTTCATATTCCCGTGGCTGGTGCTCTACGGCGGCTGGCTGGTGTTCGCCAATATCGACCGACCGGCCGGCGACGCGCTGTCCAAGAGCGTGCGCGCGGCCTCGCTGCTGCTGTGGCTGATCTCCGGCTGCGGCCTGGCCTGGCTCGCGCTCGGGGCCAACGGCGACGCGTTGCCGCAGGGCAGCGGCGGCATCATCGGCGCGGCCACCGCCGGCGCGCTGGCGGAGGTGATCAACATCGTCGGCGCCGCCTGGCTGCTCATCACGGTGTTCGTGATCACGCTCTCGGTGGGGCTGGGCTTCTCCTGGCTGGTGGTGACCGAGCGCACCGGCGCCTTCGTGCTCGGCGGGCTGCGGGGCGGCGTGCGCGGCATGTTCGACCGCCTGGGCGCCTGGCGCGCCTCCCGCGCGGAGCGGCGCGCGAGCGCGCCGACGGTCAAGCACAGCGAGCCGGCGCCCGAGCGCAAGCCGAAAAAGCGCGTCGCGCCCACACTCGGCGCCGAGAGCGACGACAAGCCTGCCAAGTCCGCCGACACGGCGGTGCCGGTCAAGAAGCCCAAGAAGAAGAACAAGGCCACGCAGCTCGATCTGCCGATGGAGGAGCAGGTCGACGTGCCGGCCTACGACCCGGAGACGGACAGCCCGATCCCGCCCACCGCGCTGCTGGACGCGGCACGGCCGCCGATCAACGACCGCGACACCGACGACGCCGTGCTGCAGCGCATGTCCGAGCAGCTCGAGCAGCATCTGGCGGATTTCAACGTCCAGGCGAAGGTGGTCGCCGTCGAGCCGGGCCCGGTGATCACCCGCTTCGAGCTGGACCCGGCGCCGGGCGTGAAGGTCAACCAGATCTCCAATCTGGCCAAGGATCTGGCCCGGGCGATGTCGACCACCAGCGTGCGCGTGGTCGAGGTGATCCCGGGCAAGTCGGTGGTGGGCCTGGAGATCCCCAACGCGGACCGCGAGGTCGTGGCGCTGCGCGAGATCCTGGAGTCGCCGCGTTACACCGGCCTGGCCTCGCCGCTGACGCTGGCGCTGGGCAAGGATATCGGCGGCAACCCGGTGACCGCGGACCTGGGCAAGATGCCGCATCTGCTGGTGGCCGGCACCACCGGCTCCGGCAAGTCGGTGGCGATCAACGCCATGATCCTGTCGATCCTGCACAAGGCGCACGCCGAGGAAGTGCGCCTGATCATGATCGACCCCAAGATGCTGGAGCTGTCGGTCTACGAGGGCATTCCGCACCTGCTCGCGCCCGTGGTCACGGACATGAAGGACGCGGCCAACGCCCTGCGCTGGTGCGTCGGCGAGATGGAACGCCGCTACAAGCTCATGGCCGCGCTCGGCGTGCGCAACATGGCCGGTTTCAACACCAAGGTCCGCAAGGCGATCGACGCCGGCACGCCGATCGAGGATCCGCTGGCCAAGAACGGCCAGTCGGACGCGGACGCCGAGGCCGGCGAGCCCGTGCCCACGCTGGAACCGATGCCGGCGATCGTGATCGTGGTCGACGAGCTCGCCGACATGATGATGGTGGTCGGCAAGAAGGTGGAGGAACTGATCGCCCGCATCGCCCAGAAGGCGCGTGCGGCCGGCCTGCACATGATTCTGGCCACGCAGCGGCCCTCGGTGGACGTGATCACCGGGCTGATCAAGGCCAATATTCCGACTCGCATCGGCTTCCAGGTCGCCTCCAAGGTGGATTCGCGCACGATCCTCGACCAGCAGGGCGCCGAGAGCCTGCTCGGCCACGGCGACATGCTGTATCTGCCGCCGGGCACCGGGTTTTCCACCCGCGTGCACGGCGCCTTCGTGGACGACCACGAGGTGCACAAGGTGGTGGAATATCTCAAGCAGACCGGCCAGCCGGACTATATCGAGGATATCCTCGAGGGCGGCGCCGGGGACGGCGAGGGCGGCGGCGACGACGAGGAGGACGCCGAGGCCGATCCGCTCTACGATCAGGCCGTGGCCATCGTCACCAAGACCCGCAAGGCCTCGATATCCTACGTGCAGCGGCGCCTGCGCGTCGGCTACAACCGCTCCGCCCGACTGATCGAACAGATGGAGAACGCCGGCGTCGTGAGCGCGGCCGAGGGCAGTGGCGGGCGCGAAGTGCTGGCCCCGCCGCCGCCCGATGACGATTGAACCCCGACGTGCTGCGGGCGTCCGATAGCGTGTCCGAGGGGGCTGACGAGTTCAGTCTCGATTCATGGCCCACGGCGCAGCCTCGCAGCCATCGCGATACCGCGCCGTTTTTGTTTTCAGGAGTCTCTATGCCCGTTCGCCGCCTGCTCGTTTTCGGCCTGCTGCTGCTTGCGGCCCCGTTCGCCCAGGCGAACGGCGTGGACGATCTCGAAGCCTTCTACGACCGCGTCGACACGCTCACCGCGGACTTCGAGCAGCGCCAGATCGACGATCGCGGCAACGTCATGCAGCGGGCGAGCGGCATCTTCGTGCTCTCGCGCCCGGATCGGTTCCGCTGGGCCTATCAGGACCCCTACGAACAGATCATCGTCAGCGACGGCAACGTCTTCCGCTTCTACGACGTGGACCTGGCACAGGTGACCGTGCGCGACATCGACGCGACGCTGCGCGCCACCCCGGCGCTGCTGCTGACCGGCGGGGCCGCGCTCGAGGACGCCTTCAACATCAGTGCCGCCGGCAATCGCGATGGCATGAGCTGGGTGCGCCTGACCCCGCGGGCGGACGACACCGACTTCGAGGAGGTCCGGCTCGGCCTCGACGATCAGGTGCCGGCGGTCATGGAACTCCAGGACAGTCTCGGCCAGACCACGCGCATCCGTTTCAGCAACGTCGAGATCAACCCCGCGATCGACGACGATCGCTTCACCCTCGATATTCCGGATGACGTCGAGGTGGTGGACGGCCGCGGCATGAACGGCGGCGGCCGCCGATGAGCGGCAACGGGCCCGCGCTGGTGTGCCTGCGTCTGTGGTTCGCGGTCGGGCTCGCCGGCTGTGCGGTACTGCTCTACGCCTGCCTGATGCCGAACCCGCCGAGCCCGGGCATCTCCAATTTCGACAAGGTCGAGCATTTCGCCGCGTTCGCCGTGCTGGGCACCTGGTTCGGCGGCATCCTCGCGCCGCGCTACTGGGCGGTGCTGTTCGGGCTGCTGGGCTTCGGCCTGCTGATCGAGCTCATCCAGTCCGGCATCGACTACCGCAGCGGCGATCCGCTGGATTTTCTGGCCGACGGCCTCGGTGTGGTCGCCGGCATCGGGCTCGCACGGCTCGGCGCCATGGGCTGGCTGCGTTATATTGATGCCCGTGTCGCAGCAAACGGAAATCGATCTGGATGAGGGGGCCGGGCTGGCGGGTCGCCCGCTGGCCGACCGGATGCGGCCGACGCGTCTGAGCGACT
>NZ_AYKF01000149.1 GCF_003732545.1 Salinisphaera orenii subsp. halophila YIM 95161 | reverse complement strand
TGGCCGCAAAAGCGGCAATCTAAACCCAAGGGCTCTGGATCAAAACGCTACTAAAACCGGGGCATGGTCGTTGTCATAGTTAGACATTAGTCTCGAAATCAGACTCTCGGGCAATTCCGAAGACCCCGGGATAAAACGCCATATTCAGCGGCAATGCCCTCCGCTCTTCCTCTTCCTAGACTCCTCTTCATGTGGTCACGCCCATCGAGGAGTCATCGATGAATACAGAAGTTTCGCTTCGCGACGAGCAGTCGTGTTCGCTGATCGGCAAGCGCCAGGCGCGGGTCGAGGACGAGGCGTTGCTGCGTGGCCTGGGACGTTACGCTGATCTCGTCGTGCCGCCGGGCACGCTTCACGTCGCCATCGTGCGCTCGCCGCATGCCCATGCACGACTGAAGCGGGTCGCGATCGAGTCAGCCCTGGGCATGCCGGGCGTGCTGATCGGCGAAGACGTCAGACGTTGGGCTGCGCCATTCGCGGTTGGCATGCGCCAGCCTGTGTATGCACGGCTTCAATCATCGCCAAATCATCAATAAAAGGAAACTTATCATGTTAACAAAGGCCGCAGTTACTTATGGAAAGGGTGAGAATTTTAAAATTGATGAGATCAATATTGATGATCCTAAAGACGGCGAAGTTTTAATACGCATCAAGGCGGTTGGGATTTGTCATACTGATCTAATTGTAAGAGACCAATACTATCCAGTCCCTTTGCCGGCTGTACTTGGGCATGAAGGAGCTGGGATTGTTGAAAAGGTTGGTAATGGAGTAACCAGCGTACAGCCTGGAGATCACGTTGTACTTTCCTTTAGTTCATGTGGGGAATGCAAGAAATGTTTATCTGGAGATCCTTATGCATGCGATAAATTTTTCGAATTAAATTTTACTGGAAAAATGGGAGATGGTACCTGTCGTTTGCATCAGCATGATCAAGATATCTCAAATTTCTTTGGCCAATCCAGCTTTTCTCATTTTTCCGTAACCTCACAGAGAAATGTTGTCAAGGTTCCGAAAGATGTTCCTCTTGAATTGCTCGGGCCGCTAGGGTGTGGAATCCAAACGGGAAGCGGTGCCGTTTTAAATAAGCTCAAGCCCGCAGAGGGTTCGAGTATTGCTGTTTTTGGCTGCGGCTCTGTAGGACTTAGCGCCATAATGGCTGCCAAAGTGGCAAATTGTACAACGATTATTGCCATCGACTTGAAAGACAGCCGCTTGGAACTTGCAAAAGAGCTGGGTGCGACACATACCATTAACCCGAAGGATGGAAATAATATAATTGAGAAAATTAATGGGATTATGGGCGATGGTGTCGATTATTCCATTGAAACGACTAGTATTCCTGCCGTATTACGTCAGGCTGTGGACTGTCTTTCCACCTTAGGAAAGGCTGCTGTTGTAGGTGCTCCTGCAGTTGGCACAGAGGTAAACCTGGATGTTAATACTCTGTTATTTGAAAGAGCCGTCACAGGCGTACTGTTAGGCTCTGCTGTGCCCCAAATTTTTATTCCAAAGCTTATTAACTTATACAGAAACGGCAAGTTTCCTTTTGACAAGCTCGTCAAGTTTTATGCCTTGGAAGAAATTAATGAGGCCAGTGCGGACTCGGAAGAAGGGGTGACAATAAAACCAATTCTCAAGATTTCATAATACCTAGGCTAGAAATTATAGGAGTGCTCACATGTCAGTTGCTAAGGCAGTTGAAAAATATACCCAGTGGAATAAGTTGTTTGTCAATGGTAGCTGGAGAATCGGATCAAGCAACAAGGAATGCCAAGTTGAAAATCCTTATAATGATAAGGTGCTTGTAACGATTAATTATGCAAGCAAGGAAGACATAGACGAAGCCTATAAGGCCGCCCAGTCTGCGCAGAAAAACTGGGGTGGTTCGGCTCCGTATGAGCGTGTCATGCTATTGGAAAACGTAGCGAGATTGCTCGAAGAAAAAAAAGAAGAGCTTATTGAATTGCTTGTCGATGAGAGTGGCAGCTCAAGGCTGAAGGCAAGTATTGAGATTGATTGTTCCATTGCAGATGTGAAAGAGGCAGCCAAATACCCTCTTCAGATGGAAGGGTCGATTCGCGCTTCGGCAATTCCTGGCAAGGAAAACCGCGTCTATCGTGATCCAATGGGAGTGGTAGGCGCGATCACGCCATGGAACTGGCCTTTTTATTTGACAACCCGTGTAGTCGCTCCTGCAATCGCCACAGGCAATGCCATTGTACTCAAACCTGACGCACAAACACCTATTTCAGGCGGGCTGATGATCGCGAAGATTTTTGAAGAGGCCGGCCTGCCAAATGGTGTTTTAAACGTAACGGTAGCCGACCTTGACGAAATAGGGGATTATTTTGTTGAGCATCCCATTCCGGAAGTTATTTCTTTCACAGGATCGACAAATGCAGGAAGCCATGTTGGTGCTATGGCTGTCAAACATCTTAAGAAGCCTGCACTTGAGCTGGGCGGTAACAATGCATTCATAGTTCTTGATGACGCTGATATTGATCAAGCTGTAGCTGCAGCGGCATTTGGAAAGTATATGCACTCTGGCCAAATCTGTATTGCTATTAATCGTATTATTGTTGATAGAAAGGTCTATGAACCATTCGTGGAAAAATTTAAAGCAACAACTGCTGGAATAAAAGCTGGCGACCCTTGTAATCCAGAGACCATTATTGGGCCAATGATTAACCGAAAGCAGGTAGATAGAGCCCTGAAACTCATTGATCAGAGTGTTGAGGAAGGAGCGAATCTGGTTAAGAAAGGTGAGGTTCATGGGAACGTAATGGAACCATTTATTCTCACGGAAGTGACAAGTGACATGGCCGTCGCCAAAGATGAAGTGTTTGCTCCTGTTGCTGTTATTATTCCAGTGTCTAATGAAGAAGAGGCGATTGAAGTTGCTAACGGGACACCTTTTGGCTTAAGCGGTGCTGTTTTTTCTAACTCCTTGGAGAGAGGAATAAATGTTGCCAGAAATATAAAGACAGGCATGATTCATGTCAATGATCAGACTATAAATGTAGAGCCTAATGTTCCCTTTGGAGGGGAGAAGTATTCAGGTCTTGGTCGCTACTGTGGTGAATGGGCTATTGAGGAATTTACCACAGTAAAATGGGTGTCTGTCCAGAAGCAGGCGCGTCAGTATCCTTTCTCATGAAGAAGTTGATGTCAAAAATATAAGGGATGGTTGATGGCGATTTTCTGGTCGTCGATCATAATCGCTATGCGATGACCAGAAAATAAACTCTGAATAATCATCGCTTAGCATAAATATATCTTTAGGTATTCGGTATCTCCTTGGCCGCAAATTATGAGTACAACACCTGATTGCTACGGTAAGGTGTTGTACTCATGTCTGACTCTGAACTTTTTGTCGGAGAACGCGCTACGATCCATGTTAGCCTCGCTCCAGGCCTGCTTAGTCACTTGCGAATTAAGATATTACGAGAGCTTAACTACCTCTGGCTGTTCGCTCCGTTAATGGGAAGGATTCATGGCACTTTGCTGGGAAACGCAGCTGTGATCTTTTGCAAAAAAATAAGTATTGTCTCGGTAATCATGGTCCATTCGCTTGATGGCCTTAATGCAGTTATGGAAGCCTCCCTAGGGAACCACTGAACAACTCGGTTCTGGCCGGTTGAACCGTCAGCGTGGTCAGCTCATCGTCTCGGTGGCCATTACATGACTACCTTCAAGTGGCCTGTTTTACCTGGCAGCCGGGGTATCCGGCCGCCAGGTCGGATTCAAGACACTCGGCACCCGTCAGCATGGCCTTGGCATCGTCTTGCCAGCACCAGATTGCCGAGGGCAAACAGGGTAAACAACTGCGCCTGGTTCTTGGCCAGCCCCTTGTAGCGAACCTTCCGGTAGCCGAAGAGGTTCTTGATAACATGAAATGGATGCTCCACCTTGGCGCGAATGCTAGCCTTGGCCTTTTCGATCGCCAGCAGCAGCGTCTTCATGGGGCTATCTTCCCTCTTCTTGAGGGTGCCGCGTTTGGCCGCGATGCGGCACCGGGAATCCGGGTCATCCTTCTCTTCGTCCAGGTACTTCCACATGCCAGTGTAACCCGCGGACTTTAGGGTCAGATACCCTCTTGAGTTTCAAGTCCCGCCATTGGTATTTCAGTCCGAAACGGCTGTCCTGATTTGATGACGCCATAGATCAGATGCACGAGCTTTCGCATGCTCGCGCCGACGATCGCCTTCGGTGCTAAGCCTTTCTTTTCCAGTCGCTTTGCCATCGCGATGATGACCGGGTTGTGGCGTTTGGCCACCATGCCCGGCATATAGAGCGATTTTCGTGCTGCGGTGTGCCCGGCTCGCGAGATCATGGTGCGGCCGTGGATCGAGGTACCGGACTGTTTCTGTTTGGGCGTCACGCCGACGAAGGCTGCCAGCGCCTTGGCGCTTTTGAAGCGCCGAACATCGCCGATATAGGCCAAGAACTGGGCCGAAGCGCGGTTACCGACGCCGGGGATGGGTTCTACCCCGTTTCCGCGGACGGTTGAGAAAAGGTTAACGGATATTTTCGATCTTTGGCAGCCATGCG
>NZ_AYKF01000148.1 GCF_003732545.1 Salinisphaera orenii subsp. halophila YIM 95161 | reverse complement strand
CGCGTTGGAGACCGCAAATCGTGTCCGGCAAGGCGCGAGCCGCCGCGTCGTGGCGTGCCACGACCCAGGCTCGCAACGCCGCCGGGCGCGATTTGCGGCCCAACCCGAAGGGACAAGCGCTGTTTTGCGGCAATCCAGCGTTGCAGCACGCTTGTGCAGAACCACTGCACGGCGCGTACTACGCCTCGTCTTGCCGCAAAACAGCGCTTGGCGCGAACTCGTACGACACGGCAACAGGCCCAAGCGGCGCGATCGCCGCATACCGGACAAGGGACGACTCATGACCGCGAAAATACTCGTCATGCCCGGCGACGGCGTCGGGCCCGAGATCTGCCGCGAGGCCGTCCGCGTGCTGGACGCGCTGGCCAGCGACCACGGGCTCGACATCGAGCTGGACGAAGCGCTGGTCGGCGGTGCCGCCATCGACGCCGAGGGCGATCCGCTGCCCGAGGCATCGCTGGCCGCTGCGCGCGAAGCCGATGCCGTGCTCTTCGGCGCCATCGGCGGCCCGGCCTGGGACGAACAGCCGCGCGACAAGCGCCCCGAGTCCGGCCTGCTGCGGCTGCGCAGCGAACTGGGGCTGTTCGCGAACCTGCGGCCGGCGATCCTGTATCCCCAGCTGGCGCATGTCTCCGCGCTCAAGCCCGAGATCGTGGCCGGGCTCGACATCATGATCGTGCGCGAGCTCACCGGCGGCATCTACTTCGGCAAGCCGTCGGGGCTGCACACCACCGCCAGCGGCCGGCGCGAGGCCTACAACACCATGCGTTATGACGAGGCCGAGATCGATCGCATCGGCCGGGCCGCCTTCGACACCGCGCGCGCCCGCAGCGGCCGCCTGTGCAGCGTGGACAAGGCGAACGTGCTGGATGTCTCCCAGCTCTGGCGGGACGTCATGAACGGCCTGGCCGGCGACTACCCGGACGTCGAGCTCACCCACATGTACGTCGATAACGCCGCCATGCAGCTGGTCCGGGCGCCTAAGCAGTTCGACACCGTGGTCACCGGCAACCTGTTCGGCGACATTCTCTCCGACGCCGCGGCGATGCTGACCGGATCGATCGGGATGCTGCCGTCGGCGTCCATGGACGCGGCGGGCAAGGGCCTCTACGAGCCGGTGCACGGCAGCGCGCCGGACATCGCCGGCCAAGGCGTGGCCAATCCGCTGGCGATCATCCTCTCCGTGGCCATGATGCTGCGCTACACCCTCGGCCGCGCGGATCTGGCGGCGAAGGTCGAGAACGCGGTCGGCTACGCGCTGGATCGCGGTCTGCGCACCCGCGACATCATGGACGACGAAACGCAGATGGCGAGCACCCAGGAGATGGGGGGCGCGATCGTCGATATGCTACGCTGAAAAGCGTCTATCCACCCGCGCAGAACGGTTGAGAACCCTACATGGCCAAGGAATACGACGTTGCCGTCGTCGGCGCCACCGGCGCCGTCGGCGAGACCATGCTGAGCATCCTCGAACAGCGGAACTTCCCGATCCGCAATATCTATCCGCTCGCCAGCGAGCGCTCCGCCGGCAAGAAGATCCAGTTCCGGGGTCGGAACGTCACCATCCAGAACCTGGCCGAGTTCGACTTCTCGCAGGTCCAGATCGGCCTGTTCTCCGCGGGCGGCTCGATCTCCGAGGAATTCGCGCCGAAGGCCGCCGAGGCCGGCTGCGTGGTCATCGACAACACGTCGCATTTCCGTCAGGCCGAGAACGTGCCGCTGGTGATTCCGGAGGTCAACGCCGAGCGCATCGCGGACTATCGCAACCGCGGGATCATCGCGAACCCCAACTGCTCGACCATCCAGATGGTGGTCGCGCTCAAGCCGCTGCATGACTTCGCCACCCTCGAGCGGATCAACGTGGCGACCTATCAGGCGGTATCCGGTTCCGGCGCTTCGGCGATCCGCGAGCTGGCCGACCAGAGCGCGCGCCTGCTCAACGGCCAGGAGATTCAGAAGCCCGAGGCCTATCCCAAGCAGATCGCGTTCAACGCGCTGCCGCACATCGACGTCTTCCTGGACAACGGCTACACCAAGGAAGAGATGAAGATGGTCTGGGAGACGCAGAAGATCCTCGGCGAGCCCGACATCCGCATCAACCCGACCGCCGCACGCGTGCCGGTGTTCTTCGGCCATTCCGAGGCCGTCCACATCGAGACCCGGGACAAGCTCACGGCCGCGAAGGCGACCGAGCTGCTGCGGGCCGCGCCGGGCGTGTCGGTGCTCGACACCCGCGAGGCGGGCGGCTATGCCACCGCCGTGACCGAGGCGGCCAACACCGACGACGTCTACGTCTCGCGTATCCGTGAGGACATCTCGCACGACAACGGTCTGGATTTCTGGGTCGTGGCCGATAACGTGCGCAAGGGCGCGGCGCTCAACAGTGTCCAGATCGCCGAGAAGCTGATCGAGACGTATCTGTAGAGATCGTACCGTCACGACGTCGGCCCGCGGCCGGCGTCGCGGCGGCAGGCGCCGGCCGTCCGCCAGGAAGTCCGCCACCGGGAGCGATGCAGGGCCCGTGCTTGATCTCATGCCGACAATCCGGCGCTTCGGCGCGGGTCTCGCCGTGTTGCTGTGCCTCGGGCATGCAGGCGCGGCGTTCGCGCTCGGCTTCGGCGATCTGCGGCTGGAGTCGGCCCTCAACGAACCGCTGGATGCCCGCGTCGCGCTGACCGCGCTCTCGGCCGACGAAGCCGACACGCTCTCGGTGCGCGTCGCGCCGCCGGCGATGTTCGAGCGTTTCGGCATCGAGCGCACGGCGCTCGCCGACGATATCCGCATCGATGTCACGGCCACCGGTTCGGGGCAGGCGCAGGCACGTCTGACCACGCGCGCACCGGTCCGCGAGCCCTTCGTGCGTGTCCTGCTCGAAGCCCGAACCGACGGCGGCCGGGCGCTGCGAGAATACACCGTCCTCCTGGATCCGCCCGGCCGGGCGCCGGCCGCGGCGGGCCGCAGTGCGCCGCCGAATCGCCGGGCTCCGGCGCGGCGCGAAGCCAGGACGCCGGTCGAGTCGGTCAGCGACCCGACGACCGCCGCCGGCCGCGACACGGCCGAGTCCTACGGCCCGATTCGATCTGGCGACACGCTGTTCAGCATCGCCGCCCGTCTGCGTTACCCGGACGTGACCCGCGAGCAGATGCAGGTAGCGCTGTACCGGGAGAACCCGCAGGCCTTCGGCAAGAGCATGAACGTCCTGCGGCGTGGTGCGACCCTGTCCGTGCCCGGCCGGGCGGAAGTGGCGGCGATCGACGCGAGCGCGGCCCGATCGACGATACGAACGGAGCGGCCGAGCTCGGAGCCGGCGCCCACGGCTGCGGCCGAGAACGGCGACACACCGGCAGCCGCCGAAGACGCTGCGCCGTCATCGAATCGGGCCCGGCTGCGCCTGCAGCCGCCCAGCGTGGAGGGCTCGGCGGCAGATGGGAGTACGGATGAGCCTCGTGCGGCGGGCGAGGGGGCGTCCGGCTTCGGTCGCCTGTCGGTGCCCGCCTTCGCCGACGCGGCGGATACCGGATCGCGCCTCTCGCTTGATACCGGGACCGGACGCGCCGCGTCCGATACGGTCGATCGGCCTGCGGGTAACGGCTCGGACACGGTACGCGCCGAGCCTGAAGGCGACGACGAGACCGGGTCACGGGCGCCGATGACGGTCGATGCCAGCGATCCACAGAACGGTGACGTGACCGGCGGCACGACCGCGGTCGATTCGAACGCCGACCGCCCGCAGGCCATCGACACCGAGGCCTCGGGCCCCGAATCGGAGACCGCAGGGGCCGCTTCGTCGGCTGGGGATGACGCGGGCCCGGCCGTCGCGGGCGCGGGGTCGGCCGCGAATTCCGGGGACAGCGACGCCCGCGAAGCGGATGCGGCCTCCGAGACCGCGGACGAGTCGGGTGCCGACGGCGACGAGAACTCGCGCCCGATCGCGGACGCCGGCGAACGGGATGTCGCCGCCGCCGGTGAGGGCGGCGGCCTGTTCTCCATCCGCAATCTGTTGCTGCTGGCCCTGCTCGCGGCTCTCGTCGGGCTGTTGATCGCATGGCAGCGCCGGCGTCAGTATCGACCGGTGGCGCTGGATTTCGGCGGCGACGACGCGGATTACGAAACGCATGCGGCAACGGCCGGGTCGACGCAGACGACCGCCGGGGAACCGCCGCCGGCCGCCCGGGCCGCGACACCCGCGGCCTCTTCCGTGCCGAACACAGGGGCCGCGCTGGATGACGCCGATCGTCAGATGGAGATCGGCCTGTTCGACGAGGCGCGCGCCACGCTGGACGAGGCCCTGGCGCGGGCGCCGGATGATGCCGCGCTGCAGGACAAGCGCATCGAACTCGAGTATCTGGCCGGCGACGCGAACGCCTTCGGCGACACGATCACGCGGTTCCAGAGCGCGCTGGCGGGCAGCGGGGTGCGCTGGGCCGGCGTCGCGGCGATGGGACGGGTGCTGCGCCCGGACGACCCGCGGTTTGCGTCGGGGCGTGCCGCGGAACCGGCCCGGCCCGCGGCCCCCGCCCCGGTGCAGGAGCGGGATCCGGCCGATCACGACGCCACCGATGCGCCGCCCTCGGTCGTCCCCGCGCCGTACGATTCGGCGGCCACGGATCACGATCGGGCATCGGCGCCCGATGCGGTCACAGGGGGGGACGCTCCTGTGAGGACGGATCGCGAACCCGACATCGAGCTGTCGTCAGCCTACGATCCTG
>NZ_AYKF01000147.1 GCF_003732545.1 Salinisphaera orenii subsp. halophila YIM 95161 | reverse complement strand
TGGCTGGCTCAACGCGACTTGCCGGTCGACGCACCGATCGTGCTGGAAGCCACCGGTCCGTACAGCGAAGCGGTGGCGATCGCCTTAGCCGATGCCGGCCGGGCGGTGAGCGTCGTTAACCCGGCACGAATCACCGGTTTCGCTCAAAGCGAGCTGAGTCGCAACAAGACCGATAAAGCCGACGCCAAGTTGCTGGCGAAGTTTGCTCAGAGAGCCGATCTGGATATCTGGCAACCCCCGAGTATTGCGATTCGCGAGCTCCGAGCGTTGGTCGATCGCTTGCAGGCGTTGATCGACATGCGCCAGCAAGAACTCAACCGGATCGAAGCGCTCGATCAGGGCACGCCCTCCAGCGTGAAGTCGATGGTCGAAGAACACGTGGCTTGGCTCAACGACCAGATCGCCAAGATCCAATCCGATATCGACGATCACATCGACGGCCATCCCGAACTCAAACAAGACGCCGAGCTAATGCGCAGCATTCCCGGCGTCGGGCCGCGCGCCTCCGCGCAGTTCCTGGCTTATATCGGGGATGTTCGCCGGTTCAAAAGTGCGAAGGCGCTCGCCGCCTTTGTCGGCGTCACGCCCAGACAGAAGCAATCCGGCACTTCGATCAACGGTCGAACCCTGATCTCGCGAGCCGGCCACACCGCCGCAAGAAAATCGCTCTACATGCCGGGCATGGTGGCCAAGCGCCATAATCCGGTCATCATCGCGATGACGAGGCGGCTCGAGAAGAAAGGGTTAGCGCCGAAGGCGATCGTGGGCGCGAGCATGCGAAAGCTCGTGCATCTGATCTATGGCGTGATCACGTCAGGCCAGCCGTTTCGGGCTGAAATACCGATGGCCGAGCTTGAAATTCAAGAGGGTATCTGACCCCGCTCTACTTTGCAAGCTCAGTTGCCGGCCGAAGCGCGGCAGCGCTTTGGGCGGTCAACTGCAGCGATTAGTTAGGCTGAACTACCAAGTCGGTGAAAACCAATTAGCCTATAGGAAAGCCGTGGTGCCTGATTGATTGGCCGAACCTCGCGGACTATAAACTCTGCTTTACAGGGTTCTCCGATCACAGGTCCTTGATATTGCACAGCGCTCTCAAACTGTTCGGCCGCCTCCTTACTAACGGCGCCGTAGATTGTTACCCCAGTCTGATCTCGAAGCTCGAATTTTCTATGGTCAGGTAAAAAGCCTATCAGAATACCTTCCAATAATGCAGATTTTTCGTCAATCTCGATTGCTTCGGTTCTGACGCGGCCACGGTGAACTGCCTTTTCATCCAAAAAGAACTCTCGTTGACCCTCGACAAACCGAACGGCAGCCTCCGAGGAGTCTAATCTTTTAAAGAAATCGCGAAGCGCGACTAACGTGCGCGGGTCTAAATCCTCCGCAGCCTCATCAAATTCACTTTCGTTTTCAGCGCCGACGTGACGTAGAAGATCTGACACGCTGGAGAGAACTTCTTTGAGAGCTGTATCATGAATCTCGGCCTGATCGGAGAGTTCTTCAAGTACGAATCCGAAGGATCCGTGCGTCAGGCCGGTAACCATGAGATCGGTACTCTGTTTCATTGGTACGCGGCCTCTTTCGCCGAGCGCACCAATTTCTGCCTTTGCAAAAGCCTTTGAGACTATGTCTTGATATGACTCGAGTAATTTGCCTGCGAAATCAGCGGCTATACCCCGAGAGCCAACCACGGGTTTGCCACTAAAGAATAACGCCACGCTGGCAAGATTAGCGTCTGATTCGGCCAACTCATAAAGCTCGCGCGAGATCTCTTCTAGGCGCTCGTTGTACTGAATTTCACCGACCACGTCGCCGAACCGCTGAGCTTCGACCAAAAGTTGTCGAAGCTCCGCAGCCTCGGCCTTAAGGGAATCTGAGGTTAACTTAAGAGGCATTGGTAATTCCTCCAGCTAACAGCGCTCTCGCAGCGGCATCATCGTCTGCAAGAGAGACTTGAAGTATACCTTTCCACAGGTAAGTCGCGCGCTGGTGGGAAAACAAACCAAACCAAAAGCGCGATTGGGAAACAACAAGCTCAGACGGCAAAGACAGATCAACATAATAAGCATCGCAGTCGTGCGCTTCTTTGACCTGCTTAGTGCTAAAAATTTCGTGGTTATTAGCCACAAATTTTCGCCAGTCGTCCTGCATTTCATGCTGTGTCGGCCTACGCGCAAATGTAACTACATCTACATCCTTTGGAGGACGCTCACGCGTTTTCTCGCAATTTTCTATGAAACTGCCGGCAATCCACTGAAATCCTTGATCGATTCCAGCCCTTCTCATTTTTTCTCTAAAATCGAGAAGGCCGTCGAGTATCGCGCATCTCTCAGGGGTCCCGGAGAAAGATTCCACGATATCAGCAATCGACGCACGGTATGGCGCCATAGACGCTGAACTTGTAGGTCCGTCGTCAGGGAGGAATGGAGGAAGTACTCCAGAGCTGTTAAAAGACGGTATCACTAACTTTTTCCCTTTCTTAGCCTAACGTTGCGTTCACCGGCTTGTCCGGTGCAACGCTTGGTTAGAGCGCCGCTTCTGGGGAGCCACCCTCAGGCCTTCGCTACTAATAGCGCCAGAAGCCGCTAATCCAAGCAGGCGTCGAAACTTTGGGCATTCCATGTGGCTTGGGGCAGAACAAATGGCTGCATGCCGAAGGCCGTCTCGTATCGCTGACAATTTTTTAATGGTTTTATCAAGTTCATCTGCCTTATTCACCAGTAAATCTCTATCAATATTAGGGTTGCCTTTAGACCCTATCATGCAGGCAATCTCATCTAGAGAAAAGCCTGCCGCACGCCCCAGTGCAATCAGCGCTAGCCGCTCCAATATATTGTCATTAAAAACCCTGCGTAACCCTTGCCTTCCGACCGAGCTGATTAACCCTTTTTCCTCATAGAAACGCAACGTTGAGGCTGGAACTCCCGAATGTTTGGCTACTGCAGCGATATCCATAACTCCCCCCCCTTGACCTCAAGTCGACTTTAAGTTGCACGCTATCACTCTTTGGCAATCAGAACGAGCGAAGGAGAATGTTATGAATGAAATACTATTCATATTTATCATCGGCATTGGAGCAACTGCGGTGATGGATGCATGGAGCATCTTGCGCAAGCCAATGCTCGGCGTCCCTCTCCCAAACTACGGGATGGTGGGACGTTGGATAGCCCACATGACAAACGGCCAGTTTCGTCATGACGATATTGCTGTATCTAGCCCTATGCGAGGAGAGAGAGTCATAGGATGGATGGCACACTACCTGATAGGCATCGCATTCGCTGCCTTACTAATCGCCATCTGGGGAGCATCATGGATGCAGAGCCCAACGATTGGCCCCGCACTCACAGTTGGCATAGGTACGGTTGCAGCCCCCTTTCTGTTGATGCAGCCGGGCATGGGGGCTGGAGTGGCAGCCTCCAGGACAAAGCAACCGGGCACCGCACGCCTACAGAGCCTCATAACCCATACGGTCTTTGGGCTTGGCTTATATGCATCAGGTTGGGCAATACAACTGATTTACCCAATATCATGATAGCTGCAATGTCAGGTATCAGGCGCTTCTAACGCCTAAGCTCAGTTGCCGGCCGAAGCGCGCTAGCGCATTGGGCGGTCAACTGCAGCGTACTGTTGGGCATCACTGATCGGCTATTAGCGACTGCCAGTCAATAAATTCAGCGATTTCTTCGAACCTACTTGCATCGATAAACCTTCGAGGCACTTCGCGCCGGCAATCGTCTATGTATTGAAAGACAGCTTCTAATATACCTTCTCTGCTCTGCGGTCTATGGACCTCGACTTCCGGCGCAAGCTTCCAAGTCTGGTATTCCAAAGTGTTTCGGCGGGTTCTCGTAACCCTCTGTTTGCTTACCGCGAAATAATCGCCGCGCACCTGAGACCCTAAGAAATGGAGCCGGATGTAACCAATGATCTCGTTGAATTCCCAGCAACCGCCGTAAGAGCGCTCCAAGTGATCGCGAATTGCTACGTACGCTGACGGATCATCTTTTTCTTGCGCTATACGAAACTCTGCCGCAGCAGGATCGTTAGCCGGAAAAATGACGCTATCTATATATGCCTGACGTTGTTCGTAATACTCGTCGCGGGGCAGTCTATAAACCGGAAGATCAAAGAAGTATTTCCCTAGCATTCCTGTTCCGCCCAACGCTAAGTATACGGACGAAGCTAGGTATAGCGCTTGAACCACTTTTCGCATAGCAATAAGACAACTGCCCGCTTGCGAAGGTAAGAGCAGAGCTTGGAGTCAGGTCTTGCATCGTGCATCAACAGCGGTATCTCGAATTCCGCGATTGCCGCTGACTCAAACCATCGCACGCCTCGGCTCCAAAGTCCCGTAGCCCTGACAGCGTCGGCGTGTACAGTCGCGCTCGCACCGGCAAACAACGCCAGCCCAGCCGCAACTCGATGATTCATGTTCCTCCTCATCTCGCACGGCGGCTCGCCGCGACCCGGCGCTAGCGCAGGCGCGCCCGCAGAGCCGAAAAGGCAAGGTTTCACTTGATTAGGCCTGAAACTCAGCCAGCCTGAGCCAATCTTCAGCCCAGGGTGTCGTGGTGGCGGCAGCGTGGATGAGCCGCGGCAGGATAGAACGCAGGTCATAGCGGCGATTGAAGCGGTACTGGAAGTCGGCCAGATAACGCGATGCATACTTCGCGAACTTGAAAGCGTGATAGGTGCCGGTGATCGCGTTCTTGAGGTTGCCCAGCAGGATGTTGACCCATCGAAACTCGGGATGGGTGGCCGAAGCCCGGCCGGAGCCCGTCACAATCGCGAGATGGCTGGCGACTTCAGCCCGCAAGGCACGAAACGCCGGCAGGCCGTCGGAGACGGCCTCGGTCTCAGCGGCCAACGATTCGTTGGCCCAATCGGCGACCGCCGCTGAGGTGAAT
>NZ_AYKF01000146.1 GCF_003732545.1 Salinisphaera orenii subsp. halophila YIM 95161 | reverse complement strand
CGGTGAAGATGTCCAAGACCCGCTATCCCGTGAATAAGCAGGCTTCCCCGCTTAAGTGAACGGCATTACGCTCGCGCGGGCTTTTTCATGTCCACCGTAGAGGCGACGCTCAGGCCAGCGTGCGCGACACAACCAGGTTGTTGCGGTGGATGAATTCGGGCTCGCCCGCATAGCCGATGAGCTCGGCGATGCGCTCGCTCGGCTGGCCGGCGAGCAGGCGCGTCTCGCGCGCGTCGTAGTTCGCCAGCCCTTGGGCGATCTCCTCGCCGGCGTCGCTCAGGCAGGCGACCAGATCGCCGCGACGAAAATCGCCCTCCACGGCGGTGATGCCGATGGGCAGCAGACTGCGCCCTGCGTCGCGCAGCACACGCACCGCACCGGCGTCGAGATGCACGCGTCCGCGCACACGCCGCTGACCAGCGATCCAGTTCTTGCGCGCCGCGCGCCGGGCATTGCGATCCGGTATTAGCATCGTGCCGACCCGCTCGCCGCCGACCACGCGTGCCAGTACATCCGGCAACAGGCCGTCGGCGATCACCGTGGTCGCGCCCGAGTCGGCGGCCTGGCGGGCGGCGATCACCTTCGTGCGCATGCCGCCACGCCCGAGCGCCCCGCCGCGCTCGCTCGCGGCGGCCAGCAGCGCCGCGTCGGTCGCCTCGCGGATATCGATCAGCGTCGCGTCCGGATGCGTGCGCGGATCGGCGTCGTAGACCCCCGCCTGGTCGGTCAGGATGATCAGGCCGTCGGCATCGAGCAGATTGACCGCCAGCGCGGCGACGGTGTCGTTGTCGCCCACGCGGATCTCGTCGGTCACCACCGCGTCGTTCTCGTTGACGATCGGGATGACATCCATCTCCAGAAGCGTGAGCAACGTGCCGCGCGCGTTGAGATAACGCCCTCGATTGGAGACATCGTCGTGCGTGAGCAGCACCTGGGCGGTCTGCAGACCGTGCGTCTTGAAGCAGCGGTTGTAGGCCTCGACCAGCCCGGCCTGACCCACCGATGCCGCCGCCTGGAGCTCGTTGAGCGCGGTCGGCCGACCAGGCCAGCCCAGCCGCACGAGGCCCTCGGCGACGGCGCCCGAGGACACCAGCACCACCTGGGCGCCGGCGGCGTGGAGTGCTGCGATCTGGCCCGCCCAGTTTTCCAGGCGCTGCGTGTCGAGACCGCGCCCGTCGGCGGTCAGCAGCGCGCTGCCGATCTTGACGACCCAGCGCCGCGCGGTCTTCAGCTGTTCACGCGTCGTGATCATCGCTCGCCGTGATTTCATCCGTGGTGTCGTCCGACCGCTCGGCAACCGACTCCAGATACGACATCGCATCGCCGAGTAGCGTCTCCAGCGTACCCGGCCGGATCGCGGAGACCGTGTAGACCGGCCCCTGCCAGCCGAGTTCGGCCGCCAGCCGACCCCGCAGTGCCTCCAGCATCGACGCGTCGGCCAGCTCGGCCTTGTTGAGCACCAGCCAGCGGGGCCGCGTCGCCAATTCCGGGCTGAACTCGGCCAGCTCCCCGGCAATGGTGCTCACCTGGGTCACGACGTCACGCTCCTCCGGATCGACCAGATCGACCAGATCGACCACATGGAACAGCAGGCGCGTACGCTGCACGTGGCGCAGAAAACGGTGCCCGAGGCCGACACCCGACGCGGCGCCCTCGATCAGGCCGGGCAGATCGACCAGGGTGAAGCTGCGCAGCGGACCGACGCTCACCACACCGACCTGCGGCTGCAGCGTGGTGAACGGATAATCGGCGATGCGCGGCCGCGCACCGGACACACCGGAGAGCAGCGTCGACTTGCCCGCGTTCGGCAGCCCCACGAGACCCACGTCGGCCAGCAGCTTGAGCTCCAGGCGCAGCTCGCGGATCTCGCCCGGGGTGCCGTCGGTGGTCTTGCGCGGCGCCTGGTTCGTGCTCGACTTGAACCGCGCGTTGCCCAGACCATGGTAGCCGCCCTGTGCCACGCGCAGGGTCTGGCCGTCCCTGGTCAGATCGCCGATGAATTCGTCGGTCTCGCGCGCATAGCAGAGCGTGCCGACCGGCACCGGCAGATAGCGATCGGCACCCTTTGCCCCGGTCCGGTTCTTGCCGGCGCCGTTGCCGCCGCGCTGGGCCTTGAAGACGCGGTTGATGCGGTAGTCGTAGAGCGTGTTGAGATTGTGGTCGGCCCGCAGATACACGCTGCCGCCGTCACCGCCGTCGCCGCCGTCGGGGCCGCCGTGGGGCACGTACTTCTCGCGGCGGAAACTCAAGCTGCCATGTCCGCCGTCGCCGGCTTCCACCCTCAGATTGGCTTCATCGACGAACTTCATGGTCGCGTCTTCCGTTGTTTCGGGCCGTGCATGATCGCATGGGCCACCGACCGGACATAAAAAAGCCCCGCGCGAGGCGAGGCTTTCAGCGCATTGCGCCCGAACCGTCAGCCGGCGGGCTGCTCCGCCGGCTCGATCGAGATGAACTTGCGATTCTTCGGGCCCTTGACCGCGAAGTTCACCACACCGTCGGTATTGGCGTAGAGCGTGAAGTCGCGGCCCGTGCCGACATTGCTGCCCGCATGGAAGGTGTTGCCGCGCTGGCGCACGATGATGTTACCGGCCTTGACGCGCTGGCCGCCGAATTTCTTGACGCCCAGGCGTTTCGATTCGGAATCGCGACCGTTGCGGGTACTGCCGCCTGCCTTTTTATGTGCCATGGTCTGGGTCCTCTAACCGATGCGTTGCGATCAGGCGCCGGGAATCGACGTGATCTTGAGCTGGGTGTAGTGCTGGCGATGGCCGTGGGCACGCCGATACTTCTTGCGACGCTTGAACTTGACCACCTCGATCTTATCGCGGCGCGCATGCGTCTGCACTTCCGCGGAGACCGCCTTGCCATTCAGCAGCGGCGTGCCGATCTGCACGTCATCACCGTCCGAAATCAGGAGCACGTCCGAGAGTTCGATCGTGCTGCCGGGCTCGGCATCGAGCTTCTCGACACGCAGGACGTCGCCCTCTGCCACCCTGTACTGTTTACCGCCGGTGCGAATTACCGCGTGCATGACCACTCCACGTCGCCTGTTGCTCTTGGGCTCTCGCCCGATGAAAGACGCGGAATAATACGTGCTTTCCGGCGACCGGTCAACGCGCACAGCGCCGCCCGCGCGCCTTGACAGGCCGGGGCCGCACGCCTAAGTTTGCCGCTGTTTTTCGGTTCCGGGCAACATGAGTATTCAGCCGCTTTTCGAGCCGGTCGAGGACGACATGCGCGCGGTCGACGCCCTCATACGGCAGCGGCTGAATTCGGACGTGGTCCTCATCAACACGCTCGGCGAGTACATCATCGCAAGCGGCGGCAAGCGCCTGCGGCCCGCGCTGGTGCTGCTGGCGGCACGCGCGAGCGGCTACACCGGCGATCAGCACCACCTGCTCGCCACCATCATCGAGTTCATCCATACCGCCACGCTGCTGCACGACGACGTCGTCGACGAGTCCACGCTGCGGCGCGGGCGCGACACCGCGAACACGCTCTGGGGCAACGACGCGAGCGTACTTACCGGCGATTTCCTCTATTCGCGCGCCTTTCAGATGATGGTGGAGCTTGACTCCTTCCAAATCATGCGCGTGCTCGCGGACGCGACCAACCGGATCGCGGAAGGCGAGGTGATGCAGCTGATGCACAGCCACGACCCCGACCTCGCGGAAAAAGACTATCTGGAAGTCGTAGATCGCAAGACCGCCAGCCTGTTCGCCGCCGGCTGTCGGCTCGCCGCCGAGCTGGCCGGCTGCGACGCCGCGCGCTGCGACGCCATGGCCACTTACGGCCGACACCTGGGCGTGGCCTTTCAGGTCATCGACGATTCGCTGGACTACGGCCGCGGCGACGGCGACTACGGAAAGAACGTCGGCGACGACCTCGCCGAAGGCAAGGCGACCCTGCCGTTGATCCGCGCGCTGTCGCAGGTCGAAACCGCCGTGGGGGAACCGATCCGCCGGGCCCTGCGGGACGGCGATCGCGATGCGCTCGACGATGTGCTGAAAGCGATTGAATCGACCGATGCGATGGAATACACTTGCCGCCGCGCCGAGGGCGAAGCCGACAAGGCCGTCGCCGCACTCGACGTGTTCGACGAGTCGCCGTTCAAGGCGACACTCGTCTCGCTGGCCGAGTTTTCGGTTCAGCGCCGATACTGAATCGGAGTATAGCTCAGCTTGGTAGAGCGCCACCTTCGGGAGGTGGAGGTCGTAGGTTCAAATCCTGCTACTCCGACCATCTAATGGTCTGATTCCCCTAAGTTTTTTGATCAGTTGCTGGTTGCGTTTTCTGCGGATGCGCATACTGGTTGCGATCTGGTGGCAAATCGCTGCAACCGGACCGTTTTTGTCCGCGTGCTTCCCACCGTTACCTGCCCTATCACCGAGCAGGAGGAACTGTGGGAACGATTTACAAACGCAAGGGCGAGAACCAACGCAAAAGCCGCAAGAACTGGGTGGCACAAACGCGGGCACAGGGAAAACCCCGTAGTCGGAGCTTCCATGAGAAGGCAGAAGCGAAAGCCTGGCTTGCTCAGATCGAAAGCCAAGCCGCAGTCGCGGAAGGCACGCCAGAGTCAAATGTTCAGGACACGTTAGTCGAATCGAGGGTCGGCATTACGATCGATCAGGCTCTCGCGGTGTACGCTACTGCCGCACCAAGGCATCTATCGCCTCTGACTTGGCGTACATGTCACGCGCCGATCGTAGCGTACTGGCGCAGGCACCCGCTCGCTAAGCGCCTCCTAAGCGATGTCTTCCGTAGCGATATCAAGGAATGGATAAGCGCCTGTCGCGCGGAAGGTCGCCCAGCTGGAACGATTCGCAAGCGGCTGAATGTTCTGAAGCAGGCGATCGATTTAGGGCTTGAGCGTATTCAGTCGTCGCAGCGCAACCCGGCGGAGGGTCACCGCATCAAGCGCGATCCGAAGTATCGGCGACGCCCCACAGCTTCCGAAAAAGATGCTTTGTATCGCGCAGCACTGAATCGCCCCGGTTTCGTCGGAGGCTCCAACTCTTGAGAGACTGGAGCCATGAAACAGAGCAAACGT
>NZ_AYKF01000145.1 GCF_003732545.1 Salinisphaera orenii subsp. halophila YIM 95161 | reverse complement strand
TGGCATAACACTCCTTTTGCCGGCCCATGATGAGCCTTCTTTGAAGTGTCCGCATTAACGGGTGAGAACCCGGGAGATGAAGCCGAGCCCGTGGATGAGCTCGTGCAGGACGGTGCCGATGAAATCGATCTCGCCCGCGCCGGGATTCCGGTCCAGCCCGTAATACCAGCGCCGGCCGCCCAGACAGCCGTCCTCGCCGTCGAGCGCGGCGTTGAAGGTCGCGTCGATGTCGCTGGTGCCCGCCGCCACCCGGCGGCCGGCGAGCGCGTTGGCGAGCGCGGCCGGATACAGCGTGTCCGGGCGGGCGGCATCGGCGAAGCCGGCCGCGAACTGGGCCGGCGCGGTCTGCCCGAGCGAGGCGCGGGTCGCGCTGCAGCCCAGCGTCTCGAAACGCACCGCGATGCGAATCGGCACCGCACTGTCGAGCCGGCTGCCCAGGATGTCCGCGGCGTACTGCAGGGCGATTCGACGCTGCTCGCCGCGCGTGCCGCCGTCGTTGCCCCCGACCGGCGCCACCGGCGTGCGGTCGTTGAGCCCTTCACCCTCGGCGTCGCCGTTGATGATCTGCATGGTCGCGGCCGACGCGCTTCCGACGCCCAGCGCCAGCAGCAGTGCGGCGACCAGCAGGCGATACCCCCCGTGAATGTGCATCGGGGTCAGCGTCCGCGCGGCTCGGCGCACAGCGCCTCGCGTCCTTCGGCCCCGGCGTCGCCGGCCGGGTGGCCGATGCGCAGACTGCCGTCCGGGCATTCCACCGCCTCGGTCACGGGCGCATCGTCTCGCCCGGGCGTGAGCATCTGAACGCCCTCGTCGGTGGTCCAGGCCCGCGCATCTTCGCCCGCGTCGGCGTCGGCCCCGTCCTCAACCACCTCTCCGGTCCGCGGGTCGATCTGGATCGTCCGATCGCCGTCGGCGGCGCACACCAGGCTCACGAGGGCGAGACAGAGCAGCGCGAGAGCGCGCAGCGGCAACGACAGGCGGAACATGGACTACCTCGGCGGGGTGCACGGGAAACACCGCAACTCTACCGGGTCGCGGGCGCGATGGGTATAACATGGGCGCGCGAGATTCCCCCGAAGCCGCTCCGGAGCAGACACGCCATGGCCGCACTCGACTGGCGCGAGACCCTCGCCGAGCTTGTCGCGCATCGCACCGTGAGCAGCGGCGATCCGGCGCTGGACTGCGGCAATCGCGCGGCGGTCGAAGCCATGGCCGACCGGCTCGACGCGCTCGGCTTCGACTGCGCCATCACGCCGCTGGCCGGGCGCGCGGACAAGGTCAATCTGGTGGCCCGACTGGGCGACGCCGACCGCGCCGCGGAGGCCGGGCTGGTCTTTGCCGGCCATATGGACACCGTGCCCTGCGACGCCGAAGGCTGGGACTCCGACCCGTTCACGCTCAGCGAACGCGGCGGCCGTCTTCACGGCCTGGGCAGCTGCGACATGAAGGGCTTCATCGCCCTGGCCGCGGGCGTGGCCGCCGAATACGCCGACACCGCGCTGGCCGCGCCGCTGACGCTGCTGGTCTCCGCCGACGAGGAATGCGGCATGGACGGGGCCCGCGCCCTGCTCGAGGCCGGCGTGTCGCCGGGACGCTACTGCGTGATCGGCGAGCCGACCGGCCTGGTGCCGATCCGCCGTCACAAGGGCATCCTCATGGAGCGCATCGAGACCCTCGGCGCCTCCGGGCATTCCAGCAATCCCGCGCTCGGCGCCAACGCCATCGACGCCATGCATCTGGCGATCGCCGCGCTTCGTGCGCTGCGCGAGGAGTTGATCGAGCGGGCGCCGGCGATCGGCTACCCGGTGCCCCACGCCACCCTCAACCTGGGCGCCATCGCCGGCGGCGACAACGCCAACCGGATCCCCGCACGCTGTCGGCTCGACGTCGACCTGCGCTTTCTGCCGGGCATGACCATCGACGCACTGCGCGACGAGCTGCGCGAGCGGGTGACGGCCGCGCTCGCCGGCCACGACTGCGAGGTGCGCTTCACCGAGCTGTTCGAGGGCACGCCCGCCTTCGAGACCGAGGCCGACTCGCGCCTCGTGGCCGCCTGCGAGGCCTTGACCGGTCGGAGCGCCGAGGCCGTGGACTTCGGCACCGAGGGCGCCTTCTACAACCGGCTCGGCATGGACAGCGTGATTCTCGGCCCCGGCGACATCCGCTGCGCCCACCAGCCGAACGAACATCTCGACCTCGACCGCATCGAGCCCATGCAGCGGATCCTGCGCGGGCTGGTCGAGCAATTCTGCCGGCCCTCGACGTGATCCCATGACCCGATCTCGCACGACCACCCCCGTGATCCGCGCCTTCGAGGACGCCGACTGGCCCGGCCTCTGGGCGATTCTGGCGCCGGTCTTTCGGGCCGGCGAGACCTACTGCATCGACCCCGCGATCGACGAGGCCGCGGCCCGCGCCTACTGGATCGACAAGCCGGCGGCGACCTTCGTGGCCGTTGGCGACGACGGCGTGCCGCTGGGCAGCTATTACCTGAAGGCCAATCAGCCGCCGCCCGGCGCCCATGTGGCCAACTGCGGCTACGTCGTCGCCGCCGCGGCGCGGGGTCGCGGCGTGGCGTCGGCGATGTGCGAGCACTCGCAGGCCACGGCCCGCGCGCACGGCTTCGCCGCGATGCAATACAATTTCGTGGTTTCGACCAACACCGGTGCCATCCGGCTCTGGCAACGCCACGGCTTCGCCATCGTCGGCACCCTGCCCGCGGCCTTCGACCATCCGCGGGCCGGCCGGGTGGATGCCCACGTGATGCACAAGCCGCTCAGCTGACCGGCCCGGCGACGACCCGCGCTCATGACCCCAGCCGACCCCACGCCCACGAACGCGCCCGCCGACGGCGGCCCGGCCAACGGCCTCGTCGCCGCCCTGCGCGCGAGCGCGCCCTATGTGCACGCGCACCGCGAGCGCACCTTCGTGATCCACCTGCCGGGCGAAGCCGCGGCCTCGCCGGCGTTCGCGGATCTCGTCTACGACATCGCCCTGCTCGCCAGCCTCGGCGTGCGTCTGGTGATCGTGTTCGGCGCACGCCCGCAGATCGACGCGGCGCTGTCACGCGACGGCATCGCCACGCGTTTCGTCGACGGCGTCCGGGTGACCGATGCCGCCGCGCTCGGCTGCGTGAAACAGGCGGTCGGCAGCCTGCAGATGGATCTCGAAGCCCTGCTGTCCACGAGCCTTGCGAGCACGCCCATGGGCGGCGCGCGTATCGCCACGGTCAGCGGCAATCTGGTCACCGCGCGCCCGGTGGGCATCGCCGGCGGCGTGGATCACGGCCATACCGGCGAGGTGCGGCGCGTGGACGTGGCCAGCATCAACGCCCATCTCGAACGCGGCGCGATCGTGCTGCTGTCGTGTATCGGCTACTCGCCCTCGGGCGAGATCTTCAATCTCCATGCCGAGGAAGTCGCCACCGCTACCGCCACCGCGCTCGCCGCCGACAAGTTCGTGGTCATGCACCCGGGCGCGGCCCTGCACGAGCGCTTTGCCGACACCCCGGCCGAGCTCAGCCCGCAGGCCGCCCGCGATCTGCTGGCTACGGCCAATGCCGCCCTCGAGTCGGCCGACCGGGCACGCCTGCAGGCCGCCATCGCCGCGTGCCAGGCCGGCGTGGCGCGCGCGCATCTGGTGAGCTTCGATACCGACGGCGCGCTGCTGCGTGAGCTCTACTCGCGCGACGGCGCCGGCACGATGATCGCCGCCGACAACTACGACATCACCCGCACCGCCACGCCCGAGGATCTGGGCGGCGTGCTAGCGCTCATCGAACCCCTGGCTGCCGCCGGCGTGCTGGTGGCGCGCTCGCGCGAACAGGTGGAGCTGGATATCGGCCGCTATATCGTGATGGAACGCGACGGCCTGATCACCGCCTGCTGCGCGCTCGTGCCCTACCCCGACGAAGGCGTGGGCGAGCTCGCCTGCGTGGCCGTGCATCCCGACTATCGCGGCCAGGACCGCGCCGCCCAGCTGCTGGTGGAAGTCGAACGCCGTGCGGCCCGCGAAGGCCTGGCGCGCATCTTCGTGCTCACCACCAAGACGCCGCACTGGTTCATCGAACACGGCTTCGCACAGGCCGATCTCGACGCCCTGCCGCTGGCCAAACGCACGCTCTACAACTACCAGCGCAACTCCGCGGTGCTCATCAAGCGCTTGGCATGAGCCGGCGCGCGCACGTCCCGCGGGTGTTCGTCGACGGCCCGCTCGCCGCGGGCGAGACCGTCGAACCCGCCGAGGCCAAGCGTCATCACCTGGCCACCGTACTGCGCCTGAAAGCCGGCGCGCCGGTGACGCTGTTCAACGGCGACGGCTTTGAGTACGCCGCGCGTATCGATCACGCCGATCGCAAGCGCATCACGCTCGCCGTCGAGGCCCGGCACTCGCCGCAGCGCGAATCGCCCCTGTCGATCACGCTCTACCAGGCCATCGCCCGCGGCGATCGGATGGACTTCGCCCTGGCCAAAGCGGTCGAGCTGGGCGTGACGGCGATCCGCCCGGTGTTCACCGAACGTGGCAAGGTCAAGCTCGAAGGCGAGCGGCTAGCAAAGAAACAGGCCCACTGGCAGGCCGTGGTCGAATCCGCCGCCGAACAGAGCGGCCGGCTCGTGCGCCCAGCGCTCGAAGCCGCCAAGCCCCTGTCGCAGGCGCTCGCCGAAGACGACGACGTCCACCGCCTGCGACTCATGTTGGCGCCGACCGCCACCGCGGGCCTGCACGCGACGCCGAAGCACGCACACATCGCCCTGCTCATCGGCCCCGAATCCGGCCTGTCGGACAATGAGATCGACACCGCAAACGCCGCCGGCTGGCAAGCCGTCTCCCTCGGCCCGCGCGTGCTGCGTACCGAAACCGCCGGCATGGCCGCACTCGCCGCGCTGCAGGCGCTTTGGGGTGATCTGGGCGATTAAGCGGCTCGCTTCTCCCGGCTGGGCACCAGCCAACGAATTTCGGCGCCGCTCGTCTAACGACAACCCGCCTGGATCGCTCGTATGTCGAGCAGTCTCTTTTTTATTGATGATTGGTCGGCTACCGGCCCAGGCTGTGTGAAAACGCGTGAGTTAGCGTACTTTTCCCCATCAGCTGTCTATGTCAGGCGCTAAGG
>NZ_AYKF01000144.1 GCF_003732545.1 Salinisphaera orenii subsp. halophila YIM 95161 | reverse complement strand
TTGCAAGGCCCGTAAAAAGGTAGTGGCGGCCAGAGCCTTACCGGCTCTGACCGCCACGAGAGCTTGCGTTATTACTTCAAAATCAAGAAGCGGCCCTTACGCTGACACCGACCTGCGGGAAGACACCGCTGAGGAAGGACTCTAGTTCACGTGTGTCATCCAGCGCAAAGACCCCGGCGACGTACTGATCCGGACGTACGGCGACCACGGCCCCCTCGCGGTCGATCGAGCGTTCATCGAAGATGTCGTGATCCTCGAGTGTGCCGAAAGCATTCTCCATATCGGTCAGGCGGAAGCGGCCAGTCTTGGGTTTGAATACGCCCGGCACTTGTGACATGTCGAAGTCGGTATGGGCTTGCTGATGAATCAATTTCGTGTCGAATAATTCGGGAGACAAAGCCTCCTCGGCCCAGTTCGCCCAGTCCTTCAGTGACCTAGACTCACCGGGAGCCGCCGAGTCGGCGAACACATAGATACGCCACCGACCATCCGCCGTATGCTCGTGCCCGATGTGTAGCGGCAGCAGGTCACACACCCGACCCACCTGTGCTGATTTGAACCGCCGTCCCAGCGGGTATCCCTTTGCGAGCTCTTGGCGACCGTTGGCCGCGGTGATCATGGATTCCTCATACTCTGTGAGGTATCCCGCGTTGAACTCCGCAGTTTGCGTATAGAACTTCTCCATTTCCTGCGGGCTCTGAACTCGGTCGCTCGACTGCGCCATGAGTGAAGACCATTGTTTGTCGAACTCGATAAGCCGGCGCGCGATGTCCCTACGTTCTTCGGCATAGGTGCGCAGTAGTTGTCTTGGGCTGTTGCCGGAGACCACATGGCCCAGTTTCCAGGCAAGATTGAAACCATCCTGCATCGAAACGTTCATCCCCTGGCCCGCTTGCGCCGAGTGTGTATGGCAAGCGTCGCCCGTAATGAAAACGCGCGGTTCGTGATCGTGAGTCTTATTGGAGCGCTGGTCGTCGAAGTCGTCAGTGATGCGGTGGCTCACCTCGTAAATGGAATGCCACACGACATTCTTAACATCGAGCTTGTATGGATGCATGATCTGCTGAGCCTGTTCGATCACATCCTCTACCGGGGTCTGCCGGACGGCACCACCGCTGCCTTCTGGTACTTCTCCAAGATTCACATAAAGGCGGACCAGAAACCCGCCTTCACGTGGGATGAGTAGAATCGATCGGCCGTTGTGGGCTTTGATAGTGCTCTTCTTGCGCACATCAGGGAAGTCGGTGTCGGCGAGAACGTCCATAACACCCCAGGCCTGGTTAGCCTGGTCACCACGAAGCCTGAACCCCAAGGACTTGCGGACATTGCTGCGTGCGCCGTCCGCGCCGATCAGATACTTGGTTCGAATCCGAAACTCCTCACCTTTCCTGGCGCCTGCGGAGCGACGCAAAATGACCGTGATCGGATAGTCGTCCCCACCCTCTTCCGAAGCCTCGAAGTCGACGAACTCGTACCCGTAGTCCGGCTCCATCCGGGTAGGCGCGTTTTTCATGAAACGGTTGAAATGATCAATGATGCGCACTTGGGTTATGAGCATCATGGGCCATTCACTGAACTTCTGTGGAAGTTCGCGAACGCTGCTGTCCCGAGCGACATGCTGCGGGTTGTCGGGATGTGGCTTCCAAAAAGCCATGTCGGTAATGGTCTGCGCTTCGGCGTAAATCTCGTGTGCGAAACCGAATGCTTGAAATGTTTCCATAGTCCGGGAATGAACGCCATCGGCATTTGCCAATTCCAGACGATGACCGCGCTGCTCGATCATGCGCGTATTGACCTCGGGAAACTGCGAGAGCTGCGCTGCCGCAATGGATCCGGCAGGCCCGCAACCCACGATGAGAACGTCCATGGTCTCTGGTAAATCCGCAGAGCGATTGAGCCCAACCCCTTGAGCGGGCATGGTCAGAGGGTCTCCGGTCTGATATCCTGAAACGTGAAATTTCATAGGTATTCTCCTCCTTATTTCATTTATATGACCTTTTATAAGGTCTTCCACGGAATCCCAGCCTGAGCGGGCTGCGTTTTCCGAACTCATCGAGCCAGCGCATTCACTTCGAATGGACGGCGACCCGCGCGTGCGCGGATACCAACTGATCGTAGGGAATGCTTGGCTCAGCGCGCCTATCGGACGAGGAGGCGGCCCCGTCTGAACGGGCCGACACTCTCTGGCCGGCGCTAATGTGCCGAGTTATATAGCTTCCATTGCGTGCGGACGTTTGATCGGCTGCTGGCGGTGTTCATCGGCTGTCGATTTGAGCTCGAAGTTGAATTCGATCTCGGCAAACGGCGTGGGAATACCCAGCGCTTCGGCGCGGTCGGCGTCGTCGTGGCGCACGACCTCGGCGATCAACTCGTCGCGGGTGGCGTAGGCGAAATCGTCGTGCAGATACGCATCGTCTGCGAGGTTGATCTGGGTCGTCAGATGCTGACGACCGTCAGCGGAGACAAAAAAATGGATATGGGCCGGGCGATGGCCGTGCCGACCGAGCTGGTCCAGCAGGCGCTGGGTCGCGCCCTCGGGCGGGCAGCCATAGCCTGACGGCACGATGCTGCGCGCGCGATACCGTCCATCGCCGTCGGTGACGATGCGCCGGCGCAGGTTGTATTCGGACTGCGAAGCGTCGAAGAACGAATAGTTTCCCTGCGTGTCGGCATGCCAGACGTCGACCACGGCACCGGGGATCAGTTCGCCGCTGTCGGCGTCGCGCACCTGACCGTGCAGCCACATGACTTCGCCGTCGTCCGTGCCGTCGTCCATGCGCGTGAAGCCTTCGGCCTTGGGCGCGCCGGGGATATAGAGTGGGCCTTCGATGGTGCGCGGCGTGCCGCCCTGCAGCGCGGCCTGGGCATCCTCGGCGTCCAGGCGCATATCGATGTAATGCTCCAGACCCAGCCCTGCGGCTAGCAGCCCAGCCTCTTTTTCACCGCCGAGCTCGTTTAGGTAGCTCACGGCGCTCCAGAATTCTTCGGGGCGCACGTCGAGATCGTCTATCAATCGGAATATATCGGTGATCAGGCGATGCATGATCTGCTTGACCCGCGTGTCGCCTGCCTCGCTGTCGAGGCCGCTGATCTCACGCGCGAAGTCGCGGACTTCGGGGTTCTCGGCAATGTGTACGGATTTGTGTTTCATGATCTCCTCCCGGTGGGGTGTTTTCGTTAGCTGTCGTCCTCGCGGATGGACGAGGGGTGACGGCAGAGTGCGGTCACCTGGATAGCCATATAGGGGAACAGCGGCAGCGCGCTAATCAGTTCGTGCAGATGCGCGGCATCGGTCACATCGAAGATGCTGACGTTGGAATAAGTTCCGGCTACCCGCCAGAGATGGCGCCAGATGCCTTCGCTTTGAAGCCGCTGCGAGTAGGCTTTCTCTCGCGCTTTAATCTCTTCTGCGTCCTTCGCCGGCATGTCTGCCGGGAGCTTTACCGTCATGTCAACTTTAAACAGCATGGCGTCGTCCTTTGAGTTCGGAACCAATCGACGTCGTACGGCGCGGCCCGCCGTCACGCCGGAAATAATCGAGCTTGTCCTCGTCTATGCTTACACCGAGCCCGGGTGCGTCGGGCACGGTCACACCGCCCGCACAGTAGTGCAGCGACTCTGTAACAATGTCTTCCGTTAGCAGCAGCGGGCCAAACATTTCGGTGCCCCACCGGCATTCACGCAGTGTCGACCACGCGTGCACCGCTGCGGCCGTGCCGATAGTGCCTTCGAGCATCGTGCCGCCGTAAAGATCGAGTCCCACAGCCTCTACGGCATGGGCGAGCTCCAGGGCTCCGATAGGGCCACCAGCCTTCGCGATTTTGAGTGCGATCGCACCGCTGAACCCGCTCCGCCAAAGCCGCATGCCGTCGAACGTATCGGCTACCGCTTCGTCTGCCATCAGGGCAATCTCGAACCGCTGGGATAAGCGCGTCAGCGCATGCATCTGGCGCCCCGGCGTCGGCTGTTCGATCAAATCGATGCCGGCGTTTTGCAGAACGGCGATGGCAGGCTTGGCTTGACTCTCGCTCCAAGCTTGGTTGACGTCCACCCGCAGACTCACGCCATCGGGTAATCCCTGTTGGATGGAGATGACATGCTCGACATCGTCACGAACCTCCCGCCCTCCAATCTTGAGCTTGAACTGGCGGTGGCGATCGTCGGCCAACAGGCGCTCGGCCTCAGCGATATCAGTAACCGCATTACCACTGGCAAGGGTCCACAATACGGCCAAACGCTCATTTTGAGCCCCGCCAAGTAGCGACGAAACAGGCACTCCAAGACGCTGCCCCTGCGCATCCAGCAGGGCAGTTTCCAGGGCTGATTTAGCGAAGCTGTTGGCGCGCACGTAGCGCTGCATACGGCTACGCAACCGGTTGGGATTGTCTGCCGGTTGGCCGACTAGCAGCGGGGCGAGATAGTTCTCGATAGCTGAATGGATCGCTTCCGGACTTTCCGCTCCGTAGCTCAGCCCCCCGATAGTGGTCGCTTCGCCGATCCCTTCAAGGCCGTCGCTGCACCGCACGCGCACAATGACCATGGTCTGGTAGGCCATCGTCGTCATCGACAGACGATGTGGCCGAATCGTCGGCAAGTCGACAATAAATGGCTCGATAGCGTCGATTAGTACGGTCATGTGGCGTAGGTATTGGTTTGCTTGCTGGAAGCTTGCATTGCCGACGCAACGTAAAGCCAATACCATCTCGATGGTCTGCCATACCTTCAGGGTAGTATGGAATTACGCCACCTTCGTTATTTTCAGACCGTGGCGCGCGAGCTAAATATCACGCGCGCTTCGGAAAAACTCTATATGGCGCAACCCCCTTTGAGTCGCCAGATAAGACAATTGGAAACGGAACTTGGCACGCCGCTGTTCGACCGGACTAGTCACGGCCTGACGCTTACCGAGGCGGGAAAATACTTTGTAAAGCATACGAACACTATCCTCGAGCAAGTGGAGGCCGCGATCGCTGGGACTCGGGCGTTAGCCAAAGCAAGCGATAATGCGTTGAGGATCGGCTTTGTCCCGTCGTTTTTGTACGAGGAGCTCCCTACTCTGATCCAACGTCTGCGTGCTCGCCACGACATAAGCCTGACGCTCACCGAACTGATGACAGTCGATCAGATATATGCTTTGAAGACGAACCGAATTGACATCGGTTTCGGACGCTTGGTTATCGACGATCCCGAGGTCCACCAAGAGGTGATGTTTGAAGAGCCATTGATCGCGGTATTACCGACTGAGCATCATTTAGTCGGTAGCAGACCTACGCTAGCGGCACTCGCAGTCGAGCCGTTAATCGTTTATCCCGAGAAGCCGCGACCAAGCTACGCGGATATCGTGCTAGAACAGTTTCGATCGCGAAACATTCAGGTCAAGGTCGCCCAGCAAGCCAATGGTCTGCAGACCGCAATTGGCTTGGTCGCGTCGGGCATGGGGTTTACGTTGGTTCCAGAACGTGTGCAGCGCATGGGACGCGAAGGCGTTGCTTTCTGTGCGCTCGGCGAACGAGATATAACCTCGCCGGTGTTAGCAAGCATGCGTCGCGAGCCTACATCGGCCACATTGGCCGAACTCCTCTCTATTCTTCATGAGCTGGTTAAGGGTTCTCACCCGTTAATGCGGACACTTCAAGGAAGGCTCATTATGGGCCGGCAAAAGGAGTGTTATGCCACGCAAGACGTACAGCGCCGAATTCAAGGCGGAAGCCGTCGAACTCGTGCGATCGTCACCAAGCAGTGCGCGCGCGGTCGCGCACGACCTTGGGCTCAGCCCGACGATGCTCAACCGCTGGTGTCGCGAGGCCCAGGGCTCGTCGAAGCCGGCATTTCAGGGCAGCGGCACGCCACGTGACCAGGAGCTGGCCCGTCTGAAGCGCGAGCTGGCACAGGTGAAGAAGGAGCGTGATTTTTTACGCGACGCGGCAACGTACTTCGCCAAGGAATCGTCGTGAGGTACGCGACGATCCAACGTTGTCGCTCGGAGTATCCGGTCCAGCTCATGTGCCGCTGCCTGAAGGTTTCGACCAGTGGCTTTTACGCCTGGGCGAACCGGTCGCCCAGCGCTCGGTCGCAGGCCAATACGCGGCTGGCCGAGAGGATTCGTACGCTGCACGCCGACAGCGACGGCGTTTTTGGCGCTCCACGGATTACCGAGACGCTGCAGTTCGAAGGTCAGCCCGTGAGTCGCAATCGCGTCGCGCGGTTAATGGCCACTCACGGTCTGCAAGGCATCCCGCAACGGCGGC
>NZ_AYKF01000143.1 GCF_003732545.1 Salinisphaera orenii subsp. halophila YIM 95161 | reverse complement strand
TCTTGATCGTGGCGCGCCACGATCGGCGACTCGCGCCTTGCAGAACACGATTTGAGGTCTCCAACGCGGTGTTCGTATGAGGTGTTAACAGGCCCTAGAACACGTCGCTCTTGTCCGTCTCGGCCTCTTTCAGCAGTTCGCGGGCGGTGTCCAGATCGTCGTTCATCGCCGCGATGCGATCGGCGACCGCCTTGCTGTCGGCGCCGCGTTCGATCAGCAGCGGCAGGGTGGCGTTGAAATCCTTCTCGAGACTGGAGACCAGGTCGGCGTCCCGTTCGATGAGCGCGCCCTCGACGCCCTCGAAGCGCTGCATATAGGCCTCGTTGACGAGGGTGGTGGCGCGTTGCCCGTCGCCCTCGCGATAGGCTGCCAGCACCTCGTCGAGCCGCTTCTGGATGATGTCGATGGTTTCCGGGCCGCTGGCAGGCGTCGCCTTTTCGGTGGCCGTGTCCTCGGAGCCGGCGACCGTGTCGCGCTGCTGCGCGGCGTACTTCAGCGCGCCCATGCCCTGCCAGAGCGCGGCCTCGGTGCGCTGCTGCCATTGCCGGACCTCGGCCTCGGCGCCGTCCTTGTGGATCGCCTCCTCCAGGCCGCCGAGGGCGACCCAGATCGGCGGATAGAGCGAGATCGCGTGGGTTTCCAGCGCTTCGTGAAAATCGACGTGCTCCCAGTCGTCGACCAGGGCGTCGGCTCGCTGGCCCAGCTGCTCCGAGGCGACGCCGTCGCCGGCATAGTCGGATGCGATCGAGTCGACGGTGGCGACGAGTTGCTCGATCTCCTGCTCGTAATCGTCGAGATGCGTCTCGAATGCATCGACGTGCGCGCCCTTGTCGCCGTGCGCGAAGGCGGGGGCCGACAGCCCGGTCGCGCCAAGGATCAGCGCGGCGGTCAGCGCGGTATTCAATCCGGTACGTGCTCTCATCGTGCCCTCGTGCAAAACAGCGGTTACCGGAATTTAACTGATAATCATTCCCATTCCAATGCCGCAACGCGAATCGACCGCATGTCGAGGTCGCGCGGAGGCGCCGGCATCGCCCTTTCGTTACGGGAAAAGCGTCCCGGGTACCGGCGATCGCCCGCGCCGGCGTCTCCGCTTTATGGTTGTCCGCGCTTGCGCCCCGGTAGGTGCGGCGGCGCGCGAGCCGATGTCGCCGGGCCCGCGCCGGCGGTTCGGCGGCGTTGCGGCCTACCACTTTGGTCGCAGCTGCGCCGCGTTCAAGGCCCGTGCGACGGGACCCTTAAGTTCAGTCTAAGTCGCTTAACGTCGTCTTCGTTGAACGCCGCCAGCGCCTGTGGGATCACTCCCGTCACAACGAAAGCGAAAGGAGGAGATGAATGGTCATCTACGGTGTGGCCCTGCTGGCGGCGTGCATGCTCGTCGGCAAGCTGATCGGCGAAGTCATCGGCATCGCGATCGGCGTGGATTCGAACGTCGGCGGTGTGGGTCTGGCAATGCTGCTGCTGGTGTTCGTGGTCTATCGCATGCAGAAGGCGGGCTGGCTGGACACGACGTCGCGGCGCGGCGTGGAGTTCTGGAGTTCGCTCTATATCCCCATCGTGGTCGCTATGGCGGCGGGCCAGAACGTGGCCGGCGCGATCGCCGGCGGCCCGGTGGCGCTGGTCGGCGGCCTGGTGGTGGTCGCGGTGAGCTTTGCGCTCGTGCCGGTGATCGCGCGCCTGGGCAAAGGCAAGTACGCCGTGCCGCTCGACGATCTCGACACCGCGCGGGAGGGCCGTCATGAGTGAACGCCTACTCGACGTGATCGCCGGCAACGGCCTGATCACCGCCTTCGCGGCGGTGGGCCTGCTGATGCTGGTCTGCAACCTGATCTCTAAACACCTCACCGCCGGGCGTATCCACGGCTCGGCGATCGCCATCGCCGCCGGTCTGCTGCTGTCCTACATCGGCGGGGTGAGCACCGGCGGCGAGGACGGTCTGGCGGATATCGCGCTGTTCTCGGGGCTGGGTCTCATGGGCGGCTCCATGCTGCGCGACTTCGCCATCGTGGCCACGGCCTTCGGCGTGGATGTCGAGGAGTTGCGCAAGGCCGGCATGAACGGCGTGCTCGCGCTGCTCGTGGGCATCGTGGTGCCGTTCTTTCTCGGCGGCGCGATCGCCTATGCCTTCGGCTATACCGACGCGGTGTCGGTCACCACGATCGGCGCGGGCGCGGCGACCTATATCGTCGGCCCGGTCACGGGCACGGCCATCGGCGCGAGCTCGGAACTGATCGCGCTGTCGATCGCGATCGGCCTGGTGAAGTCGATCTCGGTGATGATCGTCACGCCGATGGTGGCGCGCGCGATCTCGCTGAACAACCCCTCCGCCGCGCTGGTGTTCGGCGGCATGATGGACACGACCAGCGGCGTGGCCGGCGGGCTCGCGGCCACCGACGCGCGCCTGGTGCCCTACGGCGCGATGACGGCCACCTTCTATACCGGCTTCGGTTGCCTGCTCGGCCCGTCGGTGCTGTATCTGATCGTGCGCGGGGTGCTCGGTGGCTAGCGCGCGGCCGGACCTAGGCGGTGACCGCGATCGCTGCCTCCTCGAGTGCGGCGATGCGCGGGTCGGCCGCCCGCGACTTCAGATAGCACAGCCCGAGCGTCTGGGTGACGCGCTGGGCTTCGGTCACCGGCGTGAACGACAGCGCGCCCGGGTAGATGTCGTCGATGCGCCCGGGCAGCAGGGCGTGGCCGACGCCGCCCTTGACGAGGCTCGTGAGCGTGAAGATGTCGTTGGCCCGCAGCGCCACCCGCGGCGTGATGCCGGCGGTCTGGAACATGCGGTAGCTGTCGCGCCCGGTGGAGAACTCCTGGGAGAGCACCACGAACGGCGCGCCGTCGTAGCGCGCCAGATCGATCGACCCGGCGGGGCGGCGGGGCGCGTCGCCCGCACGACAGGCAAGCTGGATCTCGTCGTCGAACAGCGGTTTGACGATCCGGTGGCGCTGGCGGCCGAGTTCGTGCACGCAGATCAGCGCGGCATCGATATCGCCCGCGGCCAGCTTGGCCTCGAGATCGGCGTTGGAGCCGAGCACCAGCTCGATATCGCACTCCGGCACGCTCTCCTTGAGCGCGTTGACGATACGCGGCACCAGCGCAACCGTGAGCGAGTACAGCGAGCCGATACGAAAGATGCTCGGCGAAATGCCGGCCGCCGCGCGCGTGTCGTCCACACTGCGCTGGATGCGCTCGATGATCTCGCTGGCATGGCGTTCGAGCACGAACGCCGAGTTCAGCGGTTCGAGCGAGCGGCTGCGGTGCGCGAACAGCGGGCAGCCCACGGCGGATTCCAGCGAATGGATCGCCTTGTGGATGGACACGCTCGACAGCGACATGGCTTCCGCCGCGCGGGCGAGGTTTCGTTCGCGCATGAACACGAGAAAGATCTCGAGCTTGCGCAGGGTGATTTCGTCGCTGCTCAACACAGGCCTCGTGGTGGCCGCGCATCGCCGGAGCGTTCGGTGCCCGGCTCGCGCAACTCGACGTTAACAAACCCAACGACCGGTTTATTGAACCGCCGCACTCCGCATTCTAACGTGAGCGCGGTTCGCGCCAGCCAGGATTTCACATGACACAACGCAACTGGACGACCCGCCGCGACGACAAGCGGGCGCGCATGGCCGCCGCCGAGGCGTGGCTCGACGGCAAGGTGCTCGAGCGCGATCGTGTCGGCGACGCCCTGCAGGCGCTGATCCGCTCCGGCGATCGCGTCATCGCCGAGGGCAACAATCAGAAGCAGGCCGATTTCCTGTCGCGCGCGCTCGCCGAGCTCGACCCCGACCAGGTCCACGATCTGCACATGATCCAGCCCAGCGTCGGCCGGCCCGAGCATCTGGCGGTGTTCGAGAAGGGCATCGCGAAGAAGCTGGATTTCGCCTTCTCCGGCACCCAGAGCCATCGCATCGGCCAGCTGATGATGGACGGCACGATCGAGGTCGGCGCCATCCACACCTACATCGAGCTGTATGCGCGGCTGTTCGTGGATCTGATCCCCAAGGTGGTGCTGGCGGCCGCCTTCAAGGCCGACCGGGCGGGCAATCTCTACACCGGGCCCTCGACCGAGGACACACCGGCGCTGGTGGAGGCGGCGGCCTTTTCCGGCGGCATCGTCATCGCCCAGGCCAACGAGATCGTCGACGACGTCTCGCAGCTGGATCGCGTCGATATCCCCGGGTCCTGGGTGGATGTGGTGGTCGAGGCCGACAAGCCGTTCTATATCGAGCCGCTGTTCACCCGCGATCCGCGCCACATCACGCCGGTCCAGATCTTCATGGCGATGATGGCGCTCAAGGGCATCTACGCCGAGCACGGGGTGACCTCGCTCAACCACGGCATCGGCTTCAACACCGCGGCCATCGAACTGCTGCTGCCCACCTACGGCGAGAAGCTCGGCCTGCGCGGCAAGATCGCGACAAACTGGGTGCTCAACCCGCACCCGACGCTGATCCCCGCCATCGAATCCGGTTGGGTGGAGACCGTGCACTGCTTCGGCACCGAACTGGGCATGGAGCACTACGTCGCCGCGCGGCCCGACGTGTTCTTCACCGGCGCGGACGGCTCGCTGCGCTCGAATCGTGCCTTCTGTCAGCTCGCCGGGCATTATGCGGCCGACATGTTCATCGGCTCGACCCTGCAGATGGACGCCGACGGCAACTCCTCGACCGTGACGACCTCGCGCGTGTCCGGCTTCGGCGGCGCGCCGAATCTGGGCTGCGACGCGCGCGGGCGCCGTCACGCCACGCCGGCCTGGGCGAACCTCGCCCCCGAGGGCGACCCACTGGCCCGCGGGCGCAAGCTCGTGGTGCAGATGGTCGAGACCTTTCAGGCGGGCCTGACGCCGACTTTCGTGGACACGCTGGATGCGGTCGCGGTCGCCGAGAAGGCCGGTCTGGATATCGCCCCCGTCATGGTCTACGGCGACGACACCACGCATCTGCTCACCGAAGAGGGTCTCGCCTATCTCTACAAGGCCGGGTCGCCGGCCGAACGGCGGGCCATGATCGCGGCCGTCGCCGGGGTCACGCCGCTGGGGCTGTCGGCCGATGCGACGACCACGCAACGCCTGCGCGAGGAGGACAAGGTCCGCATGCCGGAGGATCTGGGCGTGTCCCGCACCGAGGCCACCCGGTCCCAGCTGGCGGCCTCCAGCATCGCCGACCTGGTCGACTGGTCCGGCGGCCTGTACGCGCCGCCGCCGCGGTTTCGGAGCTGGTGATGGCCGCGCCTGAACGAACCGTCCCGATCCGGGCGGAGACGCTGGCGGCGATGCTCGCGCGCACGGCGACCGACGCGCTGCGCGCGGAGGTCGATCTGACCCCCAAGCCGGGTCTGGTCGATGCCCGCGACGCCGGCGCCCACCGCGACATGAGTCATGCGCTGATGCACGCCTCCGCCGCGGCGCTGACCACCGGCTTTCACGACATGGCGGCGGCCGCCGCGGTAGAGCGTGAACCGGCGCGGCTGCGCGCCGAGCTGGGCGTGCTCGGCCGCGAGAGCGAGGCCCGCATGATGCTGGCCACCGGCGGTGTCAACACGCACCGCGGCGCGATCTGGTGTCTGGGGCTGCTGGTGGCCGCGGCGGCCGCCGAGCCGGGGCGCTGGCAGGGCCGCTCCTTGCTGGCCCGGGTCGCCACGTTGGCCGCCATCGACGATCCGGCGGTGTCGCCGGCCCGCGAATCCAACGGCCAGCGCGTGGTGCGCGCCTTCGGTGTGCCCGGCGCGCGCGGCGAGGCCGAGCGCGGTTTTCCCGCGGTGCTCGATGCCGCGCTGCCGACCTTGCGCGACGCGCGCGCGGCCGGCGCGGGCGAACGGGTGGCCCGCTTGAATGCATTGCTTGCGGTGATGGCCACGCTCGAGGACACCTGTGTACTCAGCCGCGCCGGACCGGCGGGCCTGCGGCGGGTCCAGGCCGGCGCGGCGGCCGTGCTCGATGCCGGCGGCGTCGGCAGCGTCGCCGGCGGGCGGGCGCTCGCGCGCCTGGATGGGCTATTGCTGTCGCTCAACGCCTCGCCCGGCGGCAGTGCCGATCTGCTGGCCGCGGCGCTGTTCGTCGATGCACTCGAAACCGCGGCCTGCGCCGCCTGGGGTGGGCACGCCGCGCCGGGCGCGGCCGCAGCGAAGGAGACACACCATGCAAACACTGTCGCTTGACTATCCCGCCGGCGCGCCCGCGGCCCGGCGAGCGCTGGCCGGGGTGGTCGGTTCCGGCGATCTCGAAGTGCTGCTCGAGCCGGGGGCCGACGGCCGCTCGACGGTCGAGATAAACACCTCGGTCGACGGCGTGAACGAGATCTGGACGGCGGTCGTGGATCGCATCTTCGCGGACGCGGCCCAGCCGGCGGTCGCCCTCGAGATCAACGACTTCGGCGCCACGCCCGCGGTCGTGCGGCTGCGTATCGCCCAGGCGATGGAACAGGCCGCCGGCGCCGACACGGGAGCGCACTGATGGACACCGCGACACTGATCGCCCGCGAGAGCTTCGTCGAGCGCGGCGCCCGCGAACGCGTCGCCGGACTGCTGGATGCCGGCACGATGCGCGAGCTGCTGGATCCGTTCGAACGCCTGCGCTCGCCCTGGCTCGCCGAGCAGGACATCGTCACCCAGGCCGACGACGGGGTCGTGATCGCCCGGGGCGCGATTGCCGGCACGGCGGTCGTGTGCTGCGCGGTGGAACCGGCCTTTCAGGGCGGCGCCATCGGCGAGGTCGGCGGCGCCAAGATCGCCGGCGCCCTGGAGCTGGCGCTGGAGGACGCCGAGGCCGGCCGGCCGGTCGTGCCGGTGCTGCTGCTGGAGACCGGCGGGGTGCGCCTGCAGGAGGCCAACTGCGGTCTGGCCGCCATCGCCGAGATCCATGCCGCGATCGCCGCGCTGCGCGCCCACGTGCCGGTGGTCGGGGTGGTCGCAGGGCCGGTGGGCTGCTTCGGCGGCATGTCCATCGCGGCGGGGCTGTGTTCGCAGCTGATCGCGACCCGCGAGGCCCGGCTGGGCCTGAACGGGCCGCAGGTCATCGAACAGGAGGCCGGCGTGGACGAGTTCGATTCACGCGATCGCCCCATGATCTGGAGCCTGACCGGCGGCGAGCAGCGGCGGGCCACCGGCCTGGTGGACACGCTCTGCGCCGACGACGCACAGGCGATCGCCGCCGAAGTCGCGGCTGCGGTCGCAGCCGGTCCCGAAGATCCGGCCCGCGTCGCGGACGTCGACGCCGCGCTGGCCCGCCTGGCGCGAATCGACGGCGACCGGCGCGCCGAGGCGGAGTGGGTCCGCGATGCCTTCCAGACACCCACGGATGACGGGAGCGATTCATGACCGCGACGACCCCCTCCAGCCGCGGCGGCCGCTGGCTGGCTGCGCTCACCGACGAGGGCCCGGCGCTGCCCGGCTATCCCGACAGCGTGCGCGTGGTCGACGGCGAACTCGACGGCACCCCGACGCGCTACATCGCGGTCGTGCCCGATCCGGCCAGCGACTTCCCTCGGGCCCGCGGCGGCGAAGTGGGCCTGGTCGAGGGCTGGGCGCTGGCGCGCGCCGTACGTGAAACGATGACGGCCGATGTTGACGGGCCGCGACGGCCGATCGTGGCCGTGATCGACGTGCCCAGCCAGGCCTACGGACGCACGGAGGAGGCCTTCGGCATCCACCAGGCGCTGGCGGCGGCCGCCGACGCCTATGCCGCGGCCCGGCGGGCGGAGCACCCGGTGATCGGGCTGATCGTGGGCAAGGCCATGTCGGGCGCTTTTCTCGCGCACGGCTATCAGGCCAATCGGCTGATCGCCCTGGACGATGCCGCGGTCGAAGTACACGCCATGGGCAAGCAGGCCGCGGCCCGCATCACCCAGCGCACGGTCGAGGGTGTGGAGGCGCTCGCGCGCACGATCACGCCGATGGCCTACGACATCCGCAGTTTCCAGCGGCTGGGGCTGCTGCACCGGCTGCTGTCGGTCGCCGATGCGGATTCGCCCGCCGGCCCCGATGTGGCTGCGGTGCGCGATGCGCTGACCGAGGCCTGTAGGGACATCGGCGACAGCCGGGATCTGGGCGCGCGTCTCGGCGAAGGGCGGGCGGCATCGCTGGCCGTGCGCCGGCGTCTGCGTGCACAGTGGCAGTCCTGACCGCACGAGCTAGGACGACGCCGACGGTGGATTACAGCCGCCACACGGCCGTGCCGCGGCCGCACGATCTCGTCTGGATCGAACCGGACGCGCTGGGTGAACACATCGCGCCCTGGGCTCTGGCCCGCGTGGCCGCCGGTCAGCCGGTGGTGGTCCGGCGCGCGCGCCGCGACGCCGGCCGCGGGCTGCCGGTGGGGGTGCGCGGCGCGCACCGCGGCCAGCGCGAGGCCGCGCGTCTCGAGCCCGGCCGCTGGCAGGCGCTGCGCACCCCCGAGTCGTTGGCGGCCGACGGCGCCTGGATCGAGCACCCGCGCGCGGCGGCGGTGGCCGCGATCGGCGCCGCGGCGGGTGCCGCCTGTCTGCTCAATGCCGGCGGCTGGTGCTGGGGTGTGACCGGCGCGGTCGGCTTCGAACTGGCCACCGGCGAGCCGGTCTGCCACGCCGACTCCGATCTCGACGTACTCATCCGCGCGCCCGAACGGGTGCCGCGCGCCGAGGCCCGGCGCCTGGCCCGAGCGCTGGAGGCATTGTCCGCGCCCTGCGATGCCCAGATCGAGACGCCCGCCGGCGGGGTGGCGCTGGCCGATTGGGCGGGAGCGGCCAAGCGGGTGCTGGTCAAGAGCGACGCCGGGCCGTTTCTGTGTGCCGATCCGTGGTCCGAGTCGGGGTCCGCAGACGCGGATCGTCGCCCGTCATCCGTGGCCGAGTCTCCGAGCGGATGACGGCGCTGTTCACCTTCGCGGGGCAGGGCGCCCAGCGCCCCGGCATGCTCGCCGATCTGCCCGACAGCGCGGCGGTGCAGGCCACGCTGGCCGAGGCCGCCGACGTGCTCGATCGCGATACGGCCGAGCTGGATACGGCCGCGGCGCTGGCCGACACCGAGACGGTCCAGGTCGCCTTGACGGTGGTCGGCGTCGCGGCGGCGCGGGAGCTCGCCGCGCGCGGCGCCGAGCCGTCAGCGGTGATGGGGCTGTCGATCGGCGCCTGGCCGGCGGCGGTCGTCGCCGATGCGCTCGATTTCGCCGACGCGCTGCGACTGGTGGCGCGGCGCGGCGCGCTGATGCGTGATGCCTTTCCCGAGGGCCACGGCATGGCCGCGGTCATCGGACTCGAAGAGGCGCCGGTGCGGGCGCTGGTCGAGGCCGCCCGCGCCGAGGGTTGGATCGTGTATGTCGGCAATATCAACAGCGACCGGCAGATCGCCGTGGCCGGCCGCGACGACGCGCTCGCACACATCCGGGAGCGCGCCCTCGCGGCCGGCGCCTCGCGGGTCGTGCGGCTGGACATGGCGGTGCCGTCGCACTGCGAGCTGCTGGCCGCACCCGCCGAGACGCTGGCCGAGGTCGCGGCGGGGGTGACGTTCCGGACGCCGCGGTGTGCCTATTTCAGTGCCAACGCGCGCCGTCGCCTGTGGCGCGCGGCGGCGGTACGCGACGACTTGGTTCACAACATGGCGCGGCCCGTCTACTGGGCCGCGAGCGCGCGCATTGCCGCGGAGTCGGGTTTCGCGCTGGCCGTGGAGATGCCCCCGGCGCGGGTGCTCACGGGCCTGCATCCGGATGTGGCGCCGCCCGGCGAGGCCGTGGCCGTGGTCGATGCGGGCTGGCATAATGCCGCCGCTCTGATTGCGCGCGCCGCGGTTCGCGACGACCGCTGAAGCGCCCGCCCGGCGGCTGCCTTCCGGCCGCCGCGACCCGCCAGCCAGGAGTCCGACCGCATGGTCACGCGTGAGCAAAGCCCCGTCGCGCACGCGATCTTCGTCGGCGTGCTCGGCATGCTGACGGCCATCGCGCCGCTGTCGATCGACATGTATCTGCCGGCGATGCCGGATCTGGCCGATGCGTTTTCGGTATCGGCCGCCCACGTGCAGTACAGCCTGAGCCTGTTCTTCGTCGGGCTGGCGCTGGGCCAGCTCACCTACGGCCCGATCGCGGATCGCTACGGTCGCCTGCCGGTGCTCTATTTCGGCATCTGTCTGTATCTGGCGGCCAGCCTCGTCTGTGCGCTGGCGGTGTCGATGCCGGTGCTGCTCGCCGCGCGTCTGGCCGCGGGTTTCGGCGCCGCGGCCGCGCCGGTCATGGCCCGCGCGATCGTGCGCGACCGCTTCGAGGGCGCGCAGGCCGCCAGCGTGATGTCGTTCGTGGTCATGGTCATGGCGACCGCGCCGCTGGTCGCACCACTCGTCGGTGGCGTGGTGCTGGCGGTGGCCTCCTGGCGCGGCATCTTCGCGCTGCTCTGCGTCTATGCGGCGATGTGTCTGATCGCGCTGCGCCTGCTGCTGCGCGAGTCGCACCCGCCCGCGCGACGCGTGCGCGATCGCAGCCTGTTCGCCCAGTACGTTGGCTATCTGGCGCTGGTCCGGCGCGGGCCCATCGCCCTGTTTCTGGTCTGCGGCAGCCTCATGTTCGGGGCGCTGTTTTCGTACGTGGCGGGCAGCTCGTTCGTCTACATCGAGCAGTTCGGCATTCCCCAGTCGCAGTTCGGTTTCTATTTCGGTGCCAACGTGCTGGCCATGCTCATGGGCACCTTCGCCAACGGTCGGCTGGTGATGCACTTCGGCTATCGGCGGCTGCTCGGCGTGGCCGTCTGCAACACTCTCGTCTGCTCGCTGGTGCTGCTGGTGGCCTCGGTTACCGGACTGGGTGGTTTCTGGGGGGTGGCAGTGCCGCTGTTCTTCCTGCTGTCGACCGTGGGCGTGGCCGGTGCGAACACGGTGGCGGGACTGCTCGATCAGGCGCCGGATGCGGCCGGGGCGGCGTCGGCACTATTCGGCGTCTGCCAGTTCACCGCCGGTGCGTTCGCGAGCTGGTGCGTGGGCGTGCTCGGCGGCAACGCCCTCGCCATGGCGATCGTGATGACGATCGCGGCCGGTGGTTCGGTGGCTGCGTTCATTGCGCTGCTGATGCGCGTGCCGACACCGGGTGCGGCTGCCGGGGAGCGCCCGGGCCCGGCCTAGCGGTCCAGTCTCAGCATTTGACTGGGCTGGATCGAGCCAGTGGCGCATTTGCTCAGAAAGCAGGCGAGGTCGAGGCGCTATTGCTGACTGGCCAAGCTTGGCGCGCAAACCCAGCGCTATTTCAGTAGCGGCTTAGGGAAGAAGAGTGGCTTGTGACAGCATCCGCCAGAGCGGATCTGCCAAGCCGCCCAGAGCGAGGGTAAACGACGCACATAAGAAGACAGAGACTGCCGCCCAGTAGCCGAGTGTGTGCATGGGCCGTGCCGGCTCGGCGAAATATACGGGTGCAAGCACGTGCAAGTAGTAAACCAGCGAAACGACGGTATTGACCAGCGCCACCACCGCCAGCCAGGCATAGCCGGATTCAATCGTGGTGACGAACAGCGCCAGCTTGCCGACGAAACCGGCAAGCGGCGGAATACCCACCAGCGAGAGAAAACTCAGGATCAATGCGGCCGCGAGCAGCGGATGGGCGGTGGCGAGGCCGCGATAGTCGGTCAGATTCGTGCGCCCGCGTAGCTGCGTCACGACACCAAATGCTGCGAGGTTCGCGACGGCATAGCTCGCGAGAAAGAATAGCAGCGCCGGCAGGGCATAGGGGTCGAGACCCAGCACGGCGACCGCCATCAGTGCGTAGCCGGATTGCGAGACCGAGGACCAGCCGAGCATGCGCCGCACGTCGTTCTGGCCAAGCGCGCTCAGGTTGCCGATGGTCATGGTCGCGACCGCGATCGTGGCAACCACGGCGCGCCAGGCGATGTCTTCCTGCGGGAACAGATCGACGAAGCGGGCCAGCGCGATGGCCGCGCCGACCTTGGGTGCAATAGTGAGAAAGGCGGCCGCGGGCGGCGGGGCGCCCTCGGCGACGTCCGGCATCCAAGTATGGGCCGGCACGGCAGCGAGCTTGAACGCGACACCCACAACGACAAGGCTGAAGGCGACGTGCGTCATCCATTGCGGACTGTCGTTCGTGCGGGTGGCCAACTCGCCGTAGTCCGTGGTGGCAAACAGCCCGAACATCAACGTCACACCGAGCACGAGCAGAGTGTTAGCCAGCGCGCCGACCAGGAAATACTTCATGCCGGCTTCGACCGAGAGCGGCCAGTTACGGTGGTAGGCGGCCAGCGTATAGCCCGTCACCGAGGACAGCAGGACGGCCATGATCAGCTGCATCAGGTCTGCCGCGCCGGCAAGCAGCATGGCCCCGAGTGTGGCCAACAAGAAGATCGCATAGTATTCGCCGTGGCGCCGGTCGGTGCGCAGCCATTCGGGCGTCAGCAGAACGCTCAAGGCAGCCGTGGCCAGGATGATCAGGCGCGCCCAGATGCTGGCGCCGTCGAGGGCCCAGACTCCCGAAAATGTGATTCTTGGGGCCTCGCCCAGTTGGGCGAGACAGAACGCGGCTGCCACGGTCAGACCGATGAGCGCGCCCGGGGCAGCCAACCACTGATCGCGCTCGCGCATAAAGCTTGCCGCCAGTAGCAGCACGACAGCGCTGACCAGAACGCTGAGTTCGGGGAGAACGTCGCCGACCGGCATCCTAGAACCCGGCCGTCAAAAAGGCGGTTGCACTGTTGATCGGTGTCAGCAGCCAATTCGGATATATGCCGATCACCACGATTAGCAGTGCGAGTATGGCGAGGGTACCGATTTCGACGCGCGCGAGATCCCCGAAACCCTGGCGGTCGGCAGGCAGCTCACCGAAGAACAGCTGCTGCAGCATCTGCAGGAAGAGCGCGGCGGTAATCAGAATCCCCAGAAGCGCGATGGCGGCCAACCACGGATAGACGCTGAAAGCACCGACGAATATCTGCAGCTCGGCAACGAAACCGGCGAGCCCTGGCAAACCCAGGCTCGCGAACGACGCGAGAACCGTGAAACGCGTGAGGTTCGGCGCGACCTGGCTCAGCCCGCCGTAGTGCTCGAGGTCGTAGTCGCCGGTGCGCTGCCAAAAGGCGCCGCAGATTAAGAACAGCGCGCCGGTGATCAGCCCGTGCGCGACCATTTCCACGGTGGCGCCGGTCAACGCCATCTGCCGCGCGGCCTGCTCGCCGCCTATGGTCGCGGCCGCGGCGATACCCAGCAGCACATAGCCCATATGATTCACTGACGTATAGGCAATGCGGCGTTTGAGATTGCGCTGCGCCATCGAGACCAGCGCACCCCACAGGATCGAGATGACCGCCAGAACGGCCAGCACGAAAGCATAGCGTGCGAAGGTCTCGCTGAGCATCGAATAGGGGATGCGAATGAGACCATAGGTGCCCATCTTGAGCAGCACGCCCGCGAGCACGGCCGACGCCGGGCCGGGCGCATTCACGTGCGCTGGCGGCAGCCAGGTATGCAGGGGTACGAACGGCGTCTTGATGCCGAAGCCGACGACGAAGCCCACCAGCACCAGCGTCGCGCGCAGGTCCATGCCTGCGAGTGGCTGCTCGGCGATCAGCGTACGCATGTCGAAGGTCAGCGGGTCGGTCGCCAGCACGAGGCCGATGATCGCCAGCAGAATGGCTAACGAGCCGGCAAAGGTATAGACGAAGAACTTGATCGCGGCGCGCTCGGCATCGCCGTGGCCCCAACGCCCGATCAGGAAGAACAGACCGACCAGGCTCAGGTCGAAGAAGACATAGAACAGCGCCAGATCCAGGGTCAGGAACACCCCGAGCGATACCGCTTCGAGAAACAGAAACCACGCGTAGTATTCGCGTGCCCGCCCCCGCGTTTCGGCGGGCCAGGCGATGGCTGCGACGAACAACACGGCGCTCATTGTGGCTATTACCAGCGCGATGCCGTCGACACCCATACGCCAGCCGATGCCGAGCGCCGGGATCCAGGGGTAGTCGACAACGTACTGAAACGCGGGTGCGCCCGCGCTGGTATCGAAGCCGAGCCAGACTGCCACGAGCAGGAGCAACGGCGCACTGCCTACGCCGCAGGCGAGCCAGCGGTACGCCGGTTCATTCAGGCGTAAGAAACTGAACGCGAGCGCGCCCAGCAGCGGGATCAGAATGGTGGCCGTGAGCATGCTAGCGCCCCACAAAGAGAATGATTGCCAACACCACGGCGCCCGCGGCCATGAAGGCGAGATAGTGGTGCGAAAGCCCGGTCTGGAAACGGCGGCTGTCATCGCCGCTCAGGGCAAACCAGCGATTGGCGCCCTCCGGCAGGCCGTCGGCAAGACGGTCCAGCCCTCGATAGGCGACACGCGCCGTGAACAGCCCGCCGGCGCCGATTCGGCGCACGGCGCCATCGATGATGGCATCGTCGAACCCCGCGCAGCGCTGTGCGAGCGCCTGAATGGGGCGCCCGACCAAGCGCTCGATCGCGAAGGGCAGGCCGAGCCAGTCGGCGCAGCTTGCGATGGCGCCGCTCGCGCCCAGCGCCGGATGCAGGCGCGCGATCACGAGGCCGCCGTAAAGGCCGACGCCGACAGCCAGCAACGAGCCGATGGTCTCCCAGGCCGGGGCCGCCGGAAACGAGGTCGCGAACCAGCTACCCAACGCCTGCTGTATGACCGGCAGCCAGAGGAGGGTAAGCGCCAGGCTGGCGGCAGCCAGCGAACCGGTCGCTATGGTTTCGGTCGTTCGCGACGTAGCGCTGATATCGTCGGCACCAGGGCCGTAGGCGCTATAGACAAAGCGCATGGCATAGGCTGCGCTCAGGGCGCCGGCAAGCATGACGGCGAACGCCAGCCACGGGCTGAAATGCCCGGCGGCCGTGACGACCATTTCCTTCGTCCACGCTGCGCCCAGCGGCGGTATGCCGGCCAAGGCGAGCCCGCCGACCGCAGTTGCCACGGCCGCGACCGGCAGCACGCGGCCGAAGCCCATCTCCGTTAGGCTGAAACTCACGGCCTGGCGGCCCGCGATGCCGGCGCTTAGAAACAGCAACGCCTTGAAAGCCGCGTGCGCGACCAAGTGGAGCAGCGCTATTTCAGGATAGCCCGCGCCGACCGCAACGAACATCAAACCGTAGTGCGCGGAGGTGGACGCCGCGAGCAATTTTTTCGCGTGCGGCTGGAGCAAAGCGGTCAAACCGCCTGCGAGGGCCGTGGCGATCCCGATGCCAATTGTCGCAGGACCAAACCATGGCATCTGAGCGAGCGTCGGCTCGAGCCGGATCAACAGATAGGCCCCCGCAGCGACCATGGTGGCCGAATGCAGCAGGGCAGACACCGACGTCGGCCCGTCCATGGCACGAAACAACCACGGCGCGAACGGGAGCTGGCCGGATTTCGCGGCCGCGCTCAGTACGATCCCGGCAACCAGAATCGTTTGCTGTGGCCCACCGACGGTTTCGAGCGCGGCAAAAGCGAAGGTACCCGTATCCCTGAACACGACCATGGCCGCAGCGAACAGTCCGAGATCGCCGAAACGGGTCATCACGAATGCGTAGCGCGCCGAGGCCGCATGCGATACGCGTTGCCGTTCGTGCCCGATCAAGGCCCAAGAGCAGGCGCCGACTAGCTCCCAGCCGATAAGCAGGGTGATAAGGTCGGCCGCGATCACCAGCAACAGCATGGCGCCGACGAACAGCAGCAACAGCGATACCAGACGGTTCAAACCCTGCAAGCGTTCGTGGGCCGCGGCATAGGCCAGCACGGGAAGCGCAATGACCGGTACCAGCAACGCCATGACGACCGACCGTGAGGTCAGCACCACCTCAAACTGAAGTGGGGTACTCCAGGCAAATCTTCCGACCCAGCCGTCCAGGCCCGCGAAAACAGTCAGCAATAGTGTGACCAGCAGCACACCACAGCCCGTAGCGCCCAGAGCGGGGCGGCGCTGCATCGGCGACGCGTGAACAATCGCGGCAGCGAGAAGCGGAACCAGGGCGACAAGCCAGAGCATGATCAATGCTTCAGGGTCGTCAGGCCTTCGGTGACATCGGCCTGGCGGTTGCGATAGACCGCGGTGATCAATGCGAAGCCTACGGCCATTTCGACCGCCATCACGGCCATCGCGATGATGGTCAGCAGCTGGCCTGTGGGCAGGCCGCCTGCGGTAAGCGACCAGAATCCGACCGCTGCGAGCATGACGCCGTTGAGCATCAGTTCAAGGCCCATCATCAGCATTACGAAAGACTGCTGCGACAACGTGCCGTATAGTCCGATGCCGATGAGCGCGGCGGCGACGATCAATATCGTTGTGAGTGTCATGAGCGCTTCCCGATCAATGGTGGTGATGGGCGTGGCCGCTGGCCTGTTCGGGCTGGCGCCCGGCCGGTTCGCCACCCGGTTCCAGGGGCGGCGGCACGGCGCCGGTATCGGCCTCGCCGAAGCGTCCGCTGCGGCTCGACAGAATGACGCTGGCAACCATGGTTGCCAGCAGCGTGACACCGGCGGTTTCGAAGATCAGCATCGAGTCGCCGAGCAGTTCCTTGCCGAGGCCGACGACGACCTCGGCGTCCGGCGCGACCGGGTTGGAGGAAAAGCGCGTAACAACGATCAGACCGGTCAGTGCAGCGAAGACGAACACGCCGGCTGCGATCGAGAAACGGTGCTGGTGCACCATCATCATCGGATTCAGGCCCGCCGGGTTCATCATGTACATGACCATGAACAACGCCATCACCATCATCTCCACTGCCATCATGAAGACGGTCGCGATGCCGAGATATGGCGCGTTCAGCAAGACCATGATCAAGCCGACGGCGATGAACGACAGCATCAGGAGGAACGAGGCGCGAACCATCGAGTCGGTGCAGAACACGCGCCAGCCGCTTACCACGGCGATCGCCGCGAAGATCCAGAATGCGATATCGGTGACGTTCATAGCGCCAGTACTCCGGCCCATACCAGGTGCACGAACGATAGCGGCAGTAGCACCGTCCAGATCAAAGTCATCATCCGACTTGGCGAAATCCGAGCCAGCTGGTGGCTGAGGCCGACCAGGGCCAGAAGCACGGCTGCGGTCTTGAGCACCAGCCATACCGGCCCGGGCAGCCAGGGCCCCAGGTAGCCGCCCAGGAATACACTGGCCGCTACGGTGGCCACCGCTGTAAGCATCGCGAGCCGCGCGAATTCCCAGACCAGTCGCGGCGCGCCGGATACCTCGGCCGCGGTGCCGCCCGCAATATCCGCCGAGTCGGCATAGTTGAACGGGCCTCTGAAGCTTAGAGACAGGCCAAGCAGCAGGAAAAGCGGGAGCCCGAGCGGCTGGCGGATGACATTCCAGAGTTCGCGCTGGGATTCGATGATCTTCGGAACAGCCAGCGACTCGGCGGGCAACGCCGCGGCGATAAGCACGAACATGCTGATCAGCATCACCGGCAGCCCGATGGCGACATAGCGGTAGGCGCCGATCAGGCCGAGTTGAGAGTTGGCCGACCAACCGTGCAGGAAGACGACCACGACCGTCAGCGCTTCGACGGCGCCCCACCAGACGATGCCGACTTCGAGGTCCGCAAGCACGCTGGCACCGGAGAAGGGCACGAGCGCGACGCCGGTACCGGCCAGCCCGGCATACAGTGCAGGCGCCAGACGCCAGTTCAGCAAATCCGGCGCTTCAGTCAGATTGGACTGCTGGCGCAGCATCGTAGCGCACCGGTAGAGCGGGTTGGCGAGCGGGGCGCGCGGCGGTCGACCTTCGCGCGCGGCCGACCATAGACCGTCGAGCACGGCTATGTACCACGCCATGCCGAGGAGGAAAGCGACCCAGGCCACGGTCAGAACGATCGGGGTCATGGGGCCTCCAGTGGCGCCATGCGACACAGCGCGGCGCTATCGAAACTGTTGAGCACCAGCAGCGCCTCACTCCATTCAAGTCCGGGTAATAGCTCGGTTAAGCGATAGTCGACCGGCGGTGCCCGAAGCGCCCATGGCGCCTCGACAAGTGCGCCTTGGCCAATCATCGCGTCGGGCGCCGCCGAAACGAGCGCCAGCGCTTGTTCGGCTTCGTCGAACCATTGCGCCAGACGCGCTCGACAGTCGCTTTGTGTTTGCGTGACCGGCGTGAAGTCGAGTCGCTTGTACATTGGGTTATCGCTGCGGTCGTCGATAGCGTGGCCGGCAGCGCGCTGTGCCGGTCCACCGAGCTCACGCGCCAGTCGGTCATCGATCCGACCGAGTCCCGGTGCGAGGGCAGCCGTCAAACCGGATCGGGCGGCCGCTTTTCGCAGCGGCGCAATAGCGATGGTCTCGTTCGCGCGTACGCGTGCCGCCAATATTTGGGCGCGCCGACTCAGTGTCGGCAATCCGACGAGCGACAGGAGGCGGGCGATGCACACGAGATGGTGCGCAGCGCGTGCTCGCTCGATCTGGGCCAAGGCCGTCGTTTCGTGCAACAAGCGGTCGAACGGTACGCGATCGACGTCGCGCGGCGGATAGGGCGGCTGAACCACTTCGGCTGACTGGATCACGTCGCCCTGGAACGTGACCTCCAGTACCAATCCAGCCGGCCAGTACGGCATGAACGGCCCGATCTGGGTGGTGTAGACATCCAGCGCCAGCCCGTCGCGAATATCCGGCGTCGGCGGCATGGGCATCATGCGCCCGTAGGGCACGCCACCCATCATCCCTTCGCCGCCCTGACCGTGATCGCCCTTGCCGCGCCAAGGTGCGGGTGGTTCGTCCGGGAGCCGGTGGGTCTCCGATGCATGGGCGCCGGAAATCAGGTTGCGGTAAAGCGCACGTAAAGAAATTACTGGATCGTCGAATGATGCAGCGCGCTGGGCTTCGTCCACGTCGTCGCCCTGTTCGTCTCCCCACCAGAACGTGGCGCGTGGGTGGGGGAGCTGGTCGTGGATCCGGTCGAGGTAAGCTTGGTCGCTATCCCGGACGCGACCCGCGACCAACAGGATGCTGGCGTGTCGGGGTGTGGCGGTTACGTCGATATCCGCACTCTGCAGCAAGCGCTCGACGGCAGGGGCGCGGTCGCGCCCCATGGCTACGAATAGCGGCACGGGGGCGCGTGCCGCCAGGCGCTCGAGCATCTTCACTGCCACCGAAAGATACCTTCGCGCCAGCCGTAGAGAATGCCCACCGTCAGGATGGCGAGAAACATACCCATCTCCGCGAGTGCCTTGACGCCTTCAGCGACGTACACGACTGCCCACGGGTACATGAACATCATCTCCATCTCGAAGGCGATGAATAGCAGCGTCATCGAGTAGTAACGCACGTGAAACCGCTGCCAGGCATGCGTTTGCGGTGCGCTGCCCCCGAGGAACGGGATCTTCTGCGACTCGACCACGCGATCGCGACGAGCGCGTGCCGCAACCCACTGCAACAGCAGGGCGCCCGCCACGATCGTGCCCATGATGGTGAATAGGCCCGTTAACGCCATTGCGTTCTATCCCCTTTGCCTTGTCGCAAGTGGGTACGAAAAGTCCACAACTATGCTAATGAGATGAACGTCTTCTAGATATCCGGTGATTTCCCTATCAGTACCAGGCGCGGATACCGACCACGAAAGCGGTCGACGACGTTTCCTCGCCTTCGGCCTGGGCGATGTCCTTGGTTTCGCCATAGGTCTGCTCCCAGCGTACGCCGATATAAGGCGCGAACTCGCGCTTGATCTCGTAGCGCAGCCGGATCCCCATCTCGGTGTTATTGAGGCCGCTACCCAGCCCGTATTCCGGCACGTCCTGGGCTGAGGCATTGATTTCGGCCCGTGGCTGCAGGATCAACCGCTGGGTAAGCAACAGCTCGTACTCGAATTCGCCCCGGAAACTCACGTCGCCGTCTTCGCTGACGAACAGTGCGGTATCGGACTCGAACCAGTATGGGGCCAGGCCCTGCAGGCCGAGCACGGCAAAGCCACGGTCCGGGTTCGGATTGACGTCGTAGCGCAGACCGGCCTGGGCACTCCAGAACGGCGTGATCGTGCGGTTATAGAGTGCCTGGAACTCGGTGTCCTCCGGCGAGCCGCCACGCATCGGGCCCTCGCCTTCGGTCTTGAGCCAGAGCTTGTTGTAATCGCCGCCAATCCAGCCCTGGGCGTCCCAGAGATAGTTGTTGGTGCCGTCGACATCGCCGTATTCGAGGCGATCGATCAGAAAGAACTTATGGACCTGCTGATCGTGGATCGGTTTTTTCCAGGCCAGCGGCGCCCCGCTTGAGGGCTCGACGGGCCCCTGGGGGATGACTGAGTCGAGATCGGCTTTGCCATCGGATGCCGCAAAAGCTGGGGCCGTAGATCCCAAAAGAAGAACGGCCGCGCCGAGGATGGTTGGGGTCGATTGTTTAAGCATTCTTGTCTCCGGATTGATCGCTCACGCGCACGACGCGGAACATGCCCATTTCCATGTGATAGAGCAGATGGCAGTGAAAGGCCCAGCGGCCCGGTTCGTCTGCCGTGACCAGCAGCGATGCGCGCGAACCCGGCAGCACGCTCAGGGTGTGCTTGAACGGCAGGTGCTCGCCCTGGCCGTTCTCGAGCTCCATGAACATGCCGTGTAGATGGATGGGGTGCTCCATCATCGTGTCGTTGACCATGATCAACCGGATCCGCTCGCCGTACGGAAATTCGATCGGTGTTGCATTGGAGTACTTCACACCGTCGAACGACCACATATAGCGGTCCATATTGCCGGTGAGATGGATCTCGATGGTCTTCGACGGTTCGCGCTGGTCCTGCATCGGCATCACGTTACGCAGCTGGCTGTAGGTGAGCACGCGATGGTTGACGTCCTCCAGCCCGGTGCCGCGCTCGGCGAGGCGATCACGCTGTACGTTGGCGATGTTGATATTGCCGGCACCGTGCATGTCGGGGCCGTGCTTGGCGATCACCGGCCCGGATTGTTCCATCATTGCGCCCGTACCCATGGTCCCGGCATTCGGGCCCGTGCCATGGGCCATCTTTTTCATATCGTGGCCCATGCCGGCCATTTTTCCAGACATCTTCGAGTCGGCCATCTTGTGGCCTTGATGCGACATCCCGGCCATGCCCGATTCCTTTTTGGGCATGTTCATCTTTTGCATCGAGCCGTGATCCATCGCCATCTGGCCGTGGCCCATCGGTTTCGCGCTCTTGCTGTGCGACATGTCCATGCCGCCCATGTCCATCTGGCTCATGTCCATGCCCATATCCATCATCGTGCGCTGCGGCTGTTCGCGCAGTGCCGGCACGGGGGCGACCATGCCCGCCCGCGGCGCGAGCGTGCCGCGGGCATAGCCGCTGCGGTCCATGGTTTCGGCCATGATCGTGTAGGCCTGATCGGCCCGGGGCTCGACCACCACGTCGAAGGTCTCGGCCACGCCGATCTGAAACTCGTCGGTCTCGACCGGCTGCACTTCCTTGCCGTCGGCCGCTACCACGGTCATCGGCAAGCCCGGCATGCGGACGTTGAAATAGGTCATCGCGGAGGCGTTGATCACGCGCAGGCGAATACGCTCGCCGGGCGTGAACAGGCCGGTCCAGTTGGCATCCGGGTGTACGCCGTTCATCAGGTAGCTATAGGTGTAACCGGTGACGTCGGCGATATCGCGCGGGCTCATGCGCATGTCGCCCCAGGCAAGGCGATCCTTCAGCGTGGTGGCGACGCCGGATTGGCGAAAATCCTCGGCCAGATCGCCGAGCGTGCGCTCGCTGAAGTTGTAGTAATCGCTCATTTCCTTGAGCTTTGCGAGCAGACGATGCGGATCCTCGAAGGTCCAGTCGTTGAGTACGATGACGTACTCGCGGTCGGCATTGATGCCGTCGTCGCCTTGCGAATGAATCACGATCGGCCCGGTCTGGCCAACTTGCTCCTGCAGCCCGGAATGGCTGTGGTACCAGTAGGTGCCGGCCTGGCGCACCGGAAAATCGACTTCGAAGGTCTCGCCGGGATCGATGCCGGGAAAGGCGACGCCGGGCACGCCGTCCATCTGGAACGGCAGCAAAATGCCGTGCCAGTGGATCGAGGTCGACTCGTCGAGATGGTTATGCACCCGCAGGTGGGCGTTCTGTCCTTCCCAGAGTTCGACGATCGGGCCGGGCGTGGTGTGGTTCAGCGTAATGGCTGATGCTCGCCCGCCAGCGATGTCGATCATCTCGCGCCGCACGTGCACGTCCATGAGCACATCGCGGGGCTTGCCGCCCGGCACGTGGGCCGCAGCGGTGTTGAGGTGGCGCGTCATGCCATCGCGGGCATAGGCAGGTAGAAGAGCATTGAAGCCTGCCAGCAAGCCGGTTGCGCCCATGGCCTGTAACAGGCGACGGCGGTCACTATCGTGTGTTCGATCACTCATGGAAGGGTGCTCCTGAATTCGTGTTCTATAGATGGACGAGTCCGTGATGCTCAGCCGTGTGCATGAGCACTACCGTCCGGATCTGAATGGGGCTGTCCTTGGGTCTCGCCGTGTGAGTCTGAACGCCCGCTGGCCTCGTCCGAGGCGTGATCGCCACCGTGGCTCTCGTCAGATTCATCGTGATGGCCTTCATCTCCATGGCCGATGCCCTGAGCCTTTGCGGTCTGCAGCATCTGCCGGTAGTCGGTGGCCGACATGCCGGGCAGTTGCTCGACAAAGGCAGTCATCGCCCACATCTCCTCGTCGCTATGGGATGCGCCCCAGGCAGGCATGGCCGATGCCTTGATGCCGTGCTTGATCACCCAGAAGAGTTCAGCCGGGCTTTTCTCTTCGGCCGCGTGCGTGAGTTCGGGTGGTTTGGGGTACATGCCGCGCGCAGCGACCGACTGTTGGCCGCCGGGCGGGGCATGACAATCGCTGCACATAGCGTCGAAGTTGGCCGCGCCGGCCAGCAGCTGTTCTTTGCCGCCTAACTCGGGCGCCTCGATATCGGCCGACTGCCGTTCGACCGAGCGATGGACTGCCTGATTGAGTACCCAGTAGGTAATCGGCCAGTGCTTGTCGGTGGCGGCGACGTTGTAGGCGCCGGAATAAACCACGCCGGCCGCCGCCGCGCCTAGGGCCAGAATGCCGACGACCAGCGTCGTCAGCGCGATTTTAAAGACTTGCATTGTTTCGTCTCCAAGGAACGGCGAGCGCGCGCAACTCAAGTCGAACACTTGTGCCGAGCGGCATAAAGTGCGCTTTCTATCTGAACCGGATCAGGTTCGGACGAAATAGGCTGTGCGATTTACAACGCCGTTCGAGCTGAATAATCGGCGCGAGCAATGCGCCGTAGGGTTTCAGCTATGTGACGAGAGACGGGGGGCGATAGGGCGGGCGGTTAAAGCCACGCGCAACCGCGTCGACAGCGCGACTCGCAAAATGCGCAGCGGGAGGGTACTGCGGACCATCCAACGAGTGATCGTTGACCGCGCTCGACGAACAATGCCCTACGAACGCGCAACAGCAGGGTTCGTGGCTATCGGATCCATCGTCCGTTGCCTGCTCTTCGGCACTGGCATGGCTTGCTGTTTGCGCGTGCGTATGGACTGCCGATACGCCGCCGACGGACGATTGACTGGTGACATGCATGCACGACATGCCGTAAACACCGGCTTGCGCTACCAGCATTTGCAACAGCAGAAGTATGGCAATCGATGCACGCATTACGGACTACGATAACGGCTTAGGGGCAGCAGCTCAAGCTACAAGAAGAGGGGCGGCAAATGCCGCCCCAATCTCATCAATCACGTTATTGATCTTTGTGCGGGCCAGCGTGGATGTGTGAACGAGGGCTGGTGTGAGCCGGATCGTCTTTCGGAAGTTCCCTCCCGCGTTCCATTCCTTGATTGCTGATCGAGTCGCCCGACGTTGAACTATCGATTGACCCGTTACTGGCATTTGCCCTATCTGCAGAGATGTCGTAGTCGTCACTGCCTCTGGGCCCCGCATCTTGGCCGCGTATCGGCGACATTCCGTGATTGCTTCCGGAATGCCCGAGGGATGCGCTATCGATCGACGTATTCCACGGCGCTCGGCGCTCGGTTTTTCCAGGGATCTGCTTATTCAGGGCACGTCTTTCGTCGGGCTTATTTAAAGCCGCATCGCTAATGCGTTGTCCGGACATACCGTTGGCTGTTGATAGGTCTTCGAACCGGCTAATATGCGCGGACGCAACCGCGACGCTGCCGAGCGCGATGGCGCCTGCCGAGAGCAGCGAAATAAACGCCGACGTTTTCGTTGGGTGATACATGTCTCTGTCTCCATCGTATTGACAGGGTGTCCGTCTGTTGCAAAACAAACGTTTCGCCATGTCAGTGATAGTGAGTTCGCATGTCCGGGATGCGAAACGAATCGTGCGAACTCGCTTGTCAAACAGTCGAGATCAATCCGAGATGTCGGCCGATCGTGGCCGTTGATTAGTCGACAAAACGGTGCATCGACGTGCACCGATACAGTTGGCTATGACAATGGAGACGGGGGACGGTAGGGCGGGAAGGCGAAGCCGGGTGCAGCGTCATCACGAATGCGGCCGGCGATCTTCGTAGCGCGGGCAAACAGCCTGCCGTACAACATGCTTTCGGCGTTGATGGCGCTTGATGGGCAATGGCCGCTAGCCGTGCAATGGGGCGCAAATTCGGCACCGCCATTGTGCCCGCCGTGATCCGCTTGCGCGGCATTCTCTTGTGATACGTGTTGGGCTGCAGCGGTTGCGTTCGACGACGCTTCGTGGACGTGCGTGACCACGGGTGCGACAGCTTGGGCCATCATGGCAACGAAGAACAGTATGAATGTGGCTATTACACGCATCACATAATGTTAGATGGCCATGGCGGCGATAAGTTTCAATGGTAGTGTCAAAAATCGATGCGCCGCCCTGGCTTGAACGTGGCACCAGGGATACGGACTCGGGGCCCGGTTGCCCTCGCTGTCAAGGCGAAGCGGCTGAACCGACCAACGAGGCCGATAGGGTCGAAGGCGGCAAGCAAAGCCCGGAGTCGTTGCACGCCTGTATGTCGGCCTCTACCGTAGCGCGATCGATGTCGGCACGTTCGGCAAGAGTGATAGTCAAGTTCAAGGTGCCCGAATAAACACGGATCGGACTGTCGAGGCCGACATCCATTTCATTGCCCGTCGGGTAAGCGACGTCGGCCGCTAATCGAACGTTGTCGGCGAGGACGTCCACCTCGGTCGGTATAAGAAAATCGAACGAAGCCGGATTCGCATTGATATGCCAACCCGGTTCGATGTCGAGTTCGACTCGAACCTTGTCGCCTTGCCGGAACGCATCAAGGTTTACATGAGCTGCACTGAAGCGTTGCCGGGTCAATCCCGAGTCGGGTGCGCCGTTCGGGGCGATCGACGACTCGGACGCCGCGTAAAGATCGGTCGCATCCCGCCCAGTGCTTCGGGTCTCCTTAGCCGAAACGTCTTTTTCCGCTCGCGTCTTACCAGCGACATCGGATGAGGGCGACTGCCAAAACAGGAAAAAGCCACCCGCCGCAATAGCGGCAGTCGCAGGCAACAGCCAGCGAAGCACAAGATCTTTACCGGTTGACACGCGTCTGATCTCCACTGGTTTCGATGGCCGCTTTCAATGTGCTGACCGTAAATAAATCGGGCAGGCGCCGATGGATTGCACCGTCGGGTTGCAACACCACGGCAAAAGGCAGGCCGGCGCCACCGAACGAGCGCAGGTAAGCGTCAAGCGCAGCGTCCGGCCGTGTCAGATCGGCGCGCAGGACGTGCATGTCGGCTGCATCGACGGCTCGCGCAATCGCCGTGTCCGCATACACGGTCTGTTCCAGAACTTTGCAGTTAATACACCAATCCGCCGTGAACTCGACAAGCACCGGCGCGCCTGCAGTGCGGGCCTCGGCAAGCGCGCGCTCCGTTAGCGGCTGCCAAGGCAACGCGTGCTGTGTGCCGGCCCCACGATCAAAGCCGAGCGTGACGGCGCCGGCCACGCCAGCGACCAAGACGAGCGCCGGTACCAAACGCGCGCCGAATCCGGGGCCGACCACCAATGCGCGGATCAACCAGAAAGCCAGGGTCCCGAGCCAGGCGGTCCACAGCAGGGTGCCGACGCGTTCCGCGAGCACGGTCGTTGCAAAAAACGTCGCGCCGGCCAGGAGAATCAGGCCCATGACCTGCTGCACGCGTGACAGCCATGCGCCGCTGCGTGGTATGCGTGTCAGTAGTCCGGGTCGGGCCAGCAGAACGAGATAAGGCAGGGCCAACCCAACGCCCACCGCCATGAACAGCGCAAAGATCGTGCTCGGCGCCTGCGTGAGGGCAAACGCCATGACGCCGCCCAGGAAAGGTCCGGTGCAGGGCGCAGACAAAACCGCGGCCAGAAAACCGGCCAAGTAGGGTTCGGCATAGCCGTTGCCCTGGACGCGGTAGACCCATTGGGGTGGTTGTACGCCGCGCCCCGCGAGACTGTAAACGCCAAGGCCGGCGAGCAGGAAAGCCAGTGCCGCGCGAAACCAGAACGCCTGGAACAGGGTGCCCCAGGTCCAGTTCAGCATGGCGGTCGCCAAAGCGAGCGCACCGAAGAAGGTGAGCGTGCCAGCCAGCAGCGCGATCGCTGCCAGAAAGCGTTGTCGCGAACCGTTGCCCACCACGCGCGCGATCGTGCGCAACTTGACGGGCAACGCGGGTAGCACACACGGCGTGAGATTGAGCAGCACGCCGGCGAACAGCGCCAGCAGGAGATTCGTCCAGATCGTCATCGCGTGGCGTTTTGGCGGCGGCGATCCCGCGCCCTGGAATGGTCGTGCTCGCGGTTTCGCTCATGCGCGCCCCGCGATCGGATGACGCGCGCCGCGCCGAACAAGATCAGCGCGGCAATGCCTGCGAGAGTCCAGATATAGGCCGGCAAGTGCAGCGCCTGACTACCGAGCAGTACGCTCAGTACGGTCAGCGGCAAAATACCCACGCCGGTGGTCCAGACGAACGTCCATCGCGGCACGCCGGCGAGTCCCGCGGCGTAATTGATCAGGTTGAACGACATGATCGGTATCAGGCGCGCGGTCAGCAGTGTCGTAATACTGCTATCACTCACGAATGCATCCAACCGCGCCTGGTAACGCAGCGGAACCAAGCGTGACCGTGCGGCCGGGCCCAGGGCCCGTGCGATCTCGTAACTCAGTATTGCGCCGATCATTGCGCCCGCCCAAGTGAGCAGTACACCCAGCCAGGAGCCGAAGACGACGCCATTGGCGATTGCGATCACCTCGGCCGGGAACGGTACGAAGGAATGAGCTGTCATCAGGCCGATGGACGCGGCAGGCGCCCAGGGGCCAGCGCGCTCGAGGAGCGTGCGCAAACCGTCACTACTAAAATCGACAGCAAACAGGCTGTATTCGACCAAGCACCAGATGATGACGATATCGATCCAGAGCAGTGCTGCGGTTAGCACCACAGCCGCTATCAGCCACCCCTTGCGCGCGGTGCGTAGCAATGTGCGGAAGACCACGGCCAACAACACGAGGCCCAGTGCGGCCAACGCCAGGCAGACGAACAGCAAATCGGCGTTCATCGCCATCGGGCTTCTCGCTGATTTTTTCGTTTCGGTAGAAAATTAAGCTTGAACATGGGTACCACGGGCGGTCATGAGCCCCCAGAGCCAATTGATTTTGTAGGTTTCGATCTGCACGGCGGTGTAGCCGCTTTCTTTGAGCATTCGAGCGCACTCATGCGTTCGATAGGTCCGTGCGTGCGCATGAGCGCGCAGCCGTTGATAGCGCTCGAACAGCCGGCACATCAGATAATCGCCACACCAGTCCGTGAGCACGAGCTGGCCGCCGGGGCGCAGCACGCGCCGCATTTCAATCAGTGCGTCTAGCGGCCGCGCGACGTAGTGAAACATGCTGCAGGAAACGACGACGTCGAACTGCGCGTCGGCAAACGGGAGCTGCTCTGCCCATCCCTCATGAAGCGCGATGTCTGACGAGATTTTGCGGCGCGCGACCGCGAGCATTTCCGGTACCGGATCCAGCCCAACGAGCTGAGTTGCTGGATGACTGGTCGAAAGATGATAAAGCAGGGCACCTGTTCCGCAGCCGACATCGAGTAAGCGATCCTCGGCGCGTAACGGCAGGCGCGCGATCGTTTCCCGCGTCGTCGCCTCGATATAGAACGACCAGTTGGTATCGTAACTGCCGGCGAGCCGAGTGTATTCCTTGATGACTTGAGTTTGAGGGCCTTCCGCGTTCATTGCGTGTCGGCAACCGTATTCTGTTACTGGGCGATCCCGGGCGGTCACGACCGAACGCGGTAATAGCGCATCATGCCGTTGTCCTCGTGCTCCATATTGTGGCAATGGTACATATAGAATCCCTCGAAATCGGTGAAGGTCAGCGCGATGCGTACACGCTCGCCGGGGAGCACCAGAACGGTGTCGTGCAGGCCAGCGTCCACCAGCCCCCCGCCCAATTCTGACCAACCGCGCTGATCGTCGATCTTCTGACGTTCGACCACTGCAAACTGCAGACCGTGCACATGCATGGGGTGCGGCATCATGGTGTCGTTAACGAACTCCCAGATTTCGGTGTCGCCGAGCAACACGATTTCATCATCGGCTACGGTGGTGCCTTCGAATTGGCGGCCGTTGATGGAAAAGCCTCGCATCATCTGCGTCGCCAGATCGAAGCGGCGTATCGGCGTATTCGGGGTCATGTGCGGCGGCTTCAGGTCGTCGTTCAGAACCGTGGGTAGCGACCGCCCATCGCGCGAACGATGCGTCACGCGCAGGGTAAGCAGATCGAATCGGGCGCCGGCGGGCAACCCGGATCCGCCCATCATGTTTCCCATCATTCCGCCCATACCACCCATCATCCCGGCGCGGTAGTGGTCGCTGACAAGGCGCAGTTCATTGCCGATTGTGGCATCCGAGAAGTCGACCCACAGATCGATACGCTGCGCCGGTGCCAGGGTCACGTACGGCTGCGGCTGCGCTCTTGCGAGCAGTCCACCGTCCGTCCCAATGACCGTCACCGGCCGGCCGTCGCTCCAGGCCAGCTTGTAGATACGGGCATTGGAGCCATTGAGAATCCGCAGGCGATAGGGTTGGGTTCCGACCTCGCGGATTTCCGGCGGGCGGCCATTGATCAGGATACGGTCACCGAGAAAGCCACGCATGCGCGTCATCATCGAGCCCGTGCCGCCGAGATAGGTCAGTTCGTTGTCGCCGGCGAAACGGCGGTCCTGTAGTACCAGGATCATTTCCTGATCGCCGTCGGGTAGTCCGAGTGCGCGTTCGGTTTCGTCTTCTATGATCAAAGGTCCGGCCAGTCCGGCATAGCTTTGAAAACCGACGCGGCCGCCGTCGCGGCCATGCGGGTGCGGGTGATACCAATACAACCCGGCCCGGTCGACCACGTCGAAGGCGACGGTCATGTCCTCGTCCGGCTTGATCGGCAGGCGCGGTTGGCCGTCGACATCCGATGGCACATGCAGGCCGTGCCAGTGGACCGTTGTGTCTTCCGGCAGCCGGTTTTCCAGCCGAACGCGCGCACGTTGGCCGCGGTGCAGTCGGATCAGCGGGCCGGGATAGCTTTCGCCAAGGGACGTCAGCGTATTCTGCGGCCCGTGGATCAAAGCAGCCGTATAGCGCCAGACCTCGCTGGGTGTGCCCGGCAGTATGGGTGCCGTATCCGGTTGGGCGCGCAGGCGCAAGTCTACGTCGAACGGGCCCTGTCCTACGCCCCGATAGCTTGGAGCACGCCTGTTGCTGCCCGCGATCGCCTGATTTTTGCCAGCGGCAAGCAAGAACGTCGGCGACAGGATCGAAATGCCTGCAAGGCTGCCGATACGCCCCAGGAGCCGTCTGCGTTTTTGATCGACATGCTTGAGGCGATGTTCCTTGACGTCGCTCATATTAATACGCAATGGCGGGTGGAAAGTGCACTCGGCCTAGTGGCGTTCGCTACGCAGGTACTTGATCAGCCCCAGAATGGCGAGCACCAGCAGGACTAAAACGAGTAGCGCGAACAGCATCCAAGCAATCATCATGGGTCCGCCCATCATGCCGCATTGCATCATTGAGCCGCCCGTCATCCCGTCGTCACCCATTCGGCCGGGACCGGTCTGTTGCGCCGCCGCGGCGATGTTGGTGAACAGGACGGCCAGCAGCATCAATGGAATGGTCGCGAACATTTTCATGGTTTTCGTTTTCCTTGTGGCTATCGTTGATATGTAGCCAAGAGCCAGAGGGTGTACTTTTGCGGGCTTTTTCGCCTGCATTTTGTGGCCTGAATTCAACATGCCGGCAAAAGCCCCGAACACGGTGGATGTCCGTATCCGGGGCAACGACATCCGGTCGCCGCTACTTGTTCGGCTGCTTGGTCATGCGCAGATAGGGCTTGAGCTCGTTCCAGCCGGCCGGGAACAGCTTCTCGGCCTCCTCGTTGGACAACGCCGGCGACACGATCACGTCGTCGCCGTCCTGCCAGTTGGCCGGGGTGGTGACCTTGTAGTTGTCGGTCAGCTGCAACGAATCGATCACCCGCAGAATCTCGTCGAAATTACGCCCGGCACTCTTCGGATAGGTCAGCGTCATCCGGATCTTCTTGTTGGAATCGATGATGAACACACTGCGCACGGTCGACGTGTCGCCGGCGTTCGGGTGGATCATGTCGTAGAGTTCCGCGACCTTGCGGTCGGAGTCGCCGATGATCGGGAAGTTCACGGACTGGCCTTGGGTTTCCTCGATATCGGCCGACCAGCGTTTGTGATCATCCACCGAATCCACCGAGACCACGATGGCTTTCACATCGCGTTGGGCGAACTTTTCCTTGAGTCCGCCGACCGCGCCCAACTCCGTGGTGCAGACCGGTGTGAAATCGGCCGGATGCGACATCAACATGCCCCAGCCGTCGCCGAGCCACTCGTGAAAATCGATGCGGCCCTCGGTGGTATCGGCCGTGAAATTCGGTGCGGTATCGCCTAGACGTAGGCTCATTTCTATACTCCTGTTCGATGAAGAAAAGGCCGGCGGCCCCAATTTCGGTGGCCGCCGGCGCGTTCGTGTCTAGCCCTGGTCGGTTGAACCGTTAGGGCCGTCCATATTCTCCATCTTGCTCTGCATCATCTTGTTGCAGGTTTCCATCATGTCGTTCATCCGACCCATCATTTTCATCATGGGCATGTTGCCATCGCCCATCATGCCCATGCCGTGGCCCTTGCCGTCCTGGCCTTGCATCATGTGGCCCATGTTGTCCGCGGATGCCGACTTCGTGCCGTCGCCTTGCGTGGCGGCGAATACGGCGGGCACGCTCGCGATCAGGGCAGCGGCGATGATCGTTTTTACTTTTGTACGCATCGTTCTAGTCCTCTTGGGATTGGGCAGAAGGTGCGCTCGACGGCGCTATCTGCTTTGAATAACGGGTCTGAGTGTTTGATTCCTGCCGGGCCGTTGAATCATCGCTAGCCTTCGGTCGCATGCTCCACATCATCCAGCCCATCATGATCATGCAGGGCAGAGTGAACAGCAGTGGGACGGCCCCGATGGCCACGACCCAGTTCCAGTTGAATACGAGCCCGACCGCCGCGGCGGCAACGCCGCCCACAAGCACGCTGCGCGGCTCGAGCCAGCGCCGGGCTGGAGGAGCCGAGTCGGACGACGAAGTCGATGCTTCGGAATTACAGCTTTTCATCATTGATACCCTCGGTAATTGCCTGATAAAGGCTCAGTACGTCGTGTAAACGTCGCCATTCAGCGTTTTGATGACGAACGGTTCGCTCTTTTTGCCGGGCATGCCCGGCGAGCCGCTCGGCATGCCGGGTAGCGCAATACCCCGGATATCGGGTTCCTCCCGCAGTAGCTTGGCAACGACCGGTTCAGGCACGTGACCGACGACGACGTAGTCGCCGATGAGGGTGGTATGACAGGACGACAACGCCGGTTCGACGCCGTGCTTTTCGTTGAGAGTCGCCATATCGTCGGTGTCGAGCACGTCGACGTCGTACCCCTTGGCATTGAGGTAGTCGGCGTACTGCTCACAGCACATGCAGCCCGGGTTGTGGTGAAGGCGAGCCTGTACCGGTGCCGCGATGGCCGCGCCGGTCGAGATAAACAGAACGAGCATGAGCGTCAGGCGCGCCACGGTCGCATTACGTAGTTGGGTCATTGGAAGAACTCCACGTGATCTAGGGAGGTCCGGAAAGCCGTTAGGCGTGCACATGCGACGTAATGGTTGATGTCGCATGACAGGCCAGCACTGACCGCAGGGGCGCGGTCTGTGTAAGCTCAGCCGGAGTTTGTGACGCGCTCAGGCGTCAGTCAGATCAAGCGTGGATAGCTCGCGGGGGAAAAGGGTCGGGCCCCTCGAGTTGGCGGCCCAAATGCGTTTCGATATGAAACGCGGGTACCGCGGGCGGCTGGGGCGTGATCCCGGCCGTATTGTGCGCCACATCAGCCATCATGCCGCAGATGGCCACTGCGCAAGTCGAAGTCGCCGCGGTGGAATGCTGCGACTTCGCGGTGTCGGCCTGACACAACGTGCAATCGCTTGCCGTAGCCTCGGCCGGCATTGTCCACGCCATGACCGCTGGACTGGCCAGCACGCTGGTGAACACCAGCATCGAGATCAGCGCGTGGAGCACGGTGGACTTCATAATTTCAGTATAGGCCACAAATCTGCCGTAAACAACACCCGGAGTGGGGTACGGAGTCGTTATTTCTTCAGACAACCGGGTGAATAATGCGGCGTCTATTTCGGAACGGCCCGGCCTTCATACATATAGGTCATGGGCTTTGGACCTTTCATGTAGCCGGTTTCGAGATGTGTACAGTCAAAGCCGGCTTGTGCGATCAATGCCTGGATCGGGCGATCCAGGTGACAGCCGCCGCTGATCTTCGACCAGAAAGGCGTCAGGCGGCGCTGCCATTGGGCCACGGCTGCCTCCGGCCCTAAGCCATGTTCGACGAATAGAAGCTGGCCGCCTGGTTTGAGCACGCGGCGCATTTCCGCCAGCGCCCGATCCGCATGCGGGATGCTGCACAGCGTCCAGGTCGTCACGATCGTATCGAGGCTCTTGTCATCAAACGGAATGGCTTCTGCCGAGCCCTCGATCAGCGCAACCGGCCGGTCGGAGTGCTCCGCCGCGCGTCGCGCGATACGAACCAATTGTGGTGACGGCTCCAAGCCGTAAATGCCGCGGACATGCGGCCCGTAAAACGGCAGGTTGAGGCCGGAGCCGATGCCGATTTCCAGGACTTCGCCCTGCGCGCCGGATAACACACGCCGTCGATAGGGCGCCAAGTGGCGATTACGCATGGCCATATGACAAAGCCGTGGTAACACTACGTCGTTGTAGAAGCCCATCATTAAGCTCGCTCGTTGCTACTCGCTCACGCTCGCCATCGCATCAAAGAATATCGCCGGCCGTTGCTAGAGTGAGTTGACGAAGATCGCGGCTACACTCTTCGTATAGATGACCGCAAGCCCCATCGAGTTGATTTCGACGCTACCGGGCCGGGCTTTCCTCAGGTGGCGTCGATGATGCAAAGCTAAGCCTCGCCTCGCGCAATACACCGAAGGCCGAATAAAGGAACAAAGTCGCAATGGCCGCACCGACAATGATATCCGGCCAGATACTCCCCGTGAGCGCAACCAGGCCTGCCGCCAGGATCACCCCAGTATTGGCAAACAAGTCATTGCGAGAGCATATCCAGGACGATTGCATGTTGACGTCGTCGTCGCGGTGACGAGTAAGTAAAAGTAGACATAGTACGTTGGCGGCGAGCGCTAGCATTCCAACAACCGCCATTATGGTCGGTTGCGGCGTATGTCCGCTGATGACCTTGTTGATAGCTTCGCTCAGAACCAGCAGGCCGAAGATGAGCATGACCATCCCTTTGAAACCCGCCGATACGGCTTTCCAGCGTGCGCTTCGCGCGACGACGAATAGACTCAGGCCGTAGACAAGCGAGTCGCCCAGCATGTCCAGTGAATCGCCGAGCAGGGCGGTCGACGCCGCCCACCAGCCGGCGGTGAACTCGAACAGAAACATCGCAGCATTGATGGCCAGTACCATCCACAGCATCCGGGCTTGCTGACTGCGCATCTGTTGCAGATGCGCATCATTTTCATCACAACAGCCTGTCATTGATTCCTCCTTTTGACCTTCTGATGCCTGATGATCAACCTTGAAGTAACTTCAAAGTCAAGAGGGATCAGAAATGTTCACCATTGCGCAGGCAGCACGCCGCGCCGGCTGTCCGGCATCGACCATCCGCTATTACGAACGCGTGCGTCTTCTGCCGTCGGCGCGCCGTGGCACGAACGATTATCGTTACTACGAAGTCGCTGACATCGAGCGTCTGGCGTTCGTGAATCGCGCACGGCAGTTGGGTTTTTCGATCGACGCGGTGGCGGACTTGCTTCGGCTGGCCGATCATCCGCACTCACCGTGCGATGGCGTCGACACCCTGATTGCGACGCAACTTCATTCAGTCGAAAAACGCATTAGACAGTTGCAGACGCTGGCTGCGCGGCTGCGACAACTACAGAGTGCATGCGACGGGGAGCATCCGATACGCGAATGCGGCATCCTCGCCGCGTTATCGGATACGAGGTGGAATGAGGCATAGGCCACCAGTGGCGTGATGGACGATTGGTAAACGGATACGCCTGATCGGTTATCCCCGTAATAGTGCGGATATTTCAGAAAGCTTCTGGCCTTGTCTTACCCCAGGTGGTGAGGGGGTAACCTCATGCCGCCGTGGCCGATTACATAGATCTCAGTTCTCATTCCAATAGCGAATTTTCGCGGTCTGGTTTGACGTGACGCAGCACGCATCCTAGCCTACTTCAATCAAACCCCACCCCATAGGGGGTGGATGTTTTCAGGAGAGGAAGATGATTCGGTTGCAAATCGAAGGCATGAGTTGCGGCCATTGCGTGTCGGCCGTGCGGGACGCGCTGGCCGGCGTCGCGGGCGTCGATCGGGTCGCCGCGGTGGATCTCGAGGCCGGCGAGGCAGCGGTCGAGGGCCGCGCGGATACGCAGGCGCTGATCGCCGCCGTCGAGGAGGCGGGCTACACGGCCCGGGCCGCCTGATGGCCGAGGAAAGCAAGACTTGCTGCGATCGCCTCGCGATCGATCCGGACATCCGCGAGGATGCGGCGTCGCGCCTGCGCTCCATTCGCGGGCACGTCGACGGCATTCTGCGCATGCTCGAGCGCGACGATGTCTACTGCGTGGACGCGCTCAAGCAGATCAAGGCGGTCAACGGCGCCCTGTCCAAGACCGGTGATCTGATCCTGCGCGGGCATCTCAAGCATCACGTGGTCACGGCCCACGAGCGCGGCGACGAGGACGCGATCGTGGCCGAGCTCATGGACGTTCTCAAATACCGCTAGCGGCGGGGGAGGCCGATATGGCCCGAACGGACACGAAGCAGATCGATTTCGGCGTCGACGGCATGAGCTGCGGCGCCTGCGTGGCCCGCGTCGAGAAGGGCCTGGCGAAGGTCGAGGGCGTGCGCGATGCCCGCGTCAATCTCGCGACCGGACGGGCGCGCGTGGACTTCGATGCTGGTGCGAACGACGTCGGCGCCCTGTTCGAAGCGGTCGAGAACGCCGGCTACACGCCGATCGCCGACACTCTCGAGTTCGGCGTTCGGGGCATGACCTGCGGCGGTTGCGTGGCACGCATCGAAAAGCGCCTGGGCGCGCTCGACGGCGTGATCCGGGCGACGGTCAATCTGACCACGGAGCGCGCGCGGGTGGAGTATCTGGCCGGCGTGGTCGATCGGGACGCCATCTTCGAGCGCGTGACGGCGACCGGCTATACGCCGGTCGAGCTCGACGCCGACGAGACCGCGACCGAAGATGACACCGGGGACGCCGACGAGGCCGGGCGCCTGAAGCGGGCCGTGCTGTTCGCTGCGGCGTTCACGATTCCGCTGTTCGCGATCGCCATGGCGCCGATGGTCCCCGGCGTGGCGAGCGCGATGCACGGGCTGATGCCGGAGCGCGCCTGGAAGGGCGTCGAACTATTGCTCGTCCTGCCGGTGCTGTTCTGGGCCGGCCGGCGTTTCTACACCCAGGGCTGGGCCGAGCTGCGGCACGCCGCGCCGGGCATGAACAGCCTGGTGATGATCGGCTCGAACGCCGCGTTCTTCTATTCGCTGGCCGCGTTTAGCGTACCGCAGCTGTTTCCGAGCGATACCGCGAACACCTATTTCGACGCCGCGGGCATGATCGTCACCCTCATCCTGCTCGGGCGCTATCTGGAGGCACTGGCCCGGGGCCGGACGTCCCAGGCGGTCCGGGGTCTGATGCAGCTGCAGGCCCGGACGGCGCGGGTGCGTCGCGACGGCGACTGGCAGGCGGTGTCCGTCGACGCGGTGGTGGTCGACGACGTCGTCTCGGTGCGGCCCGGCGAGCGCGTGCCGGTGGACGGGCAGGTGGTCTCCGGCGAGAGCTATGTGGACGAATCCATGATCTCGGGCGAGCCCGTGCCGGTGGAAAAGACCGCCGGCGCCGAGGTCGTGGGCGGCACCGTCAATCAGAGCGGCCATCTCGAGATCCGCGCCACGAGTGTCGGCGGCGACACGGTGCTGGCCCAGATCATCCGCATGGTCGAGGAGGCGCAGGCGGAAAAGCCGGCGATCCAGGCCATCGCCGATCGCATCGCCGGGGTCTTCGTGCCCATCGTGATGGCCATCGCGGTGGCCACCTTCGTCGCCTGGCTGATCCTCGGCCCCAGCCCGGCGCTGGCGCTGGCGTTCGTGGCCGCCGTGTCGGTGCTGCTCATCGCCTGCCCCTGCGCCATGGGGCTGGCGACGCCCACGGCCATCATGGTCGGCACCGGTCGCGGCGCGGCCATGGGGGTGCTGTTCCGGCGCGGTACCGCGATCGAGCAGCTGGCGGGCGTCAACACGGTCGTCTTCGACAAGACCGGCACCCTCACCGAGGGCGCGCCCGCGCTGACCGAGCTGGAGCCCGTCGCGGACTTCGACCGCGACACTGTGCTGCGCCGGATCGCGGCGGTCGAGGCGCTCAGCGAGCATCCGGTGGGCGCGGCGATCGTCGCGGCCGCCCGCGATGCGGGCCACGATCTGCTGGCGGCGACCGACTTTGCCGTGCACACGGGTGAAGGCGTCGAGGCCGAGGTCGAAGGCCGGCGCGTGCAGATCGGCGCGGCCCGCTACATGCAGCGGCTCGGCATCGATACGGCCGCCCTTGAGGCGCGCGCCGACAGCCTCGCGCGGGCGGCGCGCACGCCGCTGTTCGCGGCGATCGACGGGCGATTGGCCGCACTCGTCGCGGTGGCCGACCCGGCCCGGAGCGAGGCGCGCGACACCGTCGATGCGCTGCACGATCTGGGCCTGGATGTGGCCATGCTCACCGGCGACAACGAGGCCACCGCCCGTGCGATCGCCGACGAGCTCGGCATCGACCGGGTGATGGCCGGCGTCATGCCCGATGCCAAGGCCGACGAGATCAAGCGCCTGCAGCGCGACGACGCTCGTGTGGCGTTCGTCGGTGACGGCATCAACGACGCCCCGGCGCTCACCCGCGCGGACGTGGGCGTGGCCGTCGGCAGCGGCACCGACATCGCCATCGAGTCCGGCGACGTCGTGCTCATGCGCGCCGATCTGGCAGGCGTGGTCAATGCGATCGCGCTGGCCCGGCGCACCATGAGCACCATCCGCATGAACTTCGGCTGGGCCTACGGTTACAACGTGCTGCTGATACCGCTCGCCGCCGGCGTGTTCTATCCGTGGACCGGCTGGCTGCTCAGCCCGGCGCTGGCAGCGGCTGCCATGAGCCTGTCGAGCGTCTTCGTGCTGACGAACTCGCTGCGTCTGCGGCGCTTCGCGCCTGCGCTGGCACCGCGTGCCTCGGCGTCGACAACGCGGGGCGGGCCCGCCAACGCCGACGAACCCGAGGCACCAGCGGTCCGCGATGCCGCCTGATCGCGCGGGGCGCTGCGGCGCGGCCGGGCGTCGCCGCTGCGGTCGGTGGCCGGGCCGGGCGGCGTTCCGGACGGCGCTCGCGCCCGTCGGTGCCGGCGCCATCCGGCGCGCCCGCGTGGCAGAATCGGCGGCTGGAATTGATGCCGGAGCACAGCCGTCATGTCCGAATACGCCGCGCGGCAGGCGATCATCGACCACGGCCGGGCGCTGACCGCGGCCGGCCTCAATCACGGCACCACCGGCAACATCAGCGTGCGCCACGGCGACGGCCTGCTGGTCACGCCGACCGGCATGGGCTACGACCGGCTGAGCGCCGAGGACATCGTGCCCATGCACATGGACGGCGGTTTCGACGGCCGGCTGCGGCCGACCAGCGAGTGGCGCTTCCACCGCGACATCCTGCAGCAGCGCGCGGACGTTCACGCCGTGGTGCATACCCATGCGCCGTACGCCACGGTGGTCTCGATCCAGCGTCGGGAGATCCCGCCGCTGCATTACATGATCGCGGCAGCGGGTGGGCCCACCATCCGCTGCGCGGATTACGCCACCTTCGGCACGGCCGCGTTATCCGAGGCGGCGTTGACCGCCCTCGACGGCCGGCTGGCCTGTCTGCTGGCCAACCATGGCATGATCGCCTGCGGCGCCACCCTCGACAAGGCCGTGGCGCTGGCGGTGGAGGTCGAGGAGCTGGCGCGCCAGTATGTCCTGTCGCTGCAGCTCGGCGGGCCGGTGTTGCTGGACAGCGCCGAAATCGATCGGGTGCTGGAGAAGTTCAGGACCTACGGCGCCCAGCCGGACGCGGTCTGACGACGCGCGGCCCGCCGTGCGGCGTGGTGCACAGGCGCCGTGTCACAGGGTTGGCCACCCGGTGTAGGCGCGCTCTTCGGCACGGCGCCGCCACGGGTCTCGGTGTCGTCACGACGCCGCACCGGCGCGTGCGGTCACGGATTCGGCGTGGCCGGCTCCGGTAGATCGATGCGCCGGTCGGTGGTCCCCGTGCGATGAGCGATAGCCGGGCGCGGGCCGGGGCGCAGTCGAATCGTTGGGTCCGCTCGGGTTGTCGGCCCGATTTGGCCCGGTAGGGCACGCCTGAGCCTTGCTCCGGCACAGAATCCTGGTGCATCGAGCGGCCGGGTGGAGTAGGGGTCGCGCCGGCAGCCGCCCGTAACGCGATGGTCTGGGATCCGCCCCCATGGCAGCGGCCTAGCATGCGCGCCGGCCCTGGCTTTCGGGCTACGGGCGAGGACGACGCGGATCGGTGGCGGGCCACGTTTGGCCGGATCGGAGCCGTGGCGTGCTCGTCCTAATCCGTTGGCGCTGCATGATCGGCGGCCGCCGTGAGCGCGCGACGCGTTCGTGCGCATCATCGATTCGGCCGCTCAGGTGTTTCCCTTCGGCCTGGAGATCCGTCGGCAAACACGCCCTCGGACGTTCGCCGACATCCTCCCGCCCTTGGCCGTCGCCAAGCGCTCAGCCGATGGTCTCTCCGAGCAGCGTGAACAGCCGCCGATAGTGGCGGTCATCCGCGGTCGGGTTGTAGACCGGCGCGTCGGCGGCGGTGTAGCCGTGGGCCGCGCCGCGGTAGAGCTCGGTTGTGAAGTCCACCCCGGCGGCGGCCAGGGCCGCGTCCAGACGCCCGATCTGATCCGGTGGCAGCAGCTCGTCGCCGTCGGCATGACCCAGATAGACGCGGGCCTCGATGGCGTCGACGACGTGCACCGGGCTGTCGGGGTCGTCCGCCGCGGCCAGGCGCGCCGAGTGAAAGCCCGCCGCGGCGGCGATGCGTTGCGGATGCCAGGCGGCCATGCGCAGGGCGAAGGCGCCGGTCATGCAATAGCCGACGACCGCGACCCCGCCGGCGGCGAATTCGGATTCGTGGTCCACGCAGCGCAGCAGGGCGTCGAAGTCGCGGGCCTGGGCTTCCGCGGTGAGATGACCGGCGTACTCGAACAGTGTGGGCCGCACGTCGTCGTCGCGGAAGGATTTGCCCTCCGGCACCACCGGGCCGGTCGCGTCGCGATGATAGACGTTGGGCATGAGCACGGCGTAGCCGCCGTCGGCGATACGCTGCGCCTTGTCGTGATAGCAGGGGCGCAGCCCGCCGATATCGGTGAACAGCACCACCGGCGGCATCGGCCCGGCGGCATCGTCGGGTGTGACGATGTGGGCGTCGATGTTGCCGCCGTCGGCGGGAATGTCGAGGACGCGCTGCATGTCGGCCTCCGTTTCGGGGTGCGCCAAACCGCGCATTCTGCCATGGCGGCGCCACGGCCCGAGCCGGGGCGACGCCTTTCGCGGGCGCGCCGATCCGGTGCCTCCTATCGCGCGTGCGGGCGACGAGCGGCCTTGCCCCGCGAGCGTCCGCGGCCAGAGCCTGTCAACGCTTCATGCGAGCCCGCGCCAAGCGCTTTCTGAAAATCGACTATGGGCGGCAAGGCAAGGCGCAATCAGTCTGCGCCAGCGTGCGAGAACACTGGAATGCCGCACCTTGTTCATTTCATGGGGCGCTTGGCCCTATGGGTTGAGCCGCCCCTGAAACAACCATGGGCACTCCGCGGCGTTGCCAGTCCGGATCGTGGCTCGCCACGATCGGCGACTCGCGCTTGCAGCACACGATGTGCGATCTCCGACGCGGCGTTCGCATGAAGTGTTAACAGGCCCTAGTCGATCCGCGAGACCGCGACTTCCTGCGTCGTGGTGTTCGCCGGCGGGCCGAACTGGTTGAAGATGGCCACGTCGGCGGCATCCCGCCCGTAGCCCACGGCCACGTAGCCGGCGACAGGCCCGGCCTGGGTGGCGTCGAAGACGTGCCAGCGGCCGCCGACATAGGCCTCGAACCAGGCGTGCATGTCCATTGGCACGAGGCCGTGTAGATAGCCGACCCCCAGTCGCGCCGGAATGCTCAGGCCGCGGCAGAGCGCAATGCCCAGGTGCGACAGGTCACGGCAGACGCCGGCCCGACGCTGGTTCACGTCGATGGCGGTGATCGGCACGTCGCTGGTGCCCGGCTCGTAGCGCACCCCGGCCCGGATCCAGGCCGTGATCGCGGCGACCTGATCGTAGCCCAGCGCGCAGCCGGCCGCGATCTCCGCGGCCATCCGGCCGAAGCGATCGGATTCGCAGAAGCGGCTCGGCAGCAGGTGGATCAGCACGTCGTCGGGCAGCGTCTCGATATCCACGAACGGTGCGCCCGGCGCGGCGCCGGCGGTGTCGGCGACGCGCACATCCGCCGTCGTGGCGATCGCGAACGCGCCGGGCGGCGCGGTCAGGCGCTGACAGCGATTGCCGTAGGTGTCGGTGAACTCGAAGGCGTGCACGCCGGGAGACAGTTCGTAGGTCTCTCGCGCGACCCACTGGTGCGCTTGGCTGCGTGGGCGGAGCATCAGAATCAGCGGCGTCGGCACGGCGAAGTCGAACGTCAGATCGCAGCGGGTGTGCAACCACATGGGTTTGGCCTACGGGTGTGGGGGTGGCGGGGCGTCGCACCGCGGCGCTCGCGGCGACAGTCGCCCGTCGCGCCGTCGAGTATCCGCCTTTGCAGCGGCTGTGAACAGCGTCGGTTCGAGGCGCGCCGGCGCCGGCCGGGGTGTCCGACGCGGACGACGCGCTGCGAATGCCGGCGAGCGCTGTGCTATTCTCCGCGCCCCTGTTCGCGCGCCAGGCCTTCCCCGCGGACACTGACCACAGGATCCGGATTTGACCACGCGACTCGAAAGCCGCCCGCAGGGCCGTGACTCACGCCACCGGTGCAGTCCGCCCTAGCCCCGGGCCGGCTTCGGTCGATGCGCGCTCGCGCGTCGATCCGGCCGCATCCTGAACTCGGCCCGCGCTGTCCGCAGCCGGGCCCCGCGCCCATCGATCCGACGCTCTGTGTCGATCCTGGTGCCCTCCGGTCGCCGGTAGCCGGCGACTGAATCGGGCGCGCTCCTTCTTGTGGCCCTGTTTTCGGCCACGTCAATTCGTGACGGAAAGATATCGAATGCTCCAGACCATAGCCCACCGCTGGCTGTCCAACGTGCGTCCCGATCTGCTGGCCGGCATCGTCGTCGCGCTGGCCCTGATCCCGGAGGCGATCGCCTTCTCGATCATCGCCGGTGTCGACCCGAAGGTCGGCCTCTATGCCTCGTTCTCGATCTGTGTGATCAGCGCCTTCGCCGGAGGGCGCCCGGGCATGATCTCGGCCGCGACCGGTGCCATGGCGCTGCTGATGATCACGCTGGTCAAGGATCACGGTCTGCAGTACCTGCTCGCGGCCACGCTGCTGACCGGCGTGCTGCAGATCGCGGCGGGGTGGCTACGGCTCGGCGCGCTCATGCGCTTCGTGTCGCGCTCGGTGGTCACCGGCTTCGTCAACGCGCTGGCGATCCTCATCTTCATGGCCCAGCTGCCGGAGCTCACCGGCGTCACCTGGCACGTGTATGCGATGACCGCGGCCGGGCTGGCGATCATCTATCTGTTCCCCTATCTGCCACTGATCGGTCGTATGCTGCCGTCGCCGCTGATCTGCATCGTGGTGCTGACCAGCGTCTACGTCCTCAGCGGCATCGATGTGCGCACGGTCGGCGACATGGGCGAGCTGCCCGACACGCTGCCGGTGTTCCTGTGGCCGGAGGTGCCCCTGAGTCTGGAGACCCTGCGCATCATCTTCCCTTATGCCGCGATGATGGCGGTCGTGGGCCTGATGGAGTCGATGATGACCGCCACCATCGTGGACGACCTCACCGACACGCCGAGCGACAAGAACCGTGAATGCCGCGGCCAGGGCATCGCCAACATCGGCTCCGGCCTGCTGGGCGGCATGGCGGGCTGCGCGATGATCGGGCAGTCGGTGATCAACATCAAATCGGGCGGCCGCACGCGGCTGTCCACGCTCGCGGCGGGCGTGTTCCTGTTGATCATGGTGGTGTTTCTGTCTCCGCTGGTCTCGCTCATTCCCATGGCGGCGCTGGTCGCGGTGATGATCATGGTGGCGATCGGCACGTTCAGCTGGGAATCGCTGCGGGACCTGCGCAAGCACCCGATGAGTACCAACATCGTGATGGTCACGACCGTGGTGGTGGTCGTGGTGACGCATAATCTGGCGATCGGCGTGTTCGTCGGCGTCCTGCTGGCCGCGCTGTTCTTCGCCAACAAGGTCGGGCGCGTGCTGCGCGTGGACAGCGCACCCACCGAGGACGGGGCGGGGCGGGCCTATGAGGTGGTCGGACAGGTCTTCTTCGCCTCGGCGGATCGCTTCAGCGAGGCCTTCGACTTCAAGGAGACGCTCGAGCACGTCCGGATCGACGTGCGCCGGGCGCATTTCTGGGACATCACCGCGGTCGGGGCGCTCGACCGGGTGGTCATCAAGTTCCGCCGCGAGGGCACCGACGTCGAGGTCGTCGGGCTCGACGAGGCCAGCGCCACGCTGGTCGACCGATTCGCCGTCCACGACAAGCCCGGTGCAGTGGAAGATCTGATGGGCGGCCACTGAGGAGACAACACAATGGATAAAACGATAACGGCCTGCATCGACGACTCCGAGTACGCCTCGGCGGTCTGCGACGCCGCGGCCTGGGCCAGCCGGCGTCTGACGGCGCCGATGTCGATCCTGCACGTCATCGACAACCACGCCGAGCCGGGCGTGTCCGACGCCAGCGGCCAGATCGGGCTCGGCACCCGCGAGCATCTGCTCGAGGAGCTGGCCTCGCTCGACGAGCAGCGTGCCAAGCTCGCTCAGGAGCAGGGGCGCCTGATGCTGCGCGCCGCCCAGGAGCGCGCTCGTGAGGCCGGGGTGGCGGACGCCACGACCCGGCTGCGCAACGGCGCGCTGGTCGAGGCCCTGGTCGAGATCGAGGATTCGATCCGTCTGCTCGTGCTCGGCAAGCGCGGCACCAACGCCGACGCCGCGCGCGAGCATCTGGGCTCCAATCTGGAGCGGGCGATCCGGTCGCTGCACTGTCCGATCCTCATCACGCCGCCCGGATTCGGCGCACCGAAGCGTGTACTGATCGCCTTCGACGGCAGCCGCACTGCACTGCGGATGATCGAGCGCATCGCCACCAGCCCGCTGCTGCAAGAGGCCGAGTGCCACATCGTCTTCGTCGGCCAGGACAGCGAGGCGCTCGCCGAACAGCTGGCCACCGCCGGCCGTCATCTCGCCGACGCCTGTGCCGAGGTGCACACGCAGACGCTGACCGGCGAGATCGAGACCACTCTACGCGACTACCAGCAGCGCCACGACATCGACCTGCTGGTGATGGGCGCCTACGGTCATTCCCGCATCCGTCATCTGCTGATCGGCAGCACCACGACGGAAATGATCCGCCACGCCACCATTCCGCTTCTGATTCTGCGCTGAAGCCGCGGATCGGCCGTCACGCTCGGCGCGCTCGACAAGGCAGTCGTCGGGTGGCGGCCGGGCCGCGATGGCATGGGTCGGCGCGGTTCGCTGGGAGGCGGCCGGCTGCGCCGCCTCGAACCGGCCGGACTTATTAAATCCTTGCGAGACAGGGCCGGGCGAGGTTGCGTCCTCACGGGCCGCTGCGGTCGATCGCCGTGCTTCAGCGACTGGCCCGACGCGCCATCGGCGGATTCTCCTGGGCGGAGAGATAATCGATCAGGCTCTGGCCGCCCTCGATGATGTCGCGTCGGATCGCCTCGCGCACCATGGCGCCGTCCTGTGTTTCCAGCCCTTCCAGCACGACATCGTGCGGATGCACCGCCCAGCTGAAGTTTCCGGTGTCGTAGAGATGGCTGAGTATCGGCCCGCAGCGCATCCAGAGCGTCTCGAGGATCTGATAGTTGATCGGCATGCCGCTCGCCGTGATCACCCCGAAGTGAAACTTTTCGTTGAGCAGCAATGCGCGGTCGAAATCCTCTGTCGCATGGCAGTCGGCGATCTCGTGCTGAATCGCCCGTAGTGCCTCCAGTTCGGCCGACGTGATGCGCTGGGCGGCCTGCGTGCCGGCCTCGCCCTCGAGCATGATCCGCAGTGACTGAATCTCGCGAAGCTCGGCCAGCTTGAGCAGCGGCACGACGGCGGTGCCTCTGGCGTCGAGTTTCAGCGCGTTCTCCGAGACCAGCCGGATCAGGGCTTCGCGGATCGGTGTCGCGCTGATCCCGAGATGCTTGGACAGCGGCCGCAGACGCAGGCGCTCGCCGGGCGGCAGTTCGCTGCGCATGAGCGCGCGTCGCAGCTGCTGATAGGCCAGATCGCTGAGGTTGTTCTTGGTGACCTGTGAAAGCTTTCGGGTGGTGTCGGTTTCCATAAGCGAGGGCGCGGGTTGACAGAGTGAGAAGTTGTTATTCAGTATTCGTTATAACAAATTACATGTAACGAACATCGGGTTGTACTCAATCCGATTATGCGACGGCCGGACGCGAAGACAGAAACCGATACAAGCGGCCGTCGGCAAAGCGAGGACAGAGGAGAAGTGATGCTGGCGTTGCGCAAGACGAGCACCGCGTTCGGGCTGGACGTCGTCGAGGTGGACGAGCCGGGCCCGCCGGCGGCCCACGAGGTTCAGATCGAGATCGCTGCCACGGGCATCTGCGGCAGCGATCTGCACGTCTACGAGTCGACGCCCGGCTACGAGTTCATGCACGACCGGCTGCCGGTCACGCTGGGCCACGAATTCGCCGGTACCGTCGCCGCGGCGGGCAGCGCCACGACGTCGTTTCGCGTCGGCGACCGCGTCACCGCCTGGCCCACGACCGCCTGCGGCGACTGTTTCCACTGTCGCGCCGAGCGGCCCCAGGACTGTCAGGCGCGCGAAGTCATCGGCCTGCACATCGACGGTGGCTTCGCCGCCCGCGTCAACGTGCCCGCCGGCAACTGCTATCGGCTGCCCGAGGGCCTGGATCTCGATCTGGCTGCGCTCAGCGAGCCGCTGTCGATCGCCGAGAATGCGCTGGACGTCGGCGAATGCGCGGCCGGCGACGCCGTGGTGGTACTGGGCCCGGGGCCCATCGGTGTGGCGCTGGCCTGGCTGGCCCAGCACCGCGGCTGCGCGCCGGTGCTCCTGGCCGGGCTGCACGACAGCGGTCGGCTCGCGCTGGCCCGCCGGATGGGCGTCGAACATTGCGTCGACCTGGCCGACGAGCCGTTGGCCGACGCCGTAGAGCGCGTCTTCGGCCGGCCGGTCGATCGCGTCATCGAGGCGACCGGCGTCGTCGATTCCGTTCATCAGGGGCTCGCCGCGCTGAGATCGAGCGGCATCCTGGTCGTCGCCGGCATTCACAGCCAGCCGATCGAGATCCCGCTCACGCAGCTCGTGCGCGACAAGAAGCAGCTGCGGGCGGCACATGACACGAAGGCCGCGGCATGGCCGCGTGTGCTCGCGGTACTCGCCGAGCACGGAGAACGCCTGTCCGAAATGATCACCGATCGCCTCCCGCTGGCGGATGCGATCGATGGGTTCGAGCGGGCCCGAAACCGCGACGCGATGAAGATTCTGCTCAAGCCGGAGACCGCATGAACGCTGCAGCCTTGCCCGAGACCATGACCGTCGTCACTGCGCCGGAGCCGGGCGGGCCGTCGGCGCTGAGAACCGAATCCCGGCCGGTGCCGCGGCCGGCGGGGCGCGAACTGCTCGTACGGGTGGCGGCGGCCGGCGTCAATCGGCCCGACGTGATGCAGCGCATGGGCAACTATCCGCCGCCGCCGGGCGCCAACGACGTGCTCGGGCTGGAGATCGCCGGCGAGGTGGTGGCCGTGGCTGACGGCGTCGAGCGCTTCGCCGTCGGCGACCGGGTCATGGCGCTGGTCGCCAGCGGCGGCTACAGCGAATACGCGGTGGTCGACGAACGCAACGCGCTGTCGGTGCCCGAGGGCTTCTCGATGGTGGAGGCGGCCGCGGTTCCCGAGACCTTCTTCACCGTCTGGACGAACGTGTTCGAGCGCGGCGGATTGAAGGCCGGCGAGACGCTGCTGGTCCATGGCGGCAGCTCCGGCATCGGCACCACCGCGATTCAGCTCGCCGTGGCGCGCGGGGCCACGGTCTACGTCACCGCGGGCAGCGAGGACAAGTGCGAGCGCTGCCGGACACTGGGTGCCGAGGTGGCGCTGAATTACCGGGCGGTCGATTTCGTCTCCGAGATCCACGACCGCACCGACGGCCGCGGCGTGGATGTGGTGCTGGACATGGTCGCCGGAGACTATGTCGATCGCAATCTGCAGGTCGTGGCCGTGGACGGGCGCCTCGTTCAGATCGCGCTGATGCAGGGCCCGCAAGCCACCATCGATCTGCGTCATCTCATGCCCAAGCGGGTCACCTTCACGGGCTCGACGCTGCGGGCGCGCAGCGTCGAGGCCAAGGCGGAAATCGCGGCGGCACTCGCGGACTTCGCGACGCCCCTCTGGGCCGAGGGCCGCTGCCGTCCGGTCATCGATTCGACCTACGCGCTGGCCGATGTGGTGGCCGCGCACGAGCGCATGGACGCGCCCCATATCGGCAAGGTCGTGCTCGAGACGCTGGCGGCCGGCTGACGACGCGCGTTCTGCCACAGCGAAGATCGAAAAAAGAGGAGATCGAGAATGGATACAGGTGCGTCGAGCCGGAACGAGTCGAACACGAAAACGGGCGCCCAGCGCCTCGCGGCGGCACTGGCACGCCACGGCGTCACGGAGATATTCGGCCAGAGCATTCCGTCGAAGCTCTTTCTCGCCGGGCCCGACTACGGCATCCGCCAGATCGGGTATCGCACCGAGAACGCCGGGGCGGCGATGGCGGACGCCTACGCCCGGGTGTCCGGGCGCGTGTCGGTCGTCGCGGCTCAGAACGGGCCGGCGGCCACGTTGCTGGTGGCCGGTCTGGGGGAGGCGCTGACCGCATCCACGCCGATGGTCGCCATCGTCCAGGACGTCGCGCGCTCCAACACCGATCGCAACGCGTTCCAGGAACTGGACCACCTCGAACTGTTCAAGGGCGTCAGCAAGTGGGTGCGGCGTGTCAATCAGGCCGAGCGCATCGACGACTACGTCGATATGGCGTTCACCGCGGCCGCCTCCGGGCGCGGCGGGCCGGCCGTGCTGCTGGTACCCGTGGACGTGCTCGACGACGAACTCCCCGGGCCCGCCAGGGCGCGGCAGGCCGATCTCGGCACCTATCCGCTGGATCGGAGCGTGGCCGATCCGGATCGCGTCAGCGAAGCCGTCGACCTGCTCGCCGGCGCGCAACGCCCGCTGATCATCGCCGGCGGCGGCGTGCACGGCTCGAAGGCCTGTGACGCGCTGGCCGAGCTGCAGGCGCTCGGCTTCCCCGTCGCCACGACCGCCATGGGCAAGGGCGCTGTGGACGAACAGCACCCGTTGTCGGTCGGCGTGGTCGGCTATTTCATGGGCAAGCGCGGCCGCACCGCGCCGCTGCGTTCGCTGGTGACGGAAGCCGACGTCATTCTGCTGATCGGCAATCGCACGAACCAGAACGGGACCGACAGCTGGTCGCTGTATCCGGACAATGCCCGTTATATTCATCTGGATATCGACGCGCAGGAAGTCGGCCGCAACTACGAAGCCCTGCGCCTGGTCGGCGACGCCCGCCTGACCCTGCAGGCGCTGAACCGCGGGCTCGCCGCGGCCGATCTGTCCGCTCGCGAGCAGGCCCGCGAACAGCTGGAGACCCGCATCGGCGAGGCCCGGGCGGCGTGGAGCAGCGATCTGGCATCGCTGGTGGACATGGAGGCTCGGCCGACCCGGCCCGAACGCCTCATGCGCGATCTCGACGCCGTGCTGACGCCGGAGACGCTGGTCGTCGCGGATGCCAGCTATGCCTCGATCTGGGTCGCCAACTTCCTGACCTCCCGCAGGGCGGGCAGCCGCTTCGTCACGCCGCGTGGCCTTGCCGGCCTGGGTTGGGGCGTTCCGTTCGCGCTCGGCGCCAAGGCGGCCCGGCCGGAGGCGCCCGTGTTCTGTCTGACCGGTGATGGCGGCTTCGCCCACGTCTGGGCGGAGCTCGAAACCGCACGGCGCATGGGGCTGCCGGTCACGATCACGGTGCTCAACAACCAGATCCTGGGTTATCAGAAGCACTCCGAGCAGGTGCTGCACGGCGATTACACCGATGTCTGCGAATTCACGGCGGTCGACCATGCCGCGATCGCGCGGGCCTGCGGCTGTGAGGGCATACGCGTGGAGGACCCGGCCGACTATCGCGCCGCGCTCGAGCGGGGGCTGGCGTCGACGGCCGTGACGGTCATCGACGTCGTGACCGATGAGCGCGCCTATCCGCCGATCACCAGCTTCAAGGACAGCCCGAACCTCGATCTGCCGATCTGATCAACCGCTGTAGCCGCCCGCCTGAAGGCGGCACGTTCCCGAGAAAATGAGGAGATGACCATGTCGAAATCACGATCCATGTTCCGATACGCCGCGATCGGCCTGACCAGCGCGCTCGCCCTGGGCGCGGGGGCGGGGGCCGCCCACGCCGAGGTGAAGTTCGGCGCGCTCTATCCGTTCAGCGGCCAGCTGGCGCTGCTCGGCGAGGAGAGCGCGCGCGGGCTTGAACTCGCCGTCGATCAGATCAACAGCGAAGGCGGCGTGCAGGGCGAGCAGGTGACCCTCGTCAAGGGCGATGCCGTGGACAACAACCAGGCGATCGGCGAAGCGCGTCGGCTGATCGCACGCGAGGGCGTCAAGGCGATCTTCGGCACCTATTCCTCGTCCCGGTCGATCGCGGCCAGCCAGGTCGCCGAGCTCAGCCGGATTCCCTATTTCGAACTGGGTGCGGTCGCCGAGAAGGTGACCGGTCGCGATCTGGCCTATCTGTACCGAACCAATCCGACCGCCAAGGACATGGCGCGAACTATCGTCGACATGATCGTGGAGTCGGTCGCGCCCGAGCTCGACAAGGATCCGGAGGAGCTGCGCATCGGCATCATCCACGAGGATTCGAGCTACGGCAGCTCCGTCGCCGAGTTCGAGAACAAGTACGCCGAGGAGGCCGGCCTCAACGTCGTCGCCGAACAGGCCTATCCGGCCTCGACCGTCGACATGTCGTCGATCGTGCTCCGGCTTAAGGAAAAGAACGTGGATGTCGTTCTGCAGACCTCCTATCAGAACGACTCGGTGCTGTTCCTGCGGCAGGCCGACGAGGAGAACTACGACCCGAAGGCGATCATCGGCGGTGGCGGTGGCTACTCCATGGAGCCCACGGCCGAGGCGGTCGGCGCGGATGTGATCGAGGGCGTTCTCGATGCCGACTTCACGCAGTACAACGTCAATCCCGAGTTCGCTCCGGGCGTGAAGGAGTTCGTCGAGGACTACAAGGCCAAGTACGACAGTGCCCCGCGGTCGGGTCATTCGCTGAACAACTACGCCGGTGCGATGGCCCTGCTGCACGCCATCGACGACGCCGACGGCTTCGGACCGGACGAGATCCGGGAGGCCGTCGATGCCATAGACATCCCCATGGGCGAGACCGCTGCCGGTTACGGGGTGAAGTTCGGCGAGAACAACCAGAACACCCGCGCCAAGATGATGGGCATGCAGTGGCAGGACGGTGAACTGGTGACCGTGTTCCCGGAAGAGGCCGCGGTCTCCGAGCTGAAACTCCAGGACTAGCGTCATTCGCCGGAGCCTGTGCGCAGGCTCCGGCCCCTTTTCGGGGTCGATCATGGAAACCGTTCTGCAGATAACGGCCAACGGGCTCATGCTCGGGGGGCTGTACGCCATGATCAGCGTGGGGCTCACGCTGATATTCGGCATCACCCGCGTCATCAACTTCGCGCACGGCGAGTTCCTGATGGTGGGGATGTACATCGTCTATCTCATCACGACCCAGCTTGGCGTGCATCCGTATGCAAGCCTGCTGCTAGTGGTACCGGCGCTGTTCGTCATGGGCGCGCTGACACAGAAGCTCGTGATCGAGCGGCTTCGCAATTCGGACGAACATGTCCAGATCTTCGCGACCGTCGGTCTGTCGATCGCGCTGATCAATCTGGCGCTGCTAATTTTCGGCGCGGATATCGCCAACACGCCGTCGTCAGGGCTGCGCCACAGCGTCGGGGTCGGCACGGTCGGCGTGCTCACCGGGCAGCTGGTGATCTTCTTCAGCTCCATCGTGCTCGTGGTCGGGCTGCATCTGCTGCTGACGCGCACCCGTCCGGGGCGGGCGATTCGTGCGACCGCCCAGAACCGTGCCGCGGCCCGGCTCATGGGCATCAACGTCTCGCGGGTCTATGTGCTGACCTTCGGTCTCGGCGCGGCCTGCGTGGGCGTGGCGGCGACGCTGGTGGCGCCCCTGTACCCGGCTTCGCCGACCATCGGGACCTACTTCGTGCTGATCGCCTTCGTGGTGGTCGTCATGGGCGGCCTCGGCAGCATCACCGGCGCGTTCATCGCGGCGCTGGTGATCGGGCTGGTCGACGCCTTCGCCGGCTACTACCTCGGCTCGGATCTCAAGGAAGTCGCGGTCTTCGGCATCTTTTTGCTGGTACTGATCTTCCGGCCGTCCGGACTGTTCGGCGCCCGGCGCAATCTTTCCCACGTCTCCCCGTGAGTGGCCGATCATGAGTACTCGTACGTTGTCTCTGCCTCGTAACCGTGACGGATGGCGTGCGCCGGCCGCGCTCGCCGGCGTGCTCGCCGCACTGTTCGTGCTGCCGGTCGTCATCGACGACGCATTCGTCTATCACATCTTCATCACGATCTGCATTTTCGCGGGTCTGTCCACGGCCTGGAACATCGTCGGCGGTTACGCCGGCCAGCTGTCGCTGGGCCACGCGGCCTTCTACGGCATCGGGGCCTACGTCGGCATGATGCTGGTCAACGCCGGCGTCACGCCGTGGCTGGGCATGTTCGCCGGGGGCGGTGTCGCGGCGGTGGTCGCCGTGGCGATCAGCTACCCCTGTTTCCGGCTGCACGGGCCGTTCTTCGCGCTGGCCTCGATCGCCTTTCTCGAGGTGTTCCGCGTGCTCGCGCTTCATTTCAGCGACGTGACCGGCGGTGCCACCGGCATGATGGTGCCGCTGGAGACCGGCTGGATGTGGATGATCTTCCAGGATCGCCTGCCGTCACTGATCATCGCCTTCGGACTGATGCTGCTCACGCTGCTGGTGGCCTGGGGGCTGCGCCAGCACCGCTGGGGCTTCTATCTGGTGGCCACGCGCGAGCGCGAGTCGGCCGCCCGCAGCGCCGGTATCGGGACGGTAAAGATGCGGCTGCTCGCGGTGGCCATATCGGCGGCGCTGACGGCCATGCTGGGCACGTTCCACGCGATGTATCTGACCTTCATCGAGCCGGGCTCGGTGTTCTCGCTGACGTTCTCGATCCAGATCGCGATGTTCGCGCTCATCGGCGGGATCGGCACCGTTTTCGGGCCGTTGGTCGGCACGATCCTGCTGGTCCCGGTCACCGAGTTGGCCCGCGGCTGGCTGGGTGCGGAAGCGGTGGGACTGCACGGTTTTGTCTACGGCAGCGTGCTCGTGATCGCCGTGCTGTTCATGCCCGACGGGCTGATGAGCGTGCTCTCACGTTTCTTCGGCGCTGGGAAGACGGCTCGTGACGAGGATGCGGCAGGGACGCCACCGGCGCCGACCCGCACGCAGGCGCAGCGCGCGCCGATCGGCGATGTTGTCCTGCAGGCCGAACACCTGGACAAGCATTTCGGCGGGCTGCACGTGACCAACGATGTGTCGCTGACGCTCCGGAAAGGCGAGGTGCTCGGCGTGATCGGGCCGAACGGGGCCGGCAAGACGACCGTGTTCAACATGCTGTCGGGCTTTCTCAAGCCGGATAGCGGCCGGGTGTCGATCCGCGGCGCCGACGGGCATTTTCATTCGCCGGCCAGCCCCGGGGATTTCGCCCGCCTTCAGCTCGGGCGGACCTTCCAGATCGTCCAGCCCTTCGCCGCGATGACGGTGGAGGAAAACATCATGGTCGGCGCGTTCCACCGGCATCCCGCGGTGGCGGATGCGCGCCGGTCGGCGCGCGAGATCGCCCACCGCATGGGTCTGGCTCGCTACCTCGACGACGAGGCCCGCGGTCTGCCGATCGGCGGACTCAAGCGGCTGGAGATCGCCCGCGTGATGGCCATGGAGCCGCGCGTGCTGCTGCTCGACGAGGTGATGGCCGGCATCAATCGCGCCGATCTCCAGGAGGCGATCGAACTCGTTCGGACCATTCGCGACAGCGGCGTGAGCATTATCGCGATCGAGCATGTGATGCAGGCGATCATGTCGCTGTCCGACCGCGTGATCGTGATCAATTCCGGCGAAGTCATTGCCGAGGGCGCGCCGGAGGACGTCGTGCGCCAGGAGGCGGTGATCGAAGCCTATCTCGGAAAGGAGTCGATCGATGCTGCAGCTCAATAGCGTGAGCGCCGGGTACGGCGCCATCAATGTACTCGAGGACGTCGATCTCTCGGTCGAGGCGGGCGAGGTCGTCACGATCGTGGGCGGCAACGGGGCCGGCAAGACCACGACCCTGCGCACGATCTCCGGACTGGTCACGCCGAGCCGGGGCGAGATCCGCTTCGAGGGGAAGAACATCGCCGGCATGGCGTCGCACGACATCGTGGACTTCGGCATCACCATGATCCCCGAGGCGCGACAGCTGTTTCCGGACATGACCGTTCGCGAGAACCTGCAGATGGGGGCGTACCGGTCCGGGGCCCAGGCGGGCCTGAAGCAGCGTCTGGACGAGGTCGTCGCCATGTTTCCCCGTATCGGCGAACGCCTCGACCAGCGCGCCGAGTCCTTGTCCGGGGGCGAGCAACAGATGGTCGCGATCGGCCGCGGCATGATGGCGCGGCCGCGCCTGCTGATGTTCGACGAACCGTCGCTCGGCCTGGCGCCGATCATCGTCTCGCAGGTGTTCGAAGTGATCGGGCAGATCGCACGTACCGGCACCACGGTGCTCATCGTCGAACAGAACGTCTATCAGACGCTCAAGGCGGCGGATCGCGGTTATGTGCTGGAAAACGGCCGCGTCACCATGGCCGATACGGCCGAGTCACTGCTCGGCAACGACCACGTCCGGCGGGCCTATCTGGGGATCTAGCATGGCGAAGACACGACAGACGGATCCAACGAAGATGCCGGAAGGCAGCCACGCGGGGCGTTCCATCCTCGTGACGGGTGCCGGCGCCGGGATCGGACGCGCCATCGCCATCGGCCTGGCCGATCGCGGTGCGCGGGTCGGCGTGGCCGACTGGTCCGGCGAGAACGCGCGGCGGGTCGCCGCCGAAATCGAGGAACGCGGCGGCGCCGCGACGCCGCTGGCGGTGGATGTGTCCGACTACGAGGCGCTGGCCGCGAGCGTGGCGGAGGCCGAGAGGGCGCTCGGGGCCTTCGACAGCGTGGTCAACAACGCGGGCATCTCGCCCAAGCACGACGGCCGCGCGCACAAGCCGTGGGAGATGGCGCCCGAGGAGTGGCGCGCGGTGCTGGACGTCAACCTCACGGGCACGTTCAACACGGTGCGCCTGCTCAGCCCCGGCATGCGCGAACGCGGCTTCGGCTGCATCGTCAACATGTCCTCGGTGGCCGGGCGTGCCTACTCGCCCATCGTCGGCTGCCACTACGCCGCCACCAAGGCCGCCATCATCGGTTTCACCCGTCATGTCGCCGCCGAACTCGGCCCGTTCAACATCCGGGTGAACGCCATGGCGCCGGGACGGATCGAAACACCGATGGTGCTCGGCGTGGACGCGTCGATCAACGACGAACAGATCGAGATGACGCCACTCGGGCGGCTCGGCCGGCCCGACGAGGTCGCGGACCTCGCCGCCTATCTGACCTCCGAGCAGGCGAGTTTCGTCACCGGTCAGACGATCGATGTGGCCGGTGGCCTCTACATGACCTGAAACCGAAAGATTCGTTCAAGAACGCAACAGGAGACAGCGATGTCGGATGATCGCGATCGCAGCGCGGTGGCCTATCAACTGCCGCAGCCCACGGGCATGGTGCCGGACGTCTATATGGGCGGGGCGCTCGAGCTGCCGCAGTCCATCGGCACGGAGGATCCGGACTGGGTCGTCCAGGACGAGAACGTCTGGTTCAAGCCCCTCGTCCTTTCCGTGAGCCAGGGCTTCTACGTCAATATTCTCTGGGTGCACAAGGCGGGCGTGCTCTCGCGTCATCGCCACACCGGCCCGGTCCACGCCTTCACCCTCCGCGGTGCCTGGCATTACCTGGAGCATGACTGGGTCGCGCGGGCGAACGACTACGCCTTCGAGCCGCCGGGCGAGACGCACACGCTGGTGGTGCCCGAGGAGGCCGCGGAGATGGTGACGCTCTTCCACGTGACCGGCGGCTATACCTACGTCGACCCCTATGGCAAGGCGCTGGGATACGAGGACGTCTTCACCAAGCTGGCGAACGTGCGCGCCCATTACGAACGCCTGGGCATGGATCCGGCCGAGGCGGACAAGTTCGTCCGCTGACGTGCGGCTCGCGATGCGTGGGCGGCGCTGCTGCTGAATCGGCGTCCGGTCTTTGCTAACTTGCCGATAGACAAGGCTTGTATGAACGACGGCACGAACGGGATCGTTATGCTCGATGAGGCGCCGACACACCTTGTGGATCTGCGTCATGCGCTGCACCGGAACCCCGAACTCGGGTTCGAGGAGCGGGCGACCGCCGACCGGGTGGTTCGTCATCTGCAGCAGCTGGGCGTGACGTGCGAGTGCGGCATCGGGGTCACCGGCATCGTCGCCTGGGTGTGCGGCGATCGGGGCGAGGGCCGCCGGATCGGCCTGCGCGCCGACCTGGATGCGCTGCCCATCCACGAGACCAGCGGCGTCGCCCACGCTTCCGAGGTGGCCGGCCGCATGCACGCCTGCGGGCACGACGGCCACACGAGCATGCTCCTCGGCGCGGTCGAGCACTTCGCGGCGAACCGCGATTTCGCCGGGACCGTGTACTTCATCTTTCAGCCGGCGGAGGAGGGCGTGGGCGGTGCGCGCGCGATGATCGCGGACGGGCTGTTCGAGCGTTTCCCGATGGACGCGGTGTATGCGCTGCACAACTGGCCGGCGTTGCCCGTCGGGCAGTTCGGTCTCATCGAAGGCCCGATCATGGCCGGGGGCGACCGCGTCGATATCGCCATCCACGGTCGGGGTGGCCACGGCGGGCTGAATCCGCACGGCTGTATCGATCCGGTGCGCATTGCCGGCGAGTTGATCACCCAGGCGCACACCATCGTGGGCCGCGATATCGACCCGCTGGCGCCCGCGGTGCTGAGCCTGTGCTCGGTCCACGCCGGAGACCTCGCCGGTTTCGCCGTGATTCCGGACACCGCGCGGCTCTCCGGTACGCTGCGGGCGCTCGACGAGACCACCCGCAATACGCTGCGCGAGCGCCTGCGCGCCCTGTGCCACGGTCTCGAAACCATCCACGGGGCCCGCATCGATCTGTCGATCGAGGACAAGTTCAGCATCACTTACAACCACCCGGGCCCGACCGCGACCGCCCGCGCCGTGATCGCATCCGGTTTCGGCGAGGCCGCGCTGGCACCGGATTATCCGCCGTGCATGGGCGGTGAGGATTTCTCCTACATGCTGGACGTCTGCCCGGGCGCCTATATCCACGTGGGCTCGGGCGACGCCGAGCACACCCACGGGTTGCACCATCCGGCCTACGATTTCAACGACCGGATCATGGCGCCGGGCATCACGCTGTTCGTGCAGCTGGCGCGCCGGGCGCTGGCCGAGTCCGCCTGAACGCATCCAGCCACCACCGGGGGTCGAGATGAAACCATCCCACGGGCGCCGGAACGCCACCCGCGCCTATATCGTTTTCCTGATCGCGGCGCTGACGCTGATGACGGTGCCGGTGTTCACCTTCGCCGACCGGGTCGAGCCGCTGGTGCTCGGCCTGCCGTTCAACCTGTTCTGGATCGTGCTGGTCGAGGCGGGCGCCTTTCTCGCCGTGCTGGCCTTCTATCTGTTCGAACACGGGCGCGGGGGTGATTCATGAGCAACTGGATGTTCGCGCTCGGCGCGATGCTGGTCTATCTGGCGCTGGCTTTCGCGCTGGGGCTGCTCGCCGGTCGCAAACGGTCGTTCTGGTCGGTATCGGAGTACGCGGTCGCCGATCGTGGTCTGGGCTTCATCGTGGTCTGGTTCATGATGGGCGGCACGGTGTTCAGCGCCTTCGCCTTTCTCGGCGGGCCCGGCATGGCGTTCTCCGAGGGCGCGGCGGCCTATTTCGTGCCGGCCTATCTCGCGCTCGGCATCCTGCCCTGGTACGTGCTGGGGCCCAAGGTCGGGCGTATCGGCGCGCGCAAGAACTTCGTCACCCTCGGCGAGTTCGTGGGCGATCGCTATCGTTCGCGGGCGCTCACGGTACTGATCGGCGTGATCTCGGTGCTCGCTTTCATCCAGTACCTCACACTCCAGATCAAGGGCATGGCCTTCATCTTCAGCATCCTCACCGAAGGTGCGATCCCGTACTGGTTCGGCGCGCTGTTGGCCTACGGCATCGTGGTCGCCTACGTCGCCAGTTCGGGCGTGCGCGGCGCGGCCTGGAGCGACGTGCTGCAGGGCGCGCTGATGCTGATCGTGGCGTGGGCGGTCGGTTTCTATCTCGTGTACACGCTGCACGGCGGGCCTTCGGACATGTTCAGCGCCATCGCGAGCGAGCGGCCCGATTTCCTGACAATCGGCCGCGACGGTTCGCCGATGTCGTCGATGGCGTTCTTCACCGTCATCGCGGTCTCGGCGCTCGGTTTTCTCATGTGGCCGCATCTGTTCACCAAGTCGTATACCACGACGGAGAAACGCATCAAGCTGACGACGCTCGCGTTTCCGCTTTTCGGTATCTTTCTGGTGCCCGTGCTGTTCGTCGGTTTCGCCGGCATCGGCGTGGTCGCGCCGGACGCGCTCGGAAGTTCGGACGAGCTGCTGCCCTATCTGATCACCAACGAGCTCGGCGCGAGCGGTTGGCTCTACGGCCTGATCGGCGCCGGCTCGCTGGCAGCCGCAATGTCTTCCTCCGATGCGATAACCCACGGCGGCTCGGTCTCGTTCGGCCGCGATATCTGCCGGGCGCTGATGCCCGGGCTGTCCGAGCGCGCCCAGATCTGGATCATGCGTCTGGCGGTGGTGGGCATCGGCGCGGCGGCCTACTGGCTGTCCATCTTCGGCGCCGCCGGGATCATCGCGCTGCTGGTCGGCGCCTACGGCTCGATCGCCCAGTTCGTGCCCGCGGTCTACGGCGCGCTGATCTGGAAGCGCGGCACGGCCGCCGGCGCGATCAGCGGGCTGGTCGTGGGCATCGGCTTGAACTACTACTACCAGATCGTGGCCGACGCCACGCCCTGGGACATGAACGCCGGCTTCATCGGCCTGCTGTGCAACATCGCGGTGTTCGTGCTCGTGAGCCGGTTCACGTCGCCCGTCGACGACGCTCTGGCGGAGGAGTATCGCCGGGCGTGATTCGGACGTTGGCGGCGTCCCCGTAGCGGTGTCGGCGGGGCCCGGCGTCGGCAGGCCATGCCGGCTTGGCGGGGTGACCGTCGCGGCCGGGCGAGCCCGGCATGGCCGGTATGCCCGGCGAGCGGCGGCCGGCTATCGCGCCGCAGGGTCTTTGCGCGGGTCCAGCCAGGGGGCGGCCAGCAGGGGGACCGCCAGCGCGCAGGCGGCGAACAGCAGGCCGAGGCCGCCCGCGCCCAGCCCGAGCGAGAGCACGCCGGCGACGGTGATCGGGGCGAGCGCGCTGCGCACCGGGGTCGAGGGCATGCTCAACGAGACTAGCCTGCGAAAGACGTATCGCCGGACGTATGAAACTGGCTGCGGCTCGGTGCCGCCCGCGTCGAAATCGCGCGGCTCGGCGAATGTGCCTGACTCGCAGCCCAATCAAAGCCATTCGATAACTGTGGCCCCCGGTGGATCATGCTTGGCGGGCTGTGCGGCGTTCGAAGATCCCCATTCAGGACATCGCAACTCTGGTCTGCCATGTCGTTCCCCGTCTTGTACAACAAGCGCATGCAGCGGACCGCCGAAGGACGGCGCGCTGATGCTAGGTGTTCTACGACTGGCTGGGGGCGCCCGAATGTTCCGCACGGCCAGCCGCGGCCGGCTCGAGTACGCTGACGTCTTCCCGCTGATCTATCTCAAGCTCAAGCTGGAGTCGGTGCGCTCGCCGTACCGGCGCGTCAAGCACCTGCTGGTCGACGAGATGCAGGATTACACGCCGGTGCAGTACCCCGTTCTGGAGAAACTGTTCAACTGCAAGAAGACGGTGCTCGGCGATGTGACCCATTCGATCAACCCCTACAGCGCATCGAAGGCCGAGGAGATCAAGTAGGCGTTCAGTCAGGCGGTCGTCGTGACGCTAACAAGAGCTATCGCTCCAGCTACGAGATCACCCGATTCGCCCGGGCGATTTCGCCGAATCCCGATCTCGAAGCGATCGAGCGCTACGGCGAAGCGCCGCGCGTGATCGAACTTCGACGGGCGGCCGACGAGCGTGCTGGACTGGTGGACATGGCACGCACGTTCAAGACCTCGGCCCGCAACACCCTGGGTATCGTCTGCAAGACGCAGAAGCAGGCGCGTCGCGTGTTCGACACGCTGGCGGCTGCGGAGATCACCGCCCAGCTGCTCACCGAAGAGACCGAGTCCTTCGGCCTCGGCATCGTGGTCTGCACCGCGCACATGGCCAAGGGGCTGGAGTTCGACGAGGTCATCGTCCCCGGCGCCGGCGAACGCAGCTACCACACCGCCATGGATCGGAATCTGCTCTATGTCGCATGCACGCGTGCGATGCACCGGCTGACGGTAACGAGCGTGGGCCCGGCAACACCGTTCGTGCCTCGGGAGAACTGCTAGCGCGGCGGCCGCTCCGCGGATGCGGTGGCGGCCGGTGCCGTGCGTGACGCGCCGCCGCGCTCGGCAGGACGAAAGACGGCACCCGCCCGCCGCGCCCGGGCCGACGCCACGGATTGCGCCCGTCCAGGCCGTCGAGCGTGGCGAGCTTTCGCCTGCCGGCCGGCAGGCCTGCGCATCTTCGGCGGTCGTCGGTCGCAGCCGGCCGGCCGCGCGGATTCGTCAGGCCGCGACGGCCGTCCGGCCATCCGGGCCGGTCAGATCACCCACTGGCGCGCCTCTTCGCGTGCGGTGAAGCGAAAGGTCTCGCATTCCATGCGCGGCGCGAGCTTGTCCATCACCGTCGTCGCGGTGCGGACGCCTTCCACGTCGGTGACCACGGCGAGCTTGTCGAAACGGTCCCAGCGCTTGATCGCGTCCTTGAGTTCATTGAACAGCGTGGAGGCCGACATGCCACCCAGCGAGTGGATCTCGATGTAGAGCCGCAGCGTGTCGTGGTCTTCGAGACGCTGTTCGACAACGGATAGGACGTTGGCGAAATCCTGCGAGGTGACCTCGCCTTCGAGTTCCATCGGGATCACGTGCTCGGCGTCGGATTTGAACGGGGCAATGCGAAGCATCGTGGGCTCCGGTCTGAAAAATGAGCGCCCGACCGTAGCAGAGCGATGCCATAGGTAAATCCGGAATAGCGCGGAGGCGCGGAAACGACCGCCGCCGTCACGGCAATGGAAGGCGGCCGTGCGCATCGTGGTCAAGCTGCTGGGTCGGCGATTGCCGCGTGAACGCGCGGCAGGGCGTGCATGATCGGTGTTGCGGCGGGTCGATGTCATCGAAAAACGGTCGTTTCAGCGGACGTAGGCGAACTTCACCCGTTGGCCCTGCTGCGGGTTCCCTCCCGTGGCATGGGCTTTCATGGGGTGACGTCCGTCGGAACTGCATCTTGGCAACCGGGTGATTCGAATCGATCGTCCACGCCCCATTCTTTCCGACTAAACGAGAATTTTGGGCGGATGGTGTTGCAGCGGCCTGAAGCACGGGCACTTCAGGGTCTATTTCTCGCCGGTGTCCATGCGGATATCGTGGGCTTTAGATGTCGACGGCCACGCCGGTCGACGATTCGTGCGTCAACCGCCGCGCAGTTCCTGTACGCGAAAGCGTCGGCCCTTGATACGTCCATCGCGAATCCGTACCAGCGCGCTGGGCGCCTGGCCACGGGCGATAGCGACATAGCTGCGGGTCGGCTGAATGCTGATCTGGCCGATCGCGTCGGCATCGAGGCCAGCCTCGCCGGTGAGCGCACCCAGAATGTCGCCGGGGCGCAGCTTGTCCTTGCGTCCGCCGCCGATGATGAGCGTGCGGTTGGGCGCGGTGAGCGGCGTGACGGGCTCGAGCTTCGGCGGTGACTGCCAGCTCAGCGGTGTTTTCAGTTCTTCGGCCAGCCGCTCCGCACGGTAGGCCTCGCCCGGCGTGCACAGCGTTGCAGCCGTGCCCGACGCGCCCGCTCGGCCGGTGCGGCCGATACGGTGGACATGGGTATCGACGTCGCGAGCGATGTCGTAACTGATGACCTGCGGCAACGCCGCGATGTCCAGGCCGCGGGCGGCCACGTCGGTGGCCACCAGCACCGCGCAGCTGTGGTTGATGAAGCGCAGCAGGACCTCGTCGCGATCGCGCTGGTCGCGCTCGCCGTGCAGCGCGAGCGCGTCGAAGCCGCGGGCGCTCAGCAATTGCGCCACGCGGGCGACCTCGGCGCGGGTGTGCAGAACACCAGCGCGCGGGGGTCATCGTCAGGCGCAGTCGCGCCTTGCGAGAGCAGCGCGCACAGGACTTCCGACTTGTCGTTTGCGCCGGCCTTGTAGAATGATTGCGCGATCGCCGGCCGGTCCTGCGCTGCGGCGACCGTCACCTCGACCGGCTCGCGCTGGAGCCGGCGCGAAACTCCGCGGATCGCGTCCGGCCAAGTGGCGGAGAACAGCAGGGTCTGGCGTTCGCTGGGCAGACGCCAGACGATGGCGTCGATATCCTCGCCAAAGCCCATGTCGAGCATGCGATCGGCCTCATCGAGCACGAGCGTGCGTAGCTGGCTGCAGTCGAGGCTCGCGCGTTTGAGATGCGCGAGCACGCGCCCGGGCGTGCCGACGACGATATGCGGCGCATGCGCGAGCGAGGCCCGCTGCGGGCGCATGGGCACGCCGCCACCCAGGGTCAGCAGCTTGATGTTGGGCACGTGTGTCGCCAGCACGCGGATCGCCTGGCCGACCTGATCGGCCAGCTCGCGGGTGGGGCAGAGCACGAGCGTCTGCACCGCCGCGGTCTCGATCGTGAGCGCCTGCAGCACGCCGAGGCCGAACGCCGCGGTCTTGCCGCTGCCGGTGGCCGCCTGGGCGATCACGTCGTGGCCGGCCAGGATCGGCGGCAGGCTCTGGGCCTGCACCGGCGTCATGGTGCCGAAGCCTTGCGCGGCGACGCTTTTGAGCAGGGCGGGTGCGAGGTTCAAGGTGGAGAATGCAGCCATGGGCAATGATCGCACGGCGTGGGGCGGGCCGTATGCGTTCGCGCCGATCGTTCGCCACGCGGCGGGGAGCTGTCGCTTGCGCGGGTGCAGGCGCGCCCTGGCCAAACGCCAGCCTCGCGCGGCGGGTGTTACAGCTCATCCGCAGGTTGCTTTGCTTCGATCACCGACCGGCGCGCGGGGGCGAGCCGGGATTGGGTTGCAGGTAGGCGGGAAGAGCCACGCGCATGCCTGCGGCGCCGGCGGTCCGGTCGGGCAGGGGCGACGACCGTCGCGTTGCCGCGCGACACGGCAAGCGGTGTCGCGCGGCGGGCTCGGACGCGGTTCGCGCTGGCAAGAATCACGTCTCGGAAGGTCTCGGCGCACCGATTTGGCATGCTCGACAGCCGAGCGCAGCCGGCTTCGGTGCAGCGTGCCCGCGAGCGCTTGTTCGCCACGAGCGGGCGGGCGAGGCCGGGGCGAAGTCTCCGGGCCGTTCGGGGCGTTGCGGTCGACTGCATTCCGCGCGGCGGTTGGGGGCGAACCCGCCACTTTGACGATGTGGCGCGTGGTACGCGATTCGCGGGTCGCATCTATCGCACCGCGGGTAGCGCCGACCCGCGTCCGAGACCGTTCAAGGCGGTTCGGTCACGCTGGGCCACCGCCGGTCGAGACCTTGATCGCCGCGGCTGCCGGCGCCTTCGTCGTGCAGCGGACGCCCTCGCACACGCCCGTATCGGCAAGTGCGCTAGAAGGTACGCGGCGTCACCGCACTCACGACGACGCATTCGTCCTCGGATACGTTTTCCATGCGGTGCGGCAAGGTGCTGTCGAAGTAGTAGGCGTCGCCGGGGCCGAGGATTTCGGTGACGTCGCCGACGGTGATCTCGAGGCGGCCCTGAATGACCACGCCGCCTTCCTCGGCCTGATGACTGTAGCCGTCGTCGCCGGTGCTGGCGCCGGGGGCGTAGCGCTCGTGCAGCAGCATCATCTGGGCGTTGCGCAGGTTGGCGCCGACCTGGCGGTAGGACACCTGATCGCCGTCGGCCAGTTCGACCAGGTCATCGGCCCGATAGAAGGCGACGCGGTCGAGCGAATCCCGGTCGGAGAAGAAGTCGCTCAGGGTGACGTCGAGCACCGACAGGATCTTTTTCAGTGAACTGACCGAAGGACTGGTCTCGTTGCGTTCGACCATCGCGATGAAGGGGTGCGTGAGCCCGCTCTGCTTGGCGAGACCGCGGATCGAGAGGCCCTTCTGCAGACGCAGGGCCTTGATGCGCTCGCCCTGATGATCGGCTTTGTCGGCAGAGGCTGCGGGTGTGGCCAAGAGATGTCCTTTCGGGTCATAGCGAACCCGAAAGATTATACGCGGGCCGGGGCGTCGGCCCATCCCGGAAAGACCGCGACACGATGGTGCACGGGCGATGATCCACGCGCTGCCCGCAGGGCGCGCCTGCAGCCCCCGTGCCGGGGTCTCCGGTCGGGCGACGACGGTCGGTGCGAGCGGCGGTCGGTGCGAGCGGCGTCGCCATGCGAGGTGTCGGTCGGCGATGCCTGCCGCCCTGCCGTTTCGGCGCCGAGGAACGCTCGCCCGTGCGCGGGGCCGATCACGCGTTGGCCATGGAGCGTATCCGGCACCGGCCGCCGTGCGTGTCGTGCGCCCGTGACTTCGGCCGGCTTGCACGCGTCGAGACGATCGGGCAGTGTGATGGTAAATATATATTCCAACCGGGCTGCCCGGTTATCACAAGCAACAGGTGTACCAGGTCAATGACGCAGACGAGCGGTTTCTCCCGGCCCGACGGCATTCGCTATGTAAAGGCCCCGCAGGCAGCGGACACGAGCGAGCAGAGCAGCATCAGCGACAGCGTAGCGACGATCATCGAGGCTGTCGCCACCGAGGGCGACGCGGCCGTGCGCCGTTTCGGCCTGCAGTTCGACAAGGCCGACCTGGAAACCACCGAGGTCACCGAGCAGGAGATCGAGCAGGCCTTCGCCCAGTTCGACCCGCAGTCGCTGGCCGACAGCCGCTTCGCGATCGAGCAGGTCACGAACTTCGCCGAGCAGCAGCTCGCGACCATGAAGCCGCTCGAGATCGAGACCCTGCCGGGCGTGCATCTTGGGCATCGCATCCTGCCGATCCGGACAGTCGGCTGCTACGTGCCGGGCGGGCGCTACCCGCTGTACTCGGCGCCGATCATGTCGATCGTGCCGGCGGTGGTCGCCGGCTGCGACGAGATCGTGGCCTGCCTGCCGCCGAACACGCATGAAACCATGTTCGCGCTATGCCGCCTGGCCGGCGCGCATCGCATCTTCAAGATCGGCGGCGCGCAGGCGATCGCGGCGATGGCGCACGGCACCGAGAGCGTGCCCCGGGTCGACAAGATCGTGGGCCCCGGCAATGCCTTCGTGAACGAGGCCAAGCGCCAGGTCTTCGGCAGTGTCGGCATCGACCAGCTCGCCGGGCCGAGCGAGATTTTCACGATCGCCGACGAGACGGCCGATCCGCGCGTGATCGCCGCCGACCTGCTGGCCCAGGCGGAGCACGACGTACATACCCGCGTGGGCCTGGCCACGACCTCGGCCGAGATCGCCGAACAGACGCTGGCCGCGATCGAGGCGCAGCTGGAGAGCCTGTCCACCCGCGACACGGCCGGCCAGGCCTGGGCGCGCCAGGGCGAGATCGTGGTCTGCGCGGACCGGCGCACGCTCATCGACTACGCCGACCACATGGCGACCGAACATCTGCAGATCCATGCCGCCGACGCACACGAGCTGGCGGGCGAGATCCGCAACTACGGCTCGCTGTTCATCGGCGAGGCCGCGAGCGTGGTCTATTCCGACAAGTGCTGCGGCACCAACCACACGCTGCCGACGATGGCCGCGGCGCGCTATACCGGCGGGCTGTGGGTCGGTACCTACGTCAAGGTCTGCACGCATCAGTGGATGGAGCCCGCCGGCGTGGCCGAAGTCGCGCCGCGCGCGGTGCGCCAGAGCCAGGCCGAGGGCATGGAAGGCCATGCGCGCGCCGCCGCGCTGCGCCTGTATCCCGACGATCACGACCGCATCCTGACGGGCGATATTCCGAAGACCTGACGCTCGGCGCCGCAAGCCGGACCGCGTTGCCAGAGCAATCACCAAAGAGGGCAAGAAGATGAAGCATCAGACAAGGGGAAATCAGGGCCGCAGCGCACGGCAGCGGCTTGCGGCCGCGCTGTGCGGCGTCGCCGTGACGCTGGCGCTGCCGGGGGTGGCAAGCGCGGCGGACTACAATCTCAAGATCGGCACGATCGAGTCGCCGTCCGGTTCCAATACCCGTGGCTGGAAGACGTTCGAGCAGTACGTCGAGAGCAACAGCGGCGGGCGAATCGCCATCGACGTGATGTCGTCCGGCCAGCTGGGCGACACCCAGAAGCTGCTCGAGGGGCTGCAGCTGGGTATCCACAAGATGGCGCAGGGCGATGAAACGATCACCAGCGCCTACAAGCCGATGATGGCCTGGTTCAGCCCGTATCTGTTTCGCGACGAGCTGTCGATGAAGGCGTTCTTCGAAAGCGATACCTTCGCCGATCTCAACGATGCCATGGCCGACGACATGGGCGTGCGCGCGCTGGCGGTCGCACCCTATGGCTTCTACGACTTCATCAACAAGAAGCGTGCGATCAAGACCGTCGACGACATGCAGGGTCTGAAGCTGCGCACGCTGCCCAACAGCCAGATCACGATCAAGACCTGGGACGCGCTCGACGCCTCGGCCACGCCGGTGTCCTGGGCCGAGATCTATACCTCGATCCGTACCGGCGTGATCGACGGCCTGGGCCATACGCCCAGCATCATGGTCGATCAGAAGTACTACGAGGTCGCCAAGCACGTCACGCTCGACCAGAGCATGGGCGTGGCCAACATGTATCTCGTCAACGAGGACTTCTACCAGTCGCTGCCCAACGACCTGCAGCAGGTGGTCAAGCAGGGCGCACAGCTGGCGGCCAACGTGGAGTTCGGCATCGCCAGCTATCGCAATCGGGTGGAGGCGCTCGATACGCTGCGTGAAGAAGGCGTCGAGATTTATGCGCTCCCGGCCGAGGAACGGGCGAAGTTCAAGGCCAAGGCGCAGGAGCAGGTCACGCCCTGGCTCAAGGAGACCTCGGGCGAGGACAACGTCGATGCCGTGTTCGACGCGGTCGAGCGCATCGAGTCGGACTGACCGAACGGAGGTGACCGGGCCGCTGGCCTTCGATGCTAGGCATCGGGCGCCAGCGGCGTGGCGGTTCGCTCGCAACACGCGCGGCGTCGGCTCGGCGTCGCGCGAGTGCCGTGTTCGATCCCGCCCGGCCGGGCGGAGCGGCATGGTTCAACCGTACGTTTCAAGGGGGTGGCCGTGGCCGCGCGTGTACTTAGAGGGCTCGACCGTGCAATCAAGGCACTGGTGGCGCTGAGCATGCTCGCGATCCTGATCGTGATCTGCGTGCAGGTGTGGTTTCGCTTCGTGCTCGACAACGCGCTGCCGTGGCCCGAGGAAGCCGCGCGCTTTCTGATGATCTGGGGCCTGATGATCGGCGGCGCGTTCGCTTTTCGCAATAACGAACACACCGGTATTCAGATCCTGTCGGACCGGTTCTCCGGGCGCTGGGCGCAGGCGAACACGTTGTTCATGCAGTTGCTCATCCTCGGCTTTCTGGGCTGTCTGGTATACGGCGGCTGGCAGGAGATGTCGCTGCTGGCGCGTTTCGATACCGGCGCCCTGGGTATCTCGAAGGCCATTCCCTACGGTGCGATTCCGATCAGCGCGCTGCTGTATGCGTTGTTTTCGCTCGTGCTCGTGGTGCGCTGCTTAGCGCGGGAGCGTGCGGCATGATCGTCGCCGCGCTGCTCGGGTCGTTCGCCATACTGCTGGTGCTCGGCATGCCGGTGGCGTTCGCCATCGGCGTGGCGTCGATGCTCGCCATTCTCCTTTCCGGGGAGTCGGTGGTGGTCGCTTCGCACTACATGTTCGCGGGTGTTAACTCCTATCTGCTGGTCGCCATTCCGATGTTCGTTCTGGCCGGCGATCTCATGCTGCATTCGGGCATGACCAAGTCGCTGACCAACTTCGCCGATCTGTTCGTCGGGCGCATGCGCGGCGGCCTCGGCCATACCAATATCGGCGGCAGCATCTTCTTTTCCGGCATCACCGGCTCGGCGACCGCGGATACCACGGCCATCGGCTCGGTGATGATCCCGGCCATGTCCGAGAACGGCTACGGACGCGCCTACTCGACCGCCGTCACCGTGGCCTCGTCGGCGATCGGCCCCATCATCCCGCCCAGTCTGACGTTTGTGATCTACGCGTTGGCGGTGGGCAACATCTCCATCGGCGGGCTGTTCATCGCCGGGCTGGTGCCGGGGCTGCTGACCGCGGCCGCGCTGATGGTGATGAATCACGTCATCAGTACGCGCCGCAACTATCCCAAGCGCGAATTTTCGTACAGCGCGCGTCAGGCGTTCACGATCACGCGCAAGAGCTTGATCGTGCTGGTGATGCCGGCGCTGATCGCCTTCGGCGTCGTTACCGGCGTCTATACGGCGACCGAGGCCGCGGCGGTGGCGGCCGCCTATGCGCTGTTGATCAGCCTGGGCATGCGCACGCTAAAGCTGCGCGTGCTGCCAAGGCTGTTCTTCAATGCCTCCAAGACCAGCTCGATCATGTTCCTGCTGCTGGCCACCAGCAGCCTGTTCTCCTACGTGCTGTCGACCCAGGGCGTGCCGGCGGACATTGCCGCGTTGTTTCAGGGGCTCACCGACAATCCGCTGGTGTTCCTGCTGATCCTGAACATCACGCTGCTGGCGATCGGGCTCGTCATCGATCTGTATCCGGCGATTCTCATCTTCGGGCCGATCTTCGCGCCCATCGCCCACAGCTACGGCATCGATCCGATCCACTTCGGCGTCGTGTTCTGCGTGAACCTGATCATGGGCATGAACACGCCGCCGGTGGGCTCGGGCCTGTTCATCGGTGCAGCCATCGGGCGCGTGAAGATCGAGGAGCTCATTCGCGAGATCACGCCCTTCATCCTCATGCAGCTCGTCGTGCTCGCGCTGATCACCTATGTGCCGATTCTGACGACCGGGTTGCCGCGCCTGTTCGGTTACTGATCGCCGCCCGCGGCGGCAAGCGCGATTGGGGGATTCCGCCGTCTAGGGCCTGCGGCTCCGGCCGTTGAAAACGGGCTGGCTTCGCGCTCGAGACGAGCCGGAGGATGCGCTCGATGGCGTGATCCGGTGCGGGCAGGCGCGGTGCGGTGCGTCGCGCCGATTGAACGCTCCGCCTTCGTACGTTGACGGATACCGGCGCTCCGGATGCCCGTGCAACAATCATCGGCCCTGGATCGACCGCCGTTCACGCCGGAGTGAATCGCCCATGGCAGGCACGTTGCACGCCCATGTCGACTGGCACTACCTGATGTACGAGTTCCGCCAGATGTACCGGTTCGGCTCGGCCGGGGGCAGCAAGCCGATTCGCAGCCACCTCAAGGCGGTTCGCAACCAGTTGAACGCGGAGATGGCGCTTGACCCGGCGGTGTCGCTGCCCGAGCCCGCTCGGCTGCCGGTCGTCGACTGGCTCGGGCGCGCGCTCGATCGGGGGCGCCAGACGCCGACCGCGTCCCTGGTGGACACCATCGATCGGGTGCAGCATCAGCTCGCCTGGCGCTATGGCTACGATCGGGTGCCGCGCAGCCTGCAGGGCAAGTATGCCTTCGCGGAGCTGATGGGGCCGAAAGGCCCGGTGGTCAGCGAACGTCTGATTCTCGGTCTGGTGCTGCTCACGCCCGGCTGTACCTATCCCTCGCACGCCCACGACGGCATCACCGAGTCCTATATCTGCCTCAGCGGCACGCTCTCGGAGAACGATGTCGGCGTTTATGCCCCCGGGTCGCTTTTGTATAACCCGCCGAATCATCGGCATCGCCTCACCACCGGCGACCACGAGCCGGTGCTGCTCGCCTACGCGTGGAGCGGGGCGCCGGAGCGGCTGGCGAACCAGAAGATGACGTTCAAGAAAAGCTGATGGCCGCGCGGCGCCGGCCGGCGTCAATGGCAGCGAGTGCATCGCAAGGGCACCGGCCGCAGATCGGCGCGGCCATGCGCCCGGTCATTGGCTATAACAACGTCGGTGATTCGGTCGATCCGCGGCGGCGCGTGTGCTCGGCATGCGGTCATCGCCGCGTGGCGCGAGGAGAGATGGTAATGCCGTGGGCCGTTGTTCGGCCTACGCACGATGCGCTGGCGGTCTACCGCCCGTCGTCAGTCGCCCACGGGCTTGTCGAATGGAAGCCGGGTGGATGCTCCAGCCGGCCCGTGTCGGTTTTCCAGCGCGCCGAAAGGATACGGCGGCCGTCTTGCACCGAAGAGACGACGACATGTCGGCGTAATGGTTCTGGTTCGGGGGCGCCGTCGCCGTTCAATGGATCGCGGGCTTGATCGCGCCCGCATCGGCTGCGGCCAATGCCGGTGGCCACGGCCACGGCCACGGCCACGGCCACGGCTACGGCTACGGCTATGGCTACGGCTATGGCTACGGCTATGGCTACGGCTATGGCTACGGCTATGGCTACGCTGCGGGCGCGGCGCGATGGTCACTTCGGCGAGGTCGCGTCGTCGTGGGGGTGAATCGACGGCGTCGTTTCGCTCGGCACGGCCGTCGTGGTGTTGGCGACCACGCGATTGCGGCCGGCGCGTTTGGCGCGATAGAGGCAGTGGTCGGCGCGGCGCAGCAGGTCGGCGAACGTCTCTTCCGGCAGGGACAGCGTCGCCACGCCGAGGCTGGCCGTGAGGCGGATCATATGCGCCTCGTGCCGGCAGCCGTGTGATGCGATGGCATGGCGCAATCCCTCCGCGACCATCAGCCCCTGATGGACGTCGGTGTCGGACAGCAGAATGGCGAACTCCTCGCCGCCGAGCCGGCCGACGGTGTCGTGCTCGCGAAGGTTGTCGCGCATGACGCCGGCTATATCGCGCAGGGCGGCATCTCCGGCGTCGTGCCCGTGACGATCATTGACCTGCTTGAAGAAATCGAGATCGACCATGAGCAGCGACAAGGGCGTCCCCGAGGTCACATGCCACTGCTTTTCGTCTTCGAACAGCTGCTCCAGATACGCCCGATTGGGCAGGCCGGTCAGCGAATCCGTCATCGCCATGTCCGAAAGCCTACGTTCGGCCTGCTCGCGGCTGGCCTCGTAGAAATGCGAGAGCGCGAACACGGTCGCGGTGGCCATGGCAATGTTGGCGATAGAGCCGGGGGCCTGCACGATCGCGTCGCCGCCGAAGCGATACAGGAAAAGCACGCCGGCCACCCCGACGAAGAACACCGAGACCGCCGCGCCGAGGCGGCGTCCCAGCAGAAGGTGCGCGAGCAGCGGTATCACCAGGACCCAGCCGAAGACCGTGATTTCGGTCTCCGGACTGTAGAACCCGTACATCATCACCGAATAGAAGGGGATGATGAAGACGATCGTCCAGGCCTTGAGATGGCGGGTGCCGCGGATGACGAACAAAAGCGTGCAGGCAAACACCGTCATCAACAGTTCGATCACCATCAGCACGTACTGTTCGGCGCGCAGGTTGATCACCACGTACGCGGCACCGCAGACGGCGGTGAGCACGAGCAGCACCTGCAGCACCGCGCGACGATGATGTGCTTCAAAGCCTTCGTGTGCCTTGTGACTGGCTCTCGGCATCCCTCGGGGCCCCCGACCCGTTCGTAGGGTTACCATACCGCGCTTGGGATGGCGCCGCGCGGAAGACGAGTGGGTCGTTCCGCGCTGGTTGCGGGCATGTGGCCCGAGGGCGGCGGCGCGTTGGGCTCGCGGATTACGTTTGCAGTCGGCCGGACGGGGCAGTGAAGGGCGCCTCACTGAAGCATTGTCGTGCCGGCGTTCAATGCGCGCCAGGCCGCCGCCGACCATAGCGGCGTAGCCGGTGGTCGTCGACGTCGGCCGCGAGCGCTCGTGCGTAAGCCATCCTATCGCCGCCGATAGAGGTATGGCCGGTCTCGATTGGGCGGTCTGCTCCGCCGAGCGCCGAGCTGCGCCAAGACCTTGTGCGTCGACAAGCGCCGGCCCGCGACCGGCCCGCGCCCCGGCTCAGGAGCCGGCGGCGACGCGACGCTGCAGCTCGTGCATCGGTTCGGCGATGGCGCCCGGATCGGCGGCAGCGACGGGGTCGAACAGCGTTCGATCCCGTCCGCGGGTCTTGGCGGTATAGAGCGCCTCGTCGGCCCGCTCCATCCAGCGGATCGTCGTGTCCGCGGAGGAAAAGGCCACGCCGCCGCTGACGCGGATCACGCCGTGCGCCAGCGGCTGGGCCGCGCAGCGGGCGCGGAGCGCGTCGTCCATGGCCTGGACCGTGGACGAGGAGGCCGGGCGAAGCAGCACCGCGAACTCCTCGCCGCCACAGCGTCCGGCGGTGGCGCCGAACGTCCGGGCGGTATCCTCCAGAAGACGCGCGAACCGGCGCAGCGTCTCGTCGCCATAGAGATGGCCGCGGCTGTCGTTGATCCGCTTGAAGTGATCGAGATCGTACAAGACCAGGGCGCAGTGGTGTCTCGGCTGCTGCTCGCCCGAGATCGCCGCGTCCAGCGCCGAATAGAAGGCGCCGTGGTTGAGCAGCCCGGTGAGGCTGTCCAGCCGGGAGGTCTCGCGCAGCTGCTCGGCGTATTCCTGAATCAGGCGCTGCTCGCTGCGAAAGCGTCGAAAGAAGCCGCTGATCAGCGCGAACTGCAGCGCGACACAGATGTAGTAGGTCACCGCGGCGTCGATCGCCTGGAGTTCGCGCGAGGCGTAGGTCGGCGTCCAGCCCGGCCAGAGATAATCGGCGCCGATGAGAGCGCTCGGCACGATCACGAAGCACGCCATCAGCAGGACGCGCTGCCAGGGGCGGATTACCAGGGCACCGAAGGCATAGCCGGCCACCACGACCAGAATCATCAGGCTCGGCCCGTCCAGGCCCTGATTGAAGATCCAGTTCAACGGCAGGATCGCGAACACCGCGCCCGCGCAGAAGATCACGGCGATGCGCTGCGCCTGTTCGTAGCGACGCGCATGCCACCACATGGCCAGCACCACCAGGCCGAAGATCGTCAGTATGGCGACGTAGAGCAGATGGGTGATGGCGCCGAAGTAATTGAGGGCCGCGCCGGCGAAGCAGCCGATGGCCACCGCGAACAGGAACACCAGATGCATGCGATGGGCCGGGGTCTCGGCGTGCCCCACGAGCATGAAGCGAGACCAATGGCAGACTCGGTCGGCGAATGTCTTCATCGCGATAGTCGTCCATCCCGCCAGGTCGGCGCGCGCTCTTCGCGCCTCGTTGATGTGCGCTGTAGAGCCGTTGAATATCTCGCCTATCCGCCACGCACCCAGGGCCGCTGCGCCGCCCATGCCGTGCGCTGCGCCTCGCTGGTGGGCGGTCGCGGTCCCATACCCTAACCAGAGCATACCGCGAGCGCACGTTGAATGCGCGCCCGCCTTCGCAACAGGCGCACGCACGACGCGCCCGCAGTGCGGCCTGCCGTGTCGCTCGCCAGTCGGCACCGGTCTGCCCGACGTACCGGGCGCGTGACCTCGCCGCACACGGGATGTTCGATCAGCGCCCACGAATCAGTGAGGCCTTTGCCTGCCCGCTCGGCGCCGGGGCTCGGGCGCGGTTTTCGGCTAGTGATCTCGCGGCGGGACGGGCGTGGCGTCGCGTTCATGAACAGGCGCATGCGTGGCACATTCGATCTGCCAGATGACATACCGTGGCAACACGAATACCGCGGACCGGTCATGTCGGCGGCCGAAGCGCCGATACATTGTTGAGCGCCAGGGTTGAAAGGCCGCCCCTGAATATGAAAGAAACGCCGCTTCCGTAGTTCTACCGAGGCACCGTATCCTGAAACCGGCTCGATCATGAGTACGTCACACGCTTCCACGCGCGAAGCGGAGCGGCTGAACGCGCTTCACCGCCTCGATCTGATTCACGCGCCGCGCGATCCGGTACTGGATCGCGCCACCGGCCTGGCCGCGCGCCTGCTGGATATGCCCGTCAGCCTGGTCACCCTGGTCGATGCGAGCCGGCAGTGGTTCAAGGCGGGTGTGGGCGTCGAGCTGCTCGGTACGCCGCGCGCCCACTCGTTCTGCGCCCACGCGATCGAGGCCGATGAGGTCATGGTCGTCCCCGACCTCGTTGCCGACGATCGGTTCGCGGACAATCCCTTCGTGGCGCAGCCGCCGCATGTCCGTTTCTATGCGGGGGCGCCCATTCGCACGATCGACGGTTACAGCCTGGGCACGCTGTGCGTGATGAGCCGGGAGCCGCAACCCGACTTCGGCGTCGAGCAGACGCAGACGCTCGTGGATCTGGCCGCGCTCGTGAGCGGCTGGGTCCGCATGCGCGAATCGGCGGGTTATCTGGATGCCGCCACCGGGATCTTCACGCGCCAGCGGCTGCTGGAGACGCTCGGCACCGCGTTGCGGCGGTCCCCCACAGCGGGCGACTCCCACGCGTCGCTGCTGGGCGTGGTCGATGTCGCGATGCCGCGGCAGATGCACGACCTGATCCAGGTGCTGGGTTACCAGCACACCGAGCGGTTCATCGCGGAATGCATCGAGCGGCTGGCGGACGCGCTCGGCCACGCGCACCCGATCTATCGCATCGGGCTGTTCCGCTTCGGTGTGCTGCTGCGCGAGCAGCCCGACGAACGCACTCGGGACTATCTGTATCGGTTGATGAAGACCCTGCGTCAGCCTTTCGACTCGGAGATCGGTATCCTTCTCGCGCCCGATACGGTCATGGGCGTCACCCGGATCGATGCGGGCGACGAGGCCGACATCGATGCCGCCGAGATTCTGCGCCGGGCGTCGGCGGCGGCGGACGACGCCTGGGAAAGCGATTGCTGCTGGTGCTACTACGAGCCGGCGGGCGAGGCCCGTCGCCAGCGCCGGGTTCGCCTGCTGACCGATCTGCGGGGCGCGCTGGAGGCGGGCGACGAGCTGTATCTGGAATATCAGCCCAAGGTCGATGTCGCCCGTGGTGACTGCGTCGGCGTCGAGGCGCTGCTGCGGTGGCAGCATCCGGTGCTCGGCTTCGTTTCACCGGCGGAGCTCATCGATGCCGCCGAGCGCACCGCGCTGATGCGGCCGCTCACCGATTGGGTGCTCGATACCGCGCTGGCGCAGAATGCCGCATGGCGTCGGCGCGGGCTCACGCTGCCGGTCGCGGTCAATCTTTCGGCCCACGATATCGCCGACGAGGCGATCGTCGAACGCGTTGACGCGCATCTGCGCAGGCATGCGCTGCCGGGTGACAGTCTCGAGGTCGAGTTCACCGAGAGCACGCTCATCGACGACCTCGATGCCGCCGTGCCCAGACTCGAACAACTACATGCGATCGGTGTCACGACCGCGATCGACGACTTCGGTACCGGCTACTGCAATTTGGCCTATCTGCAGAAACTCAATGCCGGCAAGATCAAGATCGACCGGCGCTTCGTGCAGACGCTCGATCGCGACGAACGCGGGCAGGTGCTCACGCGGGCGATCGTTCGCCTCGCACACGATCTGGATTACCGCATCGTCGCGGAGGGCGTCGAGAACCAAGCGACCCTGAGGCTGCTTCTCGACTGGGGCTGCGAACAGGCCCAGGGCTACTTATTCGCCCGGCCGTTGACCGCCGATGCGCTCCACGACTGGGTCCGTTCCAGTGAGCCGGTCGCATTGAGCTGACGCGGACGCGCCGTTTCCAGCGCGTCGCATGGCACAGGCCGCGGGTGCCGCGGCCTGGATCAGTGCCGTTCGGGACGGCCGGGCCCGATCAGTCGAGCAGCCCCTTCGGCCCCTTGCCCCGAGCGTCGGCCTTGGCGGCACGCTTTTCCTTGAGCGTGCGTGTGGGCTTTTTCTTCTCGCCTTTCTTGCGGTCCATGCCTTTGCTCATGACAGATCCTCCGTCGTGGCGGACGCGTGCCGCGCATTCTGTCGGCGCTCGTGCCGCTTGTTGCGCTTTTCTTCCTGCTGACGGCTCTTGTTGGCCGCCCGCTGCTGCTTTTCGAACGTGTAGTTCACTCGGGCCATGACCACCTCCTGTGGTTTTAATCGATTCTATGCCGATTCATGGCGGCATGATCGCGTCGATGAAAAATAAATTCGGGGCGACGGGCTACGACGATGCGATTCGAGTTCCGCCGTGGCTGCGATCGGGCGGTACATGGCGGGCCGGTTGCACTTCGTGTGTGAGGCAGGGCGCGCTTTGGGGTTCCGTGACCTCGACTGACGTGTGGGGAATTGTCGGGACCGTGGATTCCGAGATGGCGGGCCGTGAAAGCCATCGCCAGGCGGGCGGCGGGTGATCGTCACGGCCCGCCGCCCGCTGCGACCGGCCTAGAGCTGCTCGACGCTGGGCGGCTTGCCGACGGTGATCTCGCTGAGATCCTCCTGCGACAGCCCGCGCATGAGCGCGAACATCATGCCGAAGACCAGAATGAAGATCGGCAGCCCGATGACGGTGATCACCTGCTGAAGCGCGGTGAGGCCTGCCTCGCCGGCGAGCACGATCAGCATCGCCGCCAGCACGCCTTCGGAGATGCCCCAGAACATGCGCTGGTGCACGGGCCCGGCGTCGGGTTCACCGGTGCAGAGCATGTCCACGACCAGCGAGGCGGAGTCCGACGAGGTGGCGAAGAATATCGCCACGATCACCACGGCCAGGCCCTGGATCAGCGTCGTGAACGGGAAATTCTCGAAGAAGGCGAACATCGCCAGCGGGATGCTGTTGGCCACCGCGTCCGATATCTGGCCCGCCTGCGCCCCTAGAGCAGCACGGGCGTCCGCACCGATGCCGTCGATCTCCATCGCCGACCAGCCGAATATGGCGAACCACACCAGCGTGAAGACGGACGGCGCGAACAGCACCCCCAGCACGAACTCGCGGATCGTGCGGCCGCGGGAAATGCGCGCCACGAAGATGCCGATGAACGGCGACCAGGTCACCGTCCAGGCCCAGTAGAAGACGGTCCAGCCGCCCTGCCAGCCCCAGCCGCCTTCCTCGTGCGTGTATTCAGCCAGCGCGTCGTTCCAGAACGCCATCGGCAGTATGTTGGTGATGTAGATCCCGAAGGTCTCGACGATGGCGCGCAGCAGGAACACGGTCGAGCCTGTCACCAGCACAAAGATCATCAGGCCGACCGCCATGCCGATGTTGATGTTCGACAGCAGCTTCACGCCGGAATCCAGCCCCGCGACGATCGAGCAGGTCGCCACCGCGGTGAGGGCCGCGATGATCAGCACCTTGGTGGTGACGCTGTCGGGCACGCCCATCAGTTCGGTCAGGCCGGCGTTGATCTGCTGGGTGCCCAGACCGATCGACACGGCGACACCGAACAGGGTGCCAAGCACGGCAAAGATATCCAGCGTCTTGCCGATCGGGCCGTAGATGCGATCACCGATCAGCGAGTAGAAGACCGAGCTGAAACGCATCGGCAGCTTGTAGCGGTAGATGAAGTACGCGAAGGCCAGGCCGGGCAGGGTGAAGATCGCCCAGGTGTGCAGACCCAGATGGTAGATCGCGAAACCCATCGCATCGTCCGCGGCCTGCACCGAGAACGGCTCGACGTCCGGTCGTGGCGGGGTCGCGAAGTGCGACATCGGTTCGGCCACGCCCCAGAACATCAGTACCGTGCCGATGCCGCCGGCGAACAGCATGGTGAACCAGGAGATGTTGCCGTAGTCCGGCCTGGCGTCGTTGCCGCCGAGCCGGATCGCGCCGTAGCGGCTCAGTGCGACCCAGAGCAGGAAGGCGACCCAGCTGGTCACGCCCAGGATGAAGAACCAGCCGAGATTGGTGACGATCCAGGTCCGGCCGGCGCCGAAGGCGTCGCCGATGGGCCCGGGGGCCACGAGCAGGGCAGCAAGAAATACCACCATGATGCCGGCGGAGGCGAAGAAGATCGTCGGATCGGTCTTCAGCCCCAGCTTCCGCGCGAGTGTATGCATTCTTGTTCTCCCTTGTGGCGGTAATTCAACATACGCCGGGCCGAGCAAGCGCGTAAAGGCGCTCGTGCCGGGCGCAGCGCGCCTCATGGCCTGATACCGACCGGCGTCGGCCTCGTGATCTGTAACAAGCGGGTTTCGTGCCAGGCTCGTCGCCGACGAGGGAAAACGGCGGTCGAATGCCGGCAGTGCTTGGCTGTAGCTGAGTGCGGCAAAGAGCGGGGCCGCCAAGCCAGGGCCGCCGCGGCCCGGATCGAGTGTGCCGATTCGTTATCCGGGCCGAAGTGCACCCGCATGGATGAGCCATTCGACCGGCCGTGCGGACTGGGCCGTCGGCATGCTATTAGCGCTGGCGGAATGGGCGGGACGGCGATTGGCCGGGCCCGTGTCGACTGCGTTTCTCGAGACGAGCGGTGCGCCGCCGATCAGCACGTCGCCGGGTCGTCCATCGGACCGATATGCCGCCGCCGCTATGGCGCGCTGGGGGCGATCGCCCGGCGGCGCGCCGAGGGTCTCGGTCTCTCGTGGAAACGGACGTCGGAACCGGGGCTCAATCTGTGCCATTCGCGCGGCGCGTTCTGCCAGTATCCGCGCCGGCGCGACGCCAAAGGGCGCGTTTGCGGCCGCTGGTCCGACCGGATGCGGATGGCGCAAGATCGAGCGCCGATGCGGAGCGGCCGGCTGCGGGCAAACGCGCCGACCGCGCGGGCCCTAAGGGTTGTCGCCGGCTTGCGGCGTCTCGTCCTCGCGCTCGTCGTGCGTGACAGGCGATTGGCCCTTGTAACCCCCGGCCTCGTCCTTCTTGACCGGCGACTGCACCCGATAGCCCTCCTCGTGGGCGGCGTAACCGCCCGCCGCACCCGCGCCGGCGGCGGCCAGCACACAACCCTGCAACCCGAGACCGCTCGCGGCCACGGCCACGAGTGCGACAAGAGCGGTGAGAACACGCATGAACAACCCCTCCAACGTTAATCGGAACATGAGTATGCGCCGATTTGGTGAGTCGTGGTTGAACGGTTCACCATCGGATCGGCGCCAGCACGAGGGCCGGGGTGGGTGCGCTCGACCGTTCCGTGTGCTGTCTCGGCGCGAGAGCCTGGGCTGGAATCGTTACCAGCGCGGGCGTTGAAGTTGACACCCACCGAGACGTCGCGGGAACGCGATCGAATCAGGAAGCGAATCGTATGTCGGCGCCGGTCACGAAGCCGGCGCGGCGGGAATGCGCTAGCATTCGCCTGGCTCTGCCCGATCCGGCACGCGGCACGGGCGACGACGTGCCGGCCCACCAGCGACCGTCGCAAGGCGGCAAGCCGCCGCCCATCCCGTTCCGGCGTGAGTACTTCGAAAATGAAAGAAAAGATGTTGGAGATGATCCCTCCAAGAGCGTACATGGAGCTCAAATGGTGGGATTACCGCATACGGAACCGCCGAAGTTATCGCACCATGCAGGCGCGGCGCGCTCGGGTCACGGATGCCGACTATTCATACAAGCCGTTCGACGACACGCGGTCATTATTCATCCATATACCGAAATGCGCCGGCGTGTCGGTCTGCCGGGCACTGTACGGCAATCTGGCGGGCGGGCACACGACTCTCGACCAGTATCTCGAAGCCTTCGAGCCGCGGCTGATCGAGCGATACTTCAAGTTCACGATCGTGCGCAATCCATGGGATCGCCTGGTTTCGGCTTATTTCTTTCTGCAGGCGGGCGGCTTCGGGGATCGGGACGCGCAGTGGTTCGACCGCGAGCTGCGCGGCTATGCCGACTTCGACGACTTCGTGAAACGGTGGCTGAGCCCGGCCAACATCTGGAAGTGGCACCACTTCAAGCCGCAGCACCACTTCATGCGGGACAAGCGGCGAAAGATCGATCTCGACTTCATCGGCCTGTTCGAGAACCTCGCCGAGGATTTCGCCCATATCGCCCGCCGCGTGGGCGTACCCGCGACCCTGCGCAGCACCAATCCGAGCCGTCATCGCGACTACCGGGACTACTATTCCGACGAGACCCGCGAGATCGTCGCGATGGTCTACGCCGAGGATATCGCGCTGCTCGGCTACGATTTCGATAACGCGAATCTGGCGGGCCAGCTGGCCGCACGTTGAGCGAGCGTCGACCGGCCGGCACCGGCGTCCTAACCCCGGTGTGACGGCTAGCACTCCTGGTTCATGGTGTCACGGGCCGACCGGTTGCGAACGCTGCGTTGGTCGGGGCGCGATGCCCGACGTCATTCCGCTCGGGCGGTGGTCCGTTCCAGCGTCCTGATGTTCTCGCGGGCCTGGTACATCTGGCCCAGGCATTCGCAGAGCCGGAGCTGGCGGTCGAAGCGGTCCTCGCGCCGCAACAGACAGGCGGTGCCGTAGAGCCGGAGTTCCCGGGTCAGCATCTGCAGCCAGAGCCAGCGCGGGACCCCGAGAAACGTGCGGCCGGCCGTGAAATCGCCGTCGGCCAGGCGGCGTCGGAAGATCGTCCGACCGTAGTCGAAGCGATGCCGCCGCCAGTGGTGCCGGGAAAGCCGGTCGGGATCCAGATAGTGATGCTGGACGAGCGCCGGCACGTAGACGATGCGGTGACCGCCTCTGCGCATGCGGGCCTGGAGTTCGGTCTCCTCATCCGACAGCAGTGTGGTGCCGACACGCCCGAGGCGGACGTCGAATCCGCCCAGCGAGGCTAGCAGGGCCTTCGGGATGACCATGTTCCCGCCTCGCAGCACGTCATCGTGTTCGCTCAGCGCCCGTGTCTCCCCGCCCAGGTCGAACTGGCCGACGTGTTCGAGAAGCGGCGGCAGCCATTCGGGCAGCCCGGTCGCGTTGTAGTAGCGCACGGGGCCCCCGATGCAGTCGGCGCCGGTTGCCGTGAACGCCGGTTCGATATGGGCGAGATAGCGCTCGTGGATCATTTGATCGTCATCCATGAACACGAGATAGAAGCCGGCGGCTTCTGCCGCGCCTCGGTTACGTGCATGGGACAGCCCCTGACGCGTCTCCAGCACGTAGCGCAGTGGAAACGGATAGGGCGCGGCTCGAATCTCGTCGACCACGGCCCGAGTGTCGTCGACGCTGTTGTTGTCGATCACCAGCACTTCGACCCGGTCGGCTTCGACATCCCGGGATGCGGCTACGCTCTGCAGCGCGCTGCGCAGCAGATCGGCCCGGTTGTAGGTGGGTATGACGACCGAGATGAGGATGTTTTCCATGCCACTAATTCCTAATGAAATCATGAACGCTGCAGCCCCCGGTGCGCCTGGCGCGCGTAGAGCTTACCGCCATTGCGCGCGAGGCGCCGCAGTCGTCCGGTGCGGACTGGTGCCCGCCGAGGCGGTGCGCGTTCGAAAATCGTGATGGACGACCAGGGTTTCCCAATGTCGGGCACGTCCGTGCGATCCGCGCCGAAAACACGACCGAACGAGGCGAAGGCGCCTGCCTTCGCTCGCGGTCACAGCGGGTCCGGAAATGCGGATCGGGCGGGCGCTGCCGGTGCTGCGGATTCCCGGCTGCGTCGCTCGCAGCCGATCGACCGTGGCGCGAGCGCTCATTCACGAAATGGATGACGCCAATGCATGCCGATGCATCACGTCCGCGCCGGGCTGGGCCCGCGAGCCCCGAATCGGAATGCGCCGAACATGGCGGAGACGGCCAGGGCGTACAGGCTCCAGATACCCGCGGTGGGCACGGTGACCGTCTCCGGCCGAGTCGACTCATTCAGTAGCCAGAATCCCGTCCCGCCGGTACACGCGGGATCGATGTTGCAGCCGTCCTCGAAAAAATCGCTGGCGACGGCGGTGACCGTCCACGACCGTCCGGCCCCATGCGAGCTGAAGCGATCGCCCGGCGTGGCAACGTCGAAACGACCGCTCAACGTCTTGTCGTCGTTGAATATCAGCGCCGCGACCAGCGCGTTCCCGAAGTTGCTGTCGTCGAAACCCGGCCGCGTCGGGTCGACGAAAACGGGAATCGGGCCGCTGGTCGCCGTCTTGTCGTTCGGCAGGGTGTAGTTGTAGTTCAGAATCAGTCCCGATTCCGACAGCGGGCTGTCCAGGCTGCCGTCGGGGTTGCCCGATACGGCGCGGGTGTCGAAATCGACAGCGCCCGCCCGGTAGTGGGCATCGTCCACCCGTAAAGTCCCGGCTACGGCCGAGACACGCGTCCCCGAAGTCGTGTTGTGCCAGTTATAGACTACCGTGGCGTGGGCGTTGGCGGAGGCCGCCAGACAGACCAGGGCACCGGCGATGATTCGATCTGTACAGCGCATCGTTCTGCCTGGGCGGTTGTGGCCGTGGTTACATCGCAACCAAGAAACGTGCCTGCGAATCATTCGTTTTTAAAACAAAAGGTTATGATCCTTGGGCGCGCTCTCTAGCGCGTTGTGTAAGGCACAGCGACACCACGGCAACGCGGCGCTGTCGCGGAATCTCGGGCTGGAAGTCCGACGCTCTCTGGCATCGGCGGGTCGTTTCGGACACGGGTGGCGAGGGTTATCGGTCGTTGCGCGCCAAGCCGGTTACGCCCTCGGTTCTCGTGATCCGGGACGTGCTCAATCGTGAGTTGCGATCCGACCGTCGATGTCCCGACCGATGCAATGGGCGGCGCGGTCCGGCCGGGTCGAGGCTGGCGATGTGACGGCGCTTTCGCGCCGGGCGTCGGTCGGGTTTGCAAAGTCGGGCGTCGAACGGCCCCATCGGCGCGGAAAGTTGACCGCGCTCGGCCCGTGGCGAACCGCGCGAGTTCGAGCCGATGGTGCGCGTCGCCGGGGTTTGTCATCGTGGGCTGATAATATCGCAGGCTCATCGATCGGAGCAGCCGAGCCATGACGGACACCGACCATTTCGCAGGCTCGAAAGCCGAGGCGTTGCTGGACGCTCATGTCGCCTGGGTGATCGCTCGTCTGCAGGGCGATGCGCTGCAGGCCGAGCTCGAGCGCCGTCTCGACTGGCTGCTGGCGGACGCCGCCCGGCTGCGGTTGGGCGAGGTCATCAGCGTCGAGTCGGTCCAGCGTACCGCCGTCGACTACGCCGCCGATATGAAGGTGGGCGGGGCGATCCCGGCGCTCGTGGGCGATATCGCGGTGGCGATCCACGAACACCCCGTGCACGAACAGACCACGCTGGTGGAGCTGCTGCCCGACCGCGAGTTCGAGGAACTGCTCGACAAGCTGCTGGAGATGCAGCGACTGCGCGACGAGGTCATCCACCAGTCCGTGTCCAATCCGGTCTTCTCGGATCTGGTCGCCCAGCTGTTGTATTCCGGCCTCCGTGGTTACGTGGCCGAGAGCAAGCTGCGTGCCGCACGGGTGCCCGGCGCGCGCACGGCGATGAGGATCGGCCGCGCCGTCGCCGATCGCGCCCCGCCGCAGATCGGCGAGGCGCTCGAGCGCGGCATCCGGCGCTACGTCGAGCGCAATACCGAAGCCGGGATGCGCGCCAGTGAAGCCTGGCTGCACGACGCCTTCGAGTCGGACGAACTGCGCCGGGCCGTGCTCGATTTCTGGGACGATCACAAGCACCGCTCCGTCGCCTCCGTGCGCGATCTCGCCGGTCAGCTGGATGTCCAGGAGCTGTTCGTCATCGGCTATGAATACTGGCAGCGCCTGCGCCGCACACCGATCTACCGCCGGCTGATCGAGAGCGGTGTCGAGGTCTTCTTCGAGACCTACAGGGACGCGACCCTCACCGAGCTGCTCGACGATATCGGCGTCACCCGCGACATGATGGTGCGCGACGGCATGCGGTTTCTGCCGCAGGTCGTTGATGCACTCCGGGAACGGGGCATGCTGGCGCCGGCCATTCGTCGCCAGCTCGAGGACTTCTATCGCTCCGATGCGGTCGCCGAGATCCTGCGGTGAGATTCGGCGGGCCCACCCGGCGGCATCCCTTGCGCCGTGTGGGGGCGGCGATCGCGGGCAGAGCGTGCCGGCGGGGCCGCCCGCTTCGTTTCCTTGGCTACAGGCGCGCCGTCTTCGTGTCGGCCGAACCCCAGTCGGGCGTCGTCGCCGGGGACGCCGAGTCCGCGATCATCCTGCACGAACGACGCGGGCTGCTGGAAATCTGCGCCCATTACCCCTAGCGTGCGTGTCATTCCATGCACCGCCTCACCGCACGACCCCGAGACCCATGAGCGAAGACGACCTGATCGAAGCCAGCCCCTGCAAACTCCGTAACGGCAACTGGGGCTGCCGGACCACCGACCCCGTCGAGGTCGGCGACACGGTGCGCATCGTCACGCGTGCGAACAAGCAGTGGCGCGCCCGGATCACACAGATCGTGTGGACGGGCGATCAGGTCTGGCTCTGCGAAACCGAGAGCGAGAACGCCGGCAAGCCGGGCAAGGCGCAGTCGTCATCGGCCGGTTCGGCGGCGGGCAGTAGCAGTGCCCCGGCCTCCGGCCCATCGACGGGCCCGTCAACGGGCCCATCAACGGGCCCATCAACGGCGGCGAGCCCGCCCGATTCCGCGCCGCCGCGCACCGAGGCAGCCCCCAGCGACGATCTCGACGCCATGGCCGACGCCGCCGCCGAGCGCGACGACGCGTTCGACGACCTCATGAGCGCCGTGCACGAGTTCGAACGGGACGAGGGCGGCTCGCAAAAGGGCTGATTCCGGCCGGTATCGTACGCAGGGCGCACACCGAGGACCGGGCGCCTTGCGGTACGAGACCAACGCCGAACGATGGCGTCGGAGCAGACCCAGGGCTGCTACCGGTTTCGTCCGACGATTACTAGGCGCCCGGCAGCCGCGGCGATCACTGGAATCCGCGTCGCGGATGGCTGGTCGCGCCTACCAGCGGCATATCCGCAATCAGCGCTCTCACCTGCGTCGAAACCGGTCTCACAAGGCGATCGCGACGGCGATGCGCGCTGTTCTGAGCCGGGACGGGGGCCGGTTAAGTCGCGCCCTCGCCGCGGCGCCTAGTGGACGAGGGCGCACGATGCCGCGGCGGGCTGCGCGAAGCTTGCGCGCGGGCGGTGCGTGACCGGATCGCGGCCTGCCGGCGCCCGGCCGGATGCGCCGCACCCGCGCGGCCGTTCATGGCGCGTTTCGTTTCGGCTTGCCTTTGCTCTTTGTCTGAGCCTTCTTTTTCTTGGCCGATTTCTTGTGGCGCGGCTTGTCCTTGGCCGCAGCCGGCTTGCCACGCGGGCCGGGCGCCGGCGCACCGAAGCTGTTCTTGACGCGGCTGATCGCGAGCTGGCGGTTGGCCACCCAGACCGTCTTCAGATGGGCGAAGATCTCCTCCGGCATGCCCTTGGGCAGATCGACCAGGCTGAAATCGTCGTTGATCGCGATCCGGCCGATGTCCTTGCTGTCCATGCCGGCCTCGTTGGCGAGCGCACCCACGATGTTGCGCGGCTCCACCCCGTGCTGCCGGCCGACCTCGATGCGGTAAGTCTCCATGCTCATCGCGCCGGTCGCCGATTTCTTCTTGCGGTTCGGCTTGTCGTCGCCGCTCGACGTTTCGTGGAATGCCTGCCCGGCGGACTTGTCGACCGGCGCGGCGTCCAGCGTGATCGGTTCACCGCCCTGGGCGAGGCGGGCCAGGGCAGCGGCCAGCAGGGTCGGCTCGACGTTGTGTTCGGCGCGATACGTCTCCACCAGATCCGTGAACTGCTCGAGACCGCCGGCTTCCAGGGTGTCGGTAATGCGCTGCTTGAAGCGTTCGACGCGCTGAGCGTTCACGTCGGCCATGCTCGGCACGTCCATCGGTTCGATCGCCTGGCGCGTGGCACGCTCGATGTTCTTGAACAGGCGTTTCTCGCGCATGGTCACGAACAGGATCGCGTCGCCCTGCCGGCCGGCGCGCCCGGTCCGGCCGATGCGATGCACGTAGGACTCGGTATCGTGCGGGATATCGAAATTGATCACGTGGCTGATGCGCTCCACGTCCAGCCCCCGGGCAGCGACGTCGGTGGCCACGATGATGTCGAGCTGGCCGTTCTTGAGCTGGGCGATCGTGCGCTCGCGCTGGGCCTGGACGATGTCGCCGTTCAAGGACGCGCAGGCATAGCCGCGCGCCGAGATCTTCTCGGCCAGTTCGTCGGTGGCCTTCTTGGTGCGGGCGAAGACCAGCATCGCGTCGAAGGGCTCGGCCTCGAGCAGCCGTGTGAGTGCTTCGAGCTTGCTGATGCCCCCGCCCACGATCCAGTAGCGCTGGCGGATGTTGTCGGCCGTGGTGGTGCGCGTCTCGATGGTGACTTCCTGCGGATCCCGCAGGTGGGTCTTGGCGATCCGGCGGATCGCGCCCGGCATGGTTGCCGAGAACAAGGCGACCTGACGTTCGGGCGGCGTGTTCTCGAACACCCACTCGACGTCGTCGATGAAGCCCATGCGCAGCATTTCGTCGGCTTCGTCCAGCACCAGCCATTCCAGACTGTCGAGCTTGAGCGTGCCGCGCTTGAGATGATCGATCACGCGCCCCGGCGTGCCCACCACCACATCCACACCGCGTTTGAGCGCGGCCAGCTGCGGCCCGTAGCCCTGGCCGCCGTAGATCGGCAGCACGTGGAAGCCCGGCATGTGCGAGGCATAGCGCTGGAAGGCCTCGGCCACCTGGATGGCCAGCTCGCGCGTGGGTGCCAGCACCAGCGCGCGGGGCTCTTTGCCCGCGTCTTTGCCGAAGCGCATGGTCGACAGGATCGGCAGCGCGAACGCGGCCGTCTTGCCCGTGCCGGTCTGGGCCTGGCCGAGTACGTCGCGCCCGGCCAGCAGCGGGCCGATCGTGGCTTCCTGAATCGGCGACGGGGTTTCATAACCGACGTCGGTCAACGCCGTCATGACGGCGTCGGACAGACCCATCGCCGCGAACGGCGTCCGGTCGTTTTCGGGGGTATTCGGGGAGGACATTCAATGCCTGTGGAATCGGGCGCCGTGTCGCGCCGGGAACAGCCGTGCCAAGGCGGCGCGGAACTGCATAGTTTAACCGCTGCGTTGAGTTGGTGTGCGGTAGCGCGTGGCTCGAGCAACGCTCAATTGCAGGGGCGTGCACGAAAGCTGAGCCGGGGGGCGTCGAGCGCGTATCCTGGTTCGGCGTACGGGCTGGTCCGGGCCATTGTCTTGCGCACCGTGATTGGTGTGCCAATACTGCCGCTGCGCGGCTAACAGGAAGAACAATGTCTGCTGCAGTCACGGTCGCGGACGCGCCGCTTTCCGGTCGGCCGAATTGATGCCATCGCCGCGACCGTCGTCGGTACTGATGATCGCCAGCGGGATGCTGGTGACGCTCGTGACCGTCGCGCTCGCGCGCCTGTCGTTCGGGCTGATCCTGCCGCCGATGCGCGAGTCGCTCGGCCTGAGTTACGAGCAGGCGGGCAATCTCGGCACGGCCACCGCACTGGGCTATCTGTCGCTGGTGATGGTCGCGGGCGCACTGGCCTCCCGGCATGGCGGCCGGGTTTCCGTGCTGCTCGGGCTGGCGTGCGTGATCGCGGGCTTCACCGGTTTGAGTCAGGCCAGCGCCTACGGCCCGCTGATCGCGCTGATGGCATTGCTGGGCATCGGGACCGCGTTCGCCTATACACCGCTGATCTCGCTCATCGCCACCTGGTTTCCGCAGCGGCGCGGGCTGGCGATCGGCCTGCTCAACAGTGGGGTGGGTACGGGCATGATGAGTGCGGGTTGGCTGGTGCCGTATCTCAGCCAGGCGTACGGCGACGAGGGCTGGCGGTGGGTCTGGGCCCTGTTCGCCGCGGCGGGTGTGCTCGCGTTCGTCGGGGCCGTGCTGTTTCTGCACGATCCGCCGCGACCGGAAGGCACAGACCCCGCCCGCAGCCCCACGGCCGCGGATCGCCGGGCGCGGCGCCGGGCCGTGTTCCGCAATCCCTACGTGGTGACCGTGGCGCTCGTCTACGGCATCGTCGGCATGACCTATATCGTGCAGGCCATATTCATGTTCAGCTTTGCACTCGATGCCGGAGTGGACGCGACGACGGCCGGCAGGATCGCCTCCCTCATGGGGTTTCTGGGCATCGTATGCGGTCCGGTCTGGGGCACTGTGTCAGACCGGCTCGGCCGCGGTCGGAGCCTCGTGCTGGCCATGGGTCTGGCGTTCGTGAGCACGGCCATTCCCGTGCTGTCGCCGACCCTGGCGGGTTTCAGCGCCCACTACGTGATTCTCGGCGTCTGTGTCACCGGTATGTTCACTTCCGCCCTCGCGGCGTCGACGGAGCGCGTGTCGCCGCACGAAGCGCCGCTGGCCGTCAGCTACGTGACCGTGTTCTTCGCGGCCGGCCAGCTGCTGGGACCGGCAGCCGCCGGCTGGCTGATCGGCTGGACCGGCGGTTTTCGGACCACCTTCGGCCTGAGTGCGGTCTTCATATTGATCGGTGTAGTGCTGAGCTGGCGGCTGACGCGAGCCCTGCGGCCGCCCGAGCGGGCGTCGGCGGCCGAGCCGCGCCCCTGTTCATGATGGCGAATGAAATCCGGGCTATGAACAGCATCCCGATCGTGTATCGAGTGGCGCAGCGCGCCGGAACCGACACGCCGACCAACGCAGCCACAGCCCCGTGTCGTAGCCGCAGGTCGCCGGCAGGCCATCCGATCCGCGCGAACGATGAATACTGCGACCGGCAGCAGCTCTTATCCCGTACACCGTCGTCTGGTTGAACAACGCGAGGAACTTGGGCGCGGCCAGCCGACGGCGCACCGATCGCACCCAGCGATATCAGTGCGGCGATGGCGGGAATCTCCCAGCCCTCAATTTCGGCCGCCGGAAACATGACGGTGACGACCGGCAGAATCACCATCAGCCCTTTCGGGTTCAAGAACTGCAGCAGATAACCGCGACCCAGGTGAAGATCCGGCCGGCCACCGGTCTCGGTCTCCAGCCGCGGATCGTCCCGGAACAGGCACCAGGCGAGATAGGCGATATAGGCTGCACCGACGCCCGCCAGCCACGGCATCAGCCGGTCGCGCACTAAGACACTGCCGGCCAGTCCGAGCAGTGCGAAACAGGTGAACATCGCCAGCCCGACGCCAAGGCAGTACTCGGCGACACGCCAATCCGGGCCGCGCAGTCCCGCCTTCAGCGCCAGCAGATTCACCGGGCCCGGCGAATACAGGACAGAGACAGCATAGATGGCGATCTCCAATGGACGGCCGTGCGATAGAGCCCTGGCGGCATATCGTGCGTTGATCCATTCGGGGGGCGTCTTGAACGATCCTGCAGGCCGACGCAGGGGCACCGCGCCATCTGCGATCCTATGAGGACAAGCAGGCCCACGAGCGACGGTACGCGTGTGGATCGGCGGCAAACGCGGGCCCGGTTATCCGCCGCCCCGGGCCGCGTCACTCGAAACCGAGTCGGCACGGCCGAGACCGGTCAGCAGCACCAGCGCCAGAAGCACCGCCACACAGGCCACCAGATACGCGTCCGAAAATGCGGCCGTGGCCTCGCCGCCGGCATACAGCGGGTTGAACGCCGCGTCGCCGAGGCGCTGGCGCGCCGAGAGCACCGTGCCGAACACGGCAGCGCCGGTGCCCGCGCCCATGAAGAAAAACAGCTGGTAGATGCCGAAGCCCACACCCGCGATCTCGGCCGACAGGGCCTTCGACGCCGCATTGGCCGCGGGCGACGTCACGCCCGCGTAGCCGGTGCTGGCGATCACCAGCGCCACCGCCACTAGCCAGGGCGCCGCACCGACCGCGAACGACGACATGAACAGCAGTCCGGTCAGCAGACACGACAGGCTGATGCCGAGTACCGCCCGCGGCCCGAACTTGTCCGACAGCCGCCCGATCGTCGGTGCGAGCAGGGCCACGGCGAAGGCGCCGGGCGCGATCACCAGGCCGGTCTGGAACGCCGACAGCCCCAGCTCGTTGATCAGCAGCAGCGGCGTCAGGAACAGCCCGCCGCCGATGAAGGCACCCTGCGACAACAGCGCGATGCCCGAGGCCGAGAGAAACTGGCGATTGGCGAACAGCGCCGGCGGCACGAACGGATACGCCGCGGTGCGGATGCGCAGGGCGAACCCGGCCAGCATCGCCGCCGCAAGGATCAATGTGCCCCAGGCGCGCGGCGCGGCCAGCCCGACGTGGTTCGCCGCGGTCACGCCGTAGAGCAGGGCGGCCGCGCCCAGCGCGAGCATCAGCCCGCCCGGCAGATCCAGCCGCACGAAGCGATGCGGTTGAGGTTCGCGCTGCGCGTTCAAGTCCGGCAGGAAACGCCAGGCCGCGATGAACAGAATGCCGATCACTGCCAGCGTGCCGTAGAACAGCACGCGCCAGCCGAACGCGCTCACGCCCAGGCCGCCGACCAGCGGTCCGGCCGCTGCACCGAGCCCGACGGCCGAAGACAGCGTGCCGAACACCACGCCGCGGCGACCGGGCGGGAACAGCCGCGCGACAGAGCCGAACGCCAGCGACGGAATGGCGGCGGCGCCGGCCGCTTGTATGGCACGCCCGGCCACGAGATAGCTGAACGTCGGCGCCAGTGCGCAGGTCAGCGAGCCGGCGCCGAAGATCACGAGGGCGGCGAGAAAGGTGCCGCGAAAACTGTAGCTGTCCGACACCCGCCCATACAGCGCCACGCCCGTCGCGAACACGATCGAGAACGCCGTGATCACCCAGCCGGCCAGGCTGGGCGAAACCTCGAGATGGCGGCTGATGGTCGGGATCGCCACGTTGACCATGCTGTTGTTCAACACGCTCGTGAAGGCGGCCAGCACCATCACGAGCAGCAGCGGATTGGTCAGCGGCGAGGCCGATGCCGTGCCGGAGAACCGGTTCATCGAATGCGTCGAATGCGGGGACGGCGATCACTGTGCCACGCGGCCACCGCGGCGGCGAGACGTGGCGCGGTTCGGCCGTTCGGGCCGGCTCGACGGGCGCGCGAGCCGATGGATCGTCAAGGCCGAGGGAGCGGCCGCGACCGCCGCTCGTGGCCTCGCGCCGCCGACCGGCTCCCATCTGGCCCGGAGCTGGCGCTTCGAAGGCTTGGCCCAACGGCAACAACAGACGTTCATGGCCGCCGGTAAACCAGGGATTTACCGGATGTCCGATCGAGCGGTCGGCTGGCAGGCTGGCGCTTTGTTCAACCGGAGCATTTCATGGCCCGTCCCGACCACGCGAGCGCATCGGAGATCCAGACCTATCTCACCGGAATCGACTATCCCGCCTCGAAGCAACAGCTGGCGGACCACGCCGAACGGCAGGGTGCGCCGCTGGGCGTGCGTACGGTGCTCGACGCGTTGCCGGACGACGAATACAGCGGTCCGGCCGCCGTCAGCCGGGCGGTCGGCGCGGTCGAGTGATCGGCTGCGCGTCGTAGCGGCGTCGGCTCGATGGCCCGACCGGCCGGCCGGGCTGTCTACATGACGGCAGCGGCGGCCGGCGGGCGCATCGGTTGCCCGGGCGTGTAAACGCGGGTCGCGCGGCCCCGTTGCGAGGCTTGTGCGCTAACCTTGCGCCGCTCGTTCTCCAGAATCGGTGACGTCATGTCGGAAGCTCGTATCGCCGAACAGCTCGGTTTTCTTGCGGAAATCGACGCGCTGAAATCCGTGGTGCGCCAGTCCCCGCTCGTCGACCGCAGCCGGCGCGAGAACTCGGCCGAACACTCCTGGCACCTGGCCATGTTCGCGCTGGTGTTGTCGGACGACGAAGCGGTGGATACCGCCCACGTCATCAAGCTCCTGCTGGTTCACGACATCGTCGAAATCGACGCCGGCGACGTCCCGATCCACGGCAACCACGACCGTCAGGCGGTCGAAGCGCGGGAAAACGCCGCGGCCGAGCGATTGTTCGGCCTGCTCCCCGACGACCAGGCGGCGACGTTCGCCGGCCTGTGGCGGGAATTCGAGGCGGCGGAAACGCTGGAAGCCCGTTTCGCGAAGACGCTCGACCGTCTGCAGCCGCTGCTGCTCAATACGCTCACGAACGGCGGGACATGGACCGAGCATCGGGTCACCGAGCGGGAGGTGCATGGACGCTACGGCCCGACGATCGAGCGCGGCTCCCCCGCCTTGTGGCGCCACGCAAAAGCCCTGGTGCGGCGCCATTTCGCCGATAGCGGCGGGCAGCGATAGGCGGCAGGGCCAACGACGCCTCGTTCGAGCCCGCTCTGTCCCGCGCGGCCGCCTGTTCGATAAAAAGTCGGGTCGTCATCCCGCGCCCGGTATGGCCGAGCGCCGGGTCGAGCCGGCGCGATGCCGCCGGATTTGGCCGGACGTCTGCCGCCCGGCTCCGACATGTCGGGCTGCCCCCGGGTAGCGCCGCCATTTGGCGGCCGTCGGCCGACGGCGCGGGTCGACTGATCGCATCGACGAGGCCAGCACGCACGTGACGTCACACTCGATTGACGAGCCGCCCGGCGGCGCGCCGATGCGCCTTACGTCGATCATCAAATGCGGCCTCCATTCCGGCCCGACGGCTGGGTCCGCGGCGTGGCCGACGGCATCCGGGTCGGGGTGGCGGACGTTCGTGGGGACACGCTGAAAACAGCGCGAGTGGCTGCATGAGGGGCGGCCGGAAGGGCGCCATCCGCTGTCGGGATATCCGTGTCGGGCGCGGCCCCGTTTCTCGGGTCGGCCCGACCGCCGCGCAGCGCCGGATAGACGAAACGTTCCCGAACGCGGATGCCCCATAACCGTGTTGTTCGCCGCGCACGACCTGTCGCGCCTGGCCGGCGGCGCTGCGTTCATTCATGGCCGGCGGGCGCGGCCGATACAAATGCATCGGCCCGGCATGCGGCCTCGGCAGAAAACAGGGGGATGAATGAACCGCGCCTCACCGGACCAGGGCATGCCCCTGTCGCACCAGCATCGACGCCAGCTTCTGCGTCTGCTGTTGGCCTTCACGGCTTTCTTCGGCGCGATCTTCGTCGTCGTCAACTTCTTCGCCGAGCGTTACTGGCTGATGACGATCGAGGCTGCGTTGGTTCTGCTGGTGCTGTTGATGCTGCCCATCGTGCAGGGCACCTACCATCTTCGGCGCTGGTGTCTGTTCTATCTCGTATCGCTCTATGCGGCCACGATCTATGCGCTGGCCTCGCCGACGACCTCGATCACCGTATTCAGCTGGGTCATGGTCATGCCGATCACGGCTCATCTCCTGTTGGGGCGCCGGTGGGGCGGCCTGTTCTCCGCGTTCTATCTCGCGGTGGCCGGCGGACTGTTTCTCTGGCGTTTCGGCACCGCTCTGGTCGTGAGCTCGCCGGGTGCCACGGCCAACGTGCTGGCCGTGACCGCCTGGGGCTATATGTTCTCGCACTTCTACGAGGCCCGGCGCGAGAGCGCCGAACGCGAGCTCTCGCAGCAGGCGCTCACCGATCCCCTGACCGGCCTGCCCAACCGCGCCCAGCTCGAGCAGGCCTTCCAGCGTGCGGCAGGCGAAGGCGCGTTGCCGCTGTCGCTGCTGATGCTCGATCTCGACTACTTCAAACGCATCAACGACGCGCACGGCCACGCGACCGGCGACGCGGTGCTGCGGCGGATCGCCGAGACCCTGCGCGAGCAGACCCGCCAGCAGGACGTCGCCTGTCGCCTGGGCGGCGAGGAATTCTGCGTGCTGTTACCTCGCACCGATGTCAGCCAGGCGCGTCATCTCGCCGAGCGCCTGCGGGTCGTGATCGAAGCCCTGCGCTGTCACCACAACGACGCCGTGCTCGCGCTCACGGCCAGCATCGGTGTGGCCTGCGCCACCACGCCGGGCGAACAGCTCGACCCCATGCTGCACACCGCCGATAAAAAGCTCTACGAGGCGAAGTTCGGCGGCCGCAACCGCGTGGTGTACTAGGGCCTGATCGGCTGCGGGCGGGCGCGGCCAATGGCGCCTGCGCCGTTTCGATGGTTGCCGGCGCTCAGGCCGCGCAGCATTTCTTGAACTTGCGCCCGCTGCCACAGGGGCAGGGATCGTTACGACCGGGTTTGAGCGCCGTGACCGCGTGGTCGCCGTCGACATAGAACCACTGGCCCTGTTCGCGTACGAAGCGTGAGCGTTCCTCCAGGACCGCAAAGTCGCCATCGTCGCGGCAGGTCGCGCGAAAATGCACCCGGCCGGTATCGCCATCTTCACCGCTGTCCAGCACGGCGAGGCCCAGCCAGTGGTCGCCGCTCGGGAGATCGAGCGTGGCCGGTCGCGTGTCGGGGTGCCAGCTCGACTGCACGTACGCCGCGTCGCCCAGCGCATACGCGCTGTAGCGCGCACGCATCAGCGCTTCGGGCGCCGGCGCCGGTTCGCCGCGGTGGCAGGGCCCGCAGCATTGGTCGTAAGGGCGGCCGGACTGGCAGGGGCACGTCATGGCGAACGTTACGATGCGGGAACGATTGCGCCATCATGTAGCGGGGCGGGCCGCGTCTCAACGTGCCGGGGCGATGCGTCGTCTCGTGCCGAGAGCCGAACGGCCGGTCAGCATGGCCTCTACCGAATGGGGAATCGGCAGGCGCGCATGTGGCGGCTTCAAGCAAAGGGAACAGGACGATGAACGACCGGGGGATGCAGAACAATCTGCTGCAGCGGATGCTCAACGGGGTCGAGCGGACAGGCAATCGTCTGCCCCATCCCGTCACGCTCTTCGCATTGCTGGCAGGGCTCGTGGCCGTGGTGTCGGCGCTGCTGTCGCTCACCGGGATCTCGGTCGAGCCGCCCGGCGGGGGCGAAGCGGTCACGGTCAACAACCTGCTGTCCGGCGAGGGCATCCGGTATATCTTCGGCTCGCTGGTCGACAACTTCATCGGCTTCGCGCCGCTGGGCGTGGTGCTGGCCACGATGATCGGCATCGGGATGGCCGAGCGCACCGGGCTGATCAGCGTACTGCTGCGCAGCTTCATCCTGTCCATTCCCAAGTCGCTGATCACTTTCGGCCTGGTGTTCGCCGGAATCCTCTCGAGCCTGGCCTCCGACGCCGGTTATGTCGTGCTGCCGCCGCTCGGCGCGATGATCTTCGCCGCCCTCGGACGCCACCCGATCGCCGGCCTGGCGGCGGCTTTCGCCGGCGTGTCGGCCGGCTATAGCGCCAATCTGCTGCTCTCGGCGGTCGACGTGGTCCTCGGCCAGCTCACGATCGAGGCGGCCGCCACCATCGACCCGGCCTATGCCGAATCGATGAACCTGGCGATGAACTATTTCTTCATCATCGCCTCGACCTTCTTCTTGGCGCTCGTCGGCACGCTCGTCAGCCAGTTCGTGGTCGAGCCGCGCCTGGGCCGTTACCAGGGGGGTTACGAAGACGAGTCCCGCGACGACGAGACTACGACCATCACCGCGCAGGACAGGCGCGGCATGAAGTGGGCCGGCGTGGCGTTCCTCGTGACGGTCGCCCTGATGGCGCTGCTGGTCGTGCCGCCGGGCGCGCCGCTGCGCGGCGAGGGCGGGGCGATTGTGCAATCGCCGTTCATGGAGTCGCTGGCGGTCGTGCTGCTGATCATCTTCTTCGTGCCCGGGCTGGTCTACGGTGTCGTCACCGGGGCCGTCAAGAACGACAGCGACGTCGCCCACAAGCTGTCGGACACCATGGCCGGCATGGGCATGTTCATCATGCTGGCCTTCACCGCCGGCCAGTTCGTCGCCTGGTTCGCCGAGTCCAATCTCGGCATCTTCATGGCGGTCTACGGCGCCGAATTCCTGCAGGCCATCAGCCTGGGCGGTGTCCCGCTGCTGATTCTGTTCGTCGTGATCGTGGGCTTCATCAACCTGTTCATCGGCAGCGCCTCGGCCAAATGGGCGATTCTGGCGCCGGTGTTCGTGCCGATCATGATGCAGCTCGGCTACTCACCCGAGCTGACCCAGATGGCCTACCGCGTCGCGGACTCCTCGACCAATATCATCACGCCGCTGATGCCGTATTTCGCGTTGATCATTGCCTACGCCCAGCAGTACGACAAGAATCTGCGCATCGGCTCGCTGATCTCGATCATGCTGCCGTTCTCGCTGGCCTTCCTGCTGTTCTGGACGCTGCTGCTGATCGTCTGGATGCTGCTCGGCCTGCCGCTGGGGCCCGGCGCCTCGACGTATTACGGCGGCTGAGGCGCGCGCACGTCGATGAACCTGCTTGAGTCGAGCCGCGGTCCGGGCCGAGGGCCCGGCGCCCGCGCCCGGCGCGCTATTCGTCGCGATAGGGTGCGCAGGCGGCGCCCCGTCTCGGATAGATGAGTTCGGCCGTATCGAAATCCATCGCGGCCGCCTGCGCCACGAGCGCGCTGCGTTCGGCCGCGGGCAGCGCCGGCTCGCGGGCCAGAATCCAGAGATAATCCCGATTCGGGCCGCCGACGATAGCCGTCGTATAGTCCTCGTCGAGAGCCAGCACGTTATAGCCGCCATAGAACGGGCCGAAGAAGCTGACCTTGAAGCGGCCCGTGTCTTCGCCCGCCACGAAATACGCCTTGCCGACCGCCTCGCTCGCTTCCCCCTCGGAAAGATCCACGCCGCGGTTGACCACGCGCACACCGCCGTCGTCGCGCAGGCTATAGGTGGCCGTCACGCAGTCCAGGCCCTCCTCGAAACCATGATCCAGACGCGCGATCTCGTACCAGCGGCCGAGATAGCGATCGAGCGCGAACGGCTCGACGGCCGTCGTGCCTTCGTGCCTTCGGGCAGGCTCACGCACCCGCCGAGTAGACTGGCGGCGACTGTCAGGGCGATAAAGGCGGGCGCTAAGCGGTACTTCATCGGTGCGGCTTCAGTCTTATAGGCGCGTGTCTCGTGAGTTTGCGTGCCCGCCTGCATCCGGCGTCCAGACTTTTCCTTGCAGGCGGCCGAACCGCGGCAGCGAGACTGTACTGCGGTCAACGCGGTCCAAAAGAAACGATCTGATTCGATCCCGGGATCTCCGCCAATACTTTCATCGTGCCATCACTTTTTGCGAGGACGCAGCGAGGATCCCGCCGAGGCACGTCGTCTATGACATCGGTCGTCGCTGGGGCATGGCCGGCCAATGCCACAAAAGACCACAGATCACGAGCGCGGCCGCAACGGCGAGCCAGAGGCCTTGTAGGCCGAACATCAGGTAAGCGGCGCTGCCGGCCATCGTGCCGGCGAGAAGCGCAAGCCAAAGCAGGAAATACCAAACCCAGGCCAGGCGGTTACCGCCGAGCACCACGCCAGTCAATCGCTGCCCTAGCTTGACCAGCGCACCCGTCATGTAAGTGACGCCAAGGCTGACCTCCCCGTTGCGTTGGAAGACCGTGTTCACGGCGCCCATAGCCAACGCCATGCACAACACCGCGGGCCAGCGGCCGTCGGCTTCGGCGGCCAGCGCGGCACTCAGGAGCAACAACGTGACGAGCGCCATCACCGCCACGCGCTGTCGTCTGCCGATCGCGTGGTGGATCAGCGTGCCCAGCATGACCCCGACGACAAACAACGCAATGATCGCCGCAGGCAATAGCGCGGTGGCGATGTCGCGCACGCCGCCGACGCCCAGTCGGGTGGTGTTGCCGCTCATAAAGGCGATGAAATAACCGCCCAGCGTCATGAAGCCGAGTGCGTCCACGTAGCCGGCCAGACCGGCCAGCCCGATCGCGATCGTGCGCTCACGGCGATTATGGCTGAGCACCTGGCTGCCTCCTCGAGTTTGATATCCCCTAGCGGAATGGGGCTGGAACGAAAGCCGCGCATTATATGGCGTTGCGGCGGGAGTTCGGCGTTAGATGCTCTCTTGGGGTTCAGGCACGACTATCGATATGTCTGTTCGAACACGGCTGACCTGACGTGGTCCGTTCATTAATCCCACGCGCATGCTCGCGCCTACGCTCGCCTTGGATGCGAAGCCCATGGTCACCGTCGCTTCGCCCTGGCGATGATCAGGGGCGGCAGCCTTTTGATCGGTGGCGGTCTTCGTGGCGCAGGTTATTGCCGGGCCGTACATCGCCACCACCTGGCCCGCATCGTCTCCCAGGCGCGCACTTTTGCCCACGAGGTGCGAACGCTGGGCCAGCATCGGGCTGACGAATCGTGAGCGCTCGCCAGTTCGGCGTGGCGACTAGCTGTACCCCTCCAGACCTTGTCGCTCGGTTATCCAACGCGCCACCTGGACAACGCTTATGTCATCGCATGCTCAAGAGGCGCTCCAAGAGCGCCGCTGTGTTGTAGTGGAGAGCGGAACGCACCGCTCTGCATGGCCCATGCAAGGCGGGATCTAAAATACCGGTTGACCCGCCTGGGGCGGTCCACGACCGCTTAGGCGTTGCGCTGGCCCGGGCGTTGGCAACGAAAAAGCCTTGGGCGAGTGTGGCAGGAGAGCGCTAGGGGGGGGGCAGGCGCCGAATCCCGCGCCTAAGCGCACGATGGCCGCCTACCTGCGCGTATGACGACCGGCTCGCCCTGCACCGGACTTTCGATCGCCACCGGGCCCGCCCGCGCCGGATATACGCGCAGCGCGATCGGTCCCGGCGTCGGGCGAGGGGCCGGATTCTAGATCGCCTCCCCGACCACGGGCGGCGCCGGCGGCTGGCCCGCCAGCATGCGATAGCCCACGCCCGCGGCGAGTGCACCCGCAATCGGGGCGAGCCAGAACAGCCACAGTTGTTGCAGCGCGAACCCGCCGACGATCAGCGCCGGGCCGGTACTGCGGGCCGGATTCACCGAAGTATTGGTGATTGGAATGCTAATCAGGTGGATGAGCGTGAGCGCCATGCCGATCGCCAGCGGCGCGAAACCCGACGGCGAGCGGGTATCGGTTGCGCCGAGAATCACCATCAGGAAACCGAAGGTGAGCACGATCTCCACGATCATGCAGGCCATGACGTCGTAGCGGCCGGGCGACAGATTGCCGTAGCCGTTGGCGGCCAGGCCGTTCACGCCCAGCACGAAATCCGGGCTGCCGCCGGCCACTACGAGCAGCACCAGCGAAGCCAGCACCGCGCCGGCCACCTGCGCCGCGGCGTAGGGGGCGATATCCCGGCCGGGAAAGCGCCCGCCGGCCCACAGGCCGACTGTCACCGCGGGGTTCAGATGACATCCTGAGATATGACCAATCGAATAGGCCATCGTCAACAACGTCAGGCCGAACGCTAGGCTCACGCCCAGCAAGCCGATCCCCACATCCGGAAAAGAAGCCGCGAGCACGGCGCTGCCGCACCCGCCGAACACCAACCAGAACGTACCGAACGATTCCGCGAACAGCCGTTGGGGCAAGGTGACCATGGTTAGACCTCTGAATGAACGTGATCCAGCGCCGAGCCGGCCGATCACGGGCGCGTTGATGCCGAAAGCTATGAGCGACTGCACCTCCGTATTCAGTGTCAAAAGGCTGACTGATTAGAATACGCTCGTAGCGCCTCCGAAAGTAATCTGTATTTCTCGCCCCTTGATCGGGCGCGCGGGTCGAGCGGGCGTCGTGTAGTGCGAAGTCAGAACCGGAACAGCTGAGGGCGCTACAAGGCGTAGTCCGTCTCTTGTTCGTCTGAAACACGGGATCGCACCGTCATGTCGCAACCCCGAACGCTTGCAAACAAATGCTTTAGCCGGGGATAGCCAGATGCCTGCGCACCGCGGCGGCGATCCGGTCCATCATCTCCCCGGTCGCCGCCAGCCAGGCTTGCATCTCGATGAAGCCGTGAATCACGCCCGGGTAGTGAGCATGATCGACGTCCACGCCGTCATCGGCCAGGCGCGCGGCATAGAGCACGCCTTCATCCATGAGCACATCGGCGCCGGCGGTGATCACGAGCGCGGGTGCCGTGCCTTCCAGCGTTTCCGCCAGAATCGGCGACACCCGCCAGTCGAGCGGGTCGGTATTCACATCCACGCTGCGCTGGCCGAACCAGGCCATGAGTTCGGCCGTGAGCGGCGGCACGTTCGCGTTGCGCCCCTTCGACGGATACTTGCGCGCGGCCTCGCGCAAGTCGGTGGCGGGGTAGACCAACACCTGCAAGGCCAGCGGCCAGCCGGCGTCGCGCGCGGCCAGCGCGACCACCGCCGACAGATGCCCGCCCGCGCTGTCGCCGCCTACCGCGAGTTTTTGCGCGTCGATATCGAACTCGGCCGCGTGTTCCACGAGATACCCGTAGGCCGCGATCGCGTCGTCCGAAGAGGTCGGCAGACAATGCTCCGGCGCCAGGCGATAATCCACCGCCACAAGCTGACAGCCGGCGCGCTGGGCCAGTTGTCGACACACGCGGTCGTGCGATTCCAGATCGCCCAGAACCCAACCACCGCCGTGAAAATAGACCAGCGTCGGCGCGGTGCCCTCGGCCAACCCTTCGGGGCGATAGCGCCGTGCATTCAGGCTGCGACCGTTGAGCGTTAGCTCGTGCTCCACGATCTCGCCCATGGGCACCGGCTCGCCGCCGCTTGCCGCCAGGGTGTCGATATAGAACTGGCGCGCCTCGGCCAGGCCGAGGTCGGCGAAGGATATGTCGGCTTCGCGCATCCTGGCGACAACGCCGGCGACTTCGGGGGTGAGGGACATGAGCGATCCTTGTAAAGCCTGTTGCGTACAGCGGGCTTGATAGCACGATTGTTCGAGCGGATGCACACGGCAAGGGGTCTACTTCGGCATGTCGCCGCCTGTTCGTGCTGCGTCATTCCGGTCAGGGTTGAATGCGCCCGACTCGATGCACGATGCCGTACCCGGCTCCGAACGTCCGCGGCTCGCCATTGAACGGTGCGGTCACGGCCCGCAACGTCGTGCTAATAACTTCATTGAGCCAACGCTGGCGACGTCGATCGCCGCGGAGCATCGCCCATGACCGACACCGCAACCGCCGAGCCGCTCGCGCTCGACAATACCTACGCCCGCCTGCCGGGCGAATTCCATGCCCGCGCGACGCCGACCGCTGTCTCGGCGCCGCGTCTGCTTCGGCTCAACCGGCCCTTGGCCGAGCAGCTCGGCCTCGACGCGCAGGCGCTCGAAAGCCCGGCGGGTGTCGAGATTCTGGCCGGCAATCGCGTCCCGGAAGGCGCGGAACCGCTGGCGATGGCCTATGCCGGGCATCAGTTCGGCAACTTCGCGCCCACGCTGGGCGACGGTCGGGCCGTGCTGTTGGGCGAAATCACCGATCGCCACGGCGCCCGTCGCGATATTCAGCTCAAGGGCGCGGGCCCGACGCCCTTTTCCAGCCGGGGCGACGGCCGCGCCGCGCTCGGGCCGGTGATACGCGAATACGTCGTCAGCGAAGGCATGGCGGGCCTGGGTATTCCAACCACCCGTGCGCTGGCGATGGTCACGACCGGCGAATCGGTATTCCGCATGCGGGCCGAGCCGGGCGGCGTGCTCACCCGCGTCGCCGCCAGCCATGTGCGTGTCGGGACCTTCGAGTACTTTGCCCGGCGCGGCAACCAGGACGCGGTACGCGCGCTCGCCGACTACGTCATCGAGCGCCATTACCCGCACGTCGCCGATGCGGCCAACCCGTATCTCGCCCTGCTGGAGGAAGTCGCCGAACATACCGCCGACCTGATCGCGCAATGGCTGCTGGTCGGCTTCATCCACGGCGTCATGAACACCGACAACGTCTCCATCGCCGGCGAAACGCTCGACTACGGCCCCTGTGCGTTCATGGACGCCTACAATCCGGCCACCGTGTACAGCTCCATCGATCAGGGCGGGCGTTATGCCTACAACCAGCAGCCGGCGATCGGCCAGTGGAATCTGGCGCGCTTCGCCGAGTGCCTGGTGCCGCTACTCGCCGACGACAAGCAGGAGGCGATAACCCAGGCCGAGGCGGTGCTGGAACGCTATATCGAGCGCTTCGAAACGACGTATCACGACGGCCTGGCGGCCAAGATCGGCCTGCAGGAACGCCGCGAAGGCGACGCCGACCTCGTCTACGATCTGCTTGAGTGCATGACCGAGCAGGGCGCGGACTTCACGCTCACCTTCCGGCGCCTGGCCGATTTGGGCGCAGACGCCGACGAGCGTGACCAGGCCGTACAGACGCTATTCAACGACCCGGCCGGCTTCGACCGCTGGGCGGCGCGCTGGCGCGAGCGCCTGGCCGCCGAAACCCGCGACGACGCGACACGCCGAGCCGCCATGCGCGCGGTCAACCCGGCGTATATCCCGCGCAATCACCGTATCCAGCAGGCGATCGACGCCGCCGAGGCAGGCGATTACCAACCGCTGGACGAACTGCTCACGGTGGTCGCCAGCCCGTTCGACGACCATCCCGAGCTCGCCGACTACGCACGGCCCCCGAAGCCGGACGAAGTCGTACAGCGCACCTTCTGTGGTACCTGAAGCCCGCGGTCGCGGGCGCCACGCCCGTGCGTAAAGCCGTCTCATCGTGATCGCGGCGGCCGGCGTTCATGCCGGTCTGTCGACGACTCGGGCAGGACGCGTGCATCCGCTCGGTTGGTTTTTCCGTTATGTGGATCAGGCCGTTGCCACTGATCGGCCGGTGGCTCGTGGCCATCGCGCCTGGTGGCCGAATCGCTTACCGCCTCGACCGGGTGTGCCACGATCGAACGTCGCATCCGCCGGTCTTTAGTTCACGCTCAACTCATTCAATCGCACTCCAAGGATCACACGACTATGTCTAGCCCCGAACACAAGCAAAAGATCTGGAACCTGATCAAAGATATCCAGGTCGGCATGCTAGTCACGCTCGACGACGATGTGCCGCGTGCCCGTCCCATGCACCTGGTGCAGAACGAATACGACGGCACGATCTGGTTTTACACCCGCCGCAGCACGGAGAAAGTGCTCGAAGCAAAAGGCGATAGCGACGTTTGCCTGACATTCTCCGATCAGGAAGAGGGTGTGTATGTGTCGATGTCGGGCAAGGCGCGTATTACCGACGACCAGAACATAATCGATAAATATTGGAACCCGGGCGTCGCCGCCTGGCTGCCGGAAAAAGAAGATCCGGACGTCGTCATGCTCGAAATCGATATCAAGATGGGTGAGCACTGGGCGGCCAAGGAAAGCAAGGTCTTTCAGCTGTATGAAATGGCCAAGGCCAATGTCAAAAGCGACAAGACGCCGGACATCGGCGAGAACGAGAAATTCGGCGGCTGATTGATCGGCCGTGCGGATTGACTAGAGAAACGCCCGGTTCGCCGGGCGTTTTTTTGCAGATCACGAGTGCCTCAAAGCGTCTGCCGGAAGGTGCTGAGGAGAAACCTGCGAAAGACGCTGACTGAAAGAAACGGCGAGCGGGGTATATCGTCCGGGCCTCAGTCCACGATGGCCTTAATGTGGCAATGCGAGATCGACCCTAAAGCGTCTGGCCGGCCTACGGTAGCGCTCGGGCCACCACACTTGTGGTAGATTGATTGTTAGCGACTGGCGCATGGCAATGGCCGTCGTATGATCTGCGACAGTGCGGGAGGTTGGTCATGGCTACTGAAAGTGTTCGTCTATCACGGGCCATTCTCGGTCAGGCGCGAAAAGAGGCAGGCGTGATGTCTCGCACCCTTCAAGCGCAGCTGGAGCACTGGGCACGCGTTGGCCAGGCGATCGAGAACGCTCCGGGATATGATCGCAGTAAGGTGCAGGACGCACTCCGCGGGCATATCTCTCCCGACGAACTGGACCCTTATGAGCGTTCCGTATACGACATCGAGCATGAGGCCATGATGGAGAAGGCCGGCGACGAAGAAAGGGCTTTTTTCAAACAGCTCGCCGAGAAACAACGTGCCGAAGGAATCGACCCGGAATCCCTAGGCAGCTGAGTTGGAGCCGAGGCCGACGATGTATGTGCTCGCCGGTCCGAACGGGGCGGGCAAGTCGACGCTCTACGAGCAACGGATTCGCCCGATCACCGCCGTACCGTTCGTGAATGCGGATGAGCTGCGGAAGGAAAGGCAAGCTCACGGCGAAGCGCTGGATGCCTACGAGGCCGCGCGAGGGGCGGCGGAGCAGCGCGAAGATTATCTGGACGAGAAGCGCTCGTTCGTCACCGAGACCGTTTTCTCGCATCAGAGCAAGCTTGAGCTGATCCGGAACGCCCAGGCCCGCGGGTTTCGTGTCGTGGTCTTCCACGTCAACGTTCAGAGTGCCGACATAGCCGTGGCCCGTGTGCGGTTTCGCGTCACTCAGGGTGGGCATGACGTGCCCGAGCATAAAATCCGCGAGCGATACGAACGCAACAAGCAGCATATTCACGGGGCCGTCGCATTGGCCGATCTCGCCGAGATTTTCGACAGCTCGAAGGCGAATGCACCAGCGCGACACATTCTAACCTTCAAGAAAGGCCAGCTCGATAAAGCCGTTAGCCATATCCCGGGATGGGCGAAGGGTATCTACGGTCTGTAAACGAGCGTCTAATCAGCCGACGATAGGCTGACATGTGGCAAGGCAAGACCTGCCCCGAGCTGGCTGGAACAGGCAGTCACGTTGACGCTTCAGAAGGGCCTCGTCATTCTCGGCCACTTCATCTGGTTTGCGATTTGAGTCAAGCCGAGAACCACTGCTGGAGACTCGTCATGGACACTGCTGCTCTTTTTTCGCTGGAAGGCCGCTGCGCGCTCGTCACCGGTGGTTCTCGCGGCATCGGCCGCATGATCGCGGAAGGGCTGTTGCGCCAGGGCGCCCGTGTTTATATCAGCGCCCGCAAGGCCGAAGCCTGCGACGAAACGGCCAAGGAACTGTCCGAAATAGGACCGTGCGTCTCTTTGCCGGCGGACGTCTCCACCATGGACGGAATCCACAGTCTGGTCGCCGCGTATGGCGAGCACGAAAAGACGTTGGACATCCTCGTGAACAACGCCGGCGCCGCCTGGGGCGCGGCGTTCGACGAGTTCCCCGAAAGCGGGTGGGATAAGGCGGTGGATCTCAACATGAAAGCGCCGTTCTTCCTGGCACAGGCGTTCAAGCCCATGCTCCTAGAAGCGCGTGCGGCTGGGCCGCTCGCGAAAATCATCAACATCGCCTCGGTCGACGGCCTGTCGCTCAACCCGCAGGAAACCTATTTCTATCACGCCTCCAAGGCCGGCCTGGTCCACCTGACCAAGCGCATGGCCGTGCGTCTGGCACCCGACGGCATCGTGGTGAGCGCGATTGCCCCGGGCGCCTTCGCCTCGAACATGAACAAGGTCGCCCGCGACCACGGCGACGAGATCAAGGACCGAATTCCCTCCCGGCGCATCGGCGAGCCCGAGGATATGGCGGGCGCGGCGATCTACCTCGCGTCCCGGGCCGGCGATTATGTCGTGGGCTCGACGCTGGTCGTCGATGGCGGCGTGAATATCGCTCGCTGAGCCGCAGGGGAGGCAGATAGCGAATCGGCTGGGGACGACCTTAAGGTTGACCGAGCAACGGTTCCACTATATCTGCCGGGCACACAAAATCACACCTGACCGCGGGCTCCGAGGCTTATCCGGCTTCACGCGGGCTAGGCGGGTTCGCGACGGCCTGAATGTGGCAATGCGAGACCTAGCCCAGCGCTCGCTTGACCCGCGCTCGATGCCGGGCGTTTTCTATGCTTAGCGGGTGATCAGGCTCGTCGACAAGCCAGGGATCAAGACGAGCCGCGAACGCCGATGTGGCAATGCAAGACCTCGATCTCTCTGCGACCTGACTCCGAGCTCTCTGCCCGCATCGCGCGGATTGGGTCTTTAGCCCGCCCGACTGAGTATGGGCGCGCTCCACATAAGCTTGCCGGCGGGCGCAGAGCGCGTTTGGTCGGACGTGCCCGCGTCTTCCATGGACACCATGAGCTTCGCCGGCGGCGCCATGCGCTTTACGGTCGCTTCACTGAGCGCCATGTTATAGCCGCCCTTGGTGTGCGGCCATGTGCCCAGCGGCATCGGCTCACCGCTCTCAGGCTTGAGCCAGGCACGTAACACCTTGCCTTCGGGCACCTCGTAATCCCCCAAGGCCACGACCTGCATCTCGTCATCACCCGCCCAGGCGGTTACAAGCCAGCCGGTGCCCGTCGGGTCGTCGTAGACAATACTCGTATACGCATGGGGTGGGTCGGGTTCGCCGAAACCATGGTGATACGTGGGCTCGGAAAGCAGAATGCCGCCAAGCACCAACGCCACTAAAGTAGCGGCGATCGCAGCGCCACGCCAGAATCGTGAATCATTGGCGGCCGGCGCCTGCGAACGCGGCGTCGCAGCCGTGCGGGTATCGCCTAGCGACAACGTCTTGGACACCCGGTCCCAGACCGACGACGGCGGCTGTACGGGGGCAAGGCCAAGGCCCAGGCTGCCGAGCCGACGTTCCCAATAGGCGAGTTCACGGCGCGCTGCCGGGTCTGTTTTCAGGCGCTGTTCGAAGGCGTCGCGTTCGTCGGGCTCGGCCGTACCGAGCACATACTCGCCCGCCGCAAGTACGACATCGTCGTCATGCTCTTGAGATGTCACGACGCACGCTCCGACAGGCATTCGCGCAACCGCATCAGGCCGCGCCGAATCCAGCTCTTGACCGTGCCCAGGGGCGCGTCCAGCCGCTGCGAAAGCTCTTGATGCGTCAGGCCGTCATAGTAGGCAAGCAGCACGCTATCCCGCTGTTGCGGCTGCAGCGTATTCAAACACGCCCTGATCGCGTCAAGGGACTGCTGGTTTTCATTTTCTTCCAACGGCGAAAGCGCCTGCTCATCCTCGAGCAGTGTAGCCATCATGTCCGGCTCCTCCGGCATCGCAACTTCGGGACGCTTACGCCTGAGTACGTCAAGTGCACGATAGCGAGCAATAGACAATAGCCACGTCAAAGGCGCCCCCCGTTCCGGAGTATAGGTGTCCGCCTTCTGCCATACCTTGACATAGGCGTCCTGCAACGCATCCTGCGCTCGCTCCGGGCTACGCAGAATACGCAGCAACAGCGCATAGAGTTGCGAAGAAGTAGCCGCATAGAGCTGCTGGAACGCGCGCTCGTCGCCTTGTGCCGTGGCCGTCAGCCACGCCGCCAGTTGTTCACGTTCAGCCATGATTAGTGACCGGGCTCGTCAGGTCGCACCGGGGCGAGACGTGAAGCGCTAAAGAAACGCTGGTTTGTTATCAAAGCTTTACCTTCGCGCAAGCGCCGGGGCGCATAAGCGTTATGCGCGGCTATTCAATCCATGATTTACGTAGTCTGGCTGGAAAGCGCCGAAGACACAATCGCCTCGCGGTCTCCGGGTTATGAATCGGTATTTTCAAGGTCGCCAGCCGCTGCGGTCATGGGCTGAAAGCTCTAGTGATGATGGCCAGTCGCGGTTTCCGGTGGATCAGATTGGTATGAACGCGTTCGCTCAGGTTTGTCGCCGCCGCCAGTGAATGCTCAGCAAGGCGGGTTCATTAGCGTGAATGTGGCGATGCGAGACCTGACTGCGAGCTTCCCTGGTGAGCGTCCAGTCCGCCGAAGAAAAACTGACATGTGGCAACGCAAGGTCTAGACCCGATCTCCTTGCGAGGACCGTTAGCCCAACTCCATTACCCGCGCATAGATAAAGTCGAAGGAGAAGCTTTTACTTCGGGTGCGTTTTTCCAGGATGTCGGCGAGCCGGTCAAGGCGCGCGGGCACGGCCATCAGCTTGTCCTGGGCTTCGCGGCCTTCGGCGTCGTCAGGGGTGAGCTGGCTGATCTGCCACGCGTCCAGACATTCGTCCACGACCTTGCGGTAGTGGCGGGGACCATAGATCTGGGCCCGGCCGACCACTTCGGCCATTTCCATGTAGCCCGGAATGGTATGGCCGGGCATGGCCAGCCGCGGCACGACCTTCAGGGCGGCCTGCAGCGCGCGGGTACAGTCGATGTCGAGGATGCCGCGGAAGATATCGCGATAAAAGCGAAAATGCCGCGACTCGTCGTTTGCCACATGGGCAAGCAGGCGCTGGATAATCGGCTCGTGACGGCCCGCCACCCGCGCGGTGTTGGCATGCGCGGCTTGAGTGGCCCGTTCCTGCAGCGTGGTATAGGCGATCACCTGGTAGGGGTCGCCACTCGAATCCGGGTCGAAGCCGGCCTCGATATACTGATACTGAAGCACCTCGAAGGCGCGCATGTCGAACAGCCGGGCGTCGCGCACGTAGTCATGCAAGGCGCAGCCGTGGCGATCCTCCTCTGCGGTCCACATATAGTTCCAGCGCGACCAGGCGTTGTCGCTGCCCAGGGTCACGGCCAGCAGCCGGTGAAAATGCGGCAGGCCCTCCTCGGTGAGCAGGTTGAGCGCCAACGCCACGCGCACGGCATCGGGCATGCCGCGGGCGCGGTCCGGCAACTCGGCCATATCGCGCGCCTGCTCATCGGTCATTTGCTCGTTGGCAGGCAGGAAATCGCCCGGGAACCACAGCCGGCGATTCTCTTTATGCCGGGCCATCAGCTGTTCGGCCAACGGCTCCAGACTGGCGAGGGCCTCTGTCTTGATCTTCAGGGCGTGGGCATCACTGGCTGACTTGGACATTGGGAACCGCCGTCATTCGTTAAGCCGCAATCAACGTGTCGTTCGTAATACTCTCCAGCGCCGATAGTATGAATTTTGCGAAGCGCCACCGTCATCCTAACGCAATCGTATACAAGATTCGGCCAACACAATTTCGGTGTTCGCGGATTCGCGTGGCGACCGGGTGGGTTCTCACCCGTTAATGCGGACACTTCAAAGAAGGCTCATCATGGGCCGGCAAAAGGAGTGTTATGCCA
>NZ_AYKF01000142.1 GCF_003732545.1 Salinisphaera orenii subsp. halophila YIM 95161 | reverse complement strand
GAGCGCGACTTCGTCGCGCTCGAACCCAACACGAAATGGGTGACCGACATCACCTATATCCGAACCGCTGAAGCTTGGCTCTATCTGTGCGTCATCGTCGACCTCTACAACAAGGCCGTGGTCGGCTGGTCGATGAGCCATCGCCAGACCCGAGATCTCGTGCTCAAAGCCGTGTTGATGGCGCTCTGGCAACGCGAGGCACACGACGAGCCGGTCGTGCTGCACTCCGATAGAGGAACCCAGTTCACCAGCGACGATTACCAGCGCTTTCTTCGCGGCCACAATTTGACCTGCAGCATGAGTGCCGTCGGCCACTGCGGCGACAATGCCGCCGCCGAAGGCTTCTTCGGCATGCTCAAGCGCGAGCGTGTGAACCGGCGGCGCTACCAGACTTTGGCCGAGGCTCGAACCGACGTCTTCGACTATATCGAACGCTTCCATAATCCGCGCATTCGCCAGCGCATGGCAGCCGAAGATCGAAAGTATCCGTTAACCTTTTCTCAACCGTCCGCGAAAACGGGGTAGAACCCAAACCTAGCGGGGTTTGCTTAGCTGCACGCTGGGATTCAACAAGCAACCTGATGGCTGTACTGATACCGAGCGACGTTTTCGAGGGCACAGCGGATCACTACGCCGCCGAGCTGGCGACACTGAAAACGCTGCAAACGGTCCTGCCAGACTCACTGACCGTCTATCACGGCGTGCATTGGTCGTCGGTCTCGCGCTTTGCGACCCGCTACGGCGAAATCGACTTCCTGGTCGTCGACGAGTCGGGCCGTATCGTTGTCATCGAACAGAAGAACGGCCTGCTGGAGGAGGATGGCAACGGCCTGTACAAGCGGTACGACGGCACGCGTCGCAAGTCGGTAGGCGATCAGATACAGCGGTCTCTCGACGCGATCCGAACAAAATTCGCGTCCCAGAACCCGGGCGAAGGCGGTCTGTTCGTGAACTGCCTTCTTTATTGTCCCGATCATCGTGTCCTGCGTGTGAACGGCAGCGCGTTAGACGAAACGCGAGTCGTCGATGCGAGCGCGCGGGATGGTCTCGGGCCGGCGATTGAATCGCTGTTTACCGATGAACGAGAGCTAGACCTGCCCGACCCGGAACGCGTGCACGCCTTCTTTCACCAGAGCCTGGATGTGGTCCCCGACGTCGCCGGACGGATCGGACTCAACGAGACGCGCTATACGCGGTTGGCCGGCGGGCTCTCTGAAATAGTCGAAGGGCTTTCTTTCGAACCGTACAGGCTGCGCATCCAAGGGATCGCCGGTTGTGGCAAGACTCTGGCCGCGCATCAAATAATGCAGCGCTGGCTCGACCGCGGACGCACCCCAATCTACGTGTGCTTTAACCGCGTTCTACGCGACGCTTTGCTCTCGCAATTCCCAACGCGCGCTGACGCGATCCATACCTTTCACGGCCTATGTCATGCCGCTCGCGAAGCCGCGGGGGCGCCGGTCGTGTTCACGGATGCCGACGATCACACCTTCTGGGACGAACTTGTGGATTCCGTGCTCGGCCTGGATATCCCCGACGCGTTGAAATTCGACGCACTCGTCATCGACGAAGGCCAGGATTTTCGTGCGCACTGGTTCGAGGTGCTGCGGCTGTTTTTGACCGATGACTACGAGATGCTCTGGCTTGAGGATCCGAACCAGAACGTATTTGCCATCGAACCGATCGAGACACCAGCCCTGGTAACTTACCGGGCCGATACGAGCTATCGCACGCCGCGCTCCATCGCGACGTTCATCGAGACCACCCTGGGGATTCCTATTGAATGCGGTACCGGTCTTCCCGGGCTCGGCGTAGGTGTGACGACCCACTCGGGTGACCGCCAGTTGATTAAACGGCTTGAGGCTTGCATCAACATGCTGCGCCGCGATGGCTTCGACAACGACCATATCCTGATACTCACCTGCAGTAGTTTCCGGCATTCGGCAATCTACAAGTGCGACACCCTCGCGGGGGTTGGACTGCGCCGTTTCCTTCACTATGACACGAACACCTCGGAGCCGATCTTCAGCGACGGACATCTTCGCTTCGACAGTGTGCTTCGATTCAAGGGCGGCCATGCGCCGGCGGTGATACTAATCGACGTCGCTGCTACGGCTCATAGCGCAGGCGATACCCGCCGCCTGCTGTTTTGCGGCATGACACGGGCCACCGTTCGATTGGAACTGCTGGTCGACGCCGAATCGCCGCTTGCCGAGCCATTGGCAGGAGGACAACGGATTCCGGAGACGATCAAATAACGTGGGCGGAGTACTCGTGACAGCGAGTGGTCGGTACTCGAGCCGTAAACCGAAGGCCCCCCACCCGGCGCAGGCGTGAGATGTCGCAGCGCACTTTGTTCGGACAGAGGCTTAGTTGGACGTCGCGTTGTGTTCGGCTGTGAACGTTTCAGCCCAAGCCATGGAGCCCGAGCGGACTTAGAGTCAGTACGAATTAACGCGAGTCTCCGCGAGCGTGCGGATGAACCCATCGTCAACGACGAGCCAACCGCTGGCACTGGCCGCGCTCGGCTTTGCGCGTGACTCGATGGATCCACACCGTTGACAGAACCACGGCAAACGGCACTCGCGGAATGTGCGTACAGCCCGGTCAAGTACCTCGGTCGTAACGCGCTCGTTCCGTTTCCAGACGATGACGCTAAGCGAGCCACCTTCGTCGAACAGCGGCTGCGTTCGGCTAGCGACTGTCACGGGAACCACAGCGTGCAAAAGCTCGTCCGGTACGAGGGCAACCCTGACGTGCGCGGTTCGGACCCAGCGATAGCCACCGGTGTCGACAACGGACCGCGTGCAGAACAGACATTCATTAGCTGGGGGCCGGGGCCAATCCGGATCACAGGCGAGGTCACGCATGGCACGCGCGCGGCAGAGGCCGTAGTGTGTGTTGCCGGCATAGGACGAAGCCGGTAAAAGTTCGAAGGCGTCGAGATCTTGGCTCGATGCCACTTGCTCCACGTCGTCATCTAGCCAGTGCCAGAAAGCCTCCGGATACTCGTGAGCGAAACGACTCAGCGTCTCTTCTCGAATCGTCGTCCGGCGGATTTCATCGAGTGCATCGATTTGTCGGCTGTTGGTATGGCGCGTGACCGGTTCATCGATCCGGAGCGCGCGACTCTGGTCCTGATCAGGCATAGCAGTTCCTTGTCCGAGTGATTGCTTTCGCCTTTGCATCACCAGATAAAGGACGCTGGGTCCAACGCATGCTCCCCATCCCAGCGGTACGCCACCAGTTTGCCGTTGCGGGCCACACTGTAGTCGAGACAAGCTACGTTCGGTGCCTGAAGGTCCGGTTGGCCAGTAAACCAGTAGTGGCCAAAAAACACCGGTGGCTCAATCGGCGGGTAGGCTTGGAGCGCTTCAGGCGTGGCTGGCAGACCGCGGGTTGCCTCGTACAGGCTCGGCGGGCCAATGACCATACCAGTTAGATCTTCGGCTTCGCTGGCCCACCATCGAACACGCACCTCGTTTCGCATCTTCCCGTTCTTGTCAGGGAACGCCACGCCTGCCGGTAGTTCGATCTCGGCACCTTTGAGTACGATCTCCACTGCGTCGTGTTCTGCCGTACCTTTCTTAGACGACGCGGCCAGAAACGCATCATCCATCTTTCCTGATGCAACGAGCCGGTTGGCTAGATAGGCGATCCACCGGTGATCCCAGCACGCGTGAGCCGCACGGACGCTTTCAAGGTCGATATACAGCGGTAGCTCGTGCATTTGTCGTCAACTGCGGCGCTATCGAATATCAGCTTGGCGACGATTTCACGCTGCGACACAGTTTTCGGTTGTTCGATACACGGGTTCTCTCAACCCTAGATCTCGCTCGCCAGGCAGCGTTACATGTAGGCTTCGGCGACGACTTACCTTAGCCAATACCAACATTTCAACGATGGCCGACAATCGCGACACCCTCTTCCGGCAGTGGACCATGCTGCGTCTTATCCCACGCCATCCGCGGGTGGCATCGACGCGCGAGGTTCATCAAGCGCTCGAAAGCGAGGGATTCGATACCACGCCACGGACCGTCGAACGCGACCTGGACAAGCTTTCCTCAATCTTTGGCTACACGAGCGATACCGCCGGACGAACGAATCATTGGTTTTGGCCAGGTGACTTCAAGAGTATCGACATCCCCGGCCTCGAGCCGAACACGGCACTCGCATTCAACCTCGCCGAGCAACACTTGGCAGAGCTACTCCCGCCGTCGACGTTGCAACTACTGGCGCCCTACTTTGCACGCGCACGCGACATACTTCAGAGCGATAGCGCGCGGCGTTTACACGACTGGACCGACAAAATACGAGTACTCGGGACCGGGCCACAACTGGCTGCAGCGGAGATCGACGTTGATATCCAGCGTGCAATGTACGACGCCCTGCTTCACGAACGGCGCGTCGAAATCACCTACAGCCCACGCCATGGGGGCGAGACAAAAACCTACCACTTCAGTCCGCTCGGCTTAGTCAGCCGCGAGGGCGTCATTTATCTCGTCGGCCCCTTATGGAACTACGCAAATGTCGTGCAGTTGGCATTGCAGCGTGTACGAACCCTCACCCCGCTCGGAACCGATTGCCACTGGCCCGAGGGTTTTGACTTGGACGACTATATCGGTAGCGAACAAGGATTCAGCTACCCAACCGGCGAGGGCCGCATAGAACTCGTGCTCGAAATGGACAATGATGCGGCGCTTCATCTAGCCGAGCGACCACTCAGTACGGATCAGCGGATCACCCCGGCGGAAGAAGACCGCTCGCGTGTTTCGGCCAGCGTGGTCGATACCGACGCACTAACGTGGTGGGTCTTGGGTTTCGGTAGCGCCGTAGAAGTCGTGCAGCCTAAAGAGCTCCGTCAGCGTGTGGGCGAAGCTCACACGGACGCAGCAGCGCAATACGCCTAGCGGCGGCGGGACATCCTTGCCAAATCACTATCACGCGCGCGCTCGACAGGTTTCGGGGAATCGATCATCGCTAATTGCCCAAAGTCCGACAGCGAACTGATCTTGCAGCCCTCTTCTAGGGTCTCAAGAGTGACACGGGCTCAATCGGTCGCGCGCCAGAACAATTGCAGGCGGCCGTAGACCGCTGCGCCGAATCCGCCCTGGGCGCACTCAGCGAGAGAAACCAGCAGTACTTCCTGGATGCGATCGATAAGCTCGATGATCGCGCGGCCGACCTCAAGAATGGACTGGAGCAAAGCCTCAAAGAGCTGGATCGAGACATCCGGGCGACCAAACAACAAGCGCGCTCGATCGCAGACCTGGAAGGAAAGATTGAGCTCCATCAGAAGATCAACGGCCTGGAAAAACGCCGGAACCAACAGCGGCGCGATCTCTATGCCGCTCAGGACCAGATCGACGAAGACAAGGAACGCCTGATCGACGACGTGCAGTCGCGGCTGAAACAGCAGACAGAGCGTGAATCCATCTATCGCCTACGCTGGCACATCCAGACTCAGTAAGCCGCTGCCTTGCAGGCGCCCGTTTACTAAAATCTTTATCAATACATGTTTTATGTAGTTTATTTGCTCGCATTAAACATCGGTATGCGACAGCGACTCAGTTTTTATTTGTCTATTTAGATACAGAATAGTAGTATCTAATTCCCATGCAGAAAACTGATGCAGGACTCATGGCTGCATCGCAAAATCCACCCGAAATGAAGCCGACATCGGCGATCAACCGTCTCTTACTCGCCGCCCCCTATGGCGTGCCGATGACGAGCGACTGGCTCACCGAGCAAGGCATCACACCGCAGATGCTCTGGGGCTACAAGAAAAGCGGATGGCTCGTGCCCCTGGGCCGTGGCGCCTGGATTCGCGCGGGCCAGCCCGTCGATTGGAAGGCCGCCGTGTACGCGTTGCAAAGACAGTCGCCCAATAGCGTTTGGCCCGCCGGACAAACTGCGCTCGCACTCCTGGGCCAGGCGCATTACATCCCGCAGGGCAACGACCCGGTCATTCAGCTCTCAACCGTCAGAGGCTACCGACTGCCTACATGGTTCGAGCGCCTGCCCTTCGGTTCCAACATCGTCAAATGCAATGCGACATCGCTATTCGACGTTGTGGATATCGGCCTGGGATGCTGGCGGGGGTCCGCATTCGACCTCGACATCAGTTCGCCAGAGAGAGCAGCAATCGAACTATGCGACATGACGCCAGCCAACGCTGATCCTGAAGAGGTGATGGAGCTCGTTCAGGGCCTGCCGGCGTTGCGCCCCGCCCTGCTGCAAAAACTGCTGACAGCCTGTCGATCCATCAAGGCAAAGCGCCTGCTACTCGTCCTGGCAGAGATTCTCGAACACAGCTGGCTGAATCAGTTGGACATTACACAACTAGACCTTGGAAGCGGCAAACGAAGCCTTAAGGTGCCAGGCAGATTCCATCCGCGTTACAAGATCACAGTACCCGCCGCCTGGGAAGAGCATGAGGGCCATGCCCGATTTTAGCGAGACATATATAGGTCAGACGCGGCTTCTGCTGACAGTACTTCCATTCGTCAGCCAACATCCCAGTTTCGCGCTCAAGTGAATCAACCCGGGTTTCCCGGAGGCTCGTGGGTTTGAGTCACGCCGCCTTGGCGGACTCGGAAAGTGTG
>NZ_AYKF01000141.1 GCF_003732545.1 Salinisphaera orenii subsp. halophila YIM 95161 | reverse complement strand
GCATGGCTGCCAAAGATCGAAAATATCCGTTAACCTTTTCTCAACCGTCCGCGGAAACGGGGTAGAACCCCTGGCGCGTTATGTGTTCTATACCGCCACCGGGCAATCGCTGGAAACAGTCGCCAAGCCGTCGAACGACGGTTTTATTGGCGAAACGGCCTTGTTCCGTGTGCATCTGTTCTATCAGCCGGACAAAGACTGGCTGCGCTCCAACGAGGCCGCGCTGAATGCCGACCGGGTAGCGGCCATCGCGCAAGGCAATAAGAACGGCAAGCGCGCGATCGTGTTCGCCGTGGCCAAGTTTATGAGTCAGAAAGAGCTGACCGCCAAGCGCATCGAGTTCTGTCAGTTGCCCTATGCCGTCCACCGCATACTCGGGGATTGAGCATGGAACTCAAGGAATACCAGCAAGGCGTACTCAGCAAGCTCGACCGTTATCTGACTGTGCTTGCCGAACAAAAAGAGGATGCGGAAGATCTTCTCACCGTAAAGAAGAGCAAAGGCAAGACGGCCAAGCTGGGCGATTACTGCCGCGACGCCTGGGACCAGTTGAATACCGAACGGTTACTGCCTTATCTGCATCAGGGCGGTAACGCCGTCGTGGCGCCTTATCTATCGCGCCATGACGGTTTACATCGGTCGATTCCCAATATCTGCCTGAAAGTGCCGACCGGTGGCGGCAAGACCCTGCTTGCCACGGCTTCGCTGGAGCGGGTGCAAACCGATTATTTCAAGCGTCAGACCGGATTGGTGTTGTGGGTGGTGCCATCGGAAGCCATCTATCGCCAGACCTGGAAGCAACTGGCCGACCGCGAGCATCCCTACCGGCAGATGCTGGAGCGCGCCTCCGGCGGCCGGGTCAAGATGCTGGAAAAAACCGATGCTTTCACCCGGCGGGATGTCGAAAGCCAGCTTTGCGTCATGCTGCTGATGCTGCCGTCGGCGGCGCGCAAGTCCAAGGAAACATTGCGTCTGTTTCGCGACAGCGGCCGGTTTACCTCATTCTTCCCAGTGGAGGACGACAGCGAGGCCAATAGTACGCTGCTGGATCAGGTGCCCAACCTGGACCAGAACGACCTGTCGGACATCGGCTTTGGCGAGGGTGTTGTGCCCGGCTCCGTTTCTATCAAGCAGAGCCTGGGTAATGTCTTGCGGCTGGTGCGCCCGGTCGTCGTCATCGACGAAGGGCACAAGGCGTATTCGGACACGGCGCGGGACACGCTGGCCGGATTCAATCCGCGCTTCGTGCTTGAGCTCTCCGCAACGCCCAATACCAACAAAAAGCACCAATCGAATGTGCTGGTGAACGTGCCGGGCGCGGACCTCAAGGACGAGGAGATGATCAAGCTGCCCATCAACGTCTTCAACGAAGCCAAGGGCGGCTGGAAGCATACGTTGACGCAGGCGCACGAGAAACAGCGCGAACTGGAGAACGCTGCGAAAGCCTTTCAGGCAGAGAGCGGGCGCTATATCCGGCCGATCGTGCTCATCCGCGTGGAACGCACCGGCAAGGACCAGCGCGATGCCGCGCAAGTACACGCCGAAGACGCGCGCGAGTATCTGCGCGATCAGTTGGGCGTCAAAGAAGAAACCATCCGCCTGAAAACCTCCAGCGCGGATGAACTGGCCGACGAGGATCTGCTCTCGGCCACCTCGCCCGTGCGCTTCATCATCACGAAGGACGCGCTGCGGGAAGGTTGGGACTGCCCTTTCGCTTACGCTCTAGCAATCCTTTCCCGAACCACGGCCACGACCGCGCTTACCCAGATGATCGGCCGCGTCCTGCGCCAGCCGCAGGCCCGCGCCACTGGCCTACCGGCGCTGGACGAGTGCTATGTGTTCACCTTCGATCAGGATGTAACCCAAGCAGTCAACGGCGTTCGCAAGGGATTGGAAGACGAAGGCATGGCCGATCTGGCCTCCAGCGTGAAATCGGTCGATCCCGGTACCGGCCAACCACAGAATGTGCGCCGGGAAACCCTGCATCGGCGTGGGAAATTCGCCGACTTGCCGCCGATCTTTCTGCCGCGCGTTTTGCATCGCGATCCCACGGCGGAGGACGGTTATCGTCCGCTGGATTACGACCGCGACGTACTCGGCAGCCTCGACTGGGACGCGCTTGAACTTCTTGGCGCCGACAAAGCCGCGCTAGACGACGACAAACTAGAGCGCACAGTCGCGCGAGTAACAATCGATCGCAAGGCCAAGGAAACCGGGCAGACTGTTTTTGAATTGGAACAGGAAGCCGTGGAAGCCCTCCCCGAAGAAGGCATCGATACTCCGTTCCTCGTCCGCCAGCTCTTGGATGTCGTGCCGAACCCGTGGCAAGGCATGCGGCTGCTCGACGAAACCCTGGCGGCATTGCGGGCTGAGGGCGTCACGAACGAGCAAATCTATGTCAACCGACTAGATCTGGTTCAGCACATGAAGGCGGACCTGCGCGCGCAAGTCAACGCGATGGCGGAACAACTGTTCCACGAGAAGCTTGAAAGTGGCGATATCGCGCTTCGGCTCGTGAGCTCGCACGATCCGGCGTTGAACTGGAAAATCGCCGAGACGCTCGAGGTCGCCGTTTCCGATGTGGACCCGCTATTGCATCGGAAAAACGGCGAGCCGCTGGAGAAAAGCCTTTTCGAGAAGGTGTATCAAAAGGAGTTCAACGAGCTAGAGAAGAACACGGCGTGGTATCTCGATGAAAGCCAGTGCATCTACTGGTGGCATCGGATCGCGGTCAATCAAGGCTCATACGGCTTGCAAGGCTGGCAACGCCATCGTGTCTATCCCGATCTACTGGCCTGCGTGCATGGCGTTGACGAAGGCAAGTTCCGATTCTCGGTACTGGAAACCAAGGGCGATCACCTCAAGGGCAACGACGATACCGAATACAAGCGCAAGCTGTTTGATCTGCTCACTCGGTACGCCGAGATGACCTCAACCGTCGGCCAGCTCGATCTCGAAGACGATGGCACGCCGATTCGGTTCAATATGCTCATGGAGCAGGACTGGCGGCAATCGCTGACCGAGGAAGGCGTCTGATCGTGAGCGGATTGGTCCACCCTGCGCTGCGGCTTTCCAAGGCGCGGCAGCATCGCTAACGTGTATTCATAACGGTATCGAAACGAAGCTGTCATGAGCACACTTATCGTCAAGAACCTGCCGGACGATCTCCACGAACGGCTGCGTCAGCTTGCCAAACGCAATCATCGGTCGGTGACCAAACAGGTGATTCATATCATCGAATCGAGCCTATCGGGCCAGTCTGAGCCGATCAACCGACCCTCGTCGATCACGGTCCAAGGCGGGCGCCCGATGAGCCGGAAGGAACTCGAAACCGCATTGGACGATGCTCGGTATCGGCATTACCCATCACTGGACCATTTGAACGCCCATATGGATGAGCTGCGCGCCGATCGTGACGATATAGCGCGATGATTGCGCCGAGTACAACAGTATCGACCGCTCTTGGCGCAGGTAACGCCGATTGAGGTGGTTCGATTCTCTGTGTAGCAGATTAGCGGAATAGCGATTTAGCGACTTATTGACTTAGCGGAATAATATGAGGTTGGCAGGGCCGCAGCCGTATACCGCGTGCATCGGTGCGGATTCGCAGGTCCGGCCAGTGACGTAACACCTGCCCCAGACTCCGCTCGAAGCGCTTGCGAAAGTCCACGAGACGCCCGTAGTCGGCCCCGAACTGACCATTCAGCACCGACCAGTCCAGCGACAGCGGCTTATGCAAGCGGTACGTGCGATCCGTCGCCCAGGCATAGATGTCGATCGCGAGTGGTGAGCGCAGCGCGACCAGCACGCGGAAATCGAGCGGGACGGCATACGTCATGACTTCCTCGTAAAAGCTGGGCGCCAGCTTGATCCAGCAGCCAGCGGTCGCCGGCGCTGCGGCCGGCTGATCCCACCAAAGACGGATGCCGGAAGATAACTGGTACGGCTGCCATGTCTCGCCGCCGTCGATCTGGCGATCGATATGAATCGTGCACTTCATCAGCCTCAGTGCCTGATCGCGGAAGGTCTTCATTGATCCGGTTCGGCCGCCGGACATACGCAAACCAAGGTCGCGGAACAGCGCGGCTTGCGACGTCGGCAGCTCGATCGTCGGCGAGCCGGCGGTTCGGGCCTTTCGCGCCATCCAGGCCAGTAACAGCCGGGGGATTTTGCCGTACGGGAGGCCATGGTCGGGGTGGCCCACCATGGTCAGCCGCAGACTGCCGTTGCGGCGCTGAAAATGCAGGCTGCGCTGCTCGCTATGCGGGATGGTGGTTTGCACCAGCGCGCGAGCCATCAGGCCAACGCCGGACGACACTGGCTCAATGGCGTTTAGGCGCTGACAATCGCCCAAACCCAAGGGCCAGTCGGCGTGCGCGCCCGACGAACGTGAGTCGTCCAGCACTTGCGACACGTCGCGAAAGCTCAAGACTGCGGCCCCGTGACTACGCGTGCTCACCTTCCATGAACGCCGCTACATCGGCCGCACGGAAATACATGCGTCGCCCGATCTTGCGCCGTAGACGTGCCAGCGGTGCCAGCGCGTTCGTTTCCTGGTTAAGCGAAGTCCGCAGCGACTGCGGCTCGCGATGCAGCATATCCGCGAGCTGTTCGAGAGTGAGATACGCGCCGTAGCGCTCGACGAGTATTTCTTCCGTGCGCATTTTCAGCCTCCTGCCGAATGGGTTTACGCTGAAACACCCAAGAAAGGGTGAGTAACCGTTGTCACCCGTTGATTGTTATTGGCAGAGGGCCGATAGTGGGCTCGTTCTCTTAGCCAAATATGTTGACCGCGCCGATGCGGCAAAAAACCCTTGAACAGGCGCGCCGGAATCTCGACCGCGTTCGACGTACGCAGTGCCAACCCCGAATTGCCTACGGACTACGACAGGTGGCGGCCGGGCTAACGCCGGCGCATAGCTTGACGTCGAGAAAGCCCTCGGTCTGGGCACTGATACGCCGCTGGCTCGATGAGCCCGTGATCGAGTTCCTGGCGGCGTTTCCACACACGTGGAGTAGCGACCTGCTCGAAGGCTTCGTGCCGTCCGCCATGGGAAAGCGGCCACCAGCACTACAACCAATCACCGAGCGGGCGCTTGTATGCCCTTTCAGTCCGAATAGCTTCACGCGACGATCCAAACGAGAGCTGGCCAGCCGAACAACCGGTGTGGCCGATTGTCGAACGACCCTGGCCGAATGGGACGCCAATCTCCGTTTTGCTATTCGCAGCGCCTATACGGGCAAGGAAGGCGAGGATTCGCATTTGCGTCGGCAGTTCCCACCAACGCTTGACGCGCTCCGCGTCCTCATCGACGAACTCGATTCCATGGAGCCGGTATCCGTGCGTCCGACGCGCGGCGCCCAGGACCGCGTGTTTTACGCACAAGTCAGCTCGAACACGGGCGGCTTCTGCGAACTTTGTTGGCGTTATACCGAGCGCTACCAAGCCGAACGCGCTCGTGAAGGCAATTCGACGACGCCCCGCAAGGAAAGCACGCGCTACTGCGTCTACCACCGGCCTGATGCTCAGCCCTCGGAGCATCATTGCTACCGTGCGGATATTCGATATCGCGATGCATTCCACCGCGAGCTAAACGCGTTGGAGTGGGGCGAATTCTCCGAGCATGTATTCCGCTTTCAGCCGCCTACTGCGGCTGGCGAAGAGGAAGTACGCAAGGCCGCCTACGACACCGTGCATTGCGGCATCCGGCCGCTGCGCGGGCAGACGGCGCGTGGCGATAGCTTTGCCGAAAAGGTCTGGCAACTGTATCGTGAGGATCTCTCACAGCCGCATATCGGCCGACGACTTGGCGCGACGAAGCAAGCGGTCTCCCGCGCCTTGAAGCAGCTCCATCGCCTCGCGGAAATACAACAGGCGGAAGCGCAGATTGATCCGCTAACCGAAGAGTCGTTCTCGCTCCATACGCAATCGACCCGCGCCCTCTTTCAAGAAGTGCGCGCGCTCAGAAAGCAACAATGGAGCACGGCACGCATTGCTCGCCGCATTGGTCGATTCAAGCATACGGTCAAGGCAATCTACCGATGGCTGGATCTGCACGACGCGGCCGCTTCGCTGCGTTCCCGTGGACTCGATACCGCTGCCATCGCGCGACGACTCCGAATATCGTCTGACGCAGTCGATATTATTGCGAATATAGATCTCCCAAAGGAGCGTGAGGCCGACGACTCGGGCCAAAATCTTGAGAAGCTTCTACGTCCGCTACGTCGCGTTCTCGACCAGCCCGATGTCTCCGAGGTGAGGGTCAATAAGCCCCATGACGTATTCGTTGAGAAGGCGGGCAAAGATACACGCTTGCCCATGCCCGAGTTTGATCAGCCTAAGCTGTATCGCTTGGCAAACGAGATTGCTCGCGCGCATCACCAGCCACTGGACGAAAGGCATCCTGACCTTACGGGGTGGCTGGAAACAGGAGAGCGCGTTCTTATCCTCAGGCCGCCCGTGCTCCCCGAGGATGCGTTTCTTCTTTCGATAAGGAAGCCTGAAATTCCGCCTCCGCTGTAAGCAAGGCCTGCCGGCGAAATTGATAGCGCTAGCGCATAAGCGGTTTGGCTAACTAACGCGATAGCGCTTTAGCGAATTATTGGCGTAGCACTCGATGTCCTGAAAACGCTCCGGTGACTTCGCACCTTTACCCACGCACTATCCGGCGAAGTCCTTGCGCTACAAGGGTGAATCAACCCGGGTTTCCCGGAGGCTCGTGGGTTTGAGTCACGCCGCCTTGGCGGACTCGGAAAGTGTG
>NZ_AYKF01000140.1 GCF_003732545.1 Salinisphaera orenii subsp. halophila YIM 95161 | reverse complement strand
CCCCCGGCGCCCGCCTGTATCTGGAATATCCGGCCGCGCGCCAGGCGCATATCGAGGCGCTGCTGGCCGACGATTTCGACCTCCTGCGGGCCAGACGCGCCGGCGCTGTCGGCTATTGTCTTGCACAGCCCGGCGCGCGCAGCGAAGATAGCCGGCCATGAGCCAATCCAAATCCATACGCGCCGCGTACACGGGGACCTTCGATCCGATCACCAACGGCCACGCCGACGTCATCCGGCGGGCCGCCAGCATGTTCAGCGAACTGATCGTCGCGGTCGCCAGCAACGCGAGCAAGAAATCCATCTTCGACCACGCCGAGCGCGTGGAGCTGGCCAAGCAGGTGCTCGCCGACGTCGACAACGTCGTGGTCATGCCGGTCAGCGGCCTGATCGTCGACTTCGCGCGCAAGCACGAGGTGCGGGTGCTGGTCCGCGGGGTCCGCGGGGTCGGCGATTACGAATACGAGAAACAGATGGCGGTGATGAACCGCCATCTGGCGCCCCAGGTGGACACCATCTTCCTCGCCCCCTCGCCGGAGTTCGCTCACATCTCGTCGACGCTGGTGCGGGAGATCGCGTTCCTGGACGGGCGCATCAGCGGGCTCGTGCCGGGGCTGGTGGCCGACAAGCTGCACGAGAAGACGGCCGGCTAGCGACCGGCCGGCCCGCGGGCAGCGGCTGGAGTGCGATGATTCGACAGGGTATCTTGGCGCCCTGCCTCAACCACGTCGTTCATCGATGCGCCGCACCCTGACCCTGCTGCTCGCCGCCCTCGTTCTCCCGGCCACACCCCTGCCGGCCGCCGCCGACAGCGACACGCCCCCGGCCCCGGCGATATCCAGCGCCCATCCGGCGGCCACCCGGGCGGGCATGACCGTACTCGAACAGGGCGGCAACGCCTTCGACGCGGCGGTGGCGGTCTCCGCGGCCCTGGCGGTGGTCGAGCCGCAGGGCTCGGGGCTCGGCGGCGGCGGTTTCTGGCTGCTGCACGAGGCCGACAGCGGCCGCGACATCATGGTCGACGGCCGCGAGAAGGCACCGAACGCCGCCAGCCGCGACATGTATCTCGACGACTCGGGCGAGTTCATCGAGGACGCCTCGCGCGACGGCGCCCTGGCCGCGGGCATCCCGGGCGAGCCCGCGGCACTGGTGCACATGGCGAGCAAGTACGGCGCGCTCGATCTGGCCACCAGCCTGGCGCCGGCCATCCGCCTCGCCCGCGAGGGCTTTCCCGTGGGCGAGCACATGCACCGACTGGCCGAATACCGCCGCGACGTGCTCGCCCGGTATCCGGCCAGCGCGGCGCTGATCCTCGACGACGACGATCAGCCGCTGCCGGTCGGCACCACCCTGCGCCAGCCGGATCTGGCCCGGACGCTCGAGATCCTGGCGCGAGAGGGCCGCGCCGGCTTCTACGACGGCGACGTCGCCCGCCGCCTCGTGGAAGCCGTGCAGAGCGCCGGCGGGATCTGGACCCGTCAGGATCTGGCGGACTACGAGGTCGTGGAGCGCGAACCCATACGCGGCCGCTACAAGACGCCGCAGGGGCGCTACGAGATCGTATCCGCCGGACCGCCGTCCTCCGGCGGCCCGGTGCTGGTCGAGGCGCTGAACATCATCGAGGGGTTCGACTGGGCCGGGCTGGACGACGTCCAGCGCCGCCACGTCACCATCGAGGCGATGCGCCGCGCCTACCGCGACCGCGCGGTCTATCTCGGCGATCCCGACTTCGTCGACATGCCGATCGCGCGCCTGACCGACAAGCGCTACGCCGCGGGGCTGCGGGTCGGGATCCGTCGCGACCGGGCCACGCGCAGCAACGAACTCGCCCGGGTCACCGCCGATCACGCCAACGGCCGCCACACGACCCACTTCTCGGTGATCGACGCCGAGGGCAACCGGGTTGCGGCCACGCTGTCGGTGAACTTCCCCTTCGGCTCGGGCATGGTCGCCGCCGGCACCGGGGTGTTCCTCAACGACGAGATGGACGACTTCGCGGCCAAGCCGCTCACGCCCAACGGCTACGGGCTGGTCAGCAGCGAAGCCAACGCGATCGCACCGGGCAAGCGGCCGCTGTCGAGCATGACGCCGACATTCGTGGTCGGCGACGACCGGACGCTCGCGCTCGGCACGCCGGGCGGCTCGCGGATCATCTCCATGGTGCTGCTGGGCGTGCTCGACTTCACCCACGGCGGTGACGCCGAAAGCGTGGTGTCGACCCCGCGCTATCACCACCAGTATCTGCCGGACGCGGTCGAATACGAGACCGGCGCCCTGTCGGCGGACACCATCGACGGTCTGGAGGCACTCGGCCACCGGCTCAAGCGGGTCGATCGCCGCTACGGCGACATGCATGCGGTGATATGGGATCGGGTCGACGACCGCATGGATGCGGCCGCCGACCCGCGCGGCATCGGCTGTGCCGCGATCGGGCAGGAAAGCCCCGTCTGCGCTAGCGCCGACTAGTCGCAGCCAGCGACGGCGAGGCCGGCGTGAGCCCGTCGACGTCCAGCACGTGCTCGCCGTCGCGCTGCCACTGCGCGCGCTCGGTCGCGTCGGCCCGCGGGGAGAACCACCCCAGCCAGCCGTAGGCCATGCCGATCAGCGGCGACAGCCAGCAGGCGAAGGCCAGCGGGATGTAGAGCAGGTTGATCGCCTGTCCCTCGGCGATGCCCAGTCCCAGCGCGGTGATCACGACCGCGCCGCCGGCGTTCCAGGGCACCAGCGGGGAGACGAGCGTGCCGCCCTCCTCTGTCGCCCGCGAGAGATTGCGCATGGCCGCTCCCTGACCGCGATAGGCCGGACCGAACATGCGTCCGGTGAGCGCGATCGACAGATAGGGATCGCCGGCGACCACGTTGGTGCTCGCCGCGGCACCGATCGCCGAGGTCTGAAGCCCGCCGAAGCTGCGCACGCGCTGTACCAGCGCCTCGATGAGCGCCCGCAGACAGCCGGTGCGCTCCAGCACGCCGCCGTAGGACAGCGCGATCAGCAGCAGCGTGATCACCCAGGTCATCGACTGGATGCCGCCACCGTTGAGCAGGCCGTCGATGGACTCGACGCCGGTCTCGATGCTGTAGCCGGCGAAGGCCTCGTCGAAGATCGAGGCCAGACTCGCCCCCTGGGCGATCAGGGCGGTGACCGCGCCGACGAGCACACCGAAGAACAGTGTCGGCATCGCCGGCATGCGCGCCAGCGCCAGGCCGATCACCAGCACCACCGGGAGGAGCGTCCACGCCGAGATCGTGAAATGCGCCGCCAGGCCGTCGGTGATGCTCGTAATGCGCTCGAACGAAACCGGCTGGTTGCCGATCAACACGAAGCCGGCCACGGTATAGACGGCCAGCGCGATCGCCATCGAGGGCACGGTGGTGGGCATGAGGTTGCGGATATGCGTAAACAGATTCACGCCGGTGACCGCGGGGGCGAGATTGGTGGTATCGGACAGCGGCGATATCTTGTCGCCGAAGAACGCGCCCGACACCACCGCGCCGGCGGTCCAGTAGGCCGGCAGGCCGAAGCCGTGACCGATGCCCATCAGCGCGAGACCGACGGTGCCGAGCGTGCCCCAGGAGGTGCCCAGCGACACGGAGACCACGGCACAGAGGATCGCCGCGGTGGCGAGAAAGGCCTGCGGGCTGAGCAGTTCCAGGCCGTAGTAGATCAGGGTCGGGACGGTGCCCGCTGCGATCCACACGCCCGTGATCATGCCGACCAGCAGCAGAATCCCCAGAGCCGGCAGACCGACGCGCACCACGTGCAGCATGCCGTCCTGCATGGCGTCCCAGCTGCAGCCGTTGAGCCGGCCGAGCGCAGCGGTGATGCCGATACCGAGTATTAGCGGCACGTGCGGCACGAAGGTGTCGAACACGAAAAGCTGCAGTCCCAGCACCAGAAACGTCAGCACGATCGGCAGCGCCGCCATGGGCACACTGATGCGCGGGGTATCGTCTGTGGTTGTCATCCACACTCCATCATTGAAATGATCGGGGCGCCGGACGATGCGATCCGTCTCGCGGACATGCGCGCAGGCGAACCCGCCACGAGGCCAAGCCGCGGCGTTTTCGGAAACACCGGTAGAGGTTCGCTCCGCGCGAACCCTAAAAAGGCCTAGGGCGCGACCTGCAGCCGGCTCAGCCCGGCACGGCCGGGCGGCACGCCGAAGCGCTGCTGAAGCGCCTGGGCTTCGGCGAGCACGGCGTCTCGCGCCGCGAGTTCGAACGCTTCCCGCTCGCGATCGAGGCGGCGTATCTCGCGTTTCGGCCGGGCATCACGCTCGGCGCCGCGTGGCATCGTACAGGTGGACAGATAGAGACGATAGATCGCGGGGTAGTCGGCCTGCCCGCTGCCGGGGGCATACCAATGGTCCAGCAGCACCTTGAGCCGGATCGCGCCTTCGGAGAGATTGAGCTCGCCGGTCAGGAGGCTGTCCGCGAGGATGGCGATGCTCGCGCTCCGCTCGGCCTGGGTGTCGGCCAGCACGGCCGCGTTGTGACGGTCGCGGTCGCGTCGCTGGGTCGCGACCCGCCACCACAGCCAGCCGGCATAGGCCGCCAGCGCGACGATGATCGCGCCGGCGGCGACGGTAGCGGCCCAGAGCACGCTATTCGGCCATCGGCGTCGACTGTGGACGGCTGCCGCCGCGCAGGGCGTACTGTTCCGTGATGTCGATGGTGGCCATGCCGCCCTCGAAGTCCGGCCGATAGATCACGATCTGGATCACGCGGTCCGGATAGCTGAAGTACACCCGCGACGTGCCGCCCTGGCCCGACCCGGCGCGATCGGTGTGCACGCTCGGGCGTTCGCCGCTCGCGGGCGCCCGGTCGAAAGCCGCGATGAGATTCTCGATGGCGGCCTCGGCATCCTGACTGCGAAACGAGCCGAGATTGTGCGTGACCCGCACGAGCCGGTCGTCCTCGAGGGTGAGGCTGCCGATCGCCGGTCCCCGCGGCGTATCCCGGGAGTCGCCGGCGCGGGGCTTGGGATAAAGATTGTAGTGCCCGCTCGTGCCGGTCGGCGACACGTCGAACTGGGCGTTGGCGATCGCCAGCGTGTCGGCCCGAGACTCGCCGAGGTCGAGCGTGGTGCCGCCGATCTCGACGGTCTGGGCCGCGGCTGTCGCCGCCATGCTGGCGAGCGTGAGCCCGATCAGGGCAGTGCCGATTCGCAGCGTGTTCTTCATGGTCGTGTTCCTCCGTGTCGGTACGCCCCCGACTATGCCCGCTCGCACCGCCGGGGGCGACCCCGGCGCCTAGGCCGCGCCGCGCGAGACTGCCAGCAGCATCTGGTTCATCCGCCGCACGAACGTCGCCGGATCCTCCAGCTCGCCGCCCTCGGCCAGCACGGCCTGCTCGAACAGCATCTGCGAGAAGGAGTTGAACTCGTCCTCGCCCTGCTCATCGGCCAGCTTTTCCACCAGCGGATGGGTCGGGTTGATCTCGAGATGCGGCGCGCTATTGGGCATCTCCTGGCCGGCTTCCTTGAGAATGCGCTCGAGATGCGCCGACATGCCGTGCTCGTCGGCCACGAGACACGCCGGGGAATCGGTCAGGCGGTGCGTGACCCGAACCTCGTTGACCCGATCGCCCAGCGCTTCCTTGATGCGCTCGACCAGGTTGGAGGATTCCTCCTCGAGCTTTTTCTGCTGCTCCTTTTCCTCTTCGGTCTCGGCCTCGCCGAGATCCAGCGCGCCCTTGGCGACCGAGGAGAACTCCTTGCCCTCGTACTCGGTCATGTGGGCCATCACCCACTCGTCGACGCGGTCGGTGAGCAGCAGCACCTCGATGCCCTTCTTCTTGAAGATCTCGAGATGTGGGCTGTGCTTGGCCTCGGCCAGCGTATCCGCGGTGATGTAGTAGACCTTGTCCTGGCCTTCGGCCATGCGCTCGATATAGGTATCCAGCGACACGCCCGGATCGGCCGACTCGTCGGTCGTGGTCTTGAAGCGCAACAGCTTGGCGATGCGGGCCTGGTTTTCGTAGTCCTCGACGATGCCTTCCTTCAACACCGTGCCGAACTCGTTGGAGAAGGTCTTGAACTTCTCGGGCTCTTCCTCGTCCTTGGCCATCGATTCGATCAGGCCGAGCACCTTCTTCACCGACCCGGAGCGGATCTTGTCCAGCAGGCGGTTGTTCTGCAGGAGCTCGCGCGAAACGTTGAGCGGCAGATCGTTGGAATCGATCACGCCCTTCACGAACCGCAGGTAGCGCGGCATGAGCTTGTCGGCGTCGTCCATGATGAACACGCGCTGCACATACAGCTTCACGCCGTGGGCCTTGCCGTTCGGATCGAACAGATCGAACGGCGCCCGCTTCGGGATATACAACAGGTTGGTGTATTCCTGGCTGCCCTCGACCTTGTTGTGGGTCCAGGTGAGCGGATCCTCGAAGTCGTTGCAGGTGTGCTTGTAGAACTCGGCGTAGTCCTCGTCGGACAGCTTCGACTTGGGCTCGGCCCACAGCGGGGCGCCGCGGTTGACCTGTTCCCAGCCGGCTTCCTTGCCTTCCTGCTCGTCTTCTTCCGACAGCTGCTCGCGCATCTTGATGGGGAAGGCGATATGGTCGGAATAGGTCTTGACCAGATGCCGCATGCGGTGCGGCTCGGTGAATTCCTCTTCGCCTTCGCGCAGATGCAGCGTGACGGTGGTGCCGCGCTGCGGCTTGTCGATTTCTTCCAACGTGTATTCGCCGCCGCCGTCCGAGATCCAGCGCACGCCGGTGGATTCGCCGCCGCGGCGGGTGTCCACCACGACCTGATCGGCCACGATGAAGGCCGAATAGAAACCGACGCCAAATTGGCCGATCAGCTTGGCGTCCTTCTTCTCGTCGCCGGACAAGCTGTCGAGAAAGGCACGCGTGCCGGACTTGGCGATCGTGCCGATGCGCTCCATGACCTGGTCGCGCGTCATGCCGATACCGTTGTCCGAGATCGAAACGGTGCGGCCGTCCTTGTCCTGATCGATCCAGATCTGCAGCTCGGAATCGCCTTCGAACAGCGAATCGTCCTTGAGGCCTTCGAAGCGCAGCGTGTCCAGCGCATCCGACGCGTTGGAGATCAGTTCGCGGGCGAACACCTCCTTGTTCGAATACATCGAATGGATCATCAGCTGCAGCAGCTGTTTCACCTCGGCCTGAAAACCGTGTTTCTCGGCGTTCGCGCTCGGCTGCGCGCTTTCGGTGTCCGGGTTCGACTGCTCTTCACTCATCGCTTGGCTCGTCCGATCTGTGGCTGTTGAATGGTGACCGTGGCGCCCTCGCCACCTAACACGGCGGTATGCGGCCCGGTCGGCGCTTTTTCAAGTTCTGCGGCCGCCGCGCAACAGGCCCCGGCCATCAAAAAAGCCCGCCGGTGGCGTAATGCTGTTCACTTAAGCATTGCAGGTTAGGCGGAGCTTACCGAGAATCCGGCTTTCACATGTGGA
>NZ_AYKF01000139.1 GCF_003732545.1 Salinisphaera orenii subsp. halophila YIM 95161 | reverse complement strand
GGCCGGCCACGCGCTGGCCGGCCGCCGCGCCGTGGCGCTGATGTCGGATACGGGCCTGGGCAATGCGGTGTCCCCGCTTGCCGCGCTGACCTGGGCGTTCGGCCTGCCGATGCTGCTGGTGGTGTCGTGGCAGGGCGCCGACGGCGATGAGCCACAGCCGGGGTTGCTGGGCCGTATCACGCCCGATCTGCTCGACAGGCTGGAGATCGCCTGGGAGCGTCTGCCGGAAGACGCCGGGGATCTGGAGCCTGTGCTCACGCGCGCCGAGGCGCATATGGCCGAGACCGGGCGCCCCTACGCGCTGATCGCGGGCGGGCGAACCTTCGCGCCGGCCGAGGCCAGTCAGGCGCAGGCGCCGAGTCAGAGCCGTGGCGCCATCACGTTCCGGCCCGCGCCCCGGCGCACGCCCCGGGTGACCCGGCGCGACGCGCTGCGTCGGCTGGTGGAGCGCACCGACGAGACGACCGACGTGGTCATCACCGGCAGCGACCATGCGGGCCGCGCGCTGCACGCCCTGGCGGATCGCTCGAACCATTTCTATCTGCTCGATGCCGCGGCCCGGCCGTCCATGCTGGGCCTCGGGCTGGCGCTGGCGCGGCCCGATCTGACCGTGATCGTGATCGACGGGGACGGCGGCGCGCTCACCTACATGGGCGCGATGGCGACGCTGGGTGCCTACGGACCGAGCAATCTCTGCCAGCTGCTGCTGGACAACGGCTGCTACGAATCCGCCGGTGGCCAGGCCACGGTCTCCGCCGGTCTGTCGTTCGCCGCGATCGCCGCGGCCACCGGTTATCGCACGACCTACGAAGGCCACGACATCAATCTCGTCGACCGGGTGCTCGAGGGCAGTTCGCGCGGGCCGGCGTTCTCCCACCTGCATATCGTGGCCGACGGCGAGACCGGCGCGCTCCCGCGGCCGCCGCTGGCACCGAGCGACCTGCGCGCCCGTTTCATGCGCCATATCGGCGCGCTCGGCTGAGCCGGTTTTACATCCCGGCCCGGGCAGGCACTCGCGCCCTGATCCGGGCGAGCCGTGCGACCGTTCCGGGTCGCACAGCCCTATCCGGCTACGGTCCCCCGGGGCCCGCGCGGCCGTGGCCGTCGGTGGCCGGCTGGGCGCGAACCGCGTATCTGGGGCGTCCCAGGTATGACCGTCAGCTCGGTCGCGACAGCCTGCGGGCAGCGGGCATCGGCCCGGATGGCCACGCCGGGGCTTCACCCATTGGCGGCGCTGTCCAGGCCGCTGATCGCGTTGGGTGCCCGGCCTCCGGATGCCGCGAACCGGTCTTCTAGCGACGCTGCCCGGCGCTGATCCGACGCGACGCCGCCCGGACGCGATGATCGCTCGTGTCGTGACCCGCCTCGAAGGATGCCGATCCGGTTTTGCGAGGTCCGGCGAGCGCGGCGGCCGATGACGATTCGATGAACGATCTTGCGGCCGCCGAACTGTCGGGCCGCCGCCGTGGTCCGACTTCAGCGAGCTGGCATTCCTGGCGGAGAGCGAAACGATGCAAGGACTCAAGCAGACCGTGATCTGTGTGGTGGCGACCCTGGTGATCTGCGCCTGCATCGGCGTCTGGACGGTGGCCGCGGCCGAACCCGCGCGGGCGACGGTCGAGCGCGTCAACAGTCGTGTCCTGATCGTGATGAAGCAGGCCGAGGAACTGGGTTTTGCCGGCCGCTACCGCGAGCTGGCCTCGACCATCGAGGACAACTTCGATATCGAGCGCCTCGCCCGCCGCACGCTGGGCAAGCAGTGGCGTGCCCTCGATGCCGCGCAGCAGGCCACCTGGGTGGACCAGTTCGGCAGGTACCTCATCCGCGCCTACGCCCAGCGTTTCGACCGCGACGGCGGCCGGCACTTCGAGATCACCGGTGCACGCGACGTCGATCGCGGCCGTCGCCAGGTCGAGGTCGCACTCGTCGGCGATGACGACGAACGCACGCCCATCCGCTATGTGCTGGCCAACCGGGGCGGGGACTGGCGGATCGTCGATATCATCGGCCGCTTCGCCGAGACGTTGGGTCTCGATTCGGATCGCCGGGCCGCCGCCGTGCGCGAACACGGCGCCGCGGCGTTTCTCGATCGTTTCGAGAGACGCCTCGAGGCCGGCCCGGAACTGCCGCAGGCCTAGGCGGCCGGCTGGGTCTGCGGGAATCGTGCGGTTGGCCTGGCGCACGGCGCGTTGCAAGGCGATGTGAGGCCGGCGGCCGACAGATCACGGATGCGGGGCCGTGAGCGTCCGCACGGGACGGAGCACCCTCTCGTCGGATGGTTGTGCGATAGCGAGGCACCATTCAGTGCTGGCGACGCCGTGAGGGCGTATCGCGGCGTGTGCCGGGTCGGAGGATTGATCGCCCGGGCCCGGCGACGAGGTCGAAGCGTGTTGAAAGACCATCGGCGGAGCGGGCATCTGCTGCAGGTCGGGAATGGGCGTCGCGCGACCGTGCCGCCGGCGCGTCGACCGGCGATGCGGTGCATCATGGCCGGCCCGGGGCCGGACATGTCGCTCGCCTCGGGTGACGCCCGCTCGGTGAACGGGGCGTGACGGCGGCGATCAGCGCGCGGCGAGCGCCTCGACGGTGTCCCAGTGCGCGGCCCGGATGCGCGGCCATTCCATCTTGAGCCAGGGTGTGTAGCGTTCCGGGTGCGCGGCCAGTTCGGCGTCGAGCGTGTCGGGTGCGACCGGACGACAGGCCGAGATCTCGTTGGGATTGACCGAGACCGGCGCGTCCGAGCGCGCGGCGTAGACCGAACACATCTCGTGCTCGGAGCCGGCCTCGCCGAAGCGGGCGTGATATTCGAAGCGATAGAGAAAGCTCAGCCGGGCATTCACGCCCAGCTCCTCGTGCAGGCGGCGCACGGCCGCCATGTCCACGCTCTCGCCACGGCGCGGATGGCTACAGCAGCTATTGGACCAGTAGCCGCCCCAGAGCTGCTTGCCGTCCGCGCGCCGCTGCAGCAGCGTGTTGCCGTCGCCGTCGAACAGGAAGATCGAGAACGCGCGGTGCAGCACGCCTTCGCCGACGTGGGCCTCGGCCTTGGGCATGTGGCCGAGGACGTTGTCGTCGGAGTCGACCACGATGAGCGGCTCGTCGTCGAAGGAGACGACCGGGGCCGCGGCGCTGGCGTCGATTTCCGGTCTCATGGCGGCAGCCTAGCGAATCTCGGTGATGAAGGTATTGTAGCCGGCCGCGCGCATGGCCGAGGCGATGGACTCGGTGCGGTCGGCCTCGGCGACCGCGATCATGGCGCCGCCGCCGCCGCCGCCGGTGAGCTTGGCGCCCAGCGCGCCGTTACGACGCGCGATCTGGACCAGATCCTCGATCTCGCGCGACGAGACCTGGAGGGCGTTGAGCAGGCCCTGGTCGATATTCATGAGCTCGCCGAGTTCGGCGAGATCGCCCTTGCGCAGGGCCTCGACCCCGGCCAGGGCGAGTTCGTCGATCTGCGAGAAGATGCTCTCGTAGCGCTGCGGGTTGTTCTGCCAGGCCGTGCGCACGTGGCCCACCGTCTGCATCGTCAGCGTGGCCACGCCGGACAGGCCGATGACGATGGGCACCGGCCGCGGCGTGGCGAGATCGCGGATGTCGGGCCGGGCCCGGGCGCTGTCCTTGCGGAACAGGATCGGGCGGCCGAAGGTGGCCAGCGTGTTGTCGATGCCCGAGGGCGTGCCGTGGGCGATCTTCTCGCAGTCGAAGGCGAGATTGGAGATCTCGCGTTCGCTGATCTCGACCGCGAAGCAGCGCGCCATCGCCCGGATCACGGCCACGGCGAGCGCGGCCGAGGCGCCCAGCCCGTTCGCGCGCGGCACCCGCGGGAAAACCTCGATGCGCATCGCCCGGTCGGCCACGCCGAGACGTTCGGCGATCAGCGAGATCGAGGCGTGCAGTGAGCTGATCGCCGGCTCCGGTTCGGACAGGCGCATCTCCACGCCCCAGCGCGGGATCATCAGGTCGATGTGGTCCCGCTGGGGTTTGACCTCGGCGCGGATGTCCAGCGGGATGGGGGCCGCGATCGCATGCCGGCCGTAGACCACCGAATGCTCGCCGAGCAGGATGATCTTGCCGTAGCCGATGTCGCCGGCGGACTCGGCGTGCGCCACCGTTTCCCCGCCGCCGGAGGCGGGCGAGGCGGCCGGGGCGCCGGCCTCGAGCTCGGCGATGATCTCTCGCGCCCGCCAGACCTTGATGTCGCCGCCGGCGATCAGGCGGTCGACCACGTCCTCGAAGCGGGCCTCGCTCGCGCCCGCGGCCATCGCCACGCTGCGGGCGTGCAGGGTCATGTGGCCGCGCTGGATGCCGTGCGTCGACAGCGCCTTGATCGCGGCCAGGTTCTGGGCGAGCCCGACCGCGCCCATGACTTCGGCGAGTTCGGCCGCCGAGGACACGCCGAGCACGCGATGCGCGATTCGCACCGCCTGGTTGGACTCGACCTGGCCGCCGACGGTGCCGATCTTGAGCGGCACGTCGAGCTCGCCGACCAGGTCGCCGTCGGCGTTGGCGTACCAGCGGGTCAGCGAGCTGTAGCGCCCGGTGCGCGCGGCATAGGCATGGGCGGCGGCCTCGATCGCGCGCCAGTCGTTGCCGGTCGCGATCGCCACGGCGTCGATGCCGTTCATGATGCCCTTGTTGTGCGTGGTCGCGCGGTACGGGTCGACCTCGGCGAATTCGTTGGCGAGGATGATGCCGTCGCGCACCTGCTCGCCGGAATAGTCGCCCGCGGCGAGCTGGCGTGTGGGAATGGTGGCCCGGGCGCGCACCAGCGCGCGGTCGGTCAGATTCGACAGGATGCGCAGGAAGACCCGCCCGCCGGAGATCTTCTCGACCAGGGGGGCCGCCCCCTCGCACATCGTGTTGACGAGGTTCGCGCCCATGGCGTCGCGGGTGTCGACCAGCAGATGCACCACCAGCATCTCGCCGTGGTTCGCGGTGCTGCCGTGGGTCAGCACCTCGATGTCGCAGGCGCCGCCGCCGCGGGCGACCATGTTCGGATGCAGGCTGTTGGCGAGGTTGAGGATCTCCTCGCGCGCCTGCAGCAGGGCCTGGCGGGCGTGGGCGGCATGCGGCACGTCCACGATCTGGATCTGGCCGATCAGCAGCGGCCGGTCGGCGACGCTTTCGAAGCCGCCCGCTGCCCGCACCAGCTTCGATGCGGAGCTGACCGCGGCGATGATCGAGGGTTCCTCGACCACCATGGGCACGAGATAGTCGCGGCCGTTGACCCGGAAGTTCAGCCCCAGGCCCATCGGCAGGCCGAAGGCGCCGATGACGTTCTCGATCAGGCGGTCGGCCTTGTCGGCATCCAGCAGGTGGGTGCCGTCCATGAGCATGTCGTATTCCGTTTCGCTGATCACCTCGCGCTCGAGCAGCACGCGCAGCCGGTTGGCCACCGAGAACTTGTAGAACGCCGGAATCCGGGAATGGCTCATGACGCGGCCGTCTTGGTCGTTGCTCAATACAGTAGTCTAGCGCGGGGCGTCGTCGGCGCCTGTCTCGACACGCACGCCGGGCGCCCCGAAGGCCAGCGGCACGATCTGCGCGCCGGCCGCGGCGAGTGCCTGGCGCACACGCCGATCGTCCTCGCCGCGGCGCACGAACACCAGTCCGACGTCGCCACCGCCCGCGCCCGAGGTCTTGAACACGGCATTGTAGCGCGCCGCGAGCGCGTGGAGTGTCTCGTGATGCGATCCGACTATGCCCGCGTCCGCGCCGTGATCGAGTGCCAGAAGCGCTTGATGATAGGCCTCGGCCAGACGCAGGAAGCGCGCGTCCTGCGCCAGCGCATGCTGCGCCTCGTCGGCCAGCGTCGACAGCCGCGCGATGTCCGCGGCGTGGGCGTCGGGATCGTGCTGCGCGTAGGCGCGAACCCGTGCAACCAGATCGGCTGTGCGCGCGCCGGTGCCGGTGATCACGATCCGTAGCACGAGCGAGGCCGGCCAGCTCAGGGGTGTGGGCGGGCGGTCGCGGGTGTAGCTGATCAGGCCGCCGTACACGGCGGCGGCGACGTCGCCGCCGCTGCCGGCGCCGTTCTGGGCGCGCCGGTGCGCGTCGATGGCCAGCCGCGCGAGCGCATCGGTCGAGAGCGCTGCGCCCGCGGCGTGGGCCAGTGCGCGGGTGAGCGCGGCCGCGACGGCGGCACTCGAGCCCAGGCCCAGCTTGTGGCCGTCGCGGGCGAAATCGTGGCTGTCGATGGTGACCGCCTGCGGGCCGGGCAGCCCGATGCGTTCGGCAACGTGGGCGCGCACGGCGTCGAAAACGGCCAGCCGGGTCCGCGTGCGGTCGTCGATGTCCGCCGGCAGGCAGGCGTCGGCCGCGAGCGTGATCCCTTCCAGGCCGAGATTGGGGGCGCTGATCCGCCACCGCGCGCTCGGCGCGAGGGTGACTCGTACGCGCCGGTCGACGGCGGTGAGCAGGGCCGGCGCGCCGTCGAGGACCGCATACTCGCCGATCAGGAACAGCTTGCCCGGCGCCGATACCGTCAGCGACGCGTCAGTCATGGCAGTGGGCGTCGGGGCCGAGCACGCTGCGGCGCGTCTCCAGAACGCCCGGCACGCGCTCGAGCGCGGCGGCGACCGTCTCGGCGTGCGCCGGCGGGCAGAGCGCCTTGACCTGCGGCCCGGCGTCGATCGTGAAGTAGACCGGCACGCCGTCGGCGCGCAGCGCGCGGACGGCGTGCATGGCCGCCACGGTGGCCGCGTTCCAGTAGATCTGGCCCGGGCGGGTGGACAGCATCAGGCCGTGCAGTTTCAGGCAGCTGTGTTCGGCCAGTTCGCCCATGGCTTCGAAATCCCGCGCCGCGATCGCTTCGCGCATGGCCGCGAGGTCGGGCTCGGCGTGATCCACCCAGGCCTGATAGAAATCAGACGTGTCTGCGCTTCCGGTCATGCCGGCGGTCGAATCCAGCGCCTTGGCGCCGTGTTCGGTGATCGCCACGATCACCGTCAGCGGCCACTCCGCAGCGTCGAGAAGCGGACTGGCGGCGGCGTCGAGGCCGTCGTCGCGCGTGCCGCGCCGCATTTCGACGAAGCCGCCGAAGATCGAGCGCGCCGCCGAGCCGGAGCCCTGGCGGGCGAGCACCGACAGCGCCCGCGGCTCGAGCGTCAGGCCGGCCGCCCGGGTCGCCGCGACGGCGAGGGCGGCGAAGCCCGAGGCCGAGGAGGCCAGCCCCGCGCCGGTGGGGAAGTTGTTCCACGACTCGATGCGCGCGCGGGTGTCGATGCCGGCCTCGGTGCGCACGAGGTCGAGAAAGCGCGAAAAGCGCGTGGTATCGACGCGCCGCCCGCCGATGTCGACGCGATCCGCATCCAGACCGGGCAGGAAGGCCACGCGGGTATCGGTGTAGAGCGCGTCCAGCGTGATCGAGATCGAGCCCACCGCCGGGAGGTTGAGACGCGCATCGCGCTTGCCCCAGTACTTGATCAGGGCGATGTTGCTGTGGGCGCGGGCGGTG
>NZ_AYKF01000138.1 GCF_003732545.1 Salinisphaera orenii subsp. halophila YIM 95161 | reverse complement strand
GGCGGCCGGCCCGGGCGCCCGGGCCGGCCCGCGGCGGCGTGCCGCCGTGTATTCCGGCGTACCCCTTCTGATCCGGAGTAGGACATGAAAGATCTGCTGAATCTGTTCAAGAGCGCTGACGACGTCGAGGAGTTCGACGCCATCAAGATCAGCCTGGCTTCGCCCGACACGATCCGCTCGTGGTCGTTCGGCGAGGTCAAGAAGCCCGAGACCATCAACTATCGGACGTTCAAGCCCGAGCGGGACGGCCTGTTCTGTGCGCGCGTCTTCGGCCCGGTCAAGGACTACGAGTGCCTGTGCGGCAAGTACAAGCGCATGAAGCACCGGGGCGTGATCTGCGAGAAATGCGGCGTGGAGGTCACCCAGACCAAGGTGCGCCGCGAGCGCATGGGTCATATCGACCTGGCCTCGCCGGTCGCCCACATCTGGTTCCTCAAGAGCCTGCCGTCGCGCATCGGTCTGCTGCTGGACATGCCGCTGCGTGCGATCGAGCGCGTGCTCTACTTCGAGGCCTATGTGGTTACGGATCCGGGCATGACGCCGCTCGAGCCGTTCTCGCTGCTCTCCGAGGAGGAGTATCTCGACACGGTCGAGCAGTACGGTGACGAGTTCGACGCCAAGATGGGCGCCGAAGCCGTGCTCGACATCCTGCGCAACATGGACATGGGCGCGGAAGCCGCGCGCATGCGCGAGGAACTCAACGCCACTGGCTCGGCGACCAAGATCAAGCGCCTGGGCAAGCGCCTGAAGCTGCTGGAATCGTTCCAGCAGTCGGGCAACAAGGCGGAGTGGATGATCCTGCGCGTGCTGCCGGTGCTGCCGCCGGATCTGCGCCCGCTGGTGCCGCTCGACGGCGGCCGTTTCGCGACCTCGGATCTCAACGATCTGTATCGCCGCGTGATCAACCGCAACAACCGTCTGCGTCGCCTGCTGGAGCTCAACGCGCCGGACATCATCGTGCGCAACGAAAAGCGCATGCTGCAGGAGTCGGTGGACGCCCTGATCGACAACGGCCGTCGCGGCCGGGCGATCACCGGTTCCAACCGCCGGCCGCTCAAGTCGCTGGCCGACATGATCAAGGGCAAGCAAGGTCGGTTCCGTCAGAACCTGCTCGGCAAGCGTGTCGACTACTCCGGCCGTTCGGTCATCGTGGTCGGCCCGACGCTCAAGCTGCACCAGTGCGGTCTGCCCAAGAAGATGGCGCTGGAACTGTTCAAGCCGTTCATCTACAGCCGGCTGCAGTGGCTGGAGCTCGCCTCCACGATCAAGGCGGCCAAGAAGATGGTCGAGCGCGAGGAGCCGGAAGTCTGGGACATGCTCGAGGAGGTCATCCGCGAGCACCCGGTCATGCTCAACCGTGCGCCGACCCTGCATCGCCTGGGCATCCAGGCCTTCGAGCCGGTGCTCATCGAGGGCAAGGCGATTCAGCTGCATCCGCTGGTCTGCACCGCCTTCAACGCCGACTTCGACGGCGACCAGATGGCCGTGCACGTGCCGCTGTCCATCGAGGCGCAGATGGAGGCCCGCGTGTTGATGATGGCCTCCAACAATATCCTCTCGCCCGCCTCCGGTGAACCGATCATCGTGCCGACCCAGGACGTCGTCCTCGGTCTGTACTGGATGACCCGCTCGCGTGTGAACGCGCTCGGCGAGGGCATGACGTTCTCCGACGTCTCCGAGGTCTATCGCGCCTACGACGCCGAGCAGGTCCACCTGCAGGCGCATATCAGGGTGCGCATCGACGACACCGACATGGACGAGGACGGCAACACGACCGACGTGACCCGGATCGTCGACACCACGGTCGGGCGGGCGCTGCTGTTCGAGATCCTGCCGAAGGGTCTGCCCTTCCAGCTGATCAACCACGAGCTGGACAAGAAGGCCGTCGCCGGCGTCATCAACGCCAGCTATCGCAATGTCGGTCTCAAGGAGACCGTGGTCTTCGCCGACCAGCTGATGTACACCGGTTTCCGGATGTCGACCAAGGCCGGCATCTCGATCGCGGTGGGCGACATGGTCATCCCGCAGGAGAAGCAGACGGTGCTGGCCCGCGCCGAGGACGAGGTCAAGGAGATCGAGGAGCAGTACACCTCGGGTCTCGTGACCCAGGGCGAGCGCTACAACAAGGTCATCGACATCTGGTCGCGTGCCAACGAGCAGATCGCCTCCGCGATGATGGACAAGCTGGGGCTGGACGAGGTCACCGACGCCGAGGGCAACACCATCGACCAGACGTCGTTCAACTCCATCTTCATGATGGCCGACTCCGGCGCCCGCGGTAGCGCGGCCCAGATCCGCCAGCTGGCGGGCATGCGCGGCCTCATGGCCAAGCCGGACGGCTCGATCATCGAGACGCCCATCACCGCGAACTTCCGTGAGGGGCTGAACGTACTCCAGTACTTCATCTCCACCCACGGCGCGCGCAAGGGCCTGGCCGACACCGCGCTCAAGACCGCGAACTCGGGCTATCTCACCCGCCGCCTGGTGGATGTCTCCCAGGACGTGGTGGTCACCGAGAACGACTGCGGTACCGATCAGGGCCTCAAGATGTACCCGATCGTCGAGGGTGGCGATGTGGTCGAGCCCCTGCGCGAGCGGGTGCTCGGGCGCGTGCTGGCCGCCGATGTCGTCGATCCGGCGACCAACCACACGCTGCTCGATTCTGGCAAGCTGCTTAACGAGAAGGACGTCGATCTCATCGAGACGAGCTCGATCGACGAGGTCTTCGTGCGCAGTCCGATCACCTGCGAGACCGGCTTCGGCGTCTGCGCCGCCTGTTACGGGCGCGATCTCGCCCGCGGCGAGCGGGTCTCCATCGGCGAGTCGGTCGGTGTGATCGCGGCCCAGTCCATCGGCGAGCCGGGCACGCAGCTGACCATGCGCACGTTCCACGTGGGCGGCGCGGCCTCGCGTGCGGTCTCCGCCGACGGCGTGGAGGTCAAGACCGCCGGCACCGTGAAGCTGCACAACGTCAAGACCGTCGAGCATGCGGAGGGCGGCCACCTGGTGGCGGTCTCGCGTTCCGGCGAGATCGGCGTCATCGACGAGAACTTCCGCGAGAAGGAGCGTTACAAGATCCCCTACGGCGCGCGTCTGCACGTCAACGAGGGCGATCGGATCGAATCCGGTGCCCGCCTGGCGGACTGGGATCCGCACACCCATCCGATCGTCTCGGAGGTCGCCGGCAAGGTGAAGTTCGAGGAGTTCATCGAGGGTGTCACGGTCCAGCGCGAGATCGACGAGATCACCGGCGTGTCCACTCTGGTGGTCACCGAGCCGAAGTCGCGCGGTCAGGGCAACAAGGATCTGCGGCCCATCATCAAGCTGGTCGACGAGTCCGGCAACGAACTCAACTTCCCGGGCACCGAGATCCCCGCGGCCTACAGTCTGCCGCCCAAGGCCATCGTGGTCGTCGAGGACGGCCAGAGCGTGGTGGTGGGCGACGTCTGTGCCCGCATCCCGCAGGAGTCCTCCAAGACGCGCGACATCACCGGCGGTCTGCCACGGGTCGCGGACCTGTTCGAGGCCCGCAAGCCCAAGGTGCCGGCGATCCTGGCCGAGGCCCAGGGCACGGTCCGCTTCGGTGAGGCGACCAAAGGCAAGCAGCGGCTCAAGATCGTCGACTCGGACGGCTACGAGACCGAGCTGCTCGTGCCCAAGTGGCGTCAGATCAACGTCTTCGAGGGCGAGCACGTCGAGAAGGGCGAGATCCTCTCCGACGGCGAGCCGATGCCGCACGATATCCTGCGGCTGCAGGGCATCCCGAAGCTGGCCGAATATCTGGTCAAGGAGATCCAGGACGTCTATCGCCTGCAGGGTGTGCGCATCAACGACAAGCACATCGAGGTCATCATCCGCCAGATGCTGCGTCGGGTGGAAGTCACCGATGCCGGCGATACACCGTTCCTCCAGGGCGAGCAGGCCGAGTACCAGACGGTGCTCGAGCACAATCGCCGGGCCGAGGCCAAGGAAGAGGTGCCGGCGACGTTCGAGCGGCTGCTCCTGGGCATCACCAAGGCCAGTCTGTCCACCGAGTCGTTCATCTCCGCGGCCTCCTTCCAGGAGACCACCCGGGTGCTCACCGAGGCCGCCGTACGCGGCGGTCGCGACGATCTCCGCGGGCTCAAGGAGAACGTCATCGTCGGCCGTCTCATTCCGGCCGGTACCGGGCTGGCGTACCACGAGCAGCGTCGGCGCGACCGTCTCGGCCCGCTGGACCTCAAGGGCGCGCTGCCGCCCACCGAGGCGCCCGCGGAAGCCGACATCGACGCCTCCGAGGCCGAATCCAGCAACGAGGATTCGATCTGACGTGGGGCGGCGCGCGGCACGGCTTGACATGGCCGTGCGCCGCCCGTACTATCCGCCGTCCTTTAGCGGCAGTCCGGTGTACGCCGGGCTGCCTCACTATTTTCATCGATCGAGCAGGGTGACGACGTGTCCACGGTCAACCAACTGGTCCGCAAGGGCCGCAAAGACAAGCGCCAGAAGAACGACGTTCCCGCGCTGCAGGGTTGCCCGCAGCGTCGTGGCGTCTGCACGCGCGTTTACACCACCACGCCCAAGAAGCCGAACTCGGCGCTGCGCAAGGTGGCGCGCGTGCGGCTGACCAACGGCTACGAGGTGGCGAGCTACATCGGCGGCGAGGGTCACAACCTGCAGGAGCACTCGGTTGTGCTCATTCGCGGCGGCCGAGTCAAGGACCTTCCCGGTGTGCGTTACCATACCGTCCGCGGCGCGCTCGATGCCTCCGGCGTCGAGGCCCGTCGCCAGGGCCGGTCGAAGTACGGCGCCAAGAAGCCGAAGTCCTGATTGCGCCCGCCTGGCTCAACGAATAGGAAAATCTAGAATATGTCCCGTCGTGCATCCGCGCCGCGCCGCGAAATCCTGCCTGATCCGCGCTACCACAGCGAACTGCTGGCCAAGTTCATGAACATGATCATGGACGACGGCAAGAAGTCGAAGGCGGAGATGATCGTCTACGGCGCGCTTTCGCAGATCTCCACCAAGAAGGGCACCGACGAGCCGCTCGACGTGCTCGAGGAAGCGCTCGACAACGTCCGGCCCGCGGTCGAGGTGAAATCGCGGCGCGTCGGCGGCGCCACCTATCAGGTGCCGATCGAGGTGCGCGCGGTGCGTCGTACCACGCTGGCGATGCGCTGGGTGATCGACGCGGCGCGCAAGCGCGGCGAGAACTCCATGGCCCGCAGGCTGGCCGGCGAGCTGATTGATGCGTCGGAGCATCGCGGCGCCGCGGTGAAAAAGCGTGAGGACACCCATCGGATGGCCGATGCCAACAAGGCGTTCTCGCACTTCCGCTGGTAAGCGCCCCCATTTCTCAGGTTCAAGAGACTCTCATGCCCCGCAACCATCCACTCGAGCGTTATCGCAACATCGGCATCATGGCTCACATCGATGCCGGCAAGACGACGACGACCGAACGTGTTCTGTACTACACCGGCATCTCCCACAAGATGGGCGAGGTGCATGACGGCGCGGCCGTGATGGACTGGATGTCGCAGGAGCAGGAGCGCGGCATCACGATCACCTCGGCTGCCACCACCTGCTTCTGGCAGGGCATGGAGCAGCAGTACGATCAGCAGTACCGCGTCAACATCATCGACACGCCCGGCCACGTCGACTTCACCATCGAAGTGGAGCGCAGCCTGCGAGTGCTCGACGGCGCCGTCTGCGTGCTGGACGCCAACGCCGGCGTCGAGCCGCAGACCGAGACGGTCTGGCGCCAGGCGGACAAGTATCACGTTCCGCGCATCACGTTCGTCAACAAGATGGACAAGCTGGGTGCGGACTACTGGCGCTGCATCGAGATGATGAAGAAGCGCCTGGCGACCTACCCGGTCACCATCCAGCTGCCGATCGGCGCCGAGGACGAGTTCGAGGGCATCGTCGATCTCATGCGGATGCAGGCGATCTACTGGAACCAGGAAGACGCCGGCCGCACCTTCGAGGCGCGCGACATCCCCGAGCATCTCCAGGCCGATGCCCAGAAGTATCGCGACGAGATGATCGAGGCGGCCGCCGAGGCCGACGAAGAGATCATGGAGAAGTATCTCGACGCCGGCGAGCTGAGCAACGACGAGATCAAGTCCGGCCTGCGCAAGCGCGTGATCAACAACGAGATCACGCTCTGCATGTGCGGCACCGCGTTCAAGAACAAGGGTGTCCAGGCCATGCTGGACGCCGTGATCGACTATCTGCCGTCGCCGACGGAAGTGCCGCCGATCAAGGGCCAAGACGCCAACGATCCCGAGGTCGCCATCGAGCGCTACGCCTCCGACGATCAGCCGTTTGCCGCGCTCGTGTTCAAGATCGCCACCGACCCGTTCGTCGGCTCGCTGTCGTTCATCCGGGTCTACTCCGGTGTACTGAAGTCGGGCGACACGATCTACAACCCGATCGAGAACAAGAAGGAGCGCGTCGGCCGTCTGCTGCAGATGCACTCCAACTCGCGCGAAGAGATCAAGGAAGTCCGGGCCGGCGACATCGCCGCCGTGGTCGGGCTCAAGAGTGTGGTCACGGGCTATACGCTCTGCGCCAACGACTCGCGGGTCATTCTCGAGCGCATGGAATTCCCGGATCCGGTCATCGCGGTCGCGGTCGAGCCGAAATCGCGCGCGGATCAGGAGAAGATGGGCGTTGCTTTGTCGAAGCTGGCGCAGGAGGATCCGTCCTTCCAGGTGCGCACCGACGAGGAGACCGCCCAGACCATCATCTCCGGCATGGGCGAGCTGCATCTCGAGATCATCGTGGACCGCCTCAAGCGTGAGTTCGGCGTGGAGGCCAATGTCGGCGCGCCGCAGGTCGCCTACCGCGAGACCATCCGCAAGCAGGTCGAGCAGGAAGGCAAGTTCGTCCGCCAGTCGGGCGGCCGCGGCCAGTACGGTCACGTGTTCCTGCGCATCGAGCCGCAGGAGGAAGCCGGGGCCGGCTACGAGTTCGTCAACGCCATCGTCGGTGGCGTGGTGCCGAAGGAATACGTCGGCGCGGTCGACAAGGGCATCCGCGAGGCCATGGCCAACGGTGTGGTCGCCGGCTACCCGATGGTCGACATCAAGGTCACGCTGTACGACGGTTCCTATCACGACGTCGACTCGAACGAATCGGCGTTCAAGATCGCCGGCTCCATGGCGTTCAAGGACGGGTCGCGCAAGGCCTCGCCCGCGCTGCTCGAGCCGATGATGGACGTCGAGGTCGTTACGCCCGAGGAATACATGGGCGATGTCATGGGCGACCTGAACCGTCGTCGCGGCACCGTGCGGGGCATGGACGATATCCCGACCGGCAAGCAGCTGTCGGCGTCCGTGCCGCTGTCCGAGATGTTCGGTTACGCGACCGATCTGCGCTCGATGAGCCAGGGCCGCGCGACCTACACGATGCAGTTCGACAACTACGCACAAGCGCCCTCGCATGTGGTCGAGGCGCTTACTCGCAATCAACCGGAAAAGGCATAAGAGGAACGCGCCG
>NZ_AYKF01000137.1 GCF_003732545.1 Salinisphaera orenii subsp. halophila YIM 95161 | reverse complement strand
GAGGGTCTGCGTTTTGCGATCCGCGAAGGCGGCCGCACCGTGGGCGCCGGCGTCGTGACCAAGATTACGGCCTGATCGGGTCGCTGCCCGCTTGCAGAGGACGATCTCTGCGGGTGCGGATGCACCGGCGGACCGTTTCGTCGTACTATGGGCGGGGTTGCCAGGGTGGAAAACCGTGGTACACTCCGCCGTCTTTTTCGCGGGCGATAAAAGTTAACGCTTAGGCCAGTAGCTCAATTGGCAGAGCAGCGGTCTCCAAAACCGCAGGTTGGGGGTTCGAGCCCCTCCTGGCCTGCCACGTTAAGCGTTATCGCCCACCTTCGGTCGAGTCGTCGATGGCAACCCAAGAAAAACGCACGAGCTCCCTGCTCGACACGGCGCTGCTCTGGCTGGCCGTTGCCGTGCTGGTCGCGAGTATCGTCGGCTATTACTACTTCACGGCCCACACGGACCTGGTTCGCGTGCTGGGCATGCTGGGTGGGGCGGTCGTCGCCGTGCTCATCGCGCTGCAGACCGCCATCGGCAAGAACGCCTGGGCCTACATCCAGGGTTCGCGCACCGAGCTGCGGCGCATGGTCTGGCCGACGCGGCGCGAGACCGTGCAGACGACGCTCATGGTCGTGGTCGTCGTACTGATTCTGGCGATCTTCATCTGGGCGCTCGATGTGCTGCTGGCCTGGGCGGTTCAACTTCTGACGGGCCGCTAGGCGCGCGAGGCAGATTCGTATGGCCAAGCATTGGTACGTGGTGCATTCCTTCTCGCAGTATGAGAAGAAAGTGCGCGATTCGCTCAAGGATTATGTCGCGCGCCACGGCATGGAAGACTACTTCGGCGATATCCTCGTGCCGACCGAGGAGGTCGTGGAGATCAAGGACGGCAAGCGCCGCACGACCGAGCGCAAGTTCTTTCCGGGCTATGTGCTGGTGCACATGGAGATGAATGACGAGACCTGGCACCTCGTCAAGAGCGTGCCCCGGGTGCTCGGCTTCATCGGCGGCACTGCCGACCGGCCGGCGCCGATCTCCGACGCCGAGGCCGACCAGATCCTCAATCGGGTCGAGGAGTCGGTGGAAAAGCCGCGCCCGAAAACGGTGTTCGAGCCGGGCCAGGAGGTGCGCGTCATCGACGGTCCGTTCGCCGACTTCAACGGCGTGGTCGAGGAAGTCAACTACGACAAGAACCGCCTGCGCGTGGCGGTCACGATCTTCGGGCGTTCGACCCCCGTGGATCTCGAGTTCGATCAGGTCGAAAAGAGCTGAAGCGCGAACGCCACAGGGCGTTCATACAGTCACATCAGGGAGCCCGGGCAGCCCCGCGGCGCTGGTACCTGAAGGAGTCATGACATGGCCAAGAAGATTGCAGGCTACATCAAGCTGCAGATCCCGGCCGGCAAGGCCAATCCGAGTCCCCCCGTGGGTCCGGCGCTGGGTCAGCACGGCGTGAACATCATGGAGTTCTGCAAGGCGTTCAACGCCGAGACGCAGGACACCGAGCCCGGTCTGCCGATCCCCGTGGTCATCACGGTGTTCTCGGACCGCAGTTTCTCCTTCGTCAAGAAGACGCCGCCGGCGTCGATCCTGTTGAAGAAGGCGGCCAACATTCAGTCGGGCGCGGCGGATCCGCTGCGCAACAAGGTCGGCACGGTCACCGAGGCGCAGGTCCAGGAGATCGCGGAAGCCAAGTGGCCGGACCTCAACGCGGCGGACATGGATGCGGCCATCCGCATCATCAGCGGCAGCGCCCGTTCCATGGGCATCAAGGTGGAGGGCTAGTCATGGCGAAACTGTCAAAGCGCAAGGCGGCCATCCGTGATCAGATCGATCCGTTCCGGCTCTACCCGGTCGACGAAGCCCTCGACGTGCTGAAGAAGGTCTCGAGCGCGAAGTTCACCGAGTCCGTCGAGGTCGCGGTGAATCTGGGTGTCAATGCCCGCAAGTCCGACCAGAACGTGCGCGGTTCGACCGTCATGCCGCACGGCACGGGCAAGAGCGTGCGCGTGGCCGTGTTCACGCAGGGCGACAACGCCGACAAGGCGATCGCGGCCGGCGCCGACGTGGTCGGTCTGAACGACCTGGCCGAGCAGGTGCAGGCCGGCGAGATCAACTTCGACATGGTCGTGGCGACGCCGGATGCGATGCCCGTGGTCGGCCGTCTGGGGCAGATTCTGGGCCCCAAGGGGCTCATGCCGAACCCCAAGACGGGCACGGTCACCGCGGACGTCGAGACCGCCGTCAAGAACGCCAAGGCGGGCCAGGTGCAGTACCGCACCGACAAGGCCGGCATCATTCATTGCGCGATCGGCAAGACCGATTTCGACAATGCCGCGCTGCGCGAGAACCTCGCCGCGCTGATCGCCGACCTGAAGAAAGCCAAGCCGGCGAACGCGAAGGGCATCTATCTTCGCAAGATTTCGCTGTCCACCACGATGGGTCCCGGCCTGGCCGTGGACGCCAGCGGGGTGGCGGCCTAGGAATGTGGGCCGGGGCGCGCGCTGTCGCGTGCGCCCCGGTCGACGAAGGAGTTCTTTGTAGCGCAGTCCGCTCCGGAAGTGGCTGCGTCGTCAAAGACCGTGAGGCGAGCCGAGGCATCGGTTCTTAAAGGCGATATCGCCAGCCTGCGCAGATGACGTGTGTCGTCCCGCTGTCTCGACACGGGCGACGGTCGTCGAAGGGGCGTTTCCGAGGAAATGTCCGCTCAATCATCCGTCGGCGGTTGCCGGCGGTTTGCTCAAGGAGTGATGACTATGGCCATGAGTTTTCAAGCCAAGCAGGCCATGGTGGCAGAAGTCAGCGACGTGGCGACGCGCGCGCATTCCGCAGTCCTTGCGGAATACCGCGGTCTCACGGCGGGCCAGATGGATGACCTGCGCGTCAACGCCCGCGAGGGCGGCGCGTATCTGAAGGTCATCAAGAACAATCTGGCCAAGCTGGCGCTGAAGGGTACCGACTACGAATGCATGACCGAAGCGTTCAAGGGGCCGGTGATCCTGGGTTTCTCGCTGGAGGATCCGGGTTCGGCCGCACGCGTGGTCAGTGATTTTCGCAAGTCGCACGATGCCCTCAAGGTCACGGCGATCTCGTTCAACGGGCAGTTGCTGCCCGGCGAGCAGCTCGATCGTCTGGCCAAGCTGCCGACTCGCGACGAGGCGTTGAGTCAGCTGATGCGTGCCATGAAGGCGCCGGTCGAGAAGCTGACCCGCACCACCCGCGAACCGGTTGCGAAGCTCAGTCGCACCGTGGCTGCAGTCCGCGACGAAAAGCAGGCTGCTTGAAGTAATTGAATCGGGGCCTTGCGCCCCAAACGTATTAGGAGTTGACAATGGCTGCTACGAAGGAAGAAGTACTCGAAGCGATCTCCGAGATGTCCGTGATGGACGTGGTCGAGCTCGTCGAGATGATGGAAGAGAAGTTCGGCGTTTCGGCGGCGGCCCCCGTCGCGGTCGCCGGTGCGGCCGGTGGCGGCGAAGCCGCGGAAGCCGCCGAGGAACAGACCGAGTTCGACGTGGTGCTCTCCAGCTTTGGCGAGAACAAGGTCGGCGCGATCAAGGCCGTCCGTGCCATCACCGGTCTGGGTCTGAAGGAAGCCAAGGAAATGGTCGAGTCGGTTCCGGCGACCCTGAAGGAAGGCGTCGAGAAGGCCGATGCCGAGGAAATGAAGGCGAAGCTGGAAGAAGCCGGCGCGTCCGTCGAACTCAAGTAAAGGCAGGTCGCTGGTATACATTGCCAGAAGCAATAACTTGACGATTCCGGGAAAATGGCTGGTGGCCGTGTGCTGCCGGCCTTTTCCTGTTGCCGCCGACCGACGCCTGCGCACGCTTAGCGCCGCGGACCGCCCCCGGGCCCGCGGCTCGTCCAACCATGAGGGTTGAGAGACATGGCCTACTCGTTTACCGAAAAAAAACGTATCCGCAAGGATTTTGCCAAACAGCCGTCGGTGCTGGAGATGCCGTTTCTGCTGGCAACCCAGATCGACTCCTATCGGCAGTTCCTGCAGAAAGAGCTCGATCCGGACAACCGGGCGGGCGTGGGTCTGCATGCGGCGTTTTCGTCGGTGTTCCCGATGGCGAGCCATTCGGGTAGCGCGGCGCTTGAGTACGTCAGCTATCGGCTCGGCCAGCCGGTCTTCGACGAGATGGAGTGCCGTGTCCGCGGGATGATCTACTCGGCGCCGCTGCGGGTGACCGTGCGTCTGATCATCTACGACAAGGACAGCAAGGCCAATCCGAAGCCGGTCAAGGACATCAAGGAGCAGGAAGTCTACATGGGCGAACTGCCGCTCATGACCGACACCGGCACCTTTATCATCAACGGCACCGAGCGGGTCATCGTCAACCAGCTCCACCGTAGTCCGGGCGTGTTCTTCGACCACGATCGTGGCAAGACGCATTCGTCCGGCAAGTATCTGTATTCCGCGCGCGTGATTCCGTACCGCGGTTCGTGGCTCGATTTTGAGTTCGATCCGAAGGACAGCGTCTACGTGCGCATCGACCGTCGCCGCAAGCTGCCGGCGACCATCCTGCTGCGCGCGCTGGGCTACGACACCGAGCAGATGCTCGAGATGTTCCACGAGACCACCATGTTCCACCTGTCGGACAACGGCGTGGAGATGGAGCTCGTGCCGGAGCGGCTGCGCGGCGAAACGGCCACCTTCGACATCAAGGCGGGCAACGACGTCATCGTCGAGGAAGGCCGTCGCATCACCGTGCGCCACATCCGCAAGCTCGAGGAGGCCGGCGTCGAGACGCTGGCGGTGCCGGAGAGCTATCTCGTCGGCAAGATCCTCTCGCGCGCGATCGTCGATTCGGAGACCGGCGAGGAGCTCGCGCCCGCGAACTCGGAGTTGACCGACGAGATGATCGAGGCGCTGCGGGGCGCGGGCATCACCGATATCCCGACCCTGTACATCAACGACCTCGATCACGGTCCGTACATCTCGAACACGCTGATGGTCGACCCCAGCACCACGCAGCTGGAGGCGCTGGTCGAGATCTATCGCATGATGCGTCCCGGCGAGCCGCCGACCAAGGACGCCGCGGAGAATCTGTTCGAGAACCTGTTCTTCAACGACGACCGCTACGACCTGTCGGCCGTCGGCCGGATGAAGTTCAACCGGCGCCTGGGCCGCGACGACGCGACCGGCGATTCGGTGCTGGCCAACGAGGACATCATCGCGGTGCTCGCCGAGCTGGTCTCCATCCGCAACGGCATCGGTCAGACCGACGACATCGATCATCTGGGCAACCGCCGCGTGCGCAGCGTGGGCGAGATGGCGGAGAACGCCTTCCGTACGGGCCTGGTGCGCGTCGAGCGCGCGGTGCGCGAGCGCCTGTCGATCGCCGAATCCGAAGGCCTCATGCCACAGGATCTGATCAACGCCAAGCCGGTGGCGGCCGCGGTCAAGGAGTTCTTCGGCTCCTCGCAGCTATCGCAGTTCATGGACCAGAACAACCCGCTGTCCGAGGTCACGCATAAGCGCCGCGTCTCGGCACTCGGCCCGGGTGGTCTGACCCGCGAGCGTGCCGGCTTCGAGGTGCGCGACGTGCATCCGACGCACTACGGCCGGATCTGCCCGATCGAGACGCCGGAAGGCCCGAACATCGGCCTGATCAACTCGCTGTCGGTGTACTCGCGGACCAACCAGTACGGCTTCCTGGAGACGCCGTATCGCAAGGTCGAGAACGGCCGTGCCACGGACGAGGTCGAGTATCTGTCGGCGATCGAGGAAGGCCGCTACGTGATCGCCCAGGCGAACGCGAAGGTCGACGCCGACGGTCAGCTCGTCAACGAGCTGGTCTCGTGCCGCTACCAGAACGAGTTCACGATGGCCTCGCCGGACCGCGTCCAGTTCATGGACGTGAGCCCGAAGCAGATCGTGTCCGTCGCCGCGGCGCTGCTGCCGTTCCTCGAGCACGACGACGCCAACCGCGCGCTCATGGGCGCGAACATGCAGCGTCAGGCGGTGCCCTGCCTGCGCGTGGACAAGCCGCTGGTCGGCACGGGCATCGAGCGCAAGGTGGCCATCGACTCCGGCAACGCCGTGACCGCGCGCCGCGGCGGTGTGGTCGACAAGGTCGACGCCTCCCGCGTCGTGGTCCGGGTCTACGACGACGAGACCTCGGCCGACGAGTCTGGCGTGGACATCTACAACATGGTCAAGTACACGCGCTCGAACCAGAACACCTGCTTCAACCAGAAGCCGCTGGTCAAGCCGGGTGATCGCATCGAGCGCGGCGACGTGCTGGCCGACGGGCCGTCCACCGATATGGGCGAGCTGGCGCTGGGCCAGAATCTGCTCGTGGCCTTCATGCCGTGGCACGGCTACAACTTCGAGGACTCCGTGCTGATCTCCGAGCGGGTGGTCGAGGAGGACCGCTTCACCTCGGTCCACATCGAAGAGATGACCTGCGTGGCCCGCGAGACCAAGCTCGGGCCGGAGGAGATCACCTCGGATATTCCGAACGTCAACGAGTCCGCGCTCGGCAAGCTGGACGAGTCCGGCATCGCCTACATCGGCGCCGAGGTCTCGGCCGGCGACATCCTGGTCGGCAAGGTCACGCCCAAGGGCGAGACCCAGCTCACGCCGGAGGAAAAGCTCCTGCGGGCCATCTTCGGCGAGAAGGCCTCGGACGTGAAGGATTCGTCCCAGCGCGTGCCGCCGGGCATGGACGGCACCGTGATCGACGTGCGGGTGTTCACCCGCGACGGCGTCGAGAAGGACGCCCGGGCCCTGTCGATCGAGGAGGACGAGCTGGCCGCGGTCCGCAAGGACCTCAACGACCAGCAGCGCATCTTCGAGGACGACCTGTTCGATCGTCTGCGGTCCATGCTGCTGGGCAAGGTCGCCGACGGCGGCCCGAACAAGCTCAAGGCCGACGCCAAGATCACGGCCGCCTATCTGGACGATCTGGATCGCGAGAAGTGGTTCGACATTCGGCTCCAGGACGAAGAGGCCCAGTCGCAGCTCGAGTCCATCGCGCAGCGGCTCAAGGACCAGAAGGCCGACTTCGAGCGCCGCTTCGCCTCCAAGAAGGAGAAGATCACCCAGGGCGACGAACTCGCCCCGGGCGTGCTCAAGATGGTCAAGGTCTATCTGGCCGTGAAGCGCCGCGTGCAGCCGGGCGACAAGATGGCCGGGCGGCACGGCAACAAGGGCGTGATCTCGCAGATCGTGCCGGTCGAGGACATGCCGTATCTGGAAGACGGTACCCCGGCTGATATCGTGCTCAACCCGCTGGGCGTGCCCTCGCGCATGAACATCGGTCAGGTGCTGGAGACCCATCTGGGCTGGGCCGCGCGCGGCATCGGCCTGCGGGTCGGCGAGATGCTGGAGCAGCAGAAGGCCGTCGGCGAGATACGTGAATTCCTGAAGAAGGCCTACCACACCGAAGGCGGCACCCAGGAGGACATCGACAGCCTCACCGACGACGAGATGCTCGCCATGGCGCAGAATCTGGTCGGCGGGATGCCCACCGCCACGCCGGTGTTCGACGGCGCCAACGAAGGCGAGATCCGCGAGCTGCTCAAGCTGGCCGGTCTGCCGGAGTCCGGCGAGACGACGCTGATCGACGGCCGTACGGGCGAAGCCTTCCAGCGGCCGGTCACGGTCGGCTACATGTACATGCTCAAGCTCAACCATCTGGTCGACGACAAGATGCACGCCCGTTCCACGGGGCCGTACTCGCTGGTCACCCAGCAGCCGCTGGGCGGCAAGGCGCAGTTCGGCGGCCAGCGCTTCGGCGAGATGGAGGTCTGGGCCCTGCAGGCCTATGGCGCCGCCTACACGCTGCAGGAGATGCTCACGGTCAAGTCCGACGACGTCGCCGGCCGCACGCGCATGTACAAGAACATCGTCGACGGCGACCATCAGATGAGCGCCGGCATGCCGGAATCGTTCAACGTGCTGACCAAGGAAATCCGCTCGCTCGG
>NZ_AYKF01000136.1 GCF_003732545.1 Salinisphaera orenii subsp. halophila YIM 95161 | reverse complement strand
GGGCCCCGCCCGCCGTGGCGGCAGCGGGCCCGCTTGCTTAACGGCACGCGGGCCTTTCTTTTAAGCTTTGCGCCTGCGCATCCCACCGCGAGCAACACCGCGTGACACGACGCGACTACATCACCCGCGCCGGCTGGCAGAAGCTGGCCGACGAACTGGACTACCTCTGGCGCGAGAAGCGTCCGCACGTCACCCGCGAGCTGTCGGCCGCCGCCGCCGAGGGTGATCGCTCCGAGAACGCCGAATACATCTATCGCAAGAAGGAGCTGCGCGAGATCGATCGGCGGGTGCGCTATCTCGGCCGGCGTATCGACGAACTCACGGTGGTCGACAGTGCCCCGGACGATCCGAGCGTCGTCTTTTTCGGCGCCTGGGTCGCGGTGATCGACGACACGGACGCACGCCATCGCTACCGCATCGTCGGGGCGGACGAGACCGACGCCGCCGCGGGTGCGATCAGCCTGAATTCGCCGGTGGCGCGGGCGCTGCTCGGCAAGCGCGTCGGCGACATCGTGACCGTGAGCCTGCCCCAGAACGAACGCGAATTCGAGATCGAGGCCATCCACTACACGCCGCCGCACGACTAGACGCGGCCGCACGGGCCGCCTGTCACCGTTTCGCTTTCGCACCTGCCGTGACGAATTACGGCTCGAACCGCGAACCGCACACCACGCCGGACCGTACGCACGGGGCCAGGGCGACGTACCGGCGAGGCCTGCGCCTGATGCACCGTTGTGATCCGCGCGCGAATGCTCGGCCGGGCAACCGGCCGCACCATCGACACCGTGGCGCGGACGCGACGCCGCTCAGTCCGTCGCCCCGCCGTCGCCGTCCGGCGCGGTGCGCTCTGCCGGCAGTCCGATGAGGCCGTCTTCGCCCACCGCCGCATCGCGCGCGTCGGCCCTGTCGGGCTGGACATGCACGGTGGCGCTCAGGCCGACGCTCAGCCCGAGATCGGTCGGGCTGCGATCGAAGTCGATGGTGACGGGCACGCGCTGGGCCAGACGCACCCACTGGAAGGTGGGGTCGACGTTCGGCAGGTTGCGCTCACCCGGCGCGTTGTTGGCGACCGCGATGCCGTGACCGATGCTGGCCACGTGACCGCGCAGCGGCCCATCACGGGCCATCAGGCTGATCCGCACGGGGTCGCCCACGTCAATGCGCGGCAGCTTGGTCTCCTCGAAATAGGCCGTGATGCGGAAGGAATCGACGTCGACGAGCGTCATCACCGACTGGCCCTCGCTGGCGTAATCGCCCTCGTCGAGCTGCAGATGGGTGACGTAGCCGTTGACCGGCGAGCGCACGCTGGCCCATTCCAGATCCTGCTGCGCCTGCGCGAGCCGGGCGCGGGCCTGGCGGACCGAGGCGTTCGCGGCCACGAGTTCGGACTCGGCCTGCTGACGCTCCTGTGTCGACACGCCCCCGGCCGGCAGTCGTTCGAGACGGCTGGCATTCTGACTGGCGAAGCGCCGCTGGGCCTCGGCCTGGGCCAGCGCCGCCTCGGCCTCGTCGACCGCATTCTCGAACCGGATCGGCTGGATCCGGAACAGCGGATCGCCGGCCTCGACGTAGCGATCGTCGCGCACCGCCACCTCGGTGATGGTGCCCGAGACTTCCGGGGCCACGTTGACGACGTCCGCCTGGACACGGGCATCGCGCGTCCAGGGCGCATAGACGTAGTGCTGCCACGCGAACCACGCCAGCACCGCGGCGACCGCGACCAGCAGCAGGGTCGCCACGACCCGAAGCACGATCCGAAACACATCCCTTGATTCCGCCATTCGATCCAGCCTTCAGACCCGGCCCGCCCACGGGCCGAACGCCAGCAGGAGCAGGGACAACACGATGATGAACAGGGCCGCGCCGGCCAGCGCCGGATGCCAGAACAACCGATAGGCGCGCATTCGCAGCAGCAGGAAACGCAGCGGCAGATAGATCAGCCCGGCGCCGGCCAGAAAGACCAGGAATATGGGCAGGTAGATGCCGCCGAAGGCAAGCTGCTCAGGAGACAACGTCGGCTTCCCCCAGTCGGATGGCCGTGCCGTCGGCATTCTCGCGCGCCAGGCCGTAGTCGGCCAGTGCCGCGGCCACCAGCTCGGCGGCCACCGCCGCGCGCACGCCGTGGCGCATCCGGCGGCGCGGCGTGAACGTCACCGCCTCGTCGAGCATACGGCGCGCCAGCGCATTGGTCTTGGCCTGCACCTCGAACACACGCTCCACCGCGGGGTAGCCGTGCGCGAACAGGCGTTCGAGTTCCGCCAGCGCGGTCCGCACGCCAGCCCGCGTCGGCTCGTCGAAGCCGGCGCGGGCGGCGAGCACCCGCAGCGAACGCGCCTCCAGGCCCATGTTGACCGCGGCGAAGGCGGCCTGACGCGCCGAGACATGGGTCTCACCGCGATCGGCGGCCACCGGCAGACGCAGCAGGCGATCATAGACCCGCGTTTCGAAGCGCTCGCGCGAGCCGGTGAAGCCGCGGGCAAGCTCGCCGAACATACCCGCCAGACGTTCGCGCAGCAGCCCCCGGGACGAGACCGGCAGGATCAGTGTGAACGCCGCCAGCGCCAGAAAGACCGCCAGCTCCGCGCCGATCAGCGCCTCGGCGAAGCTGACGAAGTCCTGACGGGCGTTGTTGTCCGGATGCACCAGCAGCCCGAAGGTGACCAGCGAGATCCGCCCCACCAGCGCGAGCCTCGGGGTGGCCATGGCCAGCGCGGCGACGAACACGAACGGCAGCAGCACGACCATGAGCATGACGTAGCCGTTGACCGCGGGCAGCAGAACGAAATTCACGACGAATGCAGCCACCCCCGCACAGGCCGCGCCGATGCCGAAGCCGCGCGCGCCGCCGACCGGATTGTCGCCGAGCGCGAACAGGGTGGTGAGTACGGCCGTGAGCACCATCATGCCGTTGAGGGCCGGCTCGGCGTGGGTGGCCCAGATCGCTGCGCCGATGCCCATGGCCACGGCCGCCCGTGCGGTCGTGCGCAACGATTCACGCACCGATACCGGCACCGCGAACTCGGGCCGGGAACGCCGGGTGCGCCGGCCGGCGCCGCGCTCGGTGAGCAGCATCTCGTGCTTGACCACCGCGGCGCGCATCCGACTCGCGAGATCCAGCGCCCGGCTGATCACGACCCAGTCGACCAGCGAGCGGCGACGGTCGTTGGCGCGGTCCGCGCGAGCCGTTTCCAGAATGCGCGTGTACGCCTGGCCGAAGGCCCGTCGGAGCGCGCCGGTATCGTCGGGGTCGCGCGCCATCAGGTCGGCGGCCTCGTCCAGCGCCTGCAGCGGCCGCCGATCCACACCCTGGCCGAACTTGGCCAGATAAACCTGCAGCGAGGCCATGGCGCTGACCAGCGCCAGCAGCTCGTAGTCCAGACGCCGCGCGAGCCGGTCGTGTTCGGCGAAGCGCGGCTCGTCGTAGCGCGCATAGCGCCGTGTCTGCTCGAGAGAGAGTGTGGTCTCGACCAGGCGATGAAGATCGGGATGCGGGCTGCGCGGATCGTCCTCGCCAGCGCCCGCGGCGGCCGGCGCCTCGTCCGGGTCGCGCTTGAGCCGTCCGAACTGCGTGCCGATCGCGCGCAGCGCCGCCACCCGCGCGGCCAGATACTTGCGCGCCGTCGTCCCCGGTGCCAGCAGCACGCTCACGAACGCCGCGACGACCGCTGCGAGCGCGGTCTCAGCCGTGCGCGCGACGGCCACCGAGAACACCGTGGCCGGGTCCGACATCGCCCGCACGCCGACGATCATGGTCACGTAGCCGGCCAGCACGAAGCCGTAGGACAGATTGTTCCGGAACAGGCTCGCGCAGAAGACCATCAGACTCACCCAGCCGACCAGCGCCACGCTGAACAACATGTAGCTCTGCGCGAACGCCGCGATCAGGGCGATCGAGACCGCGCCGGCGACGAAGGTGCCCAGCAGCCGCGCGAAGCCGCGCACCACCAGAAAGCCCGGCAGCGGCTGGATGAGGATGGCCACGTTGATGAACACCCAGTAGGCGTTGTCGAGCTGCAGCCGAAAGGCGAGATACAGCGCCAGCGCGATCGACACGCAGCAGCGGATCGCGAACGAGACGTTTTCGGCGCTGGGGGCGAACAGCCAGGCGAGACGCGACATTTGTGTATTATACATTTAAATGCCGGGCATGACAGCCCCTGACCGTTGCACCGGCCCTGCGCGCTATGACGGCGCGAACGCCGGCCGGACCACCGCGAAGACCCGGTCGAGTTGGCACGCCAGATCGCTGCTGTCGAGCACCGCACTGGGCGCCAGATCGTTGCACAGCGATACGAGACCGTGGAGACTCGACCATAGCAACAGCACGCTGTCGGCGGTTTCGCCGGGGCGCAGGGTACCCGCCCGCTGGCCGCGCTCGACCGTCTCATGGAGCTGATGACAGACGCGCCCGGCCGCCGCCTCGAGCTCGGGATACGCGCCGCCGCGGAACTCGCAGGCAAACATCAGCCGGTAGAGGTGCGGCATGGCGATGCCGAAACGCCCGTAGCAACCCAGCAGGGCGCGCAGCGTGTCGACATCGCAGCGCTCGCATGTCGCGACGACGGCCTCCGCCTCGGCCACGAGCCGATCGAAACCGCGGGCCGCGCAGGCCGCCAGCAGCGACTGCTTGTCGGCGAAATGCCGATAGGGCGCGCTGCGCGACACGCCGATACGATGCGCGACCGCACGCAGGGTCACGGCGCCACGACCGCCCTCGTTCAACAGATCGAGGGCGGCCTGCACGCAGGCATTGGACAGATCGCCGTGGTGATAGCGATCACCGTCACGAAGCGACCGGGTACGCATGACGAAAGGCTAGCACAGTGTTGACAGCGTCAACATCCCGACCTAGCGTGGTCGTTCGCGCAGTGCGCCGCGGGTGCAGGGAGAACAATGACAAAACGGCCAGGCCGGGCGCGTCGTCTCATGGGCATCGCCGTGCTGGGCGGCATGCTTGCAGCCGGCTGCACCGACGACGGTCGAACCGCCACTGCGGACCGCACCACCGACCACATCAAGGCGGTTCGCGTGGCCACGGTGCGCCGCGCCAATGCCGACCAACGTTATACCCTCAGCGGCGTGGCCCGCGCGGCGCAACGCGCGCGACTGGCCTTTCAGGCCAGCGGACGACTGGCGGCGCGGCCGGTCGACATCGGCGCGGAACTGGCGGCCGGCGATCTCGTGGCCCGCCTCGACCAGCCCGAACTCGGCCCCGCGGCCGATGCGGCCGCCGCGGACGTCCGGGGACTGCAGACGCGGGTCGAACAGGCCGAGCGCGATCTGCGGCGCGTGCGTCGGCTGGTCGAACAGGACGCGGCTACCCGCCAGGAACTCGAGGACACCCGGGCACGCCGCGACAGCCTCGCCGCACAGCTCGACAACGCCCGCGCCCAGCGCGAACGCGCGGTCAACGCCGCGGGCGAACTGACACTGACCGCGCCCATCGCCGGCAGCGTGACGCGCGTGTTCTTCGAGCCCGGCGAGTTCGTACCCGCCGGTCAGCCCGTGGTGGCACTCAGCGGCGGACGCGCGCTGGAGGTGGCCTTCGGCGTGCCCGAACGGCTGGTTCAGACACTCGAGATCGGTGACAGCGCCCGGCTGACGCTGCCCCTGTTCGCACAGCGCGAGATCGCGGGCACGCTCACCGGCCTGTCACGGGCCAGCGGCGGGCGCGGCGAACTCTTCCGGGCCGTCATCGCGCTCGACGAGACCGACTCGCTGCGCCCCGGCCTGAGCGTGAGCTGGCACGTTTCCGCGGCGAGCGAACCGGGCCTGCTGGTACCGGCGAGCGCGATCGCCAGCCCCGGCTTGAGCCATGCGCCGCGGGTCTACGTGCTGCGCGACGGCGTGGCGCACGCGATACCGGTCACTCCGGGGACACTGATCGGCGAGTCGGTGCGGGTCGAGGGCGCGCTCGAGGTGGACGAACGCGTGGTCACCCGCGGGTTGCACAATCTCGTCGACGGCCAGACGGTACGCGTGCTGGAGGACAACGGCGCGGACGGCGCCCATGACTGACCTCGCCGGGCGCATCCCGGGCCAGGCGCGGCTGATCGGGGCGCTGGTCGCCGTCTTCGTGCTGGCCGGCGCCCTCGCCTATCTGCAGATGAACCGGCAGGAGAACCCGTCGTTTCCGTATCGGGCCGCGATCGTGACCGTGGCCTTCCCCGGGGCCGGGCCGGCGCGTATCGAACGCCTCGTCGCCCGCCCGCTTGAGGAAGAGATCGCCGAGATCGCCGCGGTGGACACGATCGACACCACGCTGCGGCAGGGCATGGCGGTGTTCACCATCCAGCTCGGCGATGAGATCTATGACACCGACACCGCCTGGGACCGCGTGCGCGTGGCCATGGACGACGCCGCGCGGGACTATCCGGCCGGTGTCGGCGAAGCACAGCTCGACGATCGCATCATCGACGCCAGCCTGATGGTGCTGGCGGTGACCGGCGATGCGCCGCCGCGGATACTGGGCGATGCAGCGAAGACGCTGCGCCGCCATCTGCTGGGCGTGGACGGCGTCGCCGCCACCGAGCTCCACGGCGACTCGGGCCGCCAGGTCACGATCACCATCGACGATGCCGCGATGGACCGGTACGGCGTCTCGCCCGCCGGCATCGCCGCCGATATCGGCGCGAACAACCGCGTGACCCGCGGCGGGACGCTCCGGCTCGCCGGCGCCTCGGTGAATCTGGATCCGGCGACCGATTTCGACGACATCGACGCCATCCGCGACATGGCCATCGGTCTGCCGGACGGCGGCACGCTGCCGCTGTCGGCACTGGCACGAGTCCACCAAAGCGAGGCGGTGCCGGCACGCGGTGCGCTCTGGCATGACGGTAACCGCGGCGTGGGGGTCGAGATCATCGCCGAACGGGGCGTGAACGTGGTCGCGCTGGGCGAACGGCTGCGCGACGCGGTAGACGCCATCCGGCCCATGATCGCACCACTCGAGATCCGGGAGATGTTCTACCAGCCGGCCCAGACCGAACGCCGGCTCGACGATCTGTCGCTGAACCTGCTGATCTCGGTCGCCATCATCCTGCTCGTGCTGTTCGTGTTCATGGGGCTGCGGCTCGGGGTTGTGGTCGCCATGCTGCTGCCGCTGGTCACGCTGACCACGATCGCGCTGTATGCTCTGGGCGGGGGCATCCTGCACCAGATCGCGATCATCGGGCTGGTGGTCGCCCTCGGCATTCTGGTCGACAACGCGATCGTCATGAGCGAGGACGTGCAACGCCGTCTCAATGCGGGCGACACCCCCGCCGCGGCCGCTGCCGGCGCCATCCGCGAACTCGCCGGACCGCTGTTCGCGGCCACGGGCACCACGCTCGCGGCGTTCGTGCCCATGCTGCTCTCCGAAGGCAACACCGCGGACTTCACGCGGGCGCTGCCGATCACCATCATGCTGTCGCTGACCGTGAGCTACCTCTTCGCGGTCACGGTGACACCGCTGGTCTGCCAGTTCGCGCTGCGACGGCATGCGGGGACTGGGCCGGGGCTGATCGACCGCCTCGGCGCCCATCTCGCCCGCCTGACCCTGCGTTTCCCCACGCTGCTGATCGTGGCCGGCGGCCTGGTCATGGCCGCGGCGCTGGCCAGCCAGATCTGGCTGGACGAAGAATTCTTCCCGCCGGCCGATCGCACCGCCGTGGTCATCGATCTGTCGCTGCCGGAAGGCGCCCACATCGACCGCACGGAGGCGAGCGCCCAGCGGCTCGCGCGCGCCGTGCGCGCGCATGCCGGCGTGCGCGCGATCCATACCTTCGTCGGTGACGGCGGGCCGACGTTCTTCTACAACCTGCGGCGTGCGCCGGCCTCGCCCCAGCTGGCCCGGCTGGTGGTGATCACCGACACGCTGGCGCGCAACAGCCCAATCATCGATTTCGCGGAGCACTACCGACCATCCCCCGCTATTGAGTAGCACGTCGATCTGGAGTCCAATCACCCAAAGCCTGGAGATTGGACA
>NZ_AYKF01000135.1 GCF_003732545.1 Salinisphaera orenii subsp. halophila YIM 95161 | reverse complement strand
GGCATAACACTCCTTTTGCCGGCCCATGATGAGCCTTCTTTGAAGTGTCCGCATTAACGGGTGAGAACCCCGAACCAGCTACCCTGCGTCAACGGCGGCAAATGACCCCTAACGCGCCCACGCCCACGCCCACGCCCACGACATCTTACGTTGCAGGGCGTCTCACGACACGGCCGGAAGATTTGAACTACCTGCCCTGAATCCGCCACGAGACACTGCATGGCCCCGACGGGGCCATGCAGTTACTGCCACCAGGCACGGCTCGACGCGCACAACTCCGAGGCGTGCCGGGCAATCCGGTCAATCCACGACCGGGCGCTGGGCGGGACGCTCCGCCACCGGCCACATGATGTGGGCATAGGGCGAATCCGGCCACATGACGTACGGGCCGTCGGCGTTCGGCGTGGTGGGCAGGCCCTTGAGCGATGCGGGATCGGGCACGATGACCATCACGTGCGGCCCTTCCACCACCCACTGGTTGTCTGCCGTGGGCGTCCGGGCCTGGGGATCGATGTTGCTGGCACCGCCGTCGGGCGAATCTCCCGCCAGCATGTAGGAGGTGCCGATGGCCGAAGTGGGCGGCGCCGGTTCGCCGTTCATGAACGCATCCATCCACGCCATGAACTGTTCGTCGTGGCACATGGGCCCGCCGAAGCCGGGCGGCGCCGGCAGGCAGGTGTACTCGCCGCTGCCCTGGCGTAGCACGTTGCCCTCCAGGTCGATGACCGTGGCCGTCTCCGCCACCTGGGGCGGGGCTGCGCTGAGCGCCTCCCTGATCAGGGCGTCTTCGCTCTTGCCGCCGGCGCCTGACGCCGGGGTCGTGAGGAAAAGGCCGACGAGGGCCGCGGTGACGGCCAGCGGCGGCAGGGCCCGTCCGAGGCCCCGGCGCTCGCCGGACCGGACCGCCGGCCCCGGATTGCGAACACCCTTGGGAATATGTCCTCGCGATACGTTCATGGCTGCTCTCCTTATCAGTCGATATGAGACGCCCGGAATCGATCCGGCGCACTGCCATTTGTATCGCCCGGAACATGCCCCGGAGTGATAAGAGGATGAGAAATTCGTGAGGATTCGCGCTGGCGATCCCTGGCGGTCGGTGGAACAACAGCGCCGCGCCGAAACCGGCACGGCACCGGGCCCGCTGATGCGCCCCCGGAGCGCAGGGTTGGTCACGCTGAGGGACGAAACCTGCGTCCCGAAATCACTGGCAGTCAGTCCCTATTCCGCAAGCTCGACCCCGGAACCGCCCAACGCCGCTGGCACGTCCTTGAGTTTCGTCACGCCGTCATCTATGGCAAGCACATGCTCCTGGTAATGAACGTGCACATCCGGGCGAAACGAAAGGTCTGGGAGGACCGCGGCATAGACATCAATCAACGCCATGGGCGGATGCTCGGTGAACAGGTGACCGCCGCAGATTCTGCACCAACTCCGATAACTCTGCGCAGTCCCGTTGTACGTTCCGATATTCTCATGTCCCTTTTCGACGGTGACCGCTTCCGGCTTCCAGAGCGTAAAAGCGTTGACAGGTCCCGCCGACCAGAGTCGGCACGATTCGCAGTGGCAATACCCCATCGCTTCGGGCTCACCCCTCACTGAGAGTGCCACCGCACCGCAGAAACATGTTCCCGTGTACGCCGTATGCTCGCTCATTGGTGACCTCCTGCAGCCGTTTCTCGTCAGAATACACGGGGCCAGTGGTCCGCATCGGGCTTCCTTGGGGAAACGCTGAACAATCCGCGTGAGCCTCTGACCGTAGAGAGCATTATCCAGCGCCGCTTCAATGGCAGAGAAGTGGCAAAAAAGACATGATAAGGGGGCGGTCGCGCCATGCGGGGGAAGCCATGATCAATGTCACAGTTGTCCTGGTCGAAGGCGGCATGCCGTCGACAGCGGTCGCCCCCGTCGAGATCTTCGACAGTGCGGGCCGGCTGTGGAACCAGATGCGCGGGAAGTCACCGCAGCCGTACTTCCGGGTTCGAACGGCCTCTCAGGATGGCCGGCCGGTGCGCACTGGCGTTTGCCTGAGTCTGACCCCCAGTTGCGCGCTCCAGGAGATCGACGCCGCCGACCTCATCATCGTGTCCGCCATAGGCGCCGATATTGACACCGCCTGCCCAGCCAACCGCACTATCTACCCGTGGTTACGGCGATGGCATCAGAGCGGCTCGTTGATTGCGGGGGTCTGCGCGGGCGTGGCCCTGGTCGCCGAAGCAGGTTTGCTAGACGGCCGCCCGGCCACGACCCACTGGGGGGTCGCGGACGCATGCCGGCGTCGGTATCCGGACGTCCAGTGGCATCCGGAGCGCTTCCTGACAGAGTCGGGCAATGTGCTCTGCAGTGGCGGTGTTTATGCCTCGGTGGATCTGAGCCTGTACCTCGTGGAGAAGTTCTGTGGACACCGGGTCGCCATGGAGACTGCCCGGGCACTGCTTCTGGAGACGCCACGAACGTGGCAGTTCGGCTACGCGGCCGAACCACCCCTGTCCCTACACGAGGATAACCGAATTCTTCGGGTCCAGGAGTGGTTGCTCCGCCACTTCGACGAACCCGTCCGGGTGGACGCTCTGGCGGCCCGAGCGGCCATGACCTCACGCACCCTCACCCGCCGTTTCAAAATGGCCACCGGCGAGACGCCGATGAGCTACCTGCATCAGGTGAGAGTCAACGCGGCCAGGCACATGCTGGAGAATGACGCCCTGACCATTCAGCACGTCAGTCGCGCCGTCGGCTACGAAGACTTGGCTTTCTTCCGACGCATCTTCAAAAGGTACGCCGGTCTCTCGCCGCAGCTGTATCGCGAGCGTTTCGGCGTCGATCCGCCCGAAAGCGTAGCGATCGCAGGCCGCGCGCCGCATCGCTGAGCGGCCCTCTAGAAAGCTCCGAACTGAACACCTGGGACACCTGAAAAATACTGAACAACTCAAGCGAGTCTCTGGCCAGGCGGCGCGTTGGCAGACCAAGCACGCGGCCCAGCCCCAAGGGCGCCTCCCTAGCGCGAGCGCAACCGGTACCCCACGCCGGTTACCGTCTCCACCCGCGCCGCCTGATCGCCCATCTTCCGCCGGAGCGTGCGCACCACGGCATCCACCACATTGCTGCCACCCTGGTAGGTGGTGCCCCATACGTCCCGCAACAGCTCGGTACGGGAGACGGCTTTGTCCTGCCGGGCCAGTAGATGGTGCATGACACCGAATTCCAGCGGCGTCAGCGGCACCCGCCCGGCCTCCAGCACCAGCTCCCGCGAATCGACGTCGAGCAACTCCGGGGACCGCCGCACGCCGAGCTCCGCCGCGGCGAGCTCCGCCAGCCAGCCGTCCACCGACGCCGGCCCGAAATCGAGGACGGCACTGTGATAAGCCCGGCCGTCCAGCTCCACTGTCCGCTCCGTCAGCACCTCGAACCCCAGGCGCTGAGCCACCTGGGCGTAGGCCGCCAGGTCGTTCGCCACCAGGTACACCCGCCGCAGCTCCGGGCGCAGCTCCATGTAGGTCCGCTTGAGATCGAGCCAGACGGCGGCCTGGGCCTCGCCCGGTGAATCGCCCTCCGCCTCGCTCAGCCAGCGGCGGCAGAACAGGGCGATTTCGTTGCGCGACATCGGCTTTCTCCGCAAATGCGCATACCATTCGGCCGTCACCGGGTCATCCAGCAGCCAGGTGGGCTCCACCGCATCCGAGCGCAGCTTGCAGCACAAGCCGATCACCCGCCCTTCCGGCGCGCGCACCACGGAGAAGGACTGCGGCAGGCGCCGCCACCAGCGCAGCAGCACCTCCGCCGCTTCCGCACCTTCGCGAGCCCTGACAATGTCGGCCAGGGCCTGCTCGTCGCCCGACTGTGCCCGTTCCACCGGCAGCCGGGGCGTGCCGCTGGGAAAGAAGGCCTCGCGCACCACCGGGTTCTCGATGAGATAGAGCATGTCCGCCGTGTAGCGCCAGAGGTCACCGCTGCCGGCGGACTCGGCCTCGGCGTTCAGCTGCCGCCAGGCCGCGCGGCGATACTCGAGATGGCGGCTCGGGTCGCTGGCGTGCAGCGAGCGGGCGATGGCGTCGCGCACGGCGTCATGGATGATCAACCCATCGCTGGTCCCATCCACGAACGGCAGCCGGCGAAGCCGTTCGTAGGCGTCCTGCGGGGCGAGATCCGGGAACTGCGCCCGCAGCAGCGATACCGTGACCCGGCGTGTCACCGCGGCACCCTCCAGCACGCGGCGGGTGACGGCATCACCGACATCGGCCAGGAACATGCGGGTCAGCTCGTCCAGGGCATGCTGCAGGGGCGCGTCCTCGGGCCAGTGCCCCCGGCGCGCCTCGCCCACGGCGCCGGCGGCGAGCCTCAGGGCCAGCGGATGACCGTGGGTGGTTCGGGCGATGGGCGTGGCCTCGTCGCGGCTCACTCCCAGGCTCACCAGGAGCTCGCCGGCCTCCGATTCCGTCAGCGGCGCCACCGCTACGGACCGCAGCAGACGCCCCCAGCCCGGCGTGGCGTGCCAGGCCGCCAGCGGCCGCTGGCGGCCGAAGAACAGCACCCGGACGTTCTCCGGCAGCATGGGCAGGAAGACTTGCCGCAGCCAGGTATCCAGGAGCCCGAAGACCTCGTAGGTATCCAGAGCCAGGACAACGCTATTGCCCAGGCCGCCCAGGCGGCGGGCTAGCGCCTCGGCGTCGGGATGGCCGCTGCCGATGGCCTCGCTCAGCGCCTGGAGCAGGCCTGGCTCCGTCGGTTCCACGTTGCGGCAGTCCAGCCGGATCACCGTGGTCCCGGCCCCCCGGGCTTCCGCGGCGAAGCGTTCCAGCAGCGCCGTCTTGCCGATCCCGGCGATACCGTGGACATGCACCACCCGCGGCCCCTCCGGCGCCAGGGTCTCGCGCAGCGCTTCCAGCTCGGCGCTGCGGCCGACGAAGGCCTCCAGCGCCTGGCTGGCCAAGAGTTCCTTCATCCTCTGCGCCATGACCGTCCCTCCCTGGCGTCCATCATAGGCGCCCCGGGCCGCCCCTGCAGCCTCTCTCGGCCGTAAAGCCCTGCCCAAACCGACAATTCTCATGATTTTCTCATGCCGCCGTCACGCCCATTGGGCCTCCGGCGGCTATAACTGGATGTCAGAGCCGCACCTGTTCCGGCCAACACCAACAAAACCAAGCAGAGGAGTAAGGCCATGAGTACGGAATGGACCCTCAAGGGCGAATACCTGGAAAGCTGCGACTGCCGGGAGGCCTGTCCCTGCGTGTTCCTGGGCGCGCCCACCGAAGGCGGATGCACGGCCCTGGTCGGCTGGCACATCGCCTCTGGCCGCTACGGCGACGTGGAGCTTGACGGGCTCAACGTGGCGGTGGCCCTGAGCACCCCCGGACCCATGCCCGAAGGCAACTGGAAGGCGGTGCTGTACCTGGACGAGCGCGCCGACCAGGCCCAGCAGGAGGCCCTGGGCGCGATCTTCGGCGGCCAGGCCGGTGGGCATCCGGCGGTGCTCGCCTCGCTCATCAGCGATGTGCGCGCCGTGGAGCCGATGCCCATGCATTTCGAGATCGACCAGGGCCACCGGCACCTGAGGATCGGTCAGTCGGCGGAGGCCAACATTAGTGCCATTGACGGGCAGGGCGGCCAGGCGGCCACCATCCACAACCACCCCTTCGCGGTGGCGCCGGGCGAACCCCTGGTGGTGGCATCGTCCCGGTCGCTGCGCCACCAGGCCCACGGCATCAATCTCGACCTCAGCGGGCGGGCGGCGTCCTACTCGCCGTTCAGCTACGCAGGCCCCTGAGCGGAGACCGCCCCATGGAAGCGACAATGTCCACGATGCATGCTCGCGAGCGGGTGTTGATCGGCCTCGCCCTGGCGGTGATTACGGTGCTTGCGTGGGGCCATCTGGCCGCGGCGGGTTCGGGCAGCGGCATGGGCACAGCCATGGCCATGCCCGGATTCGCCGGCTGGGGCCTGGAGATGCTGGCCACGAGCGTGGGCATGTGGGCGGTCATGATGGTGGCCATGATGCTGCCCAGCGCCAGCCCCATGATCCTCACCTACGCCCGGGTCCGCCAGCAGCGGGCCACCCACGGCAGGGCCACGATGCCCACCTGGCTGTTCGTGGCGGGCTACCTGGCCGTCTGGATGGCGGCCGGCATGCTGCTGGCCATCACCCAGTGGGGCCTGCATCAAAGCGCGCTGCTCAGCTCCGCCATGGGCCAGGTCGGCCCGCTATTGGGTGGCGGATTGCTGATTACGGCGGGGGCATTTCAGTTCAGCGGTCTAAAGGAAGCATGCCTCGGCAAGTGCCGCACGCCCCTGAGCTTCCTGATGACCGAGTGGCGCGACGGCCCCCTCGGGGCCCTTGTCATGGGCGTCCGCCACGGCGCGTTCTGCACCGGCTGCTGCTGGGCGCTGATGCTGCTGATGTTCGTCGGCGGCGTGATGAGCCTGGTCTGGATGGCGGCGCTGGCGCTGTACTTCCTCGCGGAGAAGCTGCTGCCGCGGCCCGAGCTGGTCGGCCGTGCAACTGGGGCGGCACTGATACTCGGTGGCGTCTTTGTCGCAGCCGCCGGGCAATGGTGACACCGGCATGACCTTCGGGCCGCGACCGCCGGAAAGGCTTCCAGTGCCGCCCGGGACCTGATCCTCGCCTTGGCGGGGCGGGTGCCCTGGCGACAAACATCGAAGTCGCCGGTGCCCTGGGCGGCTGGCAGCGGCGTTCGTGTATTACAACTTCCGGCTACAGGACGGCGGATAACACCTTCGATCCGCCACGACCTACGTGCGGTTGCGGGACCTGAGATCCCGGTATCCGGGATGGCCCAGCTCAGAGCAGTGCCTGCGCCGCCTGCCACATGGCCGCCAACCGCTCGCCGGCCGGCTCCGCGGTGGCCAGGGCGGCGGACTGGCCAGCCCAGGCCTGCATCCTCTGGATGTCCCCGGTGCGAGCCGCGTCCTGTTTCATGGGCCCGGTCAGTCCGCGCTGCACCGGGTACGGCGCGGGCGGCGGGGCATCCGGCGCGGCGGCCGCCCGCACGTACTCGCTGTCCACCGCCCGGGCCAGGCGGCCGGTGAAGGCGCGGGTCAGGCGGGTGCGCTCCGGCTCCAGGCCGTCGAGCGCATCGGCCCAGGCCGACGGCACGGCGGACTCGGCGCAGCGCAGGAAACCGGTGCCGACAGACACGGCGCTGGCGCCGAAGGCCAGCGCCGCCGCCACGCCCCGGCCGTCGGCGATGCCGCCGGCGGCTATCACGGGAACGTCCAGGTGGTCGGCCAGCCGGGGCACCAGCGAGACCAGCCCCACGCTCTGGTCCGCCGCGGTGTCCGGATCGAAGGCGCCACGGTGGCCGCCGGCCTCGAACCCCTGGGCAACGATGGCGTCGGCGCCGGCCGCCTCGGCCCGGCGTGCCTCGGCCAGGGTCGTGGCGGTGGCGAACCAGCGGATGCCCGCATCCTTGAGGCGCTCGACGAACCACTCCGGAAACAGCCCCATGATGGACGAGACCACCGGCGGCCCGACCTCAACAAATGCTTTGCACTGGGCATCGAAATCCGGCGTGCCGACCTCCCCCGCATCCGCGGACACCGGCGGCCCCCAGGCCTCCAGGAACCGCCGCAGCCGGGCCTCGGCCCCGGCGTCACGCGCCGGCGCCCGGTCGGGGATCCACAGGTTCAGCTGGAACGGCCGGCGGCTGGCGGCGCGGAATTCATCCACCCAGTCGTGAATATCGCTCGGTGACATCATCAGCGCCCCGCAGGCACCCATGCCGCCGGCATTGGCCACCGCCGCGGACAGCGCGGGAGGACAGGCGCCGGCCATGGGCGCCAGGAGGATGGGGGCCTGAAGGTCGTAATCGGTGCAGAAGCGCGCCGCGCGATCCAGGGGGCGCTCTCCGCCGGCAGGCACACGTTCAGCCATGGTCGTCCTCCCGCTTGAGGAAAACTGCCTCTGAAGTATACAACCACCCGGGAGTATGCTGGAGCCCATGCGCCCGCTCCGCCGGCAGGACCGTGATACCGGCACGCCGGCTCGCGCGCCGACACACGCGGGGTAAGTTCAGCCCACCGAATCCGCGTGGGCTCTCGCCCGCCCTTGTACGGTCACTCGGGCTAACCCTCCACCGACCATCCCCCGCTATTGAGTAGCACGTCGATCTGGAGTCCAATCACCCAAAGCCTGGAGATTGGACA
>NZ_AYKF01000134.1 GCF_003732545.1 Salinisphaera orenii subsp. halophila YIM 95161 | reverse complement strand
CGGGGGCGGGGAGCCACTCGTCCAGCATCTGGTCGGCGTGGTGATAGGCGCGATAGACGACCTCGTCCATTTCGTCCCAGTCGAACATGCTCACGTCGCTGACCGGCATGTGCAGGACGAGATCGGCCCGCGAGTCGATGTCCCGGCTTTCGCGCTCGCTGGTCAGCGTCGCGGTGTGGAACAGGATCTTGAACATGTTCAGATGCCGAGCCGCCGCGCCGACCGACAGCAGCGACGTGGTTTGCGCATCCTCGGCGGTGTCGACGCGCAGATTCGGCTCCCGGCTGACGTCGGAGACGATGATGCGACCCCGGCCGAAGGCGGCCATCGGCTCGAACGGGATCGCGCTCAACAGGCCGCCGTCGACCAACAGATCCCCCTGGTGCACGATCGGCGGCGCGATCCCGGGCACCGCCATGCTCGCCCCGACCCAGGTCGCGAGCGCGCCGCTGTCGTGCACCATGGGCGTGCCCCGCGTCAGATTGGTGCTCAGGCAGTAGAACGGGATGTCGAGATCCTCGATCCGGCGCTCGCCGAACAGGACCCGCAGCTGTCGGTGGAACTTCTGCGCGCTGATCAGCGAGATTCTCGACAGCGAGTAGTCGTTGAGAAACTTGCCGGTGACGAACGTCGCGCGCAGCCGGGCCAGCAGTTCGTGCGCGTCGTAACCCATCGCCACCAGCGCGGCGACCATCGCCCCCATGCTCGTGCCGCCGACGGCGTCGATGGGAATGCCGCGCTCCTGCAGTGCGCGCACGAGTCCGACGTGGGCGAAGCCGCGGGCCCCGCCGCCGCCCAGCACGAGACAGATGCCGCGCCCGGAGACGAGCCGTGCCAGCCGCGCGATATCGCGCGGCGGCAGTGTGCGTTCGACGCGGTGATGGATGTCCGCGCCGACACGTTCGCGCCATGCGAGCCCGGAATAGCGCGCATTGCCGTCGTGCAAGAGCGCGAGCTCGCGCGGCGCCCGCAGATTCTGCTCACCGAGCCAGGCCAGATTGCGCGAGACGAACGGGCGCTGGTCGGCGCTGGCCACCACGAGAATACGATCGGCCTGACGCAGGCAGCGCCGCGTCCAGGCGTCGGGCGCGGCGCTGCCCTGATAGACCAGATAGCGATAGCGATCCTCGAGCTGGGTGAGCCAGCCGGTGAGACGGCGGTGACGGTCGCCGCCGCCGAAATCGGTCGCGGCCATGCCCTCGCCCAGCGCCTGCTCCACCCGCGCGACGTCCAGCCGCAGGGTGGCGGCGACCCGCCCGAGCTCCGCGGACAGCGCGTGCGCGAACGCCGCCACATCGACGCCCGGATGGGCCGGTACCACGGCGTAGGTGCGGGTACTGCGCACGCTCTCGCGTTCGGGTGCCGGCGTGACCGCACGCAGGCGGGCCACCACCAGCCGGGTGACCTGAAGCATGGCCGTGGGATGTCGCACGACGAGGTCGTCGAACACCTCGCGCGAGAGGCGGATCATCGCGGTGTCGCGCAGCGCGTAGGCGTCCGCGGTGTGGCGCTCGGCCGTCACCAGCGTGATCTCGCCGACAGTGTCGCCGGCACCGACCTCGCCGAGCATCAGCGGCGGCCCGTCGGGGTTCGCGCCGACCACGCGAATGCGCCCGTTGACGATCAGATAGAGCGCGTCGCTGGGCTGGCCGACGCGAAACAGGTATTCACCGCCGCCGATCTCGATCCATTCCGCGCGGGCCGCCGCCGCGCGCAGGGCACGTCGGTCGAGATCACGGAACAGCGCGTTGGCTTTCAGCGCTGCCTGTATATCCATGCGGCCATTCTAGAGCCTGTGGCCGGGTTGCGCGCGGCACGCATTGCAGCTCGGGGCCATGACACGCGGTCGGGCATTGAAGCGCACGCCAGCGATTCGGCAGACCGGCCCGACACAACCCGCGCCCGGCCGCGCTTCACGTCGTCGTAAGCGGCGCGGCCGATGCCGCGCTCCAGGCCGGCATGCGCCCCGTGCCGCGGAAGAGCGAATTGCGCCGGATACAAAAACCCGGGCGAACCCGGGCTTCTCGACGCGCCTCGTGCGGGGTTTTAGGCCGCGTCTTCCATGTCGGGGCTGTAACGACCCTCGGCGGCCGCGCCGTTGTTGCGGGCGCGCTTGTAGTAGGCCTGCTGCGCGGCCGGAATGTTGTCAGGCTCGCCCCGCCAGGCGGCCAGCGCCGGCGCCTGCAGCGCCCGGCCGTAGGAGAACGACAGCGCCCACGGCTGCGGGCCGCGCTTGTTCATGGCGTCCAGGTGCGCGGTGGCGACCTCGTCGCTCTGGCCTCCCGACAGAAAGACGATGCCCGGCACCGCCGCCGGCACCCGGCGCCGCAGGCAGCGCAGCGTCGCGTCGGCGACTTCCTCCACGCCCGCCTGCTGCGGGCACTGCTTGCCGGCGATCACCATGTTGGGCTTGAGCAGCATGCCCTCGAGCAGCACCCGCTGGGTCTTCAGTTCGTCGAAAACGCGGTCCAGCACGCGATCGGTGACCGCCTCGCAGCGCTCGATCGAGTTGGCGCCGTCCATCAGCACTTCCGGCTCGACGATCGGCACGATGCCGGCCTCCTGACAGAGCGCAGCGTAGCGGGCCAGCGCGTGGGCGTTGACATGAATGCAGTAGTCGCTCGGGCGATCGTCCGCGATGTCGATCACGGCCCGCCACTTGGCGAACCGCGCACCGGCCTCGCGGTATTCGCCCAGCCGATCGCGCAGCCCGTCCAGGCCCTCGGTGACCTTCTCTTCCGGGCTGCCGGCCAGCGGCTTGGCGCCCTTGTCCACCTTGATGCCCGGAATCACGCCCTTGTCCGCCAGCAGCCGGGCGAACGACGTGCCGTCATCGGCGTTCTGGAACAGGGTCTCCTCGAACAGGATGACGCCGCTGATGAACTGCTCCGCGCCCTCGGTCGTGAACAGCAGGTTCCGATAGGCCTGACGCGTGGCCTCGGTCGACTCCACGTTGATGCTGTCCAGCCGCTTCTTGATGGTGCCCGTGGACTCGTCGGCCGCGAGCACGCCCTTGCCCGGTGCGACCAGTGCCTTTGCCGTATCGATCAGTGCCTGTTCGTACATCGCCATTCTTCCAAACCAATTTGCGCGGAATAATACCGGAAAACACGCACCGCGAAGAGACCTTGCGCCGCGCACCCTGAACTGGCGGAGAGGGTGGGATTCGAACCCACGAGGGGCGTGAACCCCTGCCGGTTTTCAAGACCGGTGCAATCAACCGCTCTGCCACCTCTCCGATGTACCGAACGCGCGCGGAATCCGATCGATCCGCGCCCGTCGGCGCACATATTGTCGTTAAAGCGCTGCCATCGACGCAAGCACCGTCGGCTCGCGAGCTGTAACGGCCCGAGCGTTGGCACCGCGAAGCGACAGCGAAACGCCATCCGCAAGCCAACGCCTGATCTTGTTTTTTCATGCGGCGGCAGCTCTCGCCCGTTCAGGCGGCCACCCATCGATGCGCTGAAAATTTCGACTGGATCCCCTCGACACGAGAGTCCGTCAGAATCCGACGGCTTGGCTCATGAGACGATCCTCGGCAGTCGACTGACGCTCGCGCAGCTTCGACAGCGCCGAATCGAGCCGCGGTTACGAGACCTGCAGCGGGGCACTTTCGACTTCCAGGGCGCGGCGGACGTTTGACGGCGGTCGAAGACCTCTGATCAGGGCGGCTTCGAGCGCCCTTGTGTGGTGCACAGCGACGCTTCCCGGTTGCCTCGGGCTTCAAAGCTTTATAGAATCGCGCCTCGCCGAGCCGGGGTAGCTCAGTCGGTAGAGCAACTGATTCGTAATTAGTAGGTCGGAGGTTCGATTCCTCTCCCCGGCACCAGATATGCTGTTAAATCAGAAAGTTAAGGCGGCTCAAATTAGCTGCCCATTCTCCTACCCATCAATGGAAAAACGCGCCATTGATGCTCGTTGGTCGAGGGCTTGGTGCAAAACGAAACAGTTTCGAAACGCACCAAGACGACGACTTCAACGAAGCCGTAGAGCGCGAGCAGCACCTTGGCCTGGCAGTGGATTCAGAAGGTGTACACCAAGCGGCGAGGCTTGCACGGGACGGACGCACTAGGTAGCTTCGGAGCCGATGAAGCCCGGCCATGCACTCGCTGAAGATTTGCGCCGCTTTGGCCTCGTACTGCTCGCCGCTGGGATTGTCAGCGGGTTCCTACAGGACAAGGTAAGTCTTGGCGCTGCGATCTATGCCGCCGTCATAGGCGTTGCGTGCAATATCGTGGGATACTGGCTGCACAGCCGGGAGGATCAACCATGACTCCGTACATCGTTATCACCATCGCGGCCGTCGGCATGCTGGGTGCGATCCCGTTCGTGCGTTACCTCGAACGGAAAGACCACGACGACAAGCGCCGGCACTAGACGCCGCTCCCCGCGCGCACGGGCGTCCCGCGAATCAGATCACGGGCCTGCTGGCAGACGGTGCGGGCGCGTTTGGTGGCGCGGTTGGTAGATTCTTTGGAGCGCCCCGTGGTCTCGGCGGTTGCGGCTGCAAACTCCTTCGTTTGCTTAGGTGGCTTTTGATACCCGACTTCAGGTGAGTCAACTTGACCCACCTGATTCTGAATCGCCTCCCAAACCTCTTTGCGCCGCTGCATATGCTCGGCGTACTCGGTGGCCGATAGCTCCGAGCGCGCGCCGTCCGCCGTGCGCAAGAACTGTTGAAGCAGTTTCCGGAATCGAAGGGTGGCCCGCGTACTGATAACCGGGTTGGCGACAACCCAGTTAGTAGGCGGGAAGCAGCAGAGGACGCTGGCATGACGCGCCAGCAATACCGCACCGCGATGGATGTGGGCCACGTTCCCGGCTCTACCGGTAGACACAAAAAAGCCCGCCGAAGCGGGCTCGTTATCAACTGCGTGGGCGCATCGCGCTTATCGGACCTGAATCGACTGCGACGTGCAGTCCCCATTCGATACAGTCCCCATAAAGGCATTGAGCTTGACAGTGCACTTTTCGACGTTGAGACCACTACGGCCGTCACTAGAGATGTTCGTGACGTACGGGCCAGCGGTCGTGCATCCGACCAAACCGGCTGCGATCACGGTAAGTGCCATTATTTGCTTCATTTTTCTCCCTCGGTTTTTGCGCGCATATCGCGCCCGAGGAGCCTAAAAGCGAGCAATGTCCCATGCAAGCATCACGTAACAAGCTGAGCTTTCGGCGGCCTCATAGATAGAAAGCCCCCACCGGCCTCGCCGATAGGGGCTGTGCCGGCCACGCTTGGTGAGAGCTGCCAGCCGTCGCGGTTGCTTACACTCAGCGGGGACTCACGACTAAGCCCACTGCTACACCTCCCGGCACCGCCGGCCCTGTAGCGAGGGACAGAGGAGCGGCTTAGGCCGCCACCTTGCTGACTAGGAATGCTAGCGGCACGGACTTGCGTTCGATCACGCGCTGCCAGTGCGAGGCCTCGCCCATCTCGGCGATCGTCGGCGATTCGCCACCTACCGTGCCCTCGATCCAGCTAAAGCCGGCCGGGTGCATCGCGGTATTCATACGACTGTGCAGGATTTCCTGGCCGCCACCGTTCCCCGCACTCGGGTTATTCTCGATCTCAGTACCCGCCGCAATACGCGGTTCGGCCGTGCCATAGCCAATTGCGCCGTTACCGAACAAGATGCTCGTATAAGCGCCGGTATCGACCGTCAGGCCGTCGTCCATAATGACCGCCAAGCCCCGGAAAGTCGGCATCACCAGATTGCCCTGGCTGTCGCGGACGAACTCGATCAGATCGTTTTCGAGCGCCTGCTTGTAGATGTCGGAGTGCACAGCCAGCGCGCTAATGCTGGACATGGCATCGCCCATCGTGTGCGCGGCACGGATCACGGACTTGGCGGAAAAGACTGCGGCATCGCCGGTTGCGCCGGAAATATCCAGCACCATATCGCCGTCGTCGTTGGCCTCGTTCGCCGCCCGGATACCGTTCAGCGCCGAGATAAGCCGGCGCTGGAGCTGGCGATTCCAGTAGGCCGTCGTGCGGCTCTGAATGCGATCCAGCGCGTTGTCGCCCGCAATCTCGGAAGCCAGGTTCATCGCGGACCAAGACCCATGCAGAAACGACTTGCGGGTGATCTGCTTGCCAGCCCCGATCTTAGAAGGCGTCGAGTATTGCTCTGGATCGTCGGAGGCAATATCAGCCTCGGTGTTTTCCAGATCTCTCCAGAACGGGGTCGTAAACGAATGCGCGCCGGCCCTGAGCTGATCAACGATTGTTGCGTTTCGAGTCGCCACGCCGGATTGCACGAGCGCGGTTTGTTCCATTGTGTTTTCAACGACGTAGTTCGTAAACTGCGCCGGCTCAATAATGTCGTTAAGGTTAGTTACTGCCATGAGAATCTCCTATGTGTAGACAGTAGGTTGATTCTCAGAGTCACGGACTCGGAGGGTTCGCCACGGGCGATATTCGTCAGCCAGAGCGCACGGCGCGGGCCGATTCACGTCACAAACGCGGCACGGCCGTTTTTGGCTGACGCTATAATATAACACTATTGTAGGCCGAACGCCCGTTTTTCCTCACGTGGCGCCGGTTTATCCGATGCCTGAGCCGGCCGGCTGCTACCACCGACTGCGCCGCCGCCGTTGTTACGTGGCGCGGCCATTAGCGGCTTGAGCGAATCCAGGCCGCGATCATTTACGAGTCGCTGCACGGTGCTAACGTCGAACGCGCATTCCTGCTCGCCGAGCTTTACCGGATTGCCGTCGCTATCCTTGATCTTGAGTTCGCCGCCGGCGTTTTCGACGCTGAAATAGCGGCCGAACTCTTGGCGCAGATAGCCGGCCAGGTTCTCGCTTGGCGCGAGGCTTTCAAATACCTGCATGATCGGGCGCTGGGTGACGCGCTCCAATTCGGTCGCGGAATCCTCGGCGCGTTTGCTCTGGCGCTCGGACTCGGTTACTGCGTCCTTCTTTTCCTGCAAGAGCTTGGCATTGTGCTGTTTCAGACGTTCGATCTCATCTTGAAGCGCCTGTACGTCGGTTTCTTCGGTCTCTGCCATGGGTATGTCCTCTACATCACGCCGGTTTTACGGCGGGTAAACATGGGTCGCTGATACGTTAAGGCGTAGCGGCACGCATCGGCGCCGTGATCGGCGGCCGTGGTATCCAAGTCTTCCGGTCGATTCTGTGAGCGGTCGAGATACGGCACGGTTCTAAGCCAGTAGCCGCATCGCTCGCTGATATACAAACCGGGTTTATCGGGTAGACCGGCATCGGCCATCATGCGGCGCATCTTCTGCCAGCCGGCCAGACGCTCGCCTTTGTCGGCCTTGTCGATACGCAAGCCCGCGCGACGATATTCCTGTGCCAGCGTGCCGGCGTCGCTGCCATGGTTGCTGAAACAGGCGTCATCCATGCAGCCGGCTGGGGTCATCACCCATTGATGACACGCCGCAATCACAAGGCTGGCCATATCGGGCACGGTCATGCCGAGCCCCTGGTTGAGCGTGTCTTTTTCGACAAAAGCGATCTCATCGAACAGCACGATGCTATCGGCCGGATAGAATCGGCCGTCGTTGTCTTGTGCTCCCATGCTGCGAGCGCATAGATAGAACACAGCCGGCGCGGCCGAACCGTGGTCGCCAGCAACAAAGAACTCCCAATCGGGATCATCCGGCAGCTTGGCCCACGGCGCGATCACATTGCGGGCGGTATCGAATACCTGGCCGAAAAATGCCCCGCGTGCAATGTTCCAATCGCCATGGAGCCAAGCTTTCTGCAACTCGGCGTCGGAGGCCGTAGCAGCCTTGATCTGGGCGCCATAATCGGCGCCTAGATGCGGGTTGTCGTGCAGGGTTGAGGGTGCCGTGACGAACGTGCGCCCGGATTTGGGCTCGATGTACGGCAGCCACGGGCTTTGACCGGCGACGTGTCGCTGATTCATCCATGCATGGCCCGAGCCGCCCGGATTCGCCGACAGGATCAGACGACACGGCACATTGGCCTTACTGCGCAGGCTCGACCGCAACAGATCCAACGGGCGCGGGTCGGGATACTGGCCCGCTTCCTCGACGGCAATCAGCGAGAACGACTTGCCTTGGAACTTGATGAAATCGGCCTGGCTTTCCAGTTGGTCAAGCTGGACGGTCGCCTGATTGGGAAAGCGAAAGATATGTTGCTGCGCGTTGTAGCTCAGCGCCGAGCCGTACGCCGTGCCGAACAGATAGCGGGCCTCGGCCTCGAAGTCGCGCAGATCGGGGAAATTCTTACGCACCACGAGCACGCGGGCGTTGATGCCGTGCATCTCGACGTGGCGCAGGATCAGCAGCAGCAGAGCAAACGTCTTGCCACCCCCACGACCGCCCGTTAGAGCCACATCGTACTGTTCGGGAGTCGCCAACACGCGTGCCTGAAAGGCGCTGGGCTCGATACGCTCGGCGACCTCAGCCATTTTGGCCGATAGCCTCGTTGTGCTCGACACTGACCAGCCGTTCGTACTGGCGAGCACTCATGCTGCCGGGCAGATTTATAGTGACTGACGAACGCTCAGCGCCCGCTGTGTCGCCTTTCTCCGAGAGGCCGTGCCGAGACGCCAGGATGAACCGCGCGGCGCTTACATCGCCCTCCATCGCCAGCGCGTACATCTTCGCCACCACAGCATCACGCTCGATCGCCTTAGCCTCCTCCCATAGCGCTTGGGCGTCTTCATCGTCGCGGAGAATGCGTTTCCAAACCTTGTAAGACAGCCCCAGGGCTCGGCAAATCTTCGTCGGCTGCAAAGCCGCGCCTTCGGCACACCGCAGGACATGGTCGCGGGCACCGGGCGGCAGGGTTTTCCGTGGTCTCGGCATTGTTTCAGGCCCTCAGCCGGCTGTTTGACTCGCGAAAAATCGCAGATTCACGAGAAGTTGTATGTTTATACAGTACCTGTTTTTGTTGGGTAGGTCAATGGGTACGTGCATTAAACCGCAGTAAGTGACTGATACCAATGCGCCGTCAGTAGAGGCTTCCTCCGCCATATGGGTGGGCGTGTCAATCCGCCCCCTATATTCCGCCGCACATGGGGGTTCTCACCCGTTAATGCGGACACTTCAAAGAAGGCTCATCATGGGCCGGCAAAAGGAGTGTTATGC
>NZ_AYKF01000133.1:7500-9542 GCF_003732545.1 Salinisphaera orenii subsp. halophila YIM 95161 | reverse complement strand
ATGGCCGCAAAAGCGGCAATCTAAACCCAAGGGCTCTGGATCAAAACGCTACTAAAACCGGGGCATGGTCGGTGGATCGCCCTACAGGGGGCTGTCGGTAACGATGACATCATAGCCACGCTGAGCCGAACCGCGGACCGTCGATAATCGCGCGCGAGCGCGACGACCCTGCCGCTGTCTGTCACCCGCCGTACGCGTACGGTTCGGCCGACGACGGCATACATCCGGTCTGCGCCAGCACGCATGAAGAAGCCCCGGCGTGGATTTCCACCCCAACCTTGATAGAACCCTTGCTTACGGAGATTCACGGACCCGAGTATGCGTCGGCCCCTATTCAAATCGCAGCCCGGCCAACGACAAGTCGAACGGCGGCCGCGGTCTTGGTGCGTTACGGCCTGAATGGGCGACGGTCCGAACCGTCATTCGGCCCGGCTTTCCGTCGACTCCAAGACATCTCGTCACATGCGGACCGCAAGTGGAAACGGCAGTCTTGCCGGTCCTGAGCCCTCACGGGCTCGGCAACCCGCGACATCCCGATTCAAATCTTAAGACGCAACGGCTCGCCCGCTCGACCAGCACGCACCGATCTCACCCGCGGCGCCTTCGAACGACGACGAAGGGATCAACATCTTCGGGCATGGCCGGCCCCATATTACGCCCGGGTAATGAAGCATCCTTGACAACGCACGCAACGCGGCTCGCAGACATAAAAAAAGCCCCGAGCGGATGCTCGGGGCTTTTACTATAGAGCCTGGCGGTGACCTACTCTCGCACGGGGAGACCCCGCACTACCATCGGCGCTGAGTGGTTTCACTTCCGAGTTCGGAATGGGTTCGGGTGGTTCCCACTCGCTATGGCCGCCAGGCAAACTGGAAACAATCTGTGTGCAATCGAACACTGCGCGGTTGCGCAAAAACGCTTGAGCGTTATATGACCAAGTCTCACGGGCAATTAGTACCAGTAAGCTGAACACGTTGCCGTGCTTACACATCTGGCCTATCAACGTCCTCGTCTTGGACGACCCTTAAGAGCCCTCAAGGGGCTAGCGAGATCTCATCTTGAGGTGGGCTTCGCGCTTAGATGCTTTCAGCGCTTATCCCTTCCGCACGTAGCTACCCGGCAGTGCCACTGGCGTGACAACCGGAACACCAGAGGTGCGTCCATCCCGGTCCTCTCGTACTAAGGACAGATCCTCTCAAATCTCGAACGCCTACGGCAGATAGGGACCGAACTGTCTCACGACGTTCTAAACCCAGCTCGCGTACCACTTTAAATGGCGAACAGCCATACCCTTGGGACCTGCTTCAGCCCCAGGATGTGATGAGCCGACATCGAGGTGCCAAACTCCTCCGTCGATGTGGACTCTTGGGAGGAATCAGCCTGTTATCCCCGGCGTACCTTTTATCCGTTGAGCGATGGCCCTTCCATACAGAACCACCGGATCACTAAGACCTACTTTCGTACCTGCTCGACCCGTCGGTCTCACAGTCAAGCACCCTTTTGCCTTTGCACTCATTGCGCGATTTCCGACCGCGCTGAGGGTACCTTTGCACTCCTCCGTTACTCTTTGGGAGGAGACCGCCCCAGTCAAACTACCCACCATACACTGTCCCTGGCCCAGATAATGGGCCTAGGTTAGAACCTCAAACATTTCAGGGCGGTATTTCAAGGGTGGCTCCACGCTGGCTAGCGCCAACGCTTCAAAGCCTCCCGCCTATCCTACACAAAAATGTTCAAAATCCAGTGTAAAGCTATAGTAAAGGTGCACGGGGTCTTTCCGTCTTGCCGCAGGAACACTGCATCTTCACAGCAATTTCGATTTCACTGAGTCTCGGGTGGAGACAGTGTGGCCATCGTTACGCCATTCGTGCAGGTCGGAACTTACCCGACAAGGAATTTCGCTACCTTAGGACCGTTATAGTTACGGCCGCCGTTTACCGGGGCTTCGATCAAGAGCTTCGTCCGAAGACTAACCCCATCACTTAACCTTCCGGCACCGGGCAGGCGTCACACCCTATACATCCACTTACGTGTTAGCAGAG
>NZ_AYKF01000133.1:0-2500 GCF_003732545.1 Salinisphaera orenii subsp. halophila YIM 95161 | reverse complement strand
GGATAGAGGAACTCGTGAATGGCGATCGACTGGTTGGCGCGATAACGCTTGTGGAAGTCATCCCGCTCGAGCATGCGCGCCACCGTGTGGGTGGCTGCAAGCCGGATCATGTCGGCGCTCGACAGCTGATCGAGCCAGCTCGAATTGAGCACGACGCGCGTGCGCTCGGGATCGAGCACCTTGTAGATCTGCGCCTCATAGGTCGCCGCGTTGGCCGCCACCTGCGCCTCGTCCAGCGGCTTGCGGGTCGCACTCTTGCCGGTGGGGTCACCGATGCGCCCGGTGAAGTCGCCGATCAGAAAGACCACGTCGTGGCCCAGGTCCTGGAACAGCCGCATCTTGTTGAGGAGCACCGTATGCCCCAGATGCAGGTCCGGCGCCGTCGGATCGAAACCGGCCTTGATCGTCAGCCGGCTGCCCGCGGCTTCGGCTTCGGCCAGCCGCTCCCGGAGGTGTTCCTCGGGGATGATCTCGTCACAGCCGCGGCCTATCTCCGCCCATTGATCCTGCATCGGCGACTCGCTCCCTTTGCCAGCGCGCGTTGAATGAATGCGGCGATAGTCTAGCCGTTTCGCACTTGCTAAGCACCCGAGATTGTGCTTTTTTATCCCGATATTTACGGACGGTACAGGGGTCGTTCGTAACTCGGGTCCGATCGCTTTGGCTTTCCGCGGCTTTGTATATGGGCAAGATCGACAATGATTATCTGTGGCTGCGCGAGCAGCCGCGCCGTACATCGCGTCTGCGCCGGACCGCGATCCTTCTAATGATACCGCTCGTTGCCGGCGCCGCCTGGCTGACGACCACGCCCGAGCCGGGGCAGTCGACCGGGAGCGACACAGCGGCCGACAGTGCGGATTCGGACACCGATGGCGGCGATACCGAGCCGCAGCTCGTCGATGCGCGCCTGAGCGTACCGGGCGGCGCCGGCGACAGCGACGCCGAGTCGCGCCCCGCCGGGGCCGAGCACACGGCCCGTGAGGACACCGCGGCTACGGACGACCGTGGGCTCGATGCTCAACAGGCCGGCGCGCGCACGATCGCCGTGGCTCCGGTGTCCGCGAGCGATCCGGAGATCGCGTCCGGGTCGACACCCGCCCCCCGCGTCGACGTCAATGTCGACGCCGCCGGCGTGCGCACGCAGCCACTGGTCGCCTCGGAGCTGAGCTCTGAGACGCTGCCTCCGTCAAACCGGCCACCCGCGCCGGCCGACGCACCGGGCGAGGGCTCGGGCCGCTGGGAGGAAATCACGATCCAGTCCGGCGACACGCTCTCGATCGCGTTCAATCGACACGGGCTGGCCTACCGGGATTCGCTCAAGATCGCCCACATGGACGAGTACGGCGATCGCTTCACCCGCGGATTGAAGGCGGGCGACACCATGCAGGTGCGCGCCGATCGCGATGGCAGCGTACTGGCGGTGGACTTTCCGCTGGATCCGCTCAAGACCCTCGAAGTACGTCCCGACGGCGACGGTTTCACCGGCGATGTCGTGATGAGCGACGTCGAACACCGAAAGGCCTACTCCGCCGGCACCATCAACACGAGCTTCTACGTCGACGCACTCGAAGCCGGCCTGTCGGACAACCAGATCATGCAGCTGGTCAAGATCTTCGGCTGGGACATCGACTTCGCGCTCGACATCCGGCCGGGCGATCGTTTCGTGGTCGTGCGCGACGAGATCTATCGTGACGGCGACAAGATCGCGGACGGCCCCATTCTCGCGGCCTCCTTCGTCAACGACGACAAGCCGGTACGCGCCGTGCGCTACACCCTCGACAACGGCGAGAGCGCCTATTTCTCACCGGAGGGGCGCCCCATGAAGAAGGCCTTCATCCGCACGCCGGTCGACTACACCCGCATCAGCTCCCGCTTCAGCCTCTCCCGCAAGCACCCGGTCCTCAACAAGATCCGGCGTCACGCCGGCACCGACTACGCCGCCCCGACCGGCACGCCGATCAAGGCCACCGGCAACGGACGCATCGTCTTCCGCGGGCGTCGCGGCGGCTACGGCAACGTAGTCATCATCAGGCACGACGATCATCTGTCGACCCGCTACGGCCACATGTCGAAATTCGCCGAGGGCCTGGGCAACGGCAGCCGGGTAAAGCAAGGCGAGGTGATCGGCTACGTCGGCATGAGCGGCCTGGCGACCGGGCCGCATCTGCATTACGAGTTCCGCGTCGACGGCGAGCCGAAGGATCCGGAAACCGTCGATCTGCCGCGGGCGACCCGGCTGCCGAAGAGCCAACTGGCGGATTTCAAGCAGTACACCGCGCCGCTGCTGACCCAGCTCAAGACGCTGTCGCACACCCACGTCGCACGCCTGGACGAAGCGGCCGACGACGCGTCGCGGCCGAACTGAAGACATGAACGGCGGCCCGGGGTTGTACATCGGCCTGATGTCGGGCACCAGCGTCGACGCAGCCGATGCCGCGCTGGTCGAGTTCCCCGCCGAGGCGCCGCCCCGCCTGCTGGCCACCCACGCCGAACCACCCCC
>NZ_AYKF01000132.1 GCF_003732545.1 Salinisphaera orenii subsp. halophila YIM 95161 | reverse complement strand
GACACGCCGGACACGCCGGACACGCCGGACACGCCGGACACGCCGGACACGCCGGACACGCCGGACACGCCCGAGCCGTCCGAGCCGTCCGAGCCGTCCGAGCCGTCCGAGCCGTCCGAGCCGTCCGAGTCGCCCGAGTCGCCCGCGCCTTCGGATGACGATGCGGAGCTCGGGCCTCAGGCCGAGGCATCGCCGCGGGCATCGTCGGAAACCCCCGGCGGGGCGGGCGACGACGGCCTGCAACTGGACACCAGCGCGGACGATATCGGCGGCTACGACTGGCAGGCGCCCGAGGTGGCGGCGGGCGAGGCGCGCCAGCACGATCGCGGCGCCGACCCGGGGCTGTCCTTCGAGCTGGATACCTCGGATTCACCCGACAGCGAACCGCGGCCAGTGGCCGATGAGGGCGCGTCGCTGCCGCCGATCGACACCAGCGAGTTCGATCTGGACGATAACGGCGAGGCTGAAGACGGCGCTGCCGACACCGAAGACGATCGAATCGACATCCGTCTGGATCTGGCGCGCATGTATCTGGACATGGACGATCCGGAGGCGGCGCGCGAGCTGCTCGAAGAGGCGGCCGCGGACGGCAACGCCGACCAGCGCGAAACCGCGCGCGAGCTCATGCAGCGGCTGGGCTAGGCGGTGCCGATGGCTCGTGAGACACCACGCCGTGTGGTTGAAGGCACGGCTCGCCGATGAGCAGCGACGGAAACCATCACACCGCGTCGCGCGCTCCGAACGCTGCGCCGGAACCGGTGACGCCGATCGGCCGCATGGCCACCGCAGCCATTGCCTCGGCGGCGGCGCGACGCAGCGGCCGGGGCTGACATGCGCTGGGCGGCCTGCATCGAATACGACGGCAGCGACTACTCGGGCTGGCAGAGCCAGCCGCATGCGCCGAGCGTGCAGGACACGCTGGAGGCCGCGCTGTCGCGGGTGGCCGATACCTTCGTGCGCACGGTCTGCAGCGGGCGCACGGATTCCGGCGTCCACGCCCAGGGCCAGATCGTGCATTTCGACACCACGGTCGAGCGTCGCGAGCGGGCCTGGGTGCTGGGCACGAACCGGTATCTGCCCGACGATATCGCGGTGCAGTGGTGCCGGCCCGTGCCCGACACCTTTCACGCCCGCTTCGGCGCCTTCGCCCGCGAATACCGCTACTGGATCCTCGACCGCACCGCGCCGAGCGCGCTGTGGCGCAACCGGGCCTTTCACAGCCATTATCGGCTCGACGCCGACGCCATGCACGCCGCCGCCGCCCAGCTCGTGGGCGAGCACGATTTCAGCGCTTTTCGCGCTGCGGCCTGCCAGGCCCGCAGCCCGTGGCGGACGATCGAGTGGCTCACCGTCACCCGCACGGGCGACTGGCTGCGCCTGGACGTGCGCGCCAACGCCTTTCTACACCACATGGTGCGCAATATCGTCGGCAGCCTGCTGCCGATCGGCCGCGGCGAGCGTGATCCGGCGTGGCTGACGAGACTGCTGGCCGGTCGCGATCGGCGGGTCGCCGGCATGACCGCCCCGGCGCAGGGGCTGTCGCTGCGACGGGTGTTCCACGACCCGGCATTCGGCCTGCCGCCCCCGGCGCTGGACGATGGCGGCTGGTAGAATAAGGAATCGTTCCAACGCACGAGGCGTGCGCAGCAGCCGATGAAACGGGTTCGCGTCAAGATCTGTGGCATCACGCGTGAAGCCGACGCGCGCGCGGCGGTGGCCGCCGGCGCGGATGCGATCGGTTTCGTCTTCTACGCCGACAGCCCCCGTCACGTGGATCTCGACGAGGCGCTGGCGATCTCCCGCAGCATGCCCCCGTTCGTGGCCCGCGTCGCGCTCTTTCTCGACGCCGCGGCCGCCGACGTGCAGGCCGTGATCGACCGGCTGCGCCCCTCCATGCTGCAGTTCCACGGCCGCGAGACGCCGGAATACTGCCGCGCCTTCGATATGCCCTATATCAAGACCGTACCCATGGGCGAGGCCGACGCCGACCCCGCGGCCTGGGCCGGGGCCTATCCCGACGCGCACGGGCTGCTGCTGGACGCCAACCGCGCCGGCGCTGCGGGCGGGCAGGGCCAGCGCTTCGAGTGGCACAATGACACCTCGCTGCCCGACATGCCGCTGGTGATCGCCGGCGGCCTCGATGCCGACAACGTCGGTGCAGCCATTCGGCGTTTCTCGCCGTATGCAGTGGATGTGAGCAGCGGCGTGGAAAGCGCGCCGGGCGTCAAGGACCCAGAGCGCATGCACGCCTTCGTGGATGCGGTAACCAGAGCAGGATGAGCATGGCCACGATCGATCCCCAGCACGCCGCCGACCCCGCCACGCTGGCGCAGGCCTGGCGCGAGATGCCGGATGCCCGCGGCCATTTCGGGCCCTATGGCGGGCGTTTCGTCGCGGAAACGCTGATGGCGCCGCTCGAGGAGCTCGCCGCCGCCTACGAATCCGCGCGCAACGACCCGGCCTTCATCGCCGCGCTCGACGCCGACATGGCCGATTACGTCGGCCGGCCGACGCCGATCTACCACGCCGAACGGCTGTCGAAGAAGGCCGGCGGCGCGCAGATCTGGTTCAAGCGCGAGGATCTCAACCACACCGGCGCGCACAAGATCAACAACACCATCGGCCAGGCGCTGCTGGCCGACCGCATGGGCAAGACCCGCATCATCGCCGAGACCGGCGCCGGCCAGCACGGCGTGGCCACGGCCACCGTGGCGGCGCGCCTCGGGCTGGAATGCGTGATCTTCATGGGCAGCGAGGACATGCGCCGCCAGGCCACCAACGTCTATCGCATGCGTCTGCTGGGCGCCGAGGTCCGGCCGGTCGAGTCCGGCTCCCGGACGCTCAAGGACGCCATGAACGAGGCGCTGCGCGACTGGGTGGCGAACGTCGACGACACCTTCTACATCATCGGCACCGTCGCCGGACCGCATCCGTACCCGGCCATGGTCCGTGACTTCCAGGCCGTGATCGGACGCGAGTCGCGCCGCCAGATGCTCGAGCGCTGCGACCGCCTGCCCGACGCCATCGTCGCCTGCGTGGGCGGCGGCTCGAACGCCATCGGTCTGTTCCACCCGTTCCTCGACGACGCGTCGGTCGAGATCTACGGCGTGGAGGCCGGCGGTGACGGGGTGGCCACCGGCCGCCACGCCGCGCCGCTGTCGGCGGGGCGCTCGGGCGTGCTGCATGGCAACCGCACCTATCTGATGCAGGACGACAACGGCCAGATCAGCGCGACCCACTCGGTCTCGGCGGGTCTGGACTACCCCGGCGTCGGGCCCGAGCACTCCTGGCTCAAGGACATCGGCCGTGCCCATTACGTCGCCGTCGACGACAACGACGCGCTCGCCGCCTTCCATGAATGCACCCGCATCGAGGGCATCATGCCGGCGCTGGAATCCGCCCACGCGGTCGCCTACGCGCAGAAGCTCGCGGCCACCATGGCGCCGGACCGGATCGTGCTGGTCAACATGTCCGGTCGCGGCGACAAGGACATGGCGAGCGTCGCCGAGGCCGCGGGGGAAAGACTGTGAGCCGTCTGGACACGCGATTCTCGGCCCTGCGCGAGGCCGGCCGCACGGCGCTCATTCCGTATCTGACGGCCGGCGATCCGCGGCCGGACGCCACCGTCGGCTTCATGCACGCGCTGGTCGCGGCCGGCGCCGACGTGATCGAGGTCGGCGTGCCGTTCACCGATCCGATGGCCGACGGCCCGGTCATCCAGGCCGCCTGCGAGCGTGCCCTCGTACACGGCACCAGCCTGTCGCAGGTGCTCGACATGGTCGCCGAATTCCGGCGTGACGACGGCGATACGCCGGTCGTGCTCATGGGGTATCTCAACCCCATCGACCGGCTCGGTCTGGCCGGGTTCGCCGAGCGGGCCGCCGCGGTCGGCGTCGACGGCGTGCTGATCGTGGACATGACCGCCGAGGAGGCGCCGGAGATTATGCCCACGCTGAACGCCCACGGCCTGGACGCGGTCTGCCTGATCGCACCCACCACCAGCGAATCGCGCATGGCGCGCATCTGCGAGAACGCCGGCGGCTTCGTCTACTATGTGTCGTTCAAGGGCGTGACCGGGTCGTCCAGTCTGGATGTGTCCTCTTTGGGCGGCCAGATCGAGCGCATCCGCGGTTACAGTCGGCTGCCCGTGGCGGTCGGCTTCGGCGTGCGCACCGCGGCCAACGCGGCCGACGTGGCGCGGGTGGCGGACGCGGTGGTGGTCGGCAGCACGCTGGTGCGCTGCATCGCTGACGGCGGCGACGATCTGGCGGCCACGCGCGAGGCGCTGGGCACGACGCTGGCCGGGATGCGCTCGGCCATCGACGCACAGGATTCGAACAACAGAGAGGAACGCCGCGCATGAGCTGGCTCGAAAAGATCATGCCGTCGCAGATGCGAAACGACTCGGCGGCCAAGAAGAACGCGGTGCCGGAAGGGCTCTGGACCAAGTGCAACGACTGCGGCGCGGTGCTCTACAGCGCCGAGATGGAGCGCTCGCTGGAGGTCTGTCCCAAGTGCAACGCGCATCAGCGGCTGCGCGGGCGCAAGCGGCTGGACCTCTTCCTGGACGCCGACGGCCGCGAGGAGATCGCCACCGGCCTGGAGCCGAAGGACCCGCTGAAGTTCCGCGACAGCAAGAAGTATCGCGACCGTCTCGCCCAGGCCCAGAAGGATTCGGGCGAGCGCGAGGCGGTGCTGGTCATGCGCGGCTCGCTCAAGCAGATGCCGATCGTGGCCGGGACGCTGGATTTCGGCTTCATGGGCGGGTCGATGGGCAGCGTCGTCGGCGAGGCCTTCGTGCGCGGCGTCGACGCCGCTGTCGACAACGGCAGCCCCTTCGTATTCTTCTCCGCCAGCGGCGGCGCACGCATGCAGGAGGGTCTGTTCTCGCTGCTGCAGATGGGCAAGACGAGCGCGGCGCTCACACGACTGGCGGAGCGGCGCCTGCCGTTCGTCTCCGTGCTCACGCATCCGACGATGGGCGGCGTGGCCGCCAGCTACGCCATGCTCGGCGACATCAACGTCGCCGAACCGGAGGCGCTGATCGGCTTCGCCGGCCCGCGCGTGATTGAGCAGACCGTCAAGCAGACGCTGCCCGAGGGTTTCCAGCGCAGCGAGTTCCTGCTCGAGCACGGCGCGATCGACATGATCGTCGAGCGTCGGCATCTGCGTGACCGCATCCACCGCGTGCTCTCGGTACTCACGCACAGCCCGCAGCCGGCCCCGAACGACGCCGCCGACGCGTGAGCGCGGCGGCGCCGATCGGCGGCAGCGTCGACGATTGGCTGAACTGGCAGCTCGCGCTGCACGACACCGAAATCGAGCTCGGCCTCGACCGCGTGGCGGCCGTGGCGCGCACGCTGGAGGTGCTGCCGCCGCCTGGACGATCGGTCGTCGTGGCCGGCACCAACGGCAAGGGCAGCTGCGTGGCGCTGATCGAATCCCTGCTGTCGCACCACGGCCGGGTGGGCAGCTACACCTCGCCGCATCTCTGGCGCTACAACGAACGCATCCGGATCGACGGGGCGCCCGTGGCCGACGCGGATCTGTGCGCGGCGTTCGCCGCGGTGGAAGCCGCGCGGGGCGGGGTGGCGCTGACCTTCTTCGAGTTCGGCACGCTCGCGGCCCTGTGGCTGTTCGCCCGCGCCGCACTGGATTTCGTGGTCCTGGAAGTCGGGCTCGGCGGCCGGCTCGATGCCGTCAACGTCGTGGACGGCGACGTCGCGCTGGTGACCAACATCGGCCTCGATCACGTGGCCTGGCTGGGCGACGATCGCGAACAGATCGGCTTCGAGAAGGCCGGCATCTTCCGCGCCGGCCGGCCGGCGGTCTGTGCCGATCGCGACATGCCGGCGTCGATCGCCGAGCGGGCCGAGGCAAAGGGAACGCCGCTGGCGGTCATCGGCCGTGATTTCGACCTGCAGGTGCAGGACGATCGCTGGTGCTGGCGAGACGGTGACGCCGCGCTGGACATCCCGGCGCAGGCAGGCGTGCTCGTCGAGAATCTGGCCGCGGCGCTGAGTGTGGTGCGGCGGCTCGGCGTGGCCGTGCGCGGCGAGCACGTGATCGCCGCCGCGCGCGTCCAGGCGGCGCTGCCGGGACGGCGAGAACGGGTCGTCGACGGCGATGTGACGATCATCTACGATGTCGGGCACAACGCCGAGGCCATTGCCGTGCTCGTCGACGATCTGGCCCGCCAGCCGGTTCCCGGGCGCACGCATGTGGTGCTCGGGATGCTCGCCGACAAGCCGGTGGAGACCGCGGGCGGGCGGCTGCGCGACCTGGCCGATGCGCTCTACATCGCGGGTCTGGATACGGTCACCGATCGCGGCCTGCCCGCGGCCGCGCTCGCGAAGCGGCTGGCAAGCGATGCGCCCTGCCATCCGGATCCGGCAACGGCACTGGCGGCGGCACGCGCGGTCGGTGCCGCCGGTGATCACATCGTGGTCTGTGGTTCCTTCTTCACCGTGGCCAACGCCCGGAGGCAGACGCTGTCATGCAGGACGTGATGAAAAAACGCATCGTCGGTGCGGTGGTGCTCGTGATCATCGGCGTGCTCATTCCGCTTCTGCTGGCCCGCTGCCTGAACGGCGGCGACGGGGCCACGCAATCGATGCGCGTCTACGAGATCACGCCGGAGGGCGAGGCGCGTCGCGCCGGCGAGGGCGAAGGGCAGCAGGCGGACGCCGCGGACGAGGCCCGCGGCGCCGGCGGAGACGCGACGGGCGATGGCTCCGGCGACGCGCAATCGGCGCCGCCCCCGGAGCCGGTATCGCCGGAGTCCGATGCGGATGCGACGGCCGCCGGCGAAGCCGAGCCCGACGAGCCGCAGCCCGAGTCGACGCCGACGCCGGAGTTGCCGCCCGAACCGGCGGCCGACACTCAGACCGCGTCGGCGCCGGATGGCCCGTCCGACGCGGCGCCCGAAGCCGAGGCCGACTCCGAACCCGAACCGCCGCAGGCCGGGGCCGCGGACGCCGAGTCCACCGCCTCCGAGGGCGGCGCGCTGCGCCGCGACAGTGCCCCGGCCGGCGGCGGCTGGGTCGTGCAGGTGGCCAGCTTCCGACAGGAATCGAACGCACAGGGCGTGGCCGACGCGCTGTCGGGCGACTTCGACGCCTACTACCGCGCCGGCGACGTCGACGGCACCACTTATTATCGCGTGCGAATCGGCCCGTTCGAGAGCGAGGACGCCGCCCGGGCCGCGGCCTCGACACTGCGTTCGCAGGGACGATCGGCGCTCGTGCAGCGCAACAGGTGACGGCCACGCAGCGGCCGATCGCGCCGGCGGTCGCGGGGTTTGCTAGACTGTCCGCGCGCGCAGGGCACGAGCGAGTGCGATGATCTGGGTCGATGTGGCTATTCTCGCGGTGATCGCGCTGTCGGCGATCATCGGCTTCTTTCGCGGATTCCTGCGGGAGGCTTTGGGTCTGGCAACCTGGATTCTGGCGCTCTATCTCGCCTTCACCTTCGCGGAAGTCGGCGCCCGCTTTCTGCAGAACTGGATCTCGGTCGACTCCGCGCGCCTGGCGGTCGCCTTCGGTGTCGTCTTCGTCGCGGTGCTCGTGCTCGGTGCGATCGTCAACTACATCATCGGGCGGCTGGTCAGCGAGACCGGTTTCGCGGGCACGGACCGAGCGCTCGGCGGCGCCTTCGGCGTGCTGCGCGGCGTGGCCGTGCTGGTACTGCTGGTGCTGCTCGCGGGGGTCACGCCCGTGCCGCGCGACGCCTGGTGGCAGCGTTCGATGTTCATCGGCCATCTCGAGGACGGCGCGCTCTGGGCGCGGGACTTCCTGCCGCCGGATCTGGCCGGCGCGGTGACCTACCCGGACGCGCCGCCCGCGGACGCCTCGGCGGCGCCCTGATCACTCATTCACTCCAAGCGGTCTCGCTATGTGCGGCATTGTTGGCATCGTCTCCCACTCCCCGGTCAACCAGGAAATCTATGACGCGTTGACCGTCCTCCAGCACCGCGGCCAGGACGCTGCCGGCATCGTCACCACGCACGAGGGCCGGCTGTTCCTGCGCAAGGACAACGGTCTGGTGCGCGACGTGTTCCGGACCGACCACATGCTGCGACTGCAGGGCAACGCCGGGGTGGGGCACGTGCGCTATCCCACCGCGGGCGTGGAGAGCAGCGCCGAGGCGCAGCCGTTCTACGTCAACACGCCCTACGGGATCTGCCTGTCGCACAACGGCAATCTCACCAACGCCGAACAGCTCGCCGAAGACCTGTTCCGGACCGACCGCCGGCATCTGAACACCGACTCGGATTCCGAGATCCTGCTCAACGTGTTCGCCCACGAACTGATGCGCACCGAGGCGCTGCAACTCTCGCCGGGCGATATCTTCCGGGCGGTGACCGGCCTGCATCGCCGCTGCAGCGGTGGTTATGCGGCGACCGCGCTGATCACCGGCTACGGACTCGTCGGCTTTCGCGATCCGCACGGCATCCGCCCGGTGGTCTACGGCAAGCGCGAGACCGAGGCCGGCACCGACTACATGATCGCCTCCGAGTCGGTGGCGCTGGACGCGCTGGGCTACGAGATCATCGACGACATCAACCCCGGCGAGTGCGTGGTCATCACCCTGGACGGCGAGATCCACGTCCAGCAGTGCGCCGACCAGCCCAGCTACGCGCCGTGCATCTTCGAGTATGTCTATCTCTCGCGCCCGGACTCGGTCATCGACGACGTCTACGTCTACAAGGCGCGCCTGCGCATGGGCACGTATCTGGCGGACAAGATCCGCCGCGACTGGCCCGATCACGACATCGATGTCGTCATCCCGATCCCGTCGACCAGCCGCACGGCGGCGGTCGAACTGGCCAGCCAGCTCGACGTGAAGTACCGCGAGGGCTTCATCAAGAACCGGTACATCGGCCGCACCTTCATCATGCCCGGTCAGCAGCAGCGGGCGAAGTCCGTGCGCCAGAAACTCAATCCCATCGACCTGGAGTTCGCCGACAAGAACGTGCTGCTGGTCGACGACTCGATCGTGCGCGGCACGACCTCGCGCCAGATCATCGAGATGGCGCGCGAGGCCGGGGCGCGCAAGGTCTATTTCGCCTCGGCTGCGCCGCCGGTGCGCTATCCCAACGTGTACGGCATCGACATGCCCAGCGCGACCGAGCTCGTGGCCCACGGCCATACCGAGGAAGAGGTCGCCCAGGTCATCGGCGCCGACAAGCTCATCTATCAGGACATGGCCGACCTCGAGCGCGCGGTCAGCGCCGGCAACGCCGAACTGACCGCGTTCGAGGACTCGGTGTTTTCGGGCCAGTACATCACCGCAGACGTCAGCGCCGACTATCTCGAGCAGCTCGAGCTCTTCCGTGCCGATGCCAAGCGGGAGGAGCGGCGCAATCAGGACAATGCGGTGCTCGAACTGCACAACGCCGAGTAGATGCGGTATGCCGGGCCGTGCGGAGCGGTTGATCGCCTCGCGCGGCCGCTGCATACTGCCCGCGCGCCGATTTGAAACAGCTTGCGGGCGCCCCAGGGCCGGACCACGGCACGCACAGCGTGAACCGGCCTGAAATTCCGCTAAACGGGTCGAGGGTGGCAGGCCTGCTTTCGCATGCGCGACAGCGGGTTTTTTTGTGCCCGGACCCAGCCAGGAGACAGCCATGAGCGACGATTTCGACCCCGACTGGGGAACCGCCACCCGCGGCGTGCGCGCCGGGACGCACCGTACGCCCGAAGGCGAACACAGCGGCGCCATCTACATGACGTCCAGCTTCGTGTTCGAGTCCGCCGACGAGGCCGCGGCGCGCTTTGCCGGCGATGCACCCGGCAACATCTATTCACGCTTCACCAACCCCACGGTCGACGCGTTCTCGAAGCGTCTGGCGGCCATGGAGGGCGGCGAGTGCTGCGTGGCCACCGCATCGGGCATGTCGGCGATTCTGGCGACCTGTCTGGCCACGCTGGAATCCGGCGACCATATCGTGGCCGCGCACACGCTGTTCGGCTCCACCATCGGCCTGTTCAACAACTATCTCGGCAAGCTCGGCATCACCACCAGTTATGTGGCGCCGGACGATCTCGACGCCTGGCGGGCGGCGATCACTCCGGTGACGCGCATGCTGTTCGTGGAGACGCCGTCGAACCCGCTGACCGAGGTCGTCGACATGGCGGCGCTGGCCGAACTGGCCGATGACAACGACGCACTGCTGGTGGTCGACAACTGTTTCTGCACGCCCGCGCTGCAGCGGCCGCTGGATTTCGGCGCCCACGTGGTCGTCCATTCGGCGACCAAGTTCCTCGACGGCCAGGGGCGGGCGCTCGGCGGCGCGGTGATCGGCGACGCGGACGTCGTCGGCGATCGGGTGTTCCGTTTCCTGCGCACCTGCGGGCCCACCATGAGCCCGTTCAACGCGTGGATATTCCACAAGGCGCTGGAGACGCTGGAAGTGCGCATGCGCGCGCACAGCGCGGCCGGCCAGCGAGTGGCGGAATGGCTGGCCGACCAGCCGGCGGTCGAGCACGTCTACTACCCCGGACTGGCCTCGCACCCGCAGCACGAGCTCGCCGCGCGCCAGCAGCCCGGCGGCTTCGGCGGCATTCTCTCGCTGCGTCTGGCCGGCGGGCGCGAGGCCGCCTTCCGGCTGATCAATGCGACGAACATGATCTCGATCACCGCCAATCTGGGCGACACGCGAACCACCATCGTGCACCCGGCGAGCACCACCCACGCCCGCATCTCCGCCGAGGAGCGCGCGCGGGCCGGCATCACCGACGGTGTGGTGCGCATAGCCGTGGGACTGGAGAACGTGGAGGACATCATCGCCGACCTCGAGCCGGGGCTGACCTGATGCACCCGGACGATGTCCACGCCGCGCTCATGACCCGCGACCCGGCGGCCAAGTGCGCGGCGGCACGCGCGCTCCACGCCGCCGACAGTGCGCCGCTGGCCGCGGCCGGCGACACGCCCGTGGATGTCCCCGTGCCCGGCCGGCCGGAGCGGCCCGCGCTCGTGCATCCGGCGAAGCTGTCCAAACGCGGGCTCGGCAGCCCGGAAGGCCGGGCGGCACTCATCCACGCCATCGCCCATATCGAGTTCAACGCCATCAACCTGGGATTGGACGCCGCCTACCGCTTTCGCGGCATGCCGGTAGCATTCTATGCCGACTGGCTGCGGGTGGCCGCCGACGAGGCCCGCCACTTCGAACTGCTCGACGCGCGCCTGGCCGATCACGGCTTCGCCTACGGCGACTTCGATGCCCACAACGGCCTCTGGGAGATGGCGGTCAAGACCGCGCACGACGTCATGATCCGCATGGCGCTGGTGCCGCGCGTGCTCGAAGCGCGCGGACTGGACGTCACGCCCGGCATGATCGACAAGCTGAGCCAGGCCGGCGACGACGAGACGGTGGCGATCTTCGAGATCATCCTCGAAGAGGAGGTGCCGCACGTGGAGATCGGCACGCGCTGGTTCCGCCACTGCGCCGAGCCGCGCGGCCTGGACCCGGATACCACCTTCACCCGTCTGCTCGACGAATACATGAACGGCGGCCCGCCCGGACCCTACAACTTTCCCGCGCGCCGCGAGGCGCGGTTTTCGGAACCGGAACTGGACTGGCTCGCCGAGCGCGAACGCCGTTGATCCCGGGTCCGCTGTGAGATCGACAACGGCTCGCGCCCCGGTCTGGCTCGCGTGACGCACTGCGACGTGGCGGTGTCAGCAGTAGATCGGGAAGGAACGGGGCGGTCGGCGCCACAGGCGGACCAACGGGCTCGCCTGGCGTGATGGTGATCGCCCAGAGCCTATTAGTACCTCAGAGCCCCCGAGCCAAACGCTTCCAAGAATCGACTACGGGCGGCAAGACGAGGCGTCGTGCGCGCCGTTCGGTCATTCTGCGTCAGCATTCGGCGGCAACGCTGGATTGCCACCAACGAGACTTGTCCCGAAGGCTTGGGCCGCGCAAGAAACAACCATGGGCGCGCTGCGGCATTGCACGTCTTGATCGTGACGTGCCACGACCCGCGACTCGCGCCTTGACGCGCACGATGTGCGATCTCCAACGCAGCGTTCGAATGAAGTGCTGAGGCCCAAGCTCAAGGACAGGACCCCGGCGCGACGCGCGCCGGGGTGTCATCCGATGACGGTGCGGGCCGTGATCAGGCCTGCACCGCACCTGCGGCCGAATCATCGCGCCGACGGCGGAAACCGACGACGGCGATGGCGGCCATTGCCAGTGCGGACAACGGCCAGATCGCGGGCTCGGAGATCGCGCGTGGCGGATCGTTCGGTACCGGCGACGGGAAGTCGCCGTCGAGCAGCGGCTGATGCACTTCCCCGCGCTGCGTGAAGCCGGCGGCGACGACGCTGCCGTTGAGGCTGTTGCGGTTGGTCAGCTGGGCGTCCGGGGCAAGTATGGAGCCCCAGAATTCGGTGCCGAAATCGATCGCGCCGATGTCGCCGAAGTTCCAGATCACGTTCGAGGCGATGGTCGATGTCGGCGCAAGGAAGTTGGCCGAGAGCGACAGAATGCTGCCACTGGCCAGCGACGATCCGTCGACGTTGATCAGGATGTGGTCGTCGGTGCCGAGCGAGAAGCCGATCTCGCGGCTGCTCGAGAGCAGGTCGGCGCCGATCGAGAACACCGACAGATCGGAACCGCCGGCAGTGAAGCGGATACCCTGGCTGTTCTGGCTGAACGTGGTGTTGCTGGCCTGGCCGCCGAGCGAACCGGAATAGTCCTGGAAGACGGTTCCGAAGTTGGGAATCGTGACTGCGGCACCGGTCTGCTTCGAGCCGTTGACGTTGCCGGTGACCGTGCCGCCGATGCGCGCACTGCCGCCGTTCAGATTCATGTTCTCGACGTTGCCGCCGACCACGACGTTGCCGCCGCCGTTGATGTTCTTGTAGCCGCCGGTGATGTTGCCGCCCACGGTGACCGCGTCGTAGCTCGAGGCCGGTGCCTGGCTGCCGCGGGTGTAGTAGGTCGACGAGGAACCGCCGAGATTGCCACCGACATAGGTGCGACCCTCGACCTCGGAGGTCGAATCCAGATCGCCCAGCACGATCAGATTGAACTGCTGCATCAGCGCGTCGCCGGTGATCGGCGCGGCCGAAGCGCCGCCCGCAGTTGCCAGAAACACGCCCCCGGCCAAGGCTGCGGCCAGCGAACCAAACTTGCCTTTCATGGATGTCCCCTCGTTGCCAAGCCATCGCCGGCACGACATGCGCCGACCCGTTGGTAACGCGCGTATTAGAAGCCGTCCTTTTGCAGAAAGCAACCGTCCAGCGCGGGGACCGATTCAAGTGTCGATATAGTTGACAATTGCTGTTATCAGCCGGGGTCGTCGCGGCGGAATAAGGTCATCGCGGCCTGTCGTCCGGCCACGGGAAATCCGTTCTGTCATGAGCGGTTGAGGGCGCCCGATGGCCGTGGTTCTGCGCCAGACGCTGCAGGGAGGATCATCGCCGGCGAGACGCGATATGGACGCGGGGCCGAGCGGCTCGATCAGTGTAATGCGCACCGACAGTCCCGGTGGCGACCACGCGTCGCGGCTTGCGCAAAAACCGGTGTCGCCGGCCGGTCGACGCGCCGGTCGAGGACTGCACCGAAGCAGGCACGGCTCGGGCGCAGGCGCGGCCGCCTGCGCCGGGGGCCGTCTCGAACGGGGCCGACCGGCGGCTGGGCCAGGGTGCAAGCCAGCCGGGCAGACGGTCGGCGTCGCTCTGTCGCGCGAGCGGCTGCCGACAGGCGCGCTCGGCGCGATCCGCGGCGATGCACCACGGTGCGTGCCTTCGGAGGCCCGCTTCTTGTGGGTCGATGTGTCGCCTTGGCGTCAGCCCGTGGCGTCGGCCGGGCGCCGGGCGTGCTCGGCATCGAGCAGCGAATGCCGGTGGACACCGCGCGCATCGACTGTCATCACCTCCGCCTGATCCGCGCGCCAGTCGGCGATCACGTGGCGCGCTCCGGCCTCGCCGTCCAGATCGACGTGGTGCGAGGCCGGCCGATGCGTGTGGCCGTGGATCAGGCGTGCGACCCCGTGGCGGCGCATCGCCTCGACCATGGCATCGGCGTTGACGTCCATGATGCGGGCCGCCTTGCGGGCCTTGCCCGCCGCGCTGCGCCGCCGCGCCCGCACGGCGATCAGACGCCGCAGCCAGAGTGGGATGCGCAGCATCCGCGCCCGCCAGGCGGGATCGGTGTATTTCGCCCGGAACGCCTGATGCGCGTGGTCGTCGGTGCACAGGCCGTCGCCGTGGGTGAGCAGCGTCGGGGTGCCATGGAGGTCGACGACGGTGGGGTCGTCGAGGATGCGCAGGCCGGTGGCCTCGGCAAACGCCGCGCCGACGGCGAAGTCGCGGTTGCCGCGCATGAAGGCGGCCGGCACGCCGGCGGCGGTCAGCTCGGCAAAGGCGGCGACGGTGGCGCGATGGCGGGGCAGCGAGCCGTCGTCACCGATCCAGACGTCGAACAGATCGCCGAGGACGTAGAGGGCGTCCGCGGCCCGCGCCGGCCCGGCCAGATAGGCCGCGAGCCGATGCGCGTTGACGTCGTCGTCGCCCTGCAGATGCAGGTCGGCGATGAAGTGCGTGGCCACGCCGTCCTGTCAGTCGGCGACGATCTCGGCGGATTCGATGACGACCGGCTGCTGCGGTGCGTCCTGCCGGAACGGCCCGGCCGAGCCGGTCGGCACATCCGCGATCTCGTCGACCACGTCCATGCCCGAGGTCACCTCCGCGAACACGGCGTAGCCGGCCCGGTCCCGGCCCGCGTTCAGCGGTGGGTTGTCGGACAGGTTGATGAAGAACTGCGAGGTGGCGGAGTCCGGGTCGTTGGTGCGCGCCATCGACAGGGTGGCGCGGTCGTTGTTCAGACCGTTGTCGGACTCGTTCTCGATCGGGTCGCGAGTCTTCTTGCGGTCATAGTCCTTGGTGAAACCGCCGCCCTGGATCACGAAGCCGGGGATCACGCGATGGAAGATGGTGCCGTCATAGAAGCCGTCGCGGACGTATTTGAGGAAATTCTCGGCGGTGACGGGCGCCTTGTCCTCATGAACGGCGATCTCGATGTCGCCGCGATTGGTGTGCATGACAACCATGGGGTCTTCCTTGTTTTTGGACTGGGACGTGGTGTCGTCGGCCAGCACGACCGACGGTGCGGCGACGGTGACGGCTGCGAGCAGAATCAGGGCGAACGGGCGGAGTCGGTGGCGCATCAGGCGGGGGCCTCTTCGAATTCGGGTTCGACCCGCGCCAGCGCGCGGTCGACGACGGACAGGTCGGCTTCGGGGCGGTGCCCCTCCTCGGACAGCACGCGCCGCCAGGCCCGGCCGCCCGGGCGGCCATGATACAACCCCAGCATGTGCCGGGTGACGTCCTTCAGGGCGCCACCGGCGGCTAGGTGACGGCCGATGTAGTCGCGCATGCCGGCCACGATCTCCGCCCGCGTCGGCGCGGTTGCGTCACGGCCGAACAATCGTCGATCGACGTCGGCCATGACGTAGGGGTTGCGGTAGGCCTCGCGGCCGATCATCACGCTGTCGACGTGTTCGAGCTGCGCGGCCGCGGATTCCAGTGTGGTCACGCCGCCGTTCAGGCCGATCGGCCAACCCGCGAATTCCGCCGCCAGGCGATGGACGCGGTCGTAATCCAGCGGCGGCACCTCGCGGTTCTCCTTCGGGCTCAGGCCGGACAGCCATGCCTTGCGCGCATGCACGGTCAGGTGATCCGCGCCCGCGGCGCGCACGGCCGCGGCGAAGGTCTGCAGAAAGGCGTAACTGTCCTGGTTGTCGATGCCGATCCGGGTCTTGACCGTGACCGGGATCGCAACCCGGGCCTTCATCGCCGCCACGCAGTCGGCCACGCGGGCCGGCTCGGCCATCAGACAGGCGCCGAAGGCGCCGTTCTGCACGCGGTCGCTCGGGCAGCCGACGTTGATGTTGACTTCGTCATAGCCGGCGGCCTCGGCCAGCGCCGCGCAGTGGGCCATGTCGCCGGGTTCGCTGCCGCCGAGCTGCAGGGCCACGGGGTGTTCGTCGGCGTTGAAGGCCAGCAGGCGTGCGGTATCGCCGTGAATGAGCGCACCCGTGGTGACCATCTCGGTGTAGAGTAGGGCATCGCGCGTGATGCGCCGCATGAAGTAGCGCTGGGCCGGTGTGGTCCAGGCCATCATCGGCGCCACCGAGACCCGGGCGCCGGGCGTGCGTCGGATGGAATTCGGGGCTGCGGAGACCGTCATGGCGGGCATTATCGCAGACCCGGCGCCGGCTTTGGGCCGGCCGCGCGCCGCCGGCCCGGAACTTCGCACGCCACGACCACCGCATCCGAGGAGAGGCCGAATGTACGCGCTGCTTCGCCCCGCACTGTTCAACCTCGAGCCCGAGCGCGCCCACCATCTCACGCTGACGGCGCTCGGCCGCGGCCGGGCGGTCGCGCGTCGCTGCTTCGGTGATCGCGTGCCCGAGGCGCCGGTCGAGGTCATGGGGCTGCGGCTGCCGAATCCGATCGGCCTCGCCGCCGGCCTGGACAAGGACGGCACCTGCATCGACGGCCTCGCCGCGCTCGGTTTCGGGTTCGTCGAGGTGGGGACGGTCACCCCGGTCGCCCAGGCCGGCAACGAACGGCCGCGGCTGTTCCGTCTGACCGAGCAGCGCGGCCTGCTCAACCGCTTCGGCTTCAACAACGCGGGCGTCGAGGCGCTGGTCGCGCGTATCCGAGCGGCGGACTACGACGGCGTGCTGGGCGTGAACATCGGCCGCAACGCGGCCACGCCGCCGGAGCGCGCGATCGACGACTACCGGGCCGGCCTGCGCGCGGTCCACGAGGTCGCCTCCTACGTCACGATCAACGTGTCGTCGCCCAACACCGCCGGGCTGCGCGACATGCAGGGTGGCGCCGGGCTGGATGCGCTGCTGGCGGCGCTGGTGGCCGAGCGCGACAGCCTCGCCGCCGAGCACGGCCGGCGGCTGCCGCTGGCGATCAAGGTGGCGCCGGACCTGGACGCGGCCGCACTCGACGCATTCGCCGAGCGCGTGCGCCAGCACGGCATCGACGCGGTGATCGCGACCAACACGACCACCGCCCGGGACGGCCTGCCGCCGCGCTGGCGCGATCAGGCCGGTGGGGTCAGCGGGGTGCCGCTGCGCGAGCGGGCCACCGAGGTGATCGCCGCGCTTCACCGGCGGCTCGGCGACGACATCCCCATCATCGGCGTCGGTGGCATCCAGAGTGCCCGCGACGCCGAGGCCAAGCTCGCGGCCGGGGCGCGCGCGCTCCAGCTCTACACCGGACTGATCTATCGCGGCCCGCGCCTGATCCGCGACTGCGTCGAGGCGGCCCGGGTCCATACCGCCCGCGAGCGCATCCGGGCCCAGGCCGCGGTGGTCAGCGGTGACCGAGCGCGCGCTCGAGCTGGCGCTGGAACAGCGCACCGATAAGGTCGAGCGAATCGGCCAGACGATGGCCGTCGTCCACGATGTGCAGCGCCGCGCTGCGGGCACGGGCGAAATCCAGGCTGGCGGACAGCGGCACGATGTCATCGTGCCAGCCGTGGACCACGACGGTATCCGCCGGGCAGTCGCGCGGTTCGCCCGGGTAGCCCTCGAGATACAGCGCCGGCGCCATCAGCAGCAGCGCCGCCGGCCGCAGGGCCGCGCAGGCCATCGCCGAGACATAGCCGCCCATGCTGGAGCCCACGAGCAGCAGCGGCGTACCCGCGGGCGCGAGCGTCTCCAGATGACGCAGGCGCTCGAGCGGATCCATCATCGCGCTGTAGTCGGGGCTGTCGACGGCGCAGCCCGCGGCCTCGGCGATCGCCGCCAGGTGGCGGATCTTGCTGCCCCAGGGGCCGCTTTCCTTGCCGTGCGCGAACACGACGCGGGGGGCGTGCTCTGCCTGATTCATGCATCGACCTCGCAGGGGAACGCGGCGTACTATGCCATGCAAGACACGGCGCGCGTGGCGAATCCGAGGTGACGTTCTGAAGATCCTGTCGTTTCTGAATTGGCTCGTGCTGGGCAGCAGCGCGGTGCTGGCGCTGCTCTATGCCGTGGTCTGCCTGATGATGCTGCCGTATCCCGAGCTCGTGGCCGACGCGGGCGGCGGCCTGGCCGAAACCGTGCGTCTGACGCTCGTGCTGGCCGCGTTCACCGCGGTGGCGGCCGTGGCGACCTGGCTGCTGCAGAAGCGTCACCGTCGCTGGCCGCAGGGCCAGGCCGCGCTCGTGCTGGCCGTGATCGGGCTGCTCGTGTTCGTCGTGGCGACCCGCTAGCGTGGCCAACCCGGACGACCAGCGCATGCGGCGACAGCCGCGCTGGTTTATCGCGGCGCTGCTGCCGCTGGCGGTCGGCATCCTTTGGCTCAACCTCGGCTGGTCCGCGGGCCCGCTCGCCGGGCTCATCGCGACCCTGCCGGGGGCGATCCTCGCCGCCGCCGGCGGTGCCTTGCTGCTCTGGCCCGGCGATCGTCAGATCAGCCGCTACCTGGCGCTCGCGGCGGTGATCAGTCTGCCGCTGGCGTTATTCCTGTGGCCGACGTTCGGCGGGGCCGCCGCGCTGTTGCTGATCGCCGGCGGCGTCGCCGCGTTTCTGGTCGCGGGTCTCGCGGCACTGTTCCAGAATCCGGTGCCGCGTGCCGTGCCGATGCCGGTCGTCTCGGCGACACTAGCCCGCAAGGCGGCCACCGACGAGGCCCTGCTGGGCTGGTTCGTGAACAGTGCGCGCATCCCGCGCGGCCGCATGGTGGCCCGCGACCACGTCGAGATCGAGGCCGCGGAGACGGCCGCCCGCAGGCACGGCTGGCGGGCGCAGCCGCAGACGCTGCACACGGCCCCGCCTGCGCCGCGACATTTCGATCTGCAGAGTGCACGCGGCGGGCGGCTGGTCTTCGAGTGGCTGACCTTCGACAGCGCCTTCCGGCCGCATCCGGCGCTGCCGGGCGGGGCGCGCTGGCACGGGCACGCGGCCAACCGCACGATGCGCGCCCGCGTGCTGCGTCATCCCGGCGCACCGCGGCCGTGGGTCGTGTGCGTGCACGGCTATCGCATGGGGCTGGACTGGCTCGATCTGCCGCTGTTCGACGTCGCGCATCTGCATCACCGGCTGGGCCTGAACCTGATCATGCCGACGCTGCCGCTGCACGGGGCGCGGACCTCGACCCGCCTAACCGGCGGGCTGTATCTGGACGGCCCGCTCGTGGATCTGCTGCACGCGCAGTCGCAGGCGCTCTGGGACCTGCGCCGCTGCATCGCCTGGGTGCGCGCGCAGCAGGGCGAGGACACGCCCATCGGCGTTCTCGGCTACAGCCTGGGCGGCTACAACGCCGCGCTGCTGGCGGCCTTCGAGCCAACGCTGGCCTGCGTGATCGCCGGTATTCCGCTGACCGATATCCCCGGGGCGCTGTGGCACCACATGCCGGGGTTGCATCTGCGCTTCATCGAGGCCCAGGGGATCACGCAGGCGCGGCTGTCGGAGCTGCTGGCGCCGGTCTCGCCGCTGGCGCTGACGGCCGCGGTGCCGTGGCAGCGACGCTATCTGTTCGCCGCCAGCGCGGACCAGCTCGTGCCGCCGGCGCAGCCGCTGCGTCTGTGGACGCACTGGGACCGGCCGACGATGCACTGGTATCACGGCTCGCATCTGTCGGTGCGCCACGAGCGCTCGCTGCGACCGTTCGTCACGCGCGCTCTGCGCGAGAGCGGGCTGGCCGCTGATGCCTGAATCGCGGTGGGACGCGGCCTGCGCGGCGGGCGGTTGTGGCGCCCGCGCCTGCGCGAGAGAATGCCGGCGATGCGTTTCGCGTCGTCGCCAAAGCAAGGGGAAACACGGTGAGTAATGTCGTCCTGTCCGCCTCCGGGCTGTACACGCCGCCCGAGGCGATCTCCAACGAGGAGCTCGTCGAGGCCTACAACGCCTACGTCGAGAAATACAACGCGGCGCACGCGGACGCCATCGCCGCGGGCGAACTCGACGCCCTGTCGACCTCCGACGCCGACTTCATCTACAAGGCCTCCGGCATCAAGAGCCGCTATGTCGTGGACAAGGCGGGTATTCTCGATCCGGACGTCATGCATCCGCGCATCCGCACCCGGACCAACGACGAGCCGTCGATCCAGTGCGAAATGGCGCTGGAGGCGATCGGCCAGTGCCTGGCCCAGGTGGACTGCGAGGCCGCGGGCATCGACGCCGTGCTGGTGGCCTGTTCCAACCTGCCGCGGCCCTATCCGGCGCTGGCCGTGGAAGTGCAGCACTATCTGGGCGGCGGTCGCTTCGGCTTCGACCTGAACGTCGCCTGCGCCTCGGCCGCCTTCGGCATTCAGACCGGCGCGAACATGATCGACAGCGGCAGCGCCCGCCGCGTGCTGGTGGTCAATCCCGAGATCTGCTCGGCGCATCTGAACTTCCGTGACCGCGACAGCCACTTCATCTTCGGCGACGTCTGCACGGCCGCGCTGCTCGAGCACCGCGACGAGGTCGCGGCCGGGCGCGGCTTCGACGTGCTGGGCACACGGCTGATCACCCAGTTCTCCAACAACATCCGCAACAACTTCGGCTTTCTCAACCGCGCCGAGACCGAGCCGCGCAGCGAGGCCGACCGGCTGTTCGTGCAGAACGGGCGGCGGGTGTTCAAGGACGTCGGGCCGATGGTCGCCGAACTGATCGTGAACCATCTGGGCGAGCATGACCTGGGCGCGGACGCGCTCAAACGCCTTTGGCTGCATCAGGCCAACATCAACATGAACACGCTGATCTGCAAGCGGGTGCTCGGCCGACCGGCGGAAGAGGCGGAAATGCCCTCGGTGCTCGCCGAGTACGCCAATACCAGCTCGGCCTCGCCGGTGATCGTGTTCCACAAGTATTCGGACGATCTGGAGCGCGGCGATGTCGGCGTGCTCTGCGGCTTCGGCGCCGGCTACTCGGCCGGCAGCGTCATTCTCAAGCGGCGCTGAACGCGCGGCGACACACAGGACAACAGGCCATGACGGGCAATCCGCAGCGCAAGTACCGCGCCGACTACCAGCCGCCGGCGTGGCTGATCGACGACGTGGAGCTGGATTTCGACATCGGCAGCGCGCAGACGCATGTCCGCGCCACGCATTCGGTGCGCCGCAACCCGGATGGGCCGGCCGCCGAAGACTGGCGCCTGGACGGGCGCGACATGACGCTGGTTTCGGTGGCCATCGACGGCCGGCGTCTGGGCGAGAGCGAATACAGCTGCGGTGACAGCGCGCTGGTGCTGCACGGCCCGCCGGAGGCGTTCACGCTGACGGTCGAGACGCGCATCGATCCGGAGCACAACCTCTCGCTGGAGGGGCTGTATCGCTCCGGCGACATCCTCTGCACCCAGTGCGAGGCGACCGGCTTCTCGCGCATCACCTATTTCCCGGACCGGCCGGACGTGATGTCGCGCTACGTCACGCGCATCACCGCCGACGCGCAGGCGCATCCGGTGCTGCTGTCCAACGGCGACTGTGTGGAGATCGGCAGTGCCGGTGCGGGCCGGCACTACGCGGTCTTCGAGGATCCGTTCGTCAAACCCTGTTATCTCTTCGCGCTGGTTGCCGGCGACCTGGGCGTGCTGCGTGACAGCCACACGACGCCCTCCGGCCGGACGATCGACCTGCGGCTGTACACCGAGCACGGCAACGAGGACCAGTGCGCCCACGCCATGGCCTCGCTCAAGCAGGCGATGGTCTGGGACGAGGCCACCTACGGCCTCGAATACGATCTGGACAGCTACGCGATCGTGGCGGTGGGCAGCTTCAACATGGGGGCGATGGAGAACAAGAGCCTCAACGTGTTCAACACCGCCTGCATCTTCGCCGCCCCGGAGACGGCCACCGACGACGACTTCGCCCTGGTGCGGGATGTCGTCGCCCACGAATACTTCCACAACTACACCGGCAACCGCGTGACCTGCCGCGACTGGTTCCAGCTCTCCCTCAAGGAGGGGCTGACCGTTCATCGCGAGCATCAGTTCGCCATCGATCAGGGCTCGCCGGGCGTGACCCGCATCGAGCAGGTGCGCGCGATCCGCGAGGTCCAGTTTCCCGAGGACGCCGGCCCGCGCGCCCATCCCGTGCGCCCGGAGTCGTACGTGGAGATGAACAACTTCTACACCATCACGGTGTATCACAAGGGCGCCGAGCTGATCCGCATGATGGAGGCGATGGCGGGTCGCGATGCTTTCATCGCCGGTGTGCGTCACTATCTCGCCAAGCACGACGGCCAGGCGGTGACCATCGAGGACTTCGTGGTCGCCATCGAGGAGTCCACCGGTCTGGACCTGGCCCAGTTCCGGCGCTGGTATGCCCAGGCTGGCACGCCGCGCGTTGGCGTGCAGACGGACTACCGCGAAGGCGCGCTGGCGCTCACGCTGACGCAGAGCACGCCGGCCACGCCCGGTCAGCCGGACAAGGCGGACTTCGATATTCCGGTATCCGTCGCGTTGTTCGACGACGCCGGACGCATGGTCCGCGAGCCGGAGGTGCTGCGCCTGGACACGGCGCAGGCCGAGTGGCGCTTCGAGGGCCTCGCCGGCGAGCCGACCGTATCGGCGCTGCGGGGCTTCACCGCGCCCGTGCGCCTGGATCACGCGCCCGACGACGCCGCGCTGGCCCGGCTGATGGCCCACGACAGCGATCCGGTCTGCCGTTGGGATGCCGCGCAGTCGCTTTTTCTCAAGACGCTGGTCGCCGGGGTCGCGGCCCGCTCGGGTGGTGAAGCGCTGCCCGAGCCCTCCGAGCGGCTGTTCGAGGCGATCGCGCATCTGCTGTCGAACCCGCCGGCGGATCGCGCCCTGCTGGCGGCGATGCTCACGCTGCCGAGCGTGACCCGCATCGGCGAGGAGTTCGACGCCATCGACATCCACGCCGTGTGTGCGGCGCGCGACCATCTCAAGCAGGCCATCGCCACGCGTTTTCTCGAGGAATTCGAGGCGCTGCGGGCTGATCACGCCGCGCTGCAGGCTTATGTCTTCGACGTCGAGGAGGCCGGCCGGCGGCGGGTGTTCCGTCTCGCCCTGGACTATCTCGCGGCGGTGGACGCGCCGGGACTGCGCGAACGCGCGCTCGAGCTCTCGCGCACCGCCGACAACATGACCGACCGCATGGCCGCGCTCGAGGCCCTTCGCGATCTGCCGGGCGCGGCCCGCGATACCGCGCTGGCGGAGTTCGCCGAACGCTGGGCGGACTATCCGCTGGTCATGGACAAGTGGCTGCGGCTGCAGGCCGGCACACGACGCGCGGACAGCGTCGAGCAGGTCACCGCGCTGCTCGACGACGCGCGCTTCGATTTCACCAACCCGAACCGGGTCCGTGCGCTGCTCGGGGGCTTCGCCCGCGGCAATCCCGCCGGTTTCCATCGCGCGGATTCGGGCGGTTACACGCTGATCGCCGATCAGGTCGTGCGTCTGGACGCGCTCAATCCGCAGCTGGCGGCCGCGCTGGCGGGCCTGCTCACGCCGTGGCGACGCCACGCCGAGCCGGAGGCGTCGGCGATGCGGGCCGCGCTGGCGCGCGTGGGCGAGGGCGTGCACTCGGACAACACGCGCGAGATCGTCGAGGCCGGACTGGCCGAGGCGCCGCGATCGGGCTGAGCAGGGCAGCGCTGAAGCGAAACCGTCATATTGCGGTAATATCCGTTGCATAGCGTTGTCGCGTCACAAACCGCATGAAACGCAGTGTCATGGATGACAAGCATGTTCTGATCGTCGAGGACGAGGCGCCGATCCGCGACATGATCCGCTTTGCGCTGGAACGGGCGGATTTCTCGGTCGCCGAGGCCGAGGACGCGCAGAGTGCGCGCCTGGCCATGGCCGAGCGCCGACCGGATCTGATCCTCATGGACTGGATGCTGCCGGGCGTCTCCGGGGCCGAGCTCGCGCGCGAGCTGCGCCGCGACGAGCTCACCGCCGATGTCTCGATCATCATGGTCACCGCCCGCGTCGACGAGGACGATCGCGTGCGCGGCCTGAACCTCGGCGCCGACGACTATGTCACCAAGCCGTTCTCGTCTTCCGAACTGGTCGCGCGCGTGCGCGCGGTGCTGCGACGCAGCCTGCCCGGCGGCCGCGACGAGACGCTGGAGCTGGAGGGCTTGACCCTGGACGCGGCCAGCCAGCGCGTCGCCGCCGGCGACCGCCCGGTCAAGCTCGGGCCGACCGAGTACCGGCTGCTGCGGTTCTTCATGAGTCATCCCGAGCGGGTCTATTCGCGCGAGCAGATGCTCGACCGCGTCTGGGGGCAGAACGTGTTCGTCGAGGAGCGTACGGTCGACGTGCACATCCGGCGGCTGCGCAAGGCGCTGGCGCCCTACGGTTTCGATCACTTCATCCAGACGGTGCGCGGCAGCGGCTATCGTTTCTCCAGCAAAGGCGTCTAGCATCCGACCATGAGCATGCCCTCGCAGGCCATGCGCCGGACCTGGCGTCGCGAAGTCGTGCTCATGCTCGCCGTACTGGCTGCAGGTGCCGTCGCGGGGTTGATCAGCGGCCACGTGCTGGTCTGCGTGCTGCTCGGCGTCTGCGCCTATCTGGCGATGCATCTCGTCTATGCCTACCAGCTCCACCGCTGGCTGCTGTCCGACCGGCACGAGCCGTCGGAGGGTATCGGTGTCTGGCAGGAGATCTACACCGAGCTCTACCGCCTCAAGCAGCGCAACCGCAAGCGCAAGAAACGGCTCAAGCGCATCCTCGACGAGTTCCAGGCCTCGACCGCCGCGCTGCCGGATGGTGCGGTCGTGCTCGATGCCCAGGGCCGCATCGTCTGGTTCAACAGCGCGGCCGGTGCGCTGCTGGCCCTGCGCACGCCGCAGGATCTCGGCCAGCGCATCGCCAACCTGCTGCGTCATCCGCGTTTCTCCGCCGCGCTGTCGCAGCGGCGACGGGAGATCGGCGAACTCGAGATTCCGTCGCCGGCCAGCGATACGGACACCGTGCTGGTGCGCCTGATTCCCTATGGCAACGACCAGCGTCTGCTGATCGCGCGCGACGTCAGCGAGCAGAAACGGCTCGAGGCCACCCGCCGGGACTTCGTCGCCAACGCCTCGCATGAACTGCGCACGCCGTTGACCGTGCTGCGCGGCTATCTGGAGATGATGGAGGAGGAGGCCGCGGGCGACGGCCCGCTGGCCGAGTGGCGCAGCCCCGTGACGGAGATGGGCGAGCAGGCGCGCCGCATGAACTCGATCATCGAGAGTCTGCTCAAGCTGGCCCGGCTGGAGGCCGAAGGGCTGCAGCAGCGACAGGAGCGCATCGACGTGCCGGCGATGATCGACGACCTCGCCGACGACATCCGTCGGGCCGACGACGAACGACACGACATCACTCTCCATCTCGACCGCGAGGTGGGGCTGTTCGGCCGGCCGAACGAACTGGAGAGCATCTTCTCGAACCTGCTCGCCAACGCCGTGCGCTACACGCCCGACGGCGGCCCGATCGCGGTCCACTGGTGGCAGGACGACCAGGGCGCGCACTTTTCCGTCCACGATGCCGGCGCCGGCATCGAGGCCCAACACATCCCCCGGCTGACCGAGCGGTTCTATCGCGTCGACGCCGGCCGCAAGGCCAGCGACGGCGGCACCGGGCTGGGGCTGGCCATCGTCAAGCACTGTCTCGAACACCACGAGGGCGAGCTGGACATCGACAGCACGCCGGGCGAGGGCTCGACGTTCACCTGCCACTTCCCGCTCCAGCGCCGACTGCTTCAACGCGCGGCCTGACGACGCCTGCGAGCGTCATCGAATCGTCACATGGGCGACACCGACCGGTAACACGCACTGCGTAACGTTTCCCGCGGCTGACAAGCCGAGACACACTCCAGGGAGACCTACGCATGAAACGCTTTTACACGCGCGCCGGCGGCGCAGTCGCAGCCGTGGCCGTGGCCGCGATGCCGGTGCTCGCCTCCGCGGGCATCACGCTCTACGACGAGGGCGAGAAGTCGCTCGAGATCGGCGGTCGCCTGCAGCCGCAGTACCTGATGGTCGACGCCGACAGTGGCGAGAACGATTCCGGCGACGATTTCTTTCTGCGTCGGATGCGTTTCTACATCGAGGGCACGCTGACCGAGAACATCTACGGCATCTGGCAGGTCGACTTCGGCGGCGTGTCCGACGACCCCGAGGTCAAGGACGCCTTCATCAACTACTCCGGTCTGCCGATGGGCAGCATCACGATCGGCAATCACAATGCGCCGTTCTCGCGCGAGCTGCTGACCTCCTCGAAGCGCCAGCAGTTCGTCGAGCGCACGGTCGTGGGCGATCATAACTACGGCGTGCCGGACCGTCAGATCGGTGTGAGCTACACCCTCGATGACAACGACATGGTGCAGGGCCAGCTCGGGTTCTATCAGGCCGGTCTGGAATCGGATCTTTCCAAGCTCGACTTCGAGTCGCGCGTGAGCTCCGACCCCGACTACTTCGGCAACATGCTCGTCGGTCGTCTCGATTGGACGCCGCTGGGCAGCCTCAAGAAGGCGCAGGGCGCGTTCGGCGACGAGACGCGTTTCGGCATCGGCCTGAACGCCTATACGTGGGGCAACGACGACGATATCGACAACAGCTTCTCGGTCGATCCCGCGAACGGTGACTTCATCGCCAACGATGTCGCCAGCCAGTACGACAGCGTCAATGCCTACGGCGTGGATGCGGCTTTCCGTGCCGGCTATTTCTCGGCGGATGCCGCGGCCCAGTTCTACGACGCTGAAGTCACCGACGAGACCCGTGACTTCATCGGCGGCCCGACCGGGCTGGTCAACGCGGATGGCGACGCCCAGTTCGCCACGTACATGGTCAAGGGCGGCTACATGCTCGTGCCCAGCAAGCTCGAGTTCGTCGCCGGCTTTTCGGCGCTGGATCCGGACGACGGGTTCTATGCCAACGGCCAGAACTATGACGACATGGACAAGCGCTACTCCGCCGGTCTGAACTACTTCTTCAACAAGCATAACGCCAAGATCCAGCTCACCTACGAGATGGGCCGTGACGTGCTCTACACCAACGATGCCGGCGGTCAGGTGCAGTCGCCGTCGAACATCGGCGACGATCAGAACACGCTGTATCTCCAGTTCCAGCAGGTGCTCTGAGGCAATCCCCCAAAACCACAATCCCTTTGCTCCCCAAATGACCCCGGTACGCCGGGGTCTTTTTTGTCCGGGAGCGGATTCCGAACACGACTATCAACGAGGTTCTCCCATGCGTGAATGGTTTCTGGCCGGTGCCCTGGTACTGGCGGTATGCGGACTCGCCGCCTGTAGCGACGACGATGACGACAACGATGTGGCGCCGGACGATGGCGACGCCGCCGCGGCCGAGCTGAGCGTCACCCCGGCCGGGCGTTACCAGGTCGACCCGTTCGTATTCGACGAAGGCGCGGCCGAGATCGTGAGCTACGACGCCGAACAGCGCCGGCTCTATGTGGTCAACTCGAACGCCCGCACGGTCGATGTGCTCGACGTCAGCGATCCCGACAACCCGATGAAGATCGCGGCCATCGACGCCAGTGCCGAGGGCGATTCGGCCAACAGCGTCGCCGTGGCCGAGGGCGTGGTCGCCGTCGCGATCGAGGCCGACGACGCCCAGGCCAACGGCAAGGCCGTGTTCTACTCGAGCACCGACTACAGCAAGTTGGGCGAGGCCGAGGTCGGCGCGTTGCCGGACATGCTGACCTTCACCCCGGACGGCAGTCGCGTGCTGGTCGCCAACGAGGGCGAGCCGAGCGACGACTACGACAACGACCCGGAGGGCTCGATCAGCGTCATCGACCTGGGCGGCGGCTATCAGATGCCGCCGGTGACCACGCTCGACTTCCGAGGCTTCAACGACGACGCCGAGGCGCTGCGCGAGGCCGGCGTTCGCATCTTCGGCCCGGGCGCGACCCCGGCGCAGGATTTCGAGCCCGAGTACATCGCGGTGTCGGCCGACGGCACGCGCGCCTGGGCCAGCCTGCAGGAGAACAACGCCATCGCCGTGATCGATCTGGAGGCGCTCGCGATCACCGACGTGCGTCCGCTGGGGTTCAAGGATCACAGCGTCGCGGGGCAGGGCATCGACCCCAGCAACAGCGACGGTTTCGACGTCCGGACCGTCCCCGTGCTCGGCATGTATCAGCCGGACACGATCGCGGCCTTCGAACAGGACGGCGAGCGCTATCTGCTGACCGCCAACGAAGGCGATGCGCGCGACTACGACGCCTTCAGCGAGGAGGTCGACGTCAAGGATCTGGCGCTGGATCCCGACGCCTTTCCCGACGCCGAGGCGCTCCAGGCCGACGAGGCCCTGGGTGACCTGAAGGTCACCAGCACGCTGGGCGCTACCGGTGTCGAGACGGCCGAGGGCGAGCCGGTCTATGACACGCTCTACGCCTATGGGGCGCGCTCGTTTTCCATCCGCCGCGCGGACAGCGCCGAGCTCGTCTACGACTCGGGCGACGATTTCGAGCGCATCACCGGCGAGCGCTACGGTGATGCGTACAACAACGACAACACCGAGAACGACGGCGATTCGCGTTCGGACAACAAGGGCCCGGAGCCGGAGGCGATCGCTTACGGCGAGATCGACAATCGCGCCTATGCCTTCATCGGCCTCGAGCGTATGGGCGGTTTTCTCGTCTACGACATCAGCGACGTCACCGCGCCCGCGTTCGTCACCTATGTGAACAACCGCGACCTCGACGCCGATCCGGAGGCCGGCAGCGCGGGTGATCTCGGCCCGGAGAGCATCGTGTTCATCGCCGCCGCGGACAGCCCAGAGCCGGGTACGCCGATGCTGGCGGTCGGCAACGAGATCAGCGGCTCGACCACGCTCTATCGGCTCGGCGGCGAATGATGTCGGCCTGTCATACAAATGTCATCCGGGCGTCATACGATGTTCATCGTTGCTCTCCACAGTCCGGTCAGGCCATCGAGGATGGCCTGAAACCATCAACCGGGAGAACCGAATGAAACCACGTGCGCAATCGTCGCTCCGTGTCGCTGTTACGACCGCTGCCGTGCTGGGCGCCGCCGGCGCCGCCCACGCGCAGGACCAGATCCGGGTCGTCGGATCGTCGACGGTCTATCCGTTCTCGTCCTACGTCGCGGAGGAGTTCGGCGCCACCACCGATTACAGCACGCCGGTGGTCGAATCCACGGGCTCCGGCGGCGGCTTCAAGCTGTTCTGCCAGGGGGTGGATGAGGATACGCCGGATGTCACCAACGCCTCACGGCGCATGAAGCCCTCCGAGCTCAAGATGTGCCAGGAGAACGGCGTCGAGGACGTCACCGAGAACGTGATCGGCGCCGACGGCATCGTGTTCGCCCAAAGCAAGCAGGGCGAGACGATCGACCTCTCCCGCGAGCAGATCACGCTGGCGGTCGCGGCCAAGGTGCCCAAGGACGGCGAACTGGTGGACAACCCGTACAACCGCTGGAGCGACATCGATTCGTCGCTGCCGGACCGTGAGATTCTGATCTACGGCCCGCCGACATCCTCGGGCACGCGCGATGCGTTCGAGGAGCTGGTCATGGAGTACGGCTCCGAACACATCGACGGGTACGACGAGGGTTACACCACGATCCGTCAGGACGGCAAGTACGTGCCCTCGGGCGAGAACGACAACCTGATCGTCCAGAAGCTGGCCCAGAACGAGGCCGCCTTCGGTATCTTCGGGTTCTCCTTCCTCGAGGAGAATCGCGACAAGGTTCAGGCGGCGACGATCGACGGCGCGGAAGCCAAGCGCGACCAGATCTCCTCGGGTGAGTATCCGATCTCGCGGTCGCTGTTCTTCTATACCAAGAACGCGCACCTCGAAGAGGTCGACGGCATGGAAGAATACGTCGACATGTTCCTGTCCGATCAGATGATCGGCGATCGCGGCTACCTCAAGGGTATCGGCCTCATCCCGATGCCCCAGGACCAGATCGAGAAGGAACGCAGCGAATGGGAAGAGCGCGTCAAGGTCTCGGCCTCGGATCTCGAGGGCTGACCTATCGCGGGCACTGCCCACCAGCCGGCCGCGGCGGTGCCGCGGCCGGCTTCTGTTTTCTCGTATCATGACCGGCCAAGCCGATCGATCCGCAGTCTAGGGACGCGCTTTGGATACCAGCCAGATCATGCTCGTTTTCTTCGGCGGTCTGCTGCCGTTGGCAACCGTTGCCTACGTCATGGGCCGCCGCAAGGCGCTCGTTGCCGATGCGCGCGGCGACCGGCTGCATTCGCTGCCGGGCCAGTACGGCGTCTACGTCGCCACGTGGATGGCGCTGCCCGCGATCGCTATCGGGGTCGTCGCCGCGGGCGCGGCGCTACTCGGCGTACAGGTCCCCGCGGCGCCGTTCGTGCTCATCTTCGCGCTGGTCGGGGCCGCGGTCGGCGGTGCGATGGCGCTCAGGCGGGTGGAGCCCGGTCTGCGCGCGCGCAACGCGATCGAGAAGTTCGTCTACTGGACGCTGTTCACCGCTTCGCTGGTCTCGATCCTGACCACGCTCGGCATCATCCTGTCGATCGTCTTCGAGGCGCTGAAGTTCTTCAATCAGGTCAGCGTCTGGCATTTCATCACCGGGACCAACTGGAGCCCGGTCGCCCAGTTCCGGCCGGATCAGCAGACCGCCGAATCCCAGTTCGGCTCGGTGCCGCTGTTCGCCGGCACCTTCATGATCAGTGCGATCGCCATGCTCGTGGCGATTCCCATCGGCGTGCTGTCGGCCGTCTACATGTCGGAGTACGCGCCGTACCGCGTGCGCACCATCGCCAAGCCGCTGCTCGAGATCCTCGCCGGCATTCCGACGGTGGTCTACGGTTTCTTCGCCGCCATCACGGTCAGCCCGCTGGTGGTCGACGTGGCGGCGCTGTTCGGGCTGAATGCGTCCTACACCAACGCGCTGGCCCCGGGGCTGGTCATGGGCATCATGATCATTCCCTTCATCTCGTCGCTGTCGGACGACGTCATCAACTCGATTCCGAACAGCCTCCGTGAGGGCGCCTACGCGCTCGGCTCGACCCGCTCGGAGACGATCAAGAATATCGTGCTGCCGGCGGCTTTCCCCGGGATCATGGCCGCGTCGCTGCTCGGCGTGTCGCGGGCGCTGGGCGAGACCATGATCGTGGTGATGGCCGCCGGCCTGCGCCCGAACCTGACCTGGAACCCGCTGGAGGACATGACCACGGTGACCGTGCGCATCGTCGACGGGTTGACCGGCGACCAGGCCTTCGACAGCCCCGAGACCCTGGCGGCGTTCGCACTCGGCCTCGTGCTGTTCGTGGTCACGCTCACGCTGAATCTGGTCTCGATCATCGTGATCCGCAAGTTCCGTCAGTCCTACGAATAACGCGAGCCGCTCATGACCGACCGCATTTCGCTCACGCCCTCTCGGCACCTGAAGAAGCGCTACCGCGCCGAGAAGCGATTCAAGGCCTGTTGCATCGGCGCGCTTGTGCTCGCGATGGCGTTCCTGGTGCTGTTCTTCACCGACATGATTCGGCAGGGCTACTCGGCGTTCTACGAAACACAGATTCGTGCCGAGGTGACCTACAACGAAGACACGGTGGAGTTCGCGATGGACTCGGTCAGCGAGGAGGTCTTCCCGCTGGTCTCCAGAGCGTTCTTCCGCGGCGTTCCGCGCCAGGTCGAGAACAATCCGGATCTCATGGATACGACCCAGACGCAGTGGCTGACCGCCAAAGCCGACGTCGATCAGTATCTCAAGGGTCACAGCGAAAGCCTCGATCCGGAGATGAAGGCTTCGCTCGAGCAGCTTCAGGCTGACGGCGATGTCGGTTACGGCTTCAACACGGGGCTGTTCTTCTCGGGTGATTCCAAGATCCCGTCGAACGCCGGGCTGTGGTCGGCGTTCGTGGGGACCTTCTATCTGATGCTCGTGGTGCTGGCGATCAGTTTCCCGATCGGCGTGGCGACGGCCATCTATCTGGAGGAGTTCGCCCCCGACAACCGCTTCACCCAGGCGATCGAGATCAACATCAACAATCTCGCGGCGGTGCCCTCGATCCTGTTCGGTCTGCTTGGCCTGGCGATATTCATCAACTTCTTCGGTGTGCCGCGCTCGTCGGCGCTCGCGGGCGGCCTGACGCTGTCGCTGATGACGCTGCCGGTGATCATCATCAGCACCCGCGCCGCCCTCAAGGCCGTGCCGCAGAACATCCGCCAGGGCGCGCAGGCGGTGGGCGCCTCGCGCTGGCAGGCGGTGCGCGATCACGTCCTGCCGCTGGCGCTGCCGGGCATTCTCACCGGCACCATCATCGGCATCGCCCAGGCGATCGGCGAGACGGCGCCGCTGCTGCTGATCGGCATGATCGCCTACATCCCGGACGCGCCGGGGAATCTGACCGATGCCGCCACCGTGCTGCCGGCGCAGATCTTCACCTGGGCGGGGATGCCGGAACGCGCCTACGTGAGCCTGACCGCGGCCGGCATCCTCGTGCTGCTGTCGCTGCTGATCGTGCTCAACGCCACCGCCGTCATCCTGCGCAACCGCTTCGAGCGGCGCTGGTAGGCCATGATCGATTCACCCCCGCTTTGTCTTCAGAAACCGGAGATTTAGGATGCGCACTCGAGACTTGACTGGCGATACCGCGGAAGTGGTGCGGACGCCGACAACGGAGCGGTCCCCGGTGAGACAGGCCACGAAAATGCAGGTGAACGATCTCGCGGTCTGGTACGGCGAGACGCAGGCGCTGCACGGTGTCTCCATGGATGTGCTGGAAAACGAGGTCACGGCGCTGATCGGCCCCTCGGGCTGCGGCAAGTCGACGTTCCTGCGCTGTCTCAACCGCATGAACGATCTCATCCAGGACGTGCGTATCGAAGGCGAGGTCACCTTCGACGGCGACAACATCTACGCCCCGCACGTGGATGTGGTGGAACTGCGTGCACACATCGGCATGGTCTTCCAGAAACCCAATCCGTTTCCGAAGAGCATTTACGAGAACATCGCCTACGCGCCGAAGATCCTCGGCCAGGTGCGCAAGCGCACGGACATGGACGAGCTGGTGGAGCATTCGCTCAAGCGCGCGGGCCTCTGGGACGAGGTCAAGGATCGGCTGCAGGCGCCGGGACTGACGCTGTCGGGCGGCCAGCAGCAGCGTCTGTGCATCGCCAGGGCGATCGCCGTGAACCCGTCGGTGCTGCTCATGGACGAGCCGTGCTCGGCGCTCGATCCGGTGGCCACGGCGACCGTGGAGCAGCTCATCGACGAGCTCAAGGACAACTACACGATCGTGATCGTGACCCACAATCTGCAGCAGGCTGCCCGCGTGGCCGGCTATACGGCCTTCTTCCACCTCGGCGAGATCGTGGAATTCTCCGATACGGATTCGCTGTTCACGCACCCGCGGGAGAAGAAGACCGAGGACTACATCACCGGCCGCTACGGCTGAGACCGGGCCACAGGAGCGCACAACAATGGAAAAGGTTGGTCTGGAGAAACACACTTCGAAGCAGTTCGATGCGGACCTGGAGGACGTGCGCGAGCTGGTGCTGTCGATGGGTGGCCTCGTGGAGCAGCAGATCGCGGACGCGGTCCGCGCGCTGGTCGACGGCGACGGCGGCCTCGGCGAAGACGTCGTGCGCGGCGACACCGAGGTCAACCGCATGGAGATCGAGATCGACGAGGAATGCACCCGCATCCTCGCGCGGCGAGCCCCCCAGGCCGGCGACCTGCGTCTGGTCATCGCCATCGCCAAGACCATCACCGACCTCGAGCGCATCGGCGACGAAGCCGAGAAGATCGGGCGCATGGCCACGCATCTGGCCAGCTACGAGCGGCCCAAGAGCGCTTTTCGCCAGATCGAGACGCTCGGCCGTCACGTGCGCGAGATGGTCCGCGACGTACTCGATGCCTTCGCGCGCCTCGACTCGGAGAGCGCGGTCCACGTGGCCCGCAACGACGAGGAGGTCGATCGCGAGTACGAGGGCATCGTGCGCCAGTGCATCACCTACATGATGGAGGACCCGCGCACGATCCGGCACATGCTGGACGTGCTCTGGGCGGTCAAGGCGCTCGAGCGCATCGGCGATCATTCGACCAACATCGGCGAATACGTGGTCTATTTCGTCGAGGGCAAGGACGTGCGCCACATCGGCCTGGAGGCCATGGAGAAGGAGCTCGCGAAGAGCACGCGCACGCGCGACCGCACGCCCGAGGCCGACTGATCGTAACAGCAGACGTGGCCTTTGCTACTATTTGCGCCCTCGTTTGGCGCGGAAGCTGAATTGGCCGCAAGAAAGCGTACCCCCGGCCGCCGGCCCTCCAGCAAGGCACCCGTCAAGCGGCGCGGTTTTCTGCGCCGCCTGCTGCCTTACGTCTTTCTGCTGTGCTGTGTCGGCGCGGCCGTGCTCGCGCTGTACACCGTCCAGCTCGACACCGCGGTGCGGGCCCAGTTCGAGGGCACGCGCTGGACGCTGCCTGCCAAGGTCTATGCGAGTCCGCTCGAGCTCTACGCGGGGCAGGATCTGGCCCGCGACGCGCTCGTGGCCCGCCTGCAGCGGCAGGGCTATCGGGCCAGCGGCGGTATCCCGGAGCCGGGCACCTACAGCGCCGGTGGCGGGCATCTGGACATTCACACCCGTGCCTTCACCTTCTGGGATGGCGAGCAGGCCGCGCGCGAGATCCGCCTGAATTTCAACGGTTCCGGCGTGGCCGGGCTGTCCGCGCTCGACGATGACGGCAGCCTGGCGCTGCTCCGGCTCGATCCGCTGCTGCTGGGCAGCATCTATCCGACCCAGGGCGAGGACCGCATCCTCGTCGAACTGGGCGAAGTCCCGCCGATGCTGCCTGCCGGCCTGATCACGGTCGAGGACCGCGACTTCATGAATCACTGGGGCGTCTCGCCTAAGTCGATCCTGCGCGCGGCTTGGGCGAATCTGCGTGCCGGTCGGGTTGTGCAGGGCGGTTCGACCATCACCCAGCAGCTGGTCAAGAACTTCTATCTCGACAACCAGCAGACGTTCGTGCGCAAGGCCAAGGAAGCGCTGATGGCGATTTTGCTGGATGCGCATTATTCCAAGCCCGAGATCCTCGAGGCCTATCTCAACGAGGTCTATCTGGGCCAGGACGGGGGACGTGCCATCCACGGCTTCGGACTCGCCAGCTATTTCTATTTCCAGAAGCCGATCCAGGAACTCCAGCCGCAGGAGATCGCGCTGCTGGTGGCGATGGTCAAGGGGCCGAGCTACTACGATCCGCGTCGTCATCCCGAGCGCGCCCGGAACCGGCGTGATCTGGTGCTCGACATGTTCCACGACGCCGGTTTTCTCGAGGATGACGCCTGGCGGGCCGCCAAGGAGGCCGAGCTCGGCGTGGCCGCGCGCAGCGTGCACAGCACCACGCAGTATCCGGCGTTCATCGACCTGGTGCGGCGTCAGCTCCATGGCCAGTATGCCGACGAGGATCTGACCGAGGAGGGGCTGCGCATCTTCACCACGCTCGACCCGGGCGTGCAGTCGACCACCGAGGCCCGGGTGGCCGACGGCCTCGATCGGGTGGAGACCGCGCGAGGCATCGAGGGTGACAGCCTGCAGGCCGCGGCCGTGGTGACCAGCGTGGAAGGCGGCCGCGTGCTCGCGCTGGTGGGCGGTCGCGACGGCGGCATGGCCGGCTTCAACCGGGCGCTGGACGCCAAGCGGCAGATCGGTTCGCTGATGAAGCCGGTGGTCTATCTCACCGCGCTCTCGCGGCCCGACGAGTACAGCCTCGTCACGCCGCTGGACGACAGTGCGCTGGCGGTCGAACTGCCCAACGGCGATACCTGGCGTCCTGAAAACTACTCGCGGCGAAGCCACGGCGACAGCGTCCCGCTGCACTACGCGCTCACCCACAGCTACAACCTGTCCACGTCGCGGCTGGCGCTGGAACTCGGTATCCCGAACGTCATCGACACCCTGGGTAGGCTCGGCTACACCGGCGATCCGCTGGCCGTGCCGTCACTGGCGCTTGGGGCCGTCAACATGGCGCCGTTCGAGGTCGCCCAGATCTACAACACGCTCGCCGCCGGCGGCTACTACACGCCGCTGCTGTCCATTCGGGCCGTGACCACCAGCGACGGCGAGCCGCTGAACCGCTATCCCCTGGAGATCGAGCGGGCGGTCGACGAGGCACCGGTCTATCTCACCGACTGGATTCTCCAGCGCGTGGCGCGTCACGGCACCGGTGCCGCGGCCTACGACGTGCTCCCGAACGATCTGCAGGTGGCCGGCAAGACGGGGACGACGAACGATCTGCGCGACAGCTGGTTCGCCGGCTTCTCGGCCAATCGCCTGGCCGTGGTCTGGGTCGGTCGCGACGACAACCGTTCGGCCGAGCTTACCGGCGCCACCGGGGCGCTGCCGCTCTGGTCGCGGATCATGGCCGATATCGAGCCGCGCGGCATCATCGACACGCCGCCGGAAGGCGTGGTGACCGTGCCGCTGCGCCTGAATTTCGATCCGAGCGGCGGTCGCGGCGCGCGCGGCTGCGGCGATACCGTGGCGGTGCCGTTCATCCGCGGTTACGTTCCCGACGGGCTTTCCGACTGTGATAGCGATATCATGCAGGACAACGCCGAACGCCGGCGCAACGAAGAAGAAGGCAACTGGCTGCAACGACTGTTCCGATGATCATCTTCAAGCGAATCGCCATACTTGTGGCGCTGCTGGCGCTGGCCGGCTGCGCGAATCTGCAACGGACCGATTTCCCGCCGCCGGAGGGGCCGGCCGAGCCGGCACCGCCCGAGCCGCCGAGCGAGCCGGACCGCGAGCCGGAACCGGATCGGCAGCCGCCGAGTCCGCCCCAGCAGCCGCCGGCCGAGATGCCGCCGCGCAGCGCCCAAGAGGCCAGCAGTCCGGCCGTGCTCTCGCTGCTCGGCCGGGCGGAGACGCTGGCCCGGGGCGGCCACATGGAGATGGCGGCCGCCACGCTCGAGCGGGCGCTGGACCTGGAGCCGCGCAACCCATTCATCTACCAGCGTCTGGCCAGCGTGCGTCTGGCTCAGGATCAGGCCGGCCAGGCCGAGGCGATGGCGCGCAAGTCCAACAGCGTCGCCGGTAACAATCCGTTCGTGCGCGCCGACAACTGGCGCCTGATCGCCGAGGCCCGCCAGAGCACGGGCGATGGCAACGGCGCGCGCGACGCACGCGCACGCGCCGACGAATACCGCAGCGCCAGTCAGCAGTTGGGTCGATGACGGCGGCGGCCGGCGCCGCCCTGTTCGAGGACGACGCGAGCCTGCGCGAGAGCCTGCCGGGCTACGCCGCGCGTGCCGGGCAGGCCGAAATGGCCGCCGCGGTCGGCCAGGCGATCGACGAGGGTGGCCGGCTCGTGGTCGAGGCGGGTACCGGTACCGGCAAGACGCTGGCGTATCTGCTGCCGGCGCTGGCCTCGCGTCGCAAGGTGATCGTGTCCACCGCCACGCGCTACCTCCAGAGCCAGCTCGACGAGAAGGACGTGCCGCTGGCCGAGACGGTGCTGGGCCGGCGGGTGCGCTCCACGGTGCTCAAGGGCCGCGCGAACTATCTGTGCCTGCATCGTCTGAACCTGACCGAAGCCAGCGGCGACCTCTATCTGGCCCCCAAATTGCGGGCGGTGCGCGACTGGGCAGCGCGCACGAAGACCGGTGATCTGGGCGAGTTCGGCGACATCGGCGACGGCGACGCGCTCTGGCCGCGCATCACCTCGACCACCGACAACTGCCTGGGCCAGGAGTGCCCGCTCTACGATCAGTGCTGGGTCGTCGCGGCGCGCCGCGAAGCCCAGGCCGCGGATCTGGTCATCGTCAACCACTACCTGCTGTTCGCCGACCTGACGCTGCGTGAAAGCGGTTTCGGGGAAGTGCTGCCCGGCGCGGACGCCGTGGTTCTGGACGAGGCGCACAAGCTGCCCGACATCGCCGGGCGTTTCTTCGGGCAGGCGCTGTCCGGGCGCCAGCTGGCCGATCTGGTGCGCGACGGCGTTGCGGAGCTGGACACGCTCGGCGGCGACATGCCCTCGGCCCGGCAGGCGCTGGGCGACGTCGGCGACGCCGAGAGCGCGTTCGCGGCCGCGTTGGGCACGGACAGCGGCAGCCGCAGCTGGGAGGCGCTCGACACGCCGGCGATCCGCGAGGCCGTGGCCGCGTTGCAGACCGCGCTCGATACGCTGAAGGGGCTGCTCGAGCCGGCCGCCGACCGCAGTGATCGCCTCAAGGCACTGACGCGTCGCTGTGCGGATCTGGCCGCCCGTCTGACCGCCGTGAGCGCGCCCGAGACCGGGCAGGTCAGCTGGCTGGAGAAACGCGGCCGCGGCTGGATCTGGCACAGCACGCCGCTGGACGTGGCCACGCCGTTCGCACGCGCGATCGAGGCGTATCCGGGCGCCTGGGTGTTCACCTCGGCGACGCTGGCCGTCAACAACGACCTGGACTATTTCTGCCACCGGCTGGGTCTCGGCGAGATCGAGCGTCGTGTCCTGCCCAGTCCCTTCGACTACGAGAACAATGCGCTGCTCTACGCGCCGCCGCGGATGCCGGCGCCGGGCACCCCGGACTTCGACGCCGCTGCGATCGAGGAGATCCGCGCACTGGTCGCCGCAGCCGAGGGCGGGGCGTTCGTGCTCTGTACCAGCTACCGGGCGGTGGCCCACTACGGTGAGGCGCTCACGCGGGCCGGGTTCGAGCCGCTGATCCAGGGCAGTGCGCCGCGCGCGGCGCTGCTCGAGGATTTTCGCGCCGATGCCGGTGCCGTGCTGGTCGCGACCAGCAGCTTCTGGGAGGGCGTGGACGTGCGCGGCCACGCCCTGCGCCTGGTGATCATCGACCGCCTGCCGTTCGCCTCGCCCGCCGACCCGGTGCTGGCCGCACGCTTCACGGCGATGAAGGAGGCCGGCGAGAACCCGTTCATGGACTACCAGCTGCCGCAGGCGGTGATCGCGCTCAAGCAGGGCGTGGGCCGGCTGATCCGCGACGCCGACGACCGCGGCGTGCTGGCGATCTGCGATCCGCGCCTGTTCACTGCCCGCTACGGGCCGATCGTGCGCAAGAGCCTGCCGCCGATGCCGGTCACCCGCGATCGCAATGCGGCCTGCGCCTTTCTGGACGCCCTGAGTCCGGCATGAAGCTGCTGGCTCTCGATGCCTCGACCCAGGCGCTCTCGGTCGCGCTGTTCGACAGTAACGCGCCCGCAGACGTGCGCGAGCACTTCGAAGTTGCGCCGCAGGCCCACGCCCGGCGGCTGCTGCCGGCGGCCGAGCGTCTGCTCGCCGAGGCCGGCTGGCCGCTGGCCGCGCTCGACGGCCTGGCCTTCGGTCGCGGGCCCGGCGCCTTCACCGGGCTGCGGATCGCCGCCGGTCTGATCCAGGGCCTGGCGGCCGGTCTCGACCGACCGGTGGTGCCGATCTCCACGCTCGCGGCGCTCGCCGCGCAGGCCTTTGCCGGCGATAGCGCCGACGCGGTGCGTGTGGTCCAGGACGCCCGCATGGGCGAGGTCTACGTCGGCGATTTCAGCCGCGGCGAATCCGGGCCCTCGGCCGTCGGTGACGAGCGCGTGATCGAACCCGCGCGTCTCGATGCGGATCCGTCCGCCATCGCGCGCGCCGGCAACGGCTGGCCGCTGCTCGCCGCGGCCCGCGGTCTGTCCGCGGGCCACTACGCGGTGGCTGCCGAGGCACCGCACGCCGCGGATATCGCGCGTCTGGCCGCGGTCGCGCTGGCCGCGGGCGACGGCGTGCCGGCGTTTCGGGCACTGCCGGTGTACGTCCGCGATGACGTCGCCCGAAAGCCGGCACGCGCGACGCATTCACAATCATAGGGAGAGGTCATGCTGTATCGACTCGACGATCGGGCGCCCGTCACGCCCGAAGCCGGCGCCTTCTTCGTCGCCGACAATGCCACCGTGCTCGGCCGTGTCCGGCTGGCGCACGAGGCCAGCGTCTGGTTCAACGCGGTCCTGCGCGGCGACAACGAGGAGATCGTCGTCGGCGAGGGCAGCAACGTGCAGGATGCCAGCGTGCTGCACACCGATCCCGGCTACCCGCTGCATATCGGCGTGGGGGTCACGGTGGGCCACCAGGCGATGCTCCACGGCTGCACGATCGGCGACAACAGCCTCGTCGGCATCAAGGCGGTGGTGCTCAACGGTGCGACCGTTGGTCGCAACTGCCTGATCGGCGCGGGCGCGCTGGTGCCGGAGGGCAAGACGATTCCGGACAACAGCATGGTCATCGGCGTACCCGGGCGCGTCAAACGCGAGCTCGAAGCCGCGGAGATCGACAGACTGCGCCAGGGAGCGGAACGTTACGTGGCAAACTTCAAGCGTTACCTGAAGTCGTTCGAGGCGCTCTAGTGATCTCGATTCGGTGTGAGATAGACATCGTAACGCACGGATTTGGAACCGAATGAAAGATCAGCAGGCGCCAGTGGTTCGGCGCGGGCGTGCTGCTTGACCACGCAACGCCGTACGGCCATGTCCCGCGCTGAGGCAAGCAGGTGGGCGGCGTCGGTGTCGGCGCCGAGCAGGCGGTGGAGCCAGTCCAGCGCCTTCTGGGGCCGCGCCTTGCGCCGCGGCGCCTCGAACATGGGATCGATGTAGACGACGTCGAACGCGCCCGGATCGACGCCGGCGAGCCAGGCCGTGGCGTCGGCGTGCACGAGCGTCGGCCAGTGCGCCAGCCAGGCCGGCGGGTCGATCGCGGCACGGCGACGCGCGTCCTCGAGCAGCGCGTAGAGCAGGGGGCTGCGCTCGAGCGCGCTCACACGACAGCCGATCGCGGCCAGCGTGGCGCTGTCGCGGCCCAGGCCGCAGGTGGCGTCGAGCACCCGCTGTCCGGGGCGGCGCTGGAGGCCGATGGCACGGGCGAGCGGCGAGCGGCGTCCGCCCGCGGCGCGTCTTTCGACCTCGCCGTCGCACAGGTCCAGCCGCAGGCCGCGGTCGCGGCGCGCGGCATCGGCGTTGCAGAGCGTGAGCCCCGCATCGTGCGACTGCAGATAGAAACCGGTGTCCGGCACGGTCTCGACCGTCGGAATGGCCAGTGTCCGTGCGCACGCGCGATCATCGTCGGATTCGGCGAACCACACGACGGCCGCGTTCATTCGGTTCGCGTGGTGGCTGTGATGCTGCCGACGCGTGGCCGAGCACGGTCCAGGGGCGCATGACGAGCGCACGAAGCGTGAAATACCGACCTGCCGAGACGGAGCGCGCCGACCCGCGCATCCGACGGCGTGGGCCGACTCGTGCGATCACCGGCCGGCGCGGTGCCGCCGCTCGGGGTGGCGACGGTGGGCGCGTTCCGGCCCACGACGGTTCGCCGCATCGTCGCGGGCGTCAGGCGAGGCTCGCTCATGTCCGATTCAGGCGCTGGTTGGGAGAATCGGCGGCATGTTGAGCGACCGTACGCCGTTTGGCCAATGGCCATTGGCGGGCACAATGGCGTTGAATGCACGTTTGAACCCCAGCACAGGGCACCCCATGGCCGATACCGCAGCAACCACCGCCGCCGCCGAGACCGCACTGGATGCATTGCGCGCGCGCACCACGATTGTGGCCGATAGCGGCGACTTCGAGACCATCCGCGCGTTCGAACCGACCGATGCGACCACCAATCCCAGCCTGGTGCTGCAGGCCTCGCGCGACCCGCGCTATCGCCATGTCGTGGACGAGGCGCTGGCGGGCCCGCCGGTCGCCGGCGTCACCCGGGCGGAGCGGGTGATGACGCTGTTCGGGCGCGAGCTGACGCGGGTCGTGCCGCGCTATGTCTCGACGGAGGTCGACGCCCGGCTGTCGTTCGACACGGACGCCACCGTGGCCAAGGCGCGCGCGCTGATCGCCGACTACGCGGCCCTCGGCGTGCCGGCGGATCGCATTCTCATCAAGATCGCCAGCACCTGGCCCGGCATCGAGGCCGCGCGGGTGCTCGAGGCCGAGGGCATCGCCTGCAACATGACGCTGATCTTCTCGCTGGCCCAGGCCCAGGTCTGCTTTGACGCGGGGGTGACGCTGATCTCGCCGTTCGTCGGGCGCATCACCGACTGGTACAAGAAGGCGGAGGGGGTCGAGAGTTACGCTCCGGCGGACGATCCGGGCGTGGCCAGCGTGCGCGCGATCGACGCCTACGCCAGAAGCTACGGCTATCCCACTCAGGTCATGGCCGCGAGCTTTCGCAGCCGCGACCAGATCCTGGCGCTGGCGGGAGCCGACCTGATGACCATCTCGCCGGCGCTGCTCGAAGAGCTCGCCGGGCTGGAGAGCGCGGCGGCCGACGGCCTGATCCGGCGGCCGACCGACGTGCCGCTGACGCGGCTCAATCGCGCGGGTTTCGAGTGGGCGATGGCCGCGGATGCCATGGCCGGCGAGAAACTCGCCGAGGGTATCCGACGCTTCGCCGACGATCAGGGCGCGCTCGAGGAGGGCATCGCGGCCGTCTAGCGAAGGCGCCGGTGGGCGGCTCAGCCGTCCAGATAGTCGAGCACGGAGCTGTAGCCGGCTTCGGTCAGCAGGATGGCGTTGACCGTGGTCTCGTAGATGCGACCGCTGCGGCGCAGCTGCTCGATCTCGCGGGCGTCCTGATCGGAACTCAGATAATAGAAGTCCCGGCCTTCGTCGAAACTGTCCTTGAGCTGCTTGAAGGCGCGGAACGCGGTGCCCTTGGTGTCGCCGCGGGCCGTGTCGATTTCCTTGAGACTCCAGGTCTTTTCGCGCTTGGCCATGGGTCGCTCGGGGTGAACGGTGGCGTCAAGCTAGCAGGCACCCCCGGGCGGGTCAACGCGCGCCGAAAAGGGCGTGAAGATGCTGTTCGTGCGCATGAAGATTGCGTAACGTAATACCGGAAATCGCCGTCGATCGACACAAAACGGGTGGTGTAATGAAAGTCAATGAACTCGTGGCACAGTGGCAGTCCAATGCCAGCGAGGTGCGGACCGACGAGACCTACGAGATTCGTCTGCCCCTCTATGATGCGGCCAAGATCGCCGCGCTCTGCGATCTGTTCCCCGGCCTCACGCGGGAACGGATTCTCACGGACCTGTTGGCCGCGGCATTGGACGAGCTGACCAGCTCCTTCTCCTATCAGCCCGGCGACGAGATTGCGGCCTACGACGAGGAGGGCGACCCGATGTATGCCGATGCCGGCCTGACGCCGCGTTTCCAGGCACTGGCCAAGGCCTATGCCGAGCAGCTTAAAAAGCAGCACGCGGATGGATGACGCCGCGATCCCCGAGCGCGACAACGACACCGCATGGCGGTCGCGTCTGCGCCGGGCGCTGGAGGGCGCGCCCCCGGCGGCCGTGGGCGGCGACCACCCCGGCTTGACCGGCGAGCGCAGCGCGGCCCACGCTGCGGCCGTGCTGATCCCGGTGGTGGCCGCACCCGAACCGTTCATCTGGTTCACCCAGCGCAGCGCGGCGCTGCGCCACCACCCCGGCCAGATCAGTTTTCCCGGCGGCCGGGTCGAGGCCTTCGACGCCGACGCCAGGGCCGCCGCGCTGCGCGAAGCGCAGGAAGAGATCGGGCTGGCGCCGCACCACGTCGAGATTCTCGGCGAGCTGCCGGAATACCGCACGGTGACCTCGTTCGCGATCCGCCCGTACGTCGGCTGGGTGGACCCGCTGGCGGCGGCCGAAGTGGCGCCTGACGAGATGGAAGTGGCACGGCTGTTCGGCGTCCCGCTCGAGTACGCGCTCGACCACCGCCATTTCCGGCGCGAGCCGATCGAGCGCGGCGGGCGGCGCTATCGCGTGTATTCCATCGACTACGCCGACAACCACATCTGGGGGGCGACCGCCGGCATGCTCTACGGTCTGCTCGATCGGCTCGCGACGCTCGAGGCCGGCGACGACGGCCGCTGCGCCGGCGGCTAGAGCACGAGCCGCCCCGATGACTGGCGGCGGCCGGGACGGGCGTGGCCCGACGTCCGGCGTCGGCGCTACCCGCCCGGCCCGCGATCGGCGTCGGTTTCGGTCCCATTCGTCGGGGTCGTGCGGTTCGCTTCGTCCGGGCCGCCGGTCGCGTTGAACGCATCGCCCAGATCCATGAGCGGCCGGATCAGGTCCATCGGCAGGGGGAAGACGATGGTGGAGTTGTTCTCGCCTGCGATGTCGACCAGCGTCTGCAGATAGCGCAGCTGCAACGCCTGCGGTTCGCGCGCGAGCTGCTCGGCCGCGCCGCGCAGGTTCTCGGCGGCCTGCATCTCGCCCTCGGCGTTGATGACCTTGGCCCGGCGGGCGCGCTCGGCCTCGGCCTGACGGGCGATCGCACGGGTCATGCTCTCGTCGAGATCGACCTGCTTGATCTCGACGTTGGCGACCTTCAGGCCCCAGGCGTCGGTATGCCGGTCGAGAATCTCCTGGATGTCGGCGTTGAGCTTGTCGCGTTCGGCGAGCATCTCGTCGAGCTCGTGCTTGCCGAGCACGCTGCGCAGCGTGGTCTGGGCGAGCTGGCTGACGGCGTCATAGAAATGCTCGACCTCCACGATCGCCTTGTCGGCCTCGATGACGCGGAAATAGACCACGGCGTTGACCCGCACCGAGACGTTGTCGCGCGAGATGACGTCCTGCGGCGGCACGTCGAGCACCACCACGCGCATGTCCACCTTGATCATCTTCTGGATGAACGGGATGACCAGGAAGAGGCCCGGCCCCTTGACGCCCGTCATGCGCCCGAGCGTGAACATCACGCCGCGCTCGTACTCGGGCAGTATCTTGATGGCCGCGAACAGGAAGATGGCGATCAGAACGAGGATCGCTGCACCGAAGTTGAGCATCATGGGTCGACTCCGTGCCGGTTCTCGACCGGCGACTGGTTTGCGAAAGTGCGGTCGGTCGCGGGCTCCACGGTAACCGTGAGCCCGTCGACCGCGGTCACGACGAGCGTCTGCTCGCGGACGACGGGGGTGGCGCAGACGGCGAGCCAGGATTCGCCCTGGAGCCGGACGCGGCCCTCGCCGTCGAAATCCTCCAGTGCCACGCAGCGGGTGCCGATCAGGCCCTCGCGACCGGTATGCACCCGCTGCCGGCGCGAGCGCATGAACATGACCACGATCAGCAGCAGGAGCAGCGCGCTCGCGGTGGCCAGGCCCCCGATCAGGCCGAGCGGAATCTCGTAGCCGGGTACGTCCGTGTCCATGAGCATGATCGATCCGAATACGAAGGCGGCCATGCCGCCCAGCCCCAGCATGCCGAAACTCGGCGCGAAGGCTTCGGCCACGATCAGACCGATGCCGAGCACGATCAGTGCCAGCCCCGCGTAGTTGACGGGCAGGATCTGGAAGGCGAACAGCGCACAGAGCAGACTGATGCCGCCGACCACGCCCGGAACCGTCGCGCCCGGGTTGAGCGCCTCCAGAATCAGGCCGTAGATGCCGATCATGAACAGCAGGTAGGCCACGGTCGGCTGGGTGATGATCGACAGGAAGCGGGTACGCCAGCCCGGCTCCCGGACCTCGATCGCGCGATCGGCGACCGCGAGGCGGCGGGTGCCGCTGCGGGTTTCGACCGAGGTGCCGTCGATGGCGGCCAGCAGCGCGCGGCTGGCCGGCACGACGTGTTCCACCACACCGGCTTCCAGCGCGGCCTCGGCGGACAGGCTCACGCCCTCGCGGACCGCACGTTCGGCCCAGTCGGCGTTGCGGTCGCGGCGCTCGGCCAGACTGCGGATGTAGGCCACCGCATCGTTGACTACCTTGCGGCGCTTGGCGGTGGCGTTGTCGGCCGTTTCCGGCGGCGAGGTCGTTTCCTCGTCGGCGTCGTTCCGATCGGCCTCGCTGTCGCCATCGCGGGTCTCGCCGTCCGAGTCGCCCTCGGGCGCGGCCGGGCTGTCGCCGCCCATGCTGACCGGCGTGGCCGCGCCGAGATTGGTGGCCGGCGCCATGGCCGCCACGTGGCTGGCATAGAGGATGTAGGTGCCGGCGCTGGCAGCCCGCGCGCCGGCGGGGCCGACGTAGGCTGCCACCGGCACCGGCGAGGCGAGAACCGCCTGCACGATCTCGCGCATGGCGCCGTCGAGTCCGCCCGGCGTATCCAGCCGCAGGATGACCAGCGGCGCGCCAGCGGCCGCCGCGTCGGTCAGCGCGCCGCGGATATAGTCGCTGGTCGCCGGGCCGATGGCACCGTCGATCGCGATCTCCTGTACGGCGGTGGTCTCGTTCTTGGCCGCGTCGTAGGCGCCGTCGTTCTGCGCGAGCACGCCGCCCGCGGCGAGCAGGCCGAGGGCCAGCAGGCACAGCGCCATTCCGATGTGAGAGGCCCGCAGTCGCATGATCAGACTACGCGCGCCGGGCGGCTGGCGATGCCTGCCGGCGGCGGACGGATCCGTCGCCGGCTAGTCGAGGCGCTCATAGAGGGCGATCAGCTGCTCGGTGACCTTGTGCTTCGGCGCGTAATGGATCAGCGGAACCGAGGCATCGTGCGACTCGCGCACCTTCACCGAGGCGGTGATGCGGGTGTCGATCAGCGGATGGCCCTCGGCGCGCAGTTCCTCGAGCATGCGGGCCGGCAGCCGCGCCCGCGGCTGGAACTGGTTGACGACGATGCCGTCGATGACGAGGTCGGGGTTGTGGTCGTCCTGGATCTCGTGGATGTTGTCGAACAGCGAATAGAGCGCCTGACGCGCGAAATCGTCGCAGTCGAAGGGCACAAGGCAGCGATCGGCGGCGATCAGCGCCGACTGGGAATAGAAATTCAGCGCCGGCGGGGTATCGATGAAGATCGCGTCGAACTCCTGGAGCTGGTCCAACGATTGCCGCAGCTTGTAGATCTTGTGCTTGGCCTCGAGTTTGACCCGCAGCGCCTCCAGATCGGGATGCGCGGCCATCACCGAGAGATTGTCGAACGGGGTGGGCGTGACGTAGTCGCCGAGACCGCCGCTGCGACGGCCGCGGGTCAGCGTGGCCTCGAAGAAGTCCGCGCTGCCGGCCTCGGCCTGGCGGCCGTCGGAGGACAGCAGGTACTGGCTGGCGTTGCACTGGGCGTCGAGATCGATCACCAGCGTGCGCCGGCCGCGGGCGGCCGCAATGGCCGCGAGATTGCACAGCAGCGTGGTCTTGCCCACGCCGCCTTTCTGATTGAACACGACCCGACGCGTCATTCCCGGCTCCTTTGGCGATCGTCGCCCGTATCCACTATGGCGAAACGACGTGTTTTCCGAATACGCTCAGACTATCGGCGCGCGGGCGCGGCGTCGAGCGCGGCGACCAGCGCGGGCAGGGCGTGGCTCGCGGAGGCGCGCAGGGCGACATCGACGGCGGTCGACACCGGCGTGGCCTCGGGGTTGACCTCGATCACTGTCGCCGGCCCGGCGATCGCCGTCTCGACCAGCGCGGCGGCCGGATAGACGCGATTGGAGGTGCCCACGACGAGCACGCAGTCGGCCTCGTTGAGCCCCTGTTCGGCCCGGGCCAGGGCGTCGGCCGGGAGCATTTCGCCGAACCAGACGATATCCGGCCGTGTCGGCGCGCCGCAGCGCGAGCAGGCCGGCAGTGGCGCGTCCTCGTCGGCCGGCGCCACGGCGGTGGTGGTGTTCGCGGCACAGGCGCTGCAGCGCTCGCGCCAGATGTTGCCGTGCAGTTCGGCGATGTCGGAACTGCCGGCCGCGGCGTGCAGGCCGTCGACGTTCTGGGTCGCGATCCGCACATCCCGGTGGCGTTCGAGCGCGGCGAGTGCCTCGTGGCCGGCGTTGACGCCGCCGCGGGCGATCAGCGTCCGCCGCCAGCGATACCAGCCCCAGACCCGTTCCGGATCGCAGGCGAAGGCCTCCGGTGTGGCCAGATCCTCAGGCGAGAACCGCGCCCACAGGCCCGTCTGCGCCTCGCGGAAGGTCGGGATGCCGGACTCCGCCGAGATGCCGGCGCCGGTGAGCGCGAGTATGCGCCGCGCATCGGCCAGAGCCCGCACGGCGGCGTCACGCGCATGGGTGTCGAGTTCGTTCATACGGCTGCCTCGTGTGCCGGAAGCGGGGTGCGGGCCGGCCGCCTCAGCGGGCCTTGGCGCCCTTGACCGCCCGCCGGCGCGGCTTCCACTGCACATGGTAGAGGTCGTGCCGGCGATCGAGCATGTTCTGTACCGACCCCGTGGTGCGGGCGTCGGCGAGCACGTCGAGGCGCACGTCGGCGATCGCGACCATCTCCACGTTCGGGGTGGTGTCGGCGGCGATGCCGTCGCGGGCGAAGGCGAAGTCGCAGGGGGTGACGATCGCGGACTGGGCGTAGTGCAGGTCCATGGCGTGGACGCGCGGCAGGTTGCCGGTGTTGCCGGCGGTGGCGACGTAGATCTGGTTCTCCACCGCGCGGGCGTGGGCCGAATAGCGTACCCGCAGGTAGCCGTTGCGGTCCTCGGTGGAGAACGGCACGAATAGCATGTTGATGCCCTGGTCGACTAGATGCCGCGACAGCTCGGGAAACTCGCTGTCGTAGCAGACGAGCACGCCGATGGGGCCGCAGTCGGTCTCGATGGCGTTGAGCGAGTCGCCGCCCACGATGTTCCAGTAGTGGCGTTCGCCGGGCGTCGGGTGGATCTTGGGCTGCTGGTACTCGGAGCCGTCGCGCAGGTAGATGTAGCCGATGTTCTGCAGATCGTCGCCGACCCAGGTCGGGTGCGAGCCGGCGATGATGTTGATGTTGTACTTGACGGCCAGCGAGGCCATCAGCTCGCGGAACTCGTCCACGAAATCCGCCAGTCGCTGGATCGCGGCGCGGTGGCGCAGCTCCTCGTTCTTGATCGAGAGCAGCTGGACCGTGAACAACTCCGGAAACACCACGAAGTCGGCCTTGGCGTCGGCGGTCTCCTGAACGAAGTAGGTCACGATCTGGGCGAATTCGTCGAAGGAGTCGATCGCCCGCTGCATGTACTGCACGACCGCGATGCGCACGGTGGCCGGGCGCTGCAGGTGCACGTGCGAGTCGCCGGCGACGTCCTCGCGATACTTGTATTCGGGGTTGCGCCACAGCAGGTGCGCGCCGTAGCCCATGGAGGCCACGTCCGGCGGCAGGTAGTTGGGCATCACGCCGAGCAGCTCGTAGCCCTGGCCGAGCTGGAAGGACAGCACCGAGTCGCGGATCTGCTTGTCCTTGACCGCCTCGACGTAGGCCTCCGCGCTGCCAAACTGCTTGAAGCGCCGCCTGAGGCCCGGCAGACGGCCGGAGAACACGATGCCCTTGAGGCCGAGCTTGACGCAGAGCGCCTCGCGCTCCCGATACAGCCGCTGGCCGATGCGCAGGCCGCGATAGCCGGGATCGACGCAGATCTCGTAGCCGTAGAGATAGTCGCCGTCGGTGTCGTGGGTCGAGCCGTAGCCGTTGCCGGTGATCTTGGCCCAGGTATGCGGGCGCATGACCTGCTCCTCGGGCAGGCACAGCGTGGCGCAGTAGCCGACCACCGTGTCCTCGTAGACCGCGACGAGCTGGCCTTCGGGGAAGTTGTTGATCTGGCCGCGCAGTTCATCGTAGGTGTAATCGTCCAGATTCGGATAGGTGCGCTGGACGACGCGGTTGATCGCCGGAATGTCGGCGAGCCGAGCAGTACGGACGATCAGACGGGAACGGCTGTTGCGGGACATGGGCAAACCCCTCGATCGATCGGAACGGAAACGGCCGGCGACCGCCGACCCGTGAAGCCGGCGGCCGCCTCGCACAAGGCGGCGAGTCAGCCGTTGGCGCGGCCGGCCTTCTTGCGCTCGTGCTCCTTGAGCCAGCGCTTGCGCACGCGGACGGCGCTGGGCGTAACCTCGACCAGCTCATCGTCGTTGATGAACTCCAGGGCCTGTTCGAGCGTCATTCGCGTGGCCGGCGTGAGCTGGATGTTCTCGTCGGTCCCGGCGGCGCGCACGTTGGTGAGCTGCTTGGCCTTCTGGACGTTGACGGTCAGGTCGTTCTCGCGCGAGTGGATGCCCACGACCATACCTTCGTAGATCTCGTCGTTGGGGGCGATCATCATCTCGCCGCGGCCCTGCAGATTGAAGATCGCGAACGCCACGGCCTTGCCTGGGGCATTGGCGATCAGCACGCCCTTGTTGCGCTGGCCGATCGCGGCGTTGCCGATCTTGCCGTAGTGATCGAACACATGCGTGACGATGCCGGTGCCCGAGGTCAGGCTCATGAACTCAGTCTGGAAACCGATCAGCCCGCGCGAGGGGATGATGAATTCGATGCGCGTGCGGCCCTTGCCGTCCGGGACCAGGTTTTGCATCTGGCCGCGGCGTTGCTGGATATTTTCGATCACCGGGCCCTGATGATCGTCCTCGACGTCACACATCAACAACTCGTAGGGCTCCTGGAGTTCGCCATCGACTTCCCGGGTGACGACTTCCGGGCGCGACACGGACAGCTCATAGCCCTCGCGCCGCATCGTCTCGATCAGTACCGACAGATGCAACAGGCCGCGCCCGGACACCTTGAAACGGTCCGCGTCGCCGCCTTCCTCCACGCGCAGCGCGACGTTGGACTTGAGCTCCCGCTCCAGACGCTCCCGGATCTGGCGGGAGGTCAGATAATTGCCTTCCTTGCCGGCCATGGGCGACTTGTTGACCTCAAAGGTCATGCTCATGGTCGGCTCGTCCACCGTCAGGCGCGGCAGCGATTCCGGCTGCCGCGGATCGCAGAGCGTATCCGAGATGTCGAGGTCGTTCATGCCGGTGATGGCGACGATATCGCCGGCCCGGGCCTCGTCCACCTCGACGCGGTTCAGGCCGAGAAAGCCGAAAACGCTGGCCACGCGAGCGTTGCGAGTGCCGCCTTCGCGATCGACGATGGTGATGTTGGTGGCCGGCTTGATCATGCCGCGGGCGATCCGCCCGATGCCGATCTGGCCGACAAAGCTGTTGTAGTCCAGCGTGGTGATCTGCATCTGGAACGGCCCGTCCAGGTTTACCGGCGGTGCCGCCACGTTCTGGGTGATGGTCCGGAACAGCGGCAGCATGTCGCCATCGCGCACGTCCTCGTCCATGCCGGCATAGCCGCCGATCGCCGAGGTATAGACGACTGGGAAGTCGAGCTGATCCTCGGTCGCGCCGAGCGAATCGAACAGGTCGAAGGTTTCGTTGAGCACCCAGTCGGGGCGTGCACCATCGCGGTCGATCTTGTTGATGACCACGATCGGGTTCAGACCGAGCTCGAAGGCCTTGCCGGTGACGAACCGGGTCTGGGGCATCGGACCATCCACCGCATCGACCAACAGCAGCACCGAGTCGACCATCGACAGCACGCGCTCGACCTCGCCGCCGAAGTCGGCGTGGCCGGGGGTGTCGACGATATTGATGTGATAGACATCGTCGGCATCCGGGTCGCGCCACTCGATCGCCGTATTCTTGGAGGTGATCGTGATGCCGCGCTCTTTTTCCAGATCGTTGGAATCCATGATCCGGTCGGCGACGTCGTCGCGCGCCTCGAAGGTACCGGACTGGCGGAGCAGGCAGTCGACGAGCGTGGTCTTGCCGTGGTCGACGTGGGCGATGATCGCGATATTGCGAAGATTATCGATCATAAAGTGTGGGCCGCGGGGGTCGGAGGAAAACGCGCGCATTATCGGGCATAGATCGGCCCCCGGCCAGCCGTGTGCGGCATCGATTTTCAGAATCGGGTCGCGACGGGCCGCCCGCGAGCGGGTGCATGCGATAATTCGGCGATGAATGAGGCTTCACGCGACGGTACCGGTCTGGCCCGCGGCACACCGGGCGCGCGGCGTGCGCTGGTCGCGCTGTTCGCCGCCGGTTTCGCGACATTCTCGTCGCTGTACAGCGTACAGGCGCTGATGCCCCTGTTTTCGCAGACTTTCGGCGTCTCCCCGGCCGAGAGCAGCCTGTCGCTGTCGCTGACCACGGGCGTGCTCGCTCTGACGCTGTTCGTGGCCGGGCTGATGTCCGAGGCGATCGATCGCAAACGGATGATGGCCGCCTCCCTGCTGATCTCGGCCGGCCTGTCGATCGCGGCCGCGTTCTCGCCCGGATGGCATGCCCTGCTGGCCGCGCGCGCCCTCGAAGGGATCGCGCTCGGCGGCGTGCCGGCGCTGGCGATGGCCTATCTGTCGGAGGAGATGCGGGCCGGCGATCTCGGCTTCGCCATGGGCCTGTATATCGGCGGCAGCGCCTTCGGCGGGATGTCCGGGCGCGTGCTCGCCGGCGTGGTCGCCGATATCGGCGGCTGGCGCGCGTCGATGGCGATGATCGGCGGGCTGGGGCTGTTCTGTGCCGCGGTGTTCATCCTGCTGCTGCCGCCGTCGCGTCATTTCCGGGCCCGGCGCGGGCTCGCGCTGTCGGAGCACTTCGAGCCGATCGCCCGCCATCTGCGCCACCCGGCACTGCCGTGGCTGTTCGCCTGCGGCTTCATCCTCATGGGCGCGTTCGTCACGGTCTACAACTACATCGGCTATCGGCTGGCGGCGCCGCCGTTCGGGCTGAGCCAGAGCGCGATCGGCGCGATCTTCGTGGTCTATCTGCTGGGGATCGCGGCTTCGGCGCTGTTCGGGCGCCTGGCCGATCGCTACGGGCGTGCGCCCGTACTGGTGGCCGCGCTGTCGGTCATGAGCCTCGGCTTGCTGCTGATGCTGCCGGCGTCGCTGCCGTTCATCGTGGCGGGGATCGCTCTGGTCACCGTGGGCTTTTTCGCGGGCCACTCGGTGGCCAGCGGCTGGGTCGGTCCGCTCGCGGGAGCCGGCAAGGGCCAGGCCGCCGGGCTGTATCTGCTGGCCTATTACCTGGGATCGAGCATCGTCGGCGCGCTCGGCGGGGTGGTCTGGTCGCGCTACGGCTGGCCCGGCGTGGCAGCCATGGTCGGCACGCTCACGGCGCTGGGCATGCTGGCGACCATCCGCCTCGCACTGTGGCAGAGACGCGGCTGAGACTGGGCGCTTCAGATACCGAACAGCGTGCGGTAGAGCAGAAACACGTTCAGACCGATGATGAGGCCGGCTACGGTCCAGGCCGCGATTGACGTCGCGCGGCGATTGACGAGCGTGCCCATGAGTTCCCGATCCGAGCAGAAGATCAGCAGCGGAATCAGTGCGAACGGGATGCCGAAGGACAGCACGACCTGGCTCATGACCAGTGCCGTGGTCGCATCCACGCCGAGCGCCAGAATCAGCAGGGCCGGGCCCATGGTGATCAGCCGTCGCAGGAATATCGGGATGCGGCGGTTGATGTAGCCCTGCATCACGATCTGCCCGCTCATCGTGCCGACCGACGAGCTCGAGAAACCGCTGGCCAGCAGGCCGATGCCGAACAGCGTGGCCGCCAGCGAGCCGGACACGGCCTCCAGATGCGCGAAGGCGCCCTCGAGCGTGGAGACCGGCTCGACCGCGCCGAAGAACAGGCCCGCGGCCATCACCAGCATGGCGCCGTTGATGAGCCCGGCCAGGCCCATGGCGATGAGGATGTCGATCAGCTCGAAGTGGAAGATGAGGCGCCGCTGGGCAGCGTCGCGGCCCACGACGCGTCGCTGGGTCAGCGCCGAATGCAGATAGATGACGTGCGGCATGACCGTGGCGCCGAGAATGCCGGCGGCCAGCAACAGGCTGTCGGTGCCCGCCAGCCGCGGCACGAACAATCCGGTCAGCAGGTCGCCGCCGTCCGGGCGCGCGATCCAGACCTCGTAGGCAAACGCCGCGACGACGACACCGAGCAGGGCGGAGATACCGGCCTCCAGCGGGCGAAAGCCGCGGCGCTGGAGTTCCAGCAGCCCGAATGAGAACACCCCGGTGATCACCGCCGCCGGAAACAGCGGGATCCCGAACAGCAGATACAGGCCAAGCGCGCCGCCGATGAATTCGGCCAGATCGGTCGCGATCGCGATGATCTCGGCCTGGATCCACAGCCCGATCGTCACCGGTCTTGGAAAGCGTTCACGCGAGAGTTCCGGCAGATTGCGGCCGGTGGCGATGCCGAGCTTGGCCGACATGGACTGTATGAGCACCGCCATGAGATTCGACACGGCGACGACCCAGAGCAGCATGTAGCCGTAGCTGGAACCGGCCTGGATATTGGTGGCGAAGTTGCCGGGGTCGATATAGGCCACGGATGCGATGAAGGCCGGCCCGAGGAAGGGCAGGAATCGCCGCAGGCCGCGCTGTCGGCCGGCCAAAGCGGCTTCCGCGGCGCGCGCGGTGGCGTTCTCGCCGGGCAGCGGATCCACGGCGGCATCGGCGGCGGCACGTGACTGCGTCACGCCGGAACCGCTCTCGGGCAACGGCGATGTCGTGGTCGTTCGTATTGCATCAAGGGGTGGTGTTGGGTCCGGACGCGGCGGGCTCGAACGACAGTCTTCGGCTCGCGCATCAAAAATTAGCTAAGGCTTATTTTTGATGCGTTGACAGCCCGGGTCAAGCCGCATCGACGTCATGGGGCATGCCGGCGGCCGGCCGCCGACGTACAATCGCGCGATGATTGCCCCTACCGATGGCCTGCCCGCTGTTCTCGCGGGCCCGATAGTGCGCCGCGCCGAACCGGAGCGCGTCGTGTTGTGGCTCGTGACGAGCCGCGACATGCCGCTCACGCTGGCGCTGTATCCCGACGATGACGGTCGCGCCCAGGAGCCCGCCGCGCGCATACCGCTGGCCGCGGCCACCCGGGGCGTGCGCATCGGCAGGCACGCCTGGATTCAGCTGATCGATGTCGATCTGGCGGCACACGCGGTCCCGCCGCTGCCGGTCGACGTCCCCATCGGCTACGACCTCGAACTCGGCGCCGCGCGGACCTCGCTGGCCGCGGCCGAACCGGGGCTGTGCTATCCGGGCGAGCGGCGGCCGCGATTCGCCATCCGCCCCCGGCTGACGAACCTGCTGCACGGCTCCTGCCGGCGACCGCATCACGATTCCGGCGACGGCATGGCGCGCGCCGATCGCTGGCTCGGCGCGCAGCGCGATGATACCGCGGAGTGGCCTTCGGTGCTCCTGCTGACCGGGGATCAGATCTATGCCGACGACGTGGCCGGGCCGATGCTCCGGGCGATCCATGCCCTGATCGCACGGCTCGGTCTGTGGTCGGAGACGCTCGCCGGCGCGACCCTGCCGGACAGCGAAGCGCTGTACGCCTGCGAATACTGCTACTACCAGCGCGAGGAACTGCTGCCGATGGAAAAGACCACCCGCGACCTGCGGGACCGGTTCTTCGGCGGCACGCGCAAGCCCGTGTTCACTTCGGCTACGGCCGGCAATCACCTGATCACGTTGGCCGAAGTCCTGGCCATGTATCTGCTGTGCTGGTCGGACGCGCCGTGGCGAGGCCTGACCTTCACGCGTCCGGAACTCCAGGGCGACGAGAATGCGACCTACGATGCGGAACGGCCGGTCATCGAGCGCTTCGTGGCAGAACTGCCGGCCGCGCGCCGACTGATGGCGAATCTGCCGACCGCGATGATCTTCGACGATCACGACATCACCGACGACTGGAACCTCACCGGCGAGTGGATGGACAGCGCCTATGGCCACCCGTTCTCATGCCGGATCATCGGCAACGCGCTGATCGCCTATCTGCTCTGCCAGGGCTGGGGCAATCGCCCGGAGGCCTTCGACGACGGGGTGCTCGACCAGGTCGATCACTTCATCGCACGGCGCGACGGGGCCAGCCAGGACGCATTGATCGATCGGCTGCTGTCCTTTGACCAGTGGCACTTCACCCTCGACACCGAGCCCGCGGTCGTGGTGCTCGACACGCGCACGCGGCGGTGGCGGCGCCAGCGCCAGCCCACCCGACCCTCCGGGCTGATGGACTGGGAGGCCCTCAGCGAGATGCAGGGCCGGTTGCTCGGCCGCGATGCGGTGGTCATGGTCTCACCCGCCCCGATCTTCGGCGTGAAGCTGATCGAGAATATCCAGCGCGTGTTTACCTTTTTCGGCAAGCCGCTGATGGTGGATGCGGAGAACTGGATGGCCCACCGCGGCGCGGCGCATACGCTGCTCAACATCTTTCGTCACCGGGGCACGCCGCGCACGTTCACGATCCTGTCCGGCGATGTGCACTATTCGTTTGTTTACGACGTCACGCTGCGATTCTCTGCGATGCGCCAGCGCATCTGGCAGATCACGAGTTCCGGCGTCAAGAACGAGTTTCCGCGCACGCTGCTGGACTGGTTCGATCGCCTCAACCGCTGGCTGTATGCGCCGTATTCGCCGCTGAACTGGTTCACCAAGCGTCGCCGCATGCGCATCGTGCCGAGACGGCCTTCACCGGCCGAGCGCGGCGAGCGGCTCGTCAACGGCTCGGGCATCGGGCACGTGCGCTTCGACGCCGCCGGCCGGCCGGTCGCGATCACCGAGCTTCGCGCGGATGCCCCCGACGTGGTCTTCGATTATCCCGACTCGGAGGACGAGAACGGCCACGGCCGATTCTGAAGACGCGGCGGCGGGGTGGGATGCGCCCGGTGCCGGATCGCGCTTTTTCGGCCGTTTCAAGCGAACGCAGCCGCATCGACGCTGCCCAAGACCCGAGTGCGGCGTCGGCCGCGATCATGCAGACACGGGATCAAGCAATGAACACGAATGCGTCTCCGACCGGATATGTCATCGGCGCGCTGCTCCTTGCCGGCCTGGCCGGTACCGCTGCAGCGCAGGGGCCGCGCGGCGGCATCGACGCGCTGGATGCCAACGACGATGGCGTCATCAGCCGCCAGGAGGCGATGGACGCCCAGGTCGCCTCGTTTCGCCGGATGGACACCGACGGCGACGGCACGATCACGCGCGAGGAGCTCGAGCCGGCCCAGGCGGCCATCGAGGGCGACACGTCGAGTCCCGCGGTCCGGCGCGCCCGCGAGGCCGCGCGCGAGCGCTGGATCGACAACCTCGACCGGGACGACAGCGGGGGCATATCGCTGGAGGAGTATCAGGCGGCGATGACGCCGTACTTCGATCAGCTGGATGCCGACGACAACGGCGAGATCGATCCGGAAGAGCTCCGTCAGGGCTACGGGCTCGAGGAACAGGGCGGCGGCTGAAGGCGTTCGTCCCGCCCCGATCGACGTTGCCCGGATCCGGTGGTCCTGGTGCGTCGGCGAGCCGCGTGAACACGACCGCGCTCCAGTCGATGCGCGCGGCGTCGAACGCAGGCGCCCGGCGTTCGGGGACGCGTCGTAGGCGGCGGCCGGACAGCCGATCGTGCTCGTTCAGAGCCCGAGCGCGCTCAGCGACGGGTGATCGTCGGGACGACGGCCCTGTGGCCAGAAGAACAGACGGTCGCTGGCCCTGATGGGCAGGTCGTTGATGCTCGCCAACCGTGTGTGCATCAGACCCTGTGCGTCGAACGCCCAGTTCTCGTTGCCGTAGGCCCGGTACCACTGGCCGCTGTCGTCATGCCATTCGTAGGCGAATCGGACGGCCAGTCGGTCGTCCCGATGGGCCCAGAGTTCCTTGATCAGGCGATAGTCGAGCTCGCGGCGCCACTTGCGCTGCAGAAAGGCGATGACCTCCGCACGGCCCTGCGGGAATTCGACCCGATTGCGCCAGCTGGTGTCCGGGGTGTACACGGCGGCGATCGCCTCGGGATCGCGGGTGTTCCAGGCATCCTCGGCCAGCCGCACCTTGCGCAGCGCGCTGGCCTCGTCGAAGGGTGGAATCGGGGGTTTGGTATCCATGGTCGCTCCATCGGCATGCCTGCTCCTTCCGGCGCGCGCGATGTGCCGCGTGGCCATCCGAAGATCGTTGGCTCGGGCTTTTCCGGAAGCCGGCGATCAGCCTGTCTTCGTGTCGCGCGGTACCCGTCAATATGCCATGCCGGCGCGATGCGGCGCTCGCAGCGAGGGGACGCCGTGGCGTGTCGATCCGCGTCGGCGTCAGCGCAGAGCCTCGGCTAGGACCTGCGCTGCGCGCGTTATCGCGGCGTCGGCCCCACGCACCGCGCCGGCGAAGTTGAGAAAACCGTGGATCATGCTCGGCAGCCGGCGGTGGGTCGCTTTCGTGCCGGCCGCGGCGAGGGCGGCGGCATAGGCTTCGCCCTCGTCACGCAGCGGATCGAAGCCGCCGGTGATGATGTGGGCCGGGGCCAGGTCGGCGAGCCGACCGTGAATCGGCGATACGCGCGGGTCGCCATTGTCCATCGACGCCGGTATGTAGTGTCCGTGGAACCAATCCATGGAGGCCTTCTCGAGCAGGAAGCCGCGCGCGAAGGTCCGCACCGACTCGCGGTCCTCGGCGAAGTCGACCGCCGGGTAGAACAGGAGCTGGAAGGCCGGGGCGATGTCGTCGTCGGCCGTCTGCTGGGCGACCACCGTCGCGAGATTGCCGCCGGCGCTGTCGCCGCCGACGGCCAGCCGTGTCGGATCGAGGCCGAGGCTGTCGGCGCGGTGGGCGATATCGCGGAATGCCGCCACCGCGTCCTCGACGGCGGCCGGTGCCGGATGCTCGGGGGCCAGGCGGTAGGCCACCGAGACCACCACGCAGCCCGCGCGCGCCGCAAGCGCCCGGCAGATGCCGTCGTGCGAGTCGAGCGAGCCGATCACGAAACCGCCGCCGTGGTAGAAGACGAGCGCCGGCGCCCGGGCGGGGGCACCGTCCGGGCGGTAGAGGCGACCGTCGATCGGGCCCGCGCCGCCCGAAAGGCGCACGGCGCGCGTCTGGATCGCCCCGACGGCCCTCGGCTCCAGCAGGCGGCACTGGGCGTCCATAACCCGGCGCTCGTGGGCCGGGTCGCGACCGCCGAGCGCCGCGTTGCCCTGCAGCCGCTGCAGGCGCAGCAGCAGCTGGGTCTGGACGTCGAGGGTCTGACCGTCGCGCACGATGGGCGTGCCGGCGAGCAGGCGCAGCATCGGCGCCGGCAGATTGAGCAGGCCGCGGGCGGCGGCGGCCTCGAGGCGCGGCGGCAGGGCGGGTGTCGGCATGGCGGGTGTCTTGACGATGGGTTGTCTGCGCGGTCTCCGATCACGCATCTGACCAGAGGTATTGTCAGAAGTCTACCGCATCATCACGCCGATCGTCCGTGTCGCCCCGGGCCCGTACGGCGCCGACCGTCGCGCGCCCGACGCCGTGTCACGAAGCCGAGCGCGGCCGAGCGCGGCCGAGCGCGGCCGAGCGCCGTTGCGGCGAGACTGCGCCGCCCATCGGCCCGACGGCCGTCGCCGGTAGGCCGGCCGGAGGCGAGCCGGCGGGCCGTTCGATGGCGACAACCGGCTCCTGACGCGTTGCGCCCGGCCAGTCGCGCCCCGCCGGGACGACCCACCGGGCGCCCGTGCTAGCTCGGCGGGTTACGAAAGCCTTCGGCCAGCTCGTAGAAGTCCACGTCGAGGCCGGACAAGGGTTCGCGCAGCCGATCCAGTTCGGCCTTGGGGCCGTGGACTTCCATGCGCACCAGGCGGGCGACGGTCTGGGCCTTGGCGAAGAGTTCGCCGACGTTGTCCAGATGGGCGAGCACGCCGTCGGCGTCGTCGTAGCCCTCGCGACAGGTCGCCGTGTTGCCGTCGAACAGAAAGCCGTAGTACAGGCATGCGGGTTCGTTGCGCGTCGCCTCGACGAACTGATCCACCAGGGTCTGGAACTCGTCCATGCGGTCCGCCGGCACTTCGAAATAGGGCGCGATGGAACAGCAGTTATCCTGTGACATGTTTCCTCCGGTCAGAATAGGGTGCGGGGCCGAGCTTATCCTGTCGCAGGCGACGGGTGCGATGCCGGTGCCGTGACTGCCGCTACGGCGGGTGACGCGGCGCGTCTAGGTAGTGGCCGGGATGGCGGCGAGCGGCACGACATGGTTTCATGGGCAGCCGATAGGCAAGGAACGCTACTGGATGATCAATCTCGAGCTGCTCAAGCAGGCTGTCATGGACTCGCGGGATGGCATCACCATCACCGACGCGCGCCGGAGCGACCTGCCGATCATCTTCGCCAATCCCGCCTTCGAGCGCATGACCGGCTACCCGCTGGACAGGCTGGTCGGCCATCCCTGCGGCATCATGCGGCCCGCCGAAGATGCGTCCGCGGATGCCGCACGCACGGTTCTCGACGACGGGGACGGCTGCGAAGCGACGTTCGCGAGCCGCCGGCGCGACGGCAGCCGTTTCTGGAACGAGGTCAGCATCTCGCCGATCTACGAGGCCGACGGGACCCTGACCCATTACATCGGCATCCACAAGGACGTGACCCAGCGCGTGCTGCTGGAACGTGAACTGCGTTCCAAGACGCGCGACCTGGCCACCGCCAACGCCGAACTGGAGAAGCTGGTGGCGCTCGATGCGCTGACGGGCATCTACAATCGGCGCCACTTCGATGAGCGGCTGGCCGTGCTCTGGGAGTTCGCCGCGCGCAACGCCGATCCGATCGCGCTCTTCTTCATCGACATCGACCACTTCAAGCACTACAACGACGCCTTCGGCCATCCCGCCGGCGATCGGGCGCTTGTGCAGGTGGCACAGCGCCTCGCGGAGATCTTCCAGCGCGGCTCCGACGTCCTGGCCCGCTACGGTGGCGAGGAATTCGTGGTGCTGGCCAGCGGCATGGCCCGCGAGCCGGCGGCGCGCTTCGCGCAGCGCCTGTGCGAGCGGATCGAGGCGCTCGAACTGCCGAACCCGGAAGCGCCCGGAGCGCGTCTGACCATCAGCGTCGGTCACGTCGTGGTCACCCCCAAGGCGGGGATGCGGCCGGCGGAAGCCGTAGAACGCGCCGACCGGGCGTTGTTCGAGGCCAAGACCAGCGGTCGCGGGCGGGCGGTCGGCGCGGTCGAGGTGGCCTGAGCGCCCCGGGGCGTTCGCTCCCGGTGTCTATACCGGATCGGACCGCGAATACGCGTCGGCCGGGCCCGGGTCACTCGCGATCCTCGGCTTCCCCTTTCGCGCCGCGGCCCGGATCGGCCCCCTGACCGCGCGCTGGCAAACGAAACTCAGTCGCGGGCGGCGAACCGGTCGGTCGCCTCGAGCAAGGCATGCCGGTTTGCGGGCTCGAAAGCCGAATGGCCGGCGGCGGGGCTGATCCGCAACTCCGCCTCCGGCCAGGCGCGATGCAGATCCCAGGCGTTGGCCAGCGGGCAGACCACGTCGTAGCGGCCGTGCACGATGACGGTCGGGATGTGGCGGATGCGGTCGATCTCCCGCAGCAGCTGATCGTCGTGTTCGAAGAAGCCGCCGTGCACGAAGTAGTGGCATTCGATGCGGGCGAAGGCCAGCGCGAAACGGCTGCCGGCGGTGGTCTCGAGATAGTCGCGGCTGGGCTGGAGATGGCTCGTCGCGCCTTCCCAGGTGGACCAGTGCCGGGCCGCCGCCATACGGACCTCCGGATCGTCGCTGGTCAGGCGCCGATAGTAGGCGCCGATCATGTCGCCGCGCTCGGCCGCGGGAATGTGATCGCGATAAGCTTCGAAGGCATCCGGGAACAGCGCGTTGGCGCCCTGTTGATAGAACCAGAGCATCTCGGCGCGGCGCAGCATGAAGATGCCGCGCAGCACGAGCTCGGTCACCCGCTGTGGGTGCGCTTCGGCGTAGGCGAGGGCGAGCGTCGAGCCCCAGGAACCGCCGAAGACCTGCCAGCGGTCGACGGCCAGATGCTGTCGCAGACGTTCGATGTCGGCGACCAGGTGCTGGGTCGTGTTGTCGACGAGGTCCGCATGTGGCGTCGAGCGTCCGCAGCCGCGCTGGTCGAACAGCACAATGCGATAGCGCTCGGGATCGAAGAAGCGTCGGCTTGCCGGGGCGCAACCGCCGCCCGGGCCGCCGTGCAGGAACACCACCGGCTTGCCGTCGGGACGCCCGCACTGCTCGTAGTAGAGCGTGTGGCGCTCGGACACGGCGAGACGGCCACTGTCGAAGGGCTCGATCTCCGGGTAGAGGGCACGAAACGTGTGATCGGTCATCAGGATGAGGCCATGGGATATCCGCTCAGGCTATCATCGCGGCCGGTACGGGCCGCTAACCGAAAAGCGCGATCACGGTCACGGCGGCGGCGAGCGTCGAGGCGAGCGTCAGGGCGCATAGCGACAGGTGCCCGCTCCAGGTTACCGACACCCGCCAGTTGTCGTAGCCGGTGAGCCGCTGGACGAGCAGGGCGTTCGCGGAATAGGGCGTGCCGGCGATGGTCAGCCCCCAGCCGGAGACCAGTGCGATGCCGAGACCGAGACCGGCCGCCGGCGGCCACAACCGGCCGGCGAGACCGCCGAGCAGCGTCACCAGCACCAGGGGATTGAGGCCGCAGAGCCCGCCGCCGAACAGCAGCCAGGGCGTGCCCAGCGCGATCAGCGGGAAGGACCACAGGGGCAGCGCGAAGTCGGCGCCGAGCCGGGTGGCGACGAACGCACTCAGGGTCGCGCCCAGAAATGCCGAACCGCCGATGATCGCCAGCTCGTTGCCGATGCCGCCCATGGCCGGCACGCGCTCGGCGCGCGGGGCGCCGAGCAGCCCGAGCGCGACCACTGCAAGGCAGCTGCAGGTGACCGCGCGGGCGTAGTCGAAGCCGGCGAGCTGGCGCAGCAGGCCCGTGCCCACACAGATCAGTCCGATGCAGCCGGCAAAGAACAGCCAGGATGCGGCCACCTGGCCGGCGGACCGGTCCGGCACCCGGCCCGCGTCGGATTCGGGCTCGCGAAACCAGGCGCCGAGGGACAGATAGGTTGCCGCCAGCGGAAAGGTCAGTGCGATCAGCGACGTGCCGTCGATGCCGGGAACCAGGGTCAGGGTGAGCACGACCGCGATCGACAGCGGCGAGCACAGTGACGCCGAACCAAAGCCCCTGAGCACGCCGCGGGCCGCGTTCCGTGTCCCGGCGGAGTCGCCGTGACGTTCGATCTCGCGGCCGATGAGCGTGCCGACGACGCTGACCGCGCCGAAGTTCAGCGGTACCGCCAGGAACAGACTGCCGAAGGTCACGCTGAGATAGCGCGTCAGCGCCCGTCCGGAGAACAGATGCTCCGAGATCACGCCCAGATGCCGCGAGCGGCCGAGCGTATGCGCGAGCAGCATGACGGCGATGATCAGGGCGGCCAGCCGGGTCAGCGTGCGGCCGCCGTCCACCAGCAGCGCGGGTGCGGCGAGCAGGCAGACCCCCGTGGTTGCGGCGGCGACCGCGAGGATGAACCGGGGGACGCGGTTCAGCGACGGCCAGGCGAGGGCCACATAGGCCAATACCGCCGGCGCGCCGACGAAGGCCGCCCCGTGGCCCACGCCGGCGACACCGGCGGCCAGCGCGATGTAGGCGAGCGCGCTGCGCAGCCGGGCGCTGTCGAGGTTCGCGTTCAGGCCGCCGGCGGCAGCAGCCGGGTGCCGGTCGCCGCTTGGACGTCTTCGAAGCTGTTGCCGTCGTGCAGTTCCACGACCTGCAGCCCCGCGTCGGTGACCTCGATCACGGCGAGATCGGTGTAGATCCGACGGACCACCCCGGTGCCGGTCAGCGGATAGCTGCACTCGTCGAGGATCTTGGGCTGGCCGTCCTTGGTGGTGTGCCGCATGAGCACGTACACCGCCTTCGCGCCCACCGACAGATCCATGGCGCCGCCCACGGCCGGCGGGTATTTCTCGTTGTCGGTCGCCCAGTTGGCCAGATCGCCGGCCGCGGAGACCTGGAAGCCGCCGAGCACAGCGATGTCCAGATGGCCGCCGCGCATCATGGCGAAGGATTCGGCCGTATCGAAGAAGCAGCCGCCCTTGATCAGGGTGACGTACTGCTTGGCCGCATTGATCAGATCCGGATCCTCGGTGCCCGGCGCCGGCGTGGGGCCGACGCCGAGGATGCCGTTCTCGCTGTGATAGATCACATCCCGGCCCTCGGGCACGAAATTGGCGACCATCACCGGCATGCCGATGCCGAGATTCACGTAGCTGCCGTCGGGAATGTCCTGGGCCAGCCGTTCGGCCATCTGTTCGGGTGTCAGGCGCTGCATCAGTTCATGCCCTCCTGTGCGACGACGCGGTTCACGAACACGCCGGGGGTGGCGACGCTTTCGGGGTTGAGATCGCCGAGCTCGACGAGATGCTCGACTTCGGCCACGGTGACCTCGGCGGCCATCGCCATCACCGGATTGAAGTTGCGGCCGGCGGTGTTGTAGGCGAGGTTGCCCCAGCGGTCGCCCTTGTGGGCGCGGACCAGGGCGAAATCCGCCGACAGCGGATGTTCGAGCACATAGCCGCGACCGTCGATCTCGCGGGTCTCCTTGCCTTCGGCCATCTTGGTGCCGTATCCGGTCGGCGTGAAGAAGCCGCCCAGGCCCGCGCCGGCCGCACGCATGCGCTCGGCGAAGGTCCCCTGCGGGATCAGCTCCAGTTCGATCGCGCCTTCCTCAAACAGGCGCTCGAACCAGATCGAACCCTGGGAACGCGGGTAGCTGCAGACCACCTTGCGCACCAGGCGATCGCGCAGCAGGGCGGCGATGCCTTCCTCGGCCACGCCGGCGTTGTTGGAGATGATGGTCAGATCGCCGGCGCCGTGCTGACGCAGGGCCTCGATCAGTTCGAACGGAATGCCCGAACTGCCGAAGCCGCCGATCATCACCGCGCTGCCCGGCGCGACGTCGGTCAGGGCCTCGCGCATGGAGGCGATACGCTTGTCTATCATTCAGATTCCCTCGTGGGTCGCGGGCTTGTCTTCGGCGGCCTGCTGTTCGGCCCGTTCGCGGGCATACCGCTGGGCCTCCTTCGAGCCCAGGCGGCCGCCCAGGGCGGCGTCGGCGATGTAGACGCCGACGATGATCGCAAGGCCGGCCAGGTCCGTCTGGCGCTCCGGATAGATGAGGGCCGCGGCCGCGACCAGCACGATCAGGCGCATGGCCGGGTTGATCGTGCCGACGCGGTAGAGATAGCCCTCGAGCGCGGAGGCCACCAGCCAGATCGCGGTGAGCGCGGTGGCCGCCGAGATGACGATATGGAGCAGGTCACCCTGCAGGATCAGCGACGGATTGGTCACGAACAGGAAGGGCAGCACGAACAGAATGCTGCCCAGACGCATGGCGTAGAGTCCCGTCCGCGAGGCCTTGGAGCCGGCCACGCCGGCCGCCGTGATCGCCGCCAGCGCCACCGGCGGGGGGATGTAGGACATCATGCCCCAGTACAGGATGAACAGATGGCTGGCCAGCGGATTCAGCCCGGCCTGTACCAGCGCCGGCGCCAGCAGGATCGACAGGAAGATGTAGCAGGCGCTGACCGTCATGCCCATGCCCAGCACGAAGCTGGTGATCGCGCCGGCGCCGAGCATCAGCGCGATGTTGCCGTCGGCATAGAGCAGCAGTTCGCGCGAGAACGCGCCGGCCACGCCGGTATAGGACAGCCCGCCGACGACCAGGCCGATGCCCGCGAGAATGGAGACCAGGCTGCCGACGCTGCTCGTCAGCGTCATGATCAGATACTGAAGCCGTGTCCAGTTCATCCGGTACTGGCGCTTGAACACCGAAATCACCAGCAGAACGACGGTCGCGTAATAGGGCGCGTAGGCGTCCAGGCGCATGACCAGCAGCATGTAGATGAGCATCGCCAGGCTGAACAGATACGGCCAGCCCGTCTTCAGCGTATCCAGCACCTTCGGAATCTGCGACTCCGGCATGCCGATGAGTCCGCGCCGGGCGGCGTAGGCGTCGACCTGGAACAGCAGCGCCATGTAGAACAGCAGGGCCGGCAGGAAGGCCGCGATCATCACCTCGGCGTAGGGTACGTTCAGAAACGAGGCCATGATGAAGGCCACCGCGCCCATCACGGGCGGCATGAGCGTGCCGCCGGTCGATGCACAGGCCTCGATCGCGCCGGCGTAGTGGGCCGGATAGCCGGCCTTTTTCATCGTCGGGATGGTGATCGGGCCGGTGGTCAGGATGTTCGAGATCACGCTGCCCGACAGGCTGCCCATGATCCCGCTGGAGACCACGGCCACCTTGGCCGGACCGCCGCGGCTGCGGCCCATGAGCGCAAGCGCGAAATCCATGAAGAAGTCGCCACCGCCGGTCACCGTGAGTGCGGCGCCGAAGACGACGAAGCCGATGATCAGGTTGGCCACCACCTGCATCGGAATGCCGATGACCGACTCCACACCCATGACGTGTGCGCGCAGCGTCTCGCCGAAGCCGTACTGCGTGCCCCACAGAAACCCGGGCATGTAATCCGCGAACAGCGGATAGCTGCCGAACAGAATCGCAACGAGCAGTAGCGGAATCCCGCCGCAGCGTCGCGTGCCCTCCAGGATCAGCGCCAGCAGGACGCCGGAGGCGATGGTGGCTTCGAGCGGTGCACTGAAATCCCAGCCCTCGCGGATGATCTCGAGGCCGTGATAGCCGAGATAGAGCGCGGGGATGATCGCCGCGATCGCCAGAACCCAGTCATACAGCGGCACGTGGTGCTTGGCGCCGGACCAGGCCGGATAGTAGAGGAAGGTGGCGGCGAGGAAGATGCCGATCAGGTAATAGAGAAACGAGTTGCCCAGCGGCTGAAAGCCGAACGGGCCGATATTGAACGTCTGGTTGATGGTCAGCAGCAGGCCGACGGTGCCCAGCAGCAGCACGATCCAGTAGGACACACCGGAAAGTCGACTGCCAGCTTCGCGCTCGGCTTCCATGTTCAGCTCGGTCGCCGAGGGGGTTTGGGTGCTCATGAAACCGGTCTCCGTTGCAAACGGGATAAGCGTCGGGCGCAGGTCTCCGCCTGCGCCCGACGGGCCACGGCGCTCGGTCTAGAGGGAGTCGAGTGCGTCCTGGCGGTGCTTCTGCCAGATCTCGGCGAAGGCGTCCTCGTCCTTGCCCTCGCCCTCAGCGACGGCCTCCTTCCAGGCCGATTTCAGCGCGTTGAGCCGGGCCAGACGCTGATCGTTCCAGGCCTGCATCTCGTCGGTCCAGATGCCCTTTTCCTCGAGATACTTGATCGCGCCCGGGTGGAACGGCGCGTCGATCGGCGGCGTGCCGGCGCGATCGAGGTCCCAGCGCTGCATCACCGAAGTGCCGTCCTTGTACATCGAATAGGTCTGGTCGAACGCCTTGAGGAAGTTGTAGACGAAGTCCTCGTCCGCGTCCGCCTGGACCACCAGCACCGGATAGCGATAGGCGAAGATGTCGACCGGATTGTCCTCGCTCAGGCCCGCGCCCGCGGTCTCGCGGTAGGGCTGGAGGAAGGGGGCGACCTTCTTCAGGCGGTCCCAGCCTTCGGTGTTGTCCGGATCGACCTCGAGCCAGCGGATGCCGCGCGGCGACTCCGCGAGCTCATAGACCTGGCTCGGCGTGGTCGTGGTGCAGGAGGCGTCGGCCTTGTCCTGGGCCAGAGAACTCATCGCCGCGTTGTAGGTCGGGAACATGCGCGCATCGACGTCGTCGCGGCTCAGGCCGGCGAAGGCGAGCAGCGCATCGCACTTCTCGTTGATCGAGGGGTTGCCTGCCACATAGGCGAAACGCTGGCCCTCGAGTTCCTCCATCGACGTGATGTCCGCATCGCGCGCGGTGAAGATACCGAACGAGGACGGCCGGCCGGCCATCGTGCGGAGGTCCTGCGGGCCCCATTTGCGCTGGCCGAAGTCGGCGACGCCTTCGGTCGCGAAGAAGGTCTCGGTCGCCAGGAACCCGACCTGGGCGCGATCGCGCAGCAGCGGCTGCAGCCGGCCGATCGCCGAGCCCGAGGGCTGGATGCGGATCCGGGTGCCGAACTCGCGGCCGAAGGCGTCGGCGATCGCGGACGCCTCGGCGTAGCCGGCGGAACCGACGTCATAGGACGACCAGGTCATGGTGCCGGGCAGGTCGGGCTTGCTGTCCTCGTCGGCGACGGCCTGCGTCATCGGCGCGAGCGCAAGGGCGCCGAGCACGAGCGAGGCGGACAGTGGACGCAGAAAGGAATCGATGAGCATGGGCTGCTTGATCTCCGGTTTTATTGTAAAAGCGTCGTATTTGGCGGCCCGGTACGATTTCGATCCCGCGATGGGGAAACACGCTTTGGCCGGACCACCGGAAAGCGGCGTTCGCAAGCCTAAACGGCCGTCGTTCGAGCGTCAATATATTTATCGAGCACGATGGAATGCGGCTCTTGAAGGGTGAATTGTTTTTAAAAAACGGGAGAAATAACGAAGGACTGAACTTATTTCGTATTTGCCGTCGACGGCGGAATATTGAATCGACATGCGCCGCTGCGAGCGTACCCGAGACCGATGTTCGTATACAGAATACGAAGCCCTTGTCGCCGCGCCGAGTCCGGTGTACAAAAGGCTCGAGACATTGAGTTCGCTGTGAAAGTTGAGTAGCGTCGAGCCGCGAACAAAGAGGTGCTCAACTTCGCACAGATTCCACCGGGAGGTTCGCCGAAGCGGACTTGCCGGCCCGATAATGTCATTCGCACACTCGCCTGTGCCAATGGGCGAAAGATAGTATCGCTAAGCGGAATATATGTCGAGGTGTGCCATCCCTTGCCATGGAGTGGACGCTCCGATACGCGCCGCCGACGGCTCAGTGCGACACGCCTGCCGGCGCCGGCAGGGAATCGGCGCCGCTGCCACCGTGTCCCGTCGGGCTTCGGGCGTCTTAATCATGCGCCTCGAAGTGCGGGCTCATAGGGGGCGGGCAAGACGCCCACACCGAAGCGGACACCGCCCTCAGCGATCGCGCCAGTGCGGCGCGCGTTTCTCGAGGAAGGCGTCGATGCCTTCCCGTGCGTCGTGCGAGGACAGGTCGCAGGTGATGGCCTCGCTCGCATCGGCGTAGGCCTCGGCCAGGGGGCGCTCGATCTGGCGATGGAAGAGCGCCTTGCCGCGCCGAATGGCGTGACGGCTCTTGGCACAGATGCTGTCGGTGTAGCGGGCCACGCCCTCGTCGAGCGCGGCGTCGGTGACGACGGCGTTCACGAGGCCCCAGTCGCGTGCGGTCACGGCGTCGATGAAATCGCCGGTGACGAGCATCTCGAAGGCGCGCTTGGGCGCGATCGCACGGCTGAGCGCCACGGCCGGCGTCGAGCAGAACAGGCCGGCTCGGATACCGGAAACCGCGAACTGCGCCCGTTCGGCGGCGACCGCCAGATCGCAGCTGGCCACGAGCTGACAGCCGGCGGCGGTGGCCAGGCCCTGCACTCGTGCGATCACGGGCACGGGGTGAGCGACGATGCGCTGCATGAGCCCGCTGCAGCGGGCGAAGGTGGCCTCGTGGACGCGCCGGTCCTCGCTGGCGCGCAGTTCCCGGAGATCGTGGCCGGCACAGAACGCGGGCCCGTTCGCGGCGATCACCACGCAGCGGACCTCCGGGTTCTCGCCGCTGGCCAGGAGCGCGGCGTCGAGTTCGTCCAGCACCGCGTCGGACAGGGCGTTGTACTGCCGGGGTCGATTCAGTGTCAGGGTGCAGACACCGCGAGCGTCGACGCTCTGCAGCACCAAAGCGTCGGTGTCGTCGATTCGCGTGGGAGCGGTCTCGGATGGAGTCATCGGATTTAGCACCGAGCGATTTTCAGCCGATCATGCCACATACCGCCACGAGCCACGGCCTACTACTTGGGCTGCATCCGGATGGCGCCGTCGAGCCGGATGGTGCTGCCGTTGAGCATCGGATTCTCGATGATGTCGCGGGCCAGGCGGGCGTACTCGGCCGGCTGCCCCAGGCGCGACGGGAAGGGCACCATCGCCCCGAGCGAATCGCGGACATCCTCGGGCAGTTCGGCCATCATCGGCGTGTCGAACAGCCCCGGCGCGATGGTCATCACGCGAATGCCGTGGCGTGCCATCTCGCGGGCGATGGGCAGCGTCATGCCGACGACGCCGCCCTTGGAGGCGGCATAGGAGGCCTGGCCGATCTGGCCCTCGAAGGCCGCCACCGAAGCCGTGTTGATGATGACGCCGCGTTCGCCGTCGTCGTCGGGCGTCTCCGCGGCGATCGCCTCGCTGGCCAGCCGGATCATATTGAAGCTGCCGATCAGATTGATCTGGATGACGCGACTGAACTGGGTCAGGTCGTGGGGGCCGTCCCGGCCGAGCACCTTGGCCGGGATGCCGATGCCCGCGCAGTTGATCAGCCCGTGCAGCCCGCCGCCGTGCTCGCGTGCCGCGGCCACGGCCGCGCGGCCGTCCTCCTCGCGCGTGACGTCGCAGTGGACGTAGTGGGCGGAGCTGCCGATGGCGTCGGCGGTCTCGCGTGCCTTGGTGTCGTCGATATCCGCCAGCACGACACGGGCGCCCGCCTCGACCAGCGCGCGAGCGCTGGCGGCGCCGAGTCCGGAGCCGCCGCCGGTGATCAGGAAACAGCGATCCTCGATGCGCATGATCTGTCCTTGTTATCTGCATGAACGCCGGATCGCAGCCTAGCAGGCCCGGCCCGCAGGGCGCAGGCGCGGGCGTTTCGCGACTCAGCGTCGATGCGATCCGGGCTTGGGCGCGGACGTGGCGCCAGCCGACCAGGCGCCGATCCAGCGTCTGACGAACGGGGCCAGGTCATGTGGCTGACAGGCGCGCGCGACGTTGAATCGACGCACGGAGCGGCATCGATAGGTCGCCGGCAGTCCAGATCCACGCACGGTGCGTGTCGAGGCGGGCCGGCTGCTGCTGCCGGCCGCGCACGCCGACATGCGATGGCGGCCGGCCAGCAGCTGCAGCGGCTGTCGCGGGCGGGCGCAGTGAATGGCGTTGAAACGATGGACCAGCCCCGGCTCGTTCATCACCGCGAGTGGCGACAGGAACAGGTGGACGCCGCCGTCGGATTGCGGTTCCGACCACAGGCTGACGTCCTCGGGGCTGCCTGCGGCCCGATGGGCGTTTTCGAACGCTTGTTTCACACGCTCGCGTTCGCCGCGCGTCAGCGCATTGGCATCGAGGGCGATCCGGTACCAGCTCGCCGTCATGCGCATTCGTCGCGTTCGATGGCTCAGAAGCATGGCGATCTCCTCCTGTGTTATGGCGATCCTCATTTCGCCACGCGGCTGCGACGTGCGTCCATCCGGTAATTTACCCCCTCGGGCCGCCGTTGCGCCCCGGCGCGCCCTGTGCTGGACGATAGCCCGCGGCGTGCGAGGCGCCTGGTCAGAAAATGACCGCCGGCCGCAATCCCTTGGTACAGCGGGGCTGTCGCCGTTTGTTCACAGGCTTGTGCACGCCTGGTGTTGATTGTTGTTGGGGTGCGCACGGGCGGTTGTCTGCGCGGCAGCCTCGCACCGCGTCCACTTGGCGGGGCGGCCAGCGGCCCAAGCACGACGCGATCGCGGAAACCACGGCGTCCGGTCGCTCCGAGCCCCCTGTGCGCGAGCGCCGGCCGGGGCGCAGCTCGGGCGGCTGACTGCCGTATCAGTCGGGTTGCCAGCCGTGACGCTCGAGGTCGATACGTCCGCCGATGAAGACTACGCCCTCGGTCTCCAGCCGTCGCCGCTGGGTGAGCGCACCGGTGCTGCCCTCCGGCAGCGACAGCCGTCCGCGGGCGTTGATCACGCGATGCCACGGCAGTCCCGGCGGACATTGATGCATCGCATAGCCGACCTGGCGCGCGGCCCGGGGATGCCCGGCCAGCCGGGCGATCTGGCCGTAGGTGGCGACACGGCCCTCGGGGATCCTGCGCACCAGGGTGAAGATCGCGGCGTGGGTGAGCTTTGACTTGCGGCTTGCGGACATGGGCGCGGACATCGCGCTTTACAGGGTTCGGGCAGGCTGGCACAAACGTAGGCTCAGCGTTGCGGGCAGAGCAGGACATTGCGTCATGGGTGAAGCGTACATCGTATCGGCAATGCGCACGGCCGGCGGACGCCGGGGCGGACGCCTGTCGGGCTGGCATCCGGTGGATCTCGCCGGCACGATGATCGACGGACTCGTGGACTCCACCGGCGTCGCACCGGATGCGGTCGACGACGTCATTCTCGGCTGCGTCGGCCAGGTCGGCGAGCAGGCGGTCAACGTCGCCCGCAACGCGGTGCTGGCCTCGAGCCTGCCCGAAGCCGTGCCGGGTACCAGCGTCGACCGGCAGTGCGGTTCGTCGCAGCAGGCCCTGCACTTCGCCGCCCAGGCCGTGATGTCGGGCTGTCAGGACGTGGTCGTCGCCGGCGGGGTGGAGAGCATGACCCGCGTGCCCATGGGGGCGCCGCTCACGCTGGCGAAGCAGGCCGACATGGGTCTGTACATGAGCCCCGCGATCCGGACGCGCTATCCCGCGACGGAGCTGTTCAGCCAGTTCGAGGGCGCCGAAATGGTGGCCGAGAAATACGGCCTCGAACGTTACGCGCTGGACGAGTTCGCGCTCGACAGCCATCGCCGGGCCGCACAGGCGGCCGAAGCCGGCGCCTTCGACGACGAGATCCTGCCGGTCTCCGTGCTCGATCCCGAGACCGGCGGCCAGTGCATGCACGCGGTCGACGAGGGCATTCGCTTCGACGCCACGCGGCAGGCCATCGCCGGCGTCTCGCCGCTGGCCGAGAACGGGCGCATCAGTGCCGCGACCGCGAGCCAGATCTGCGACGGTGCCAGCGGCGTGCTGGTGGTCAACGAGAACGGTCTGCGGCGGTTGGGCGTGACGCCGATGGCGCGGGTCCACCACATGAGCGTCATCGGCCACGACCCGGTGATCATGCTGGAGGCGCCGCTGCCGGCCACGGACCGGGCGCTGGCGCGCACCGATCTGTCGGTCGACGACATCGACCTGTTCGAGGTCAACGAGGCCTTCGCCCCGATCCCGCTGGCCTGGCTGGCGGCGACCGGCGCCGATCCGCAGCGGATGAACGTGCACGGCGGCGCGATCGCGCTCGGGCACCCGCTCGGCGCCTCCGGCACCCGGCTCATGACGACGCTGGTGCACGGGCTGCATCGCCACGGTGGGCGCTACGGGCTGCAGACGATGTGCGAAGGCGGCGGCATGGCCAACGTCACGATCGTGGAGCGGCTGTGAGACCAGGGTGTCTGGCATGAGTCCTCCGGTCTGTGCGATTCCCGGTGCCGGCCCGGGCAACGGCCGGGCGCTGGCCCGGCGCTTCGCGGCGGCGGGCTATCGCGTGGCCCTGATCGCGCGCCGCGACGAGACGGTCGCCGCGAGCGCCGAGGGGTTGGACGCGGCGCACGGCTATGTCTGCGACGTGACCGACGGCGCGGCCGTCGAGGCGACGTTCAAGACCATCGCGACGGAGCTCGGCCCCGTCGAGACGCTGCTCTACAACGCGGGTAACGCCGTGTTCGGCAGCGTGGACGAGGTCGAAGCCGCGGATCTCGAAGCCGCCTGGCGCACGAACACGCTCGGCCTGTTCCACTGCACGCGCGCGGTCCTGCCCGGCATGCGTGCGGCCGGCGCCGGCCACATCGTGGTTTCCGGCGCCACCGCGAGCCGCAAGGGCGGGGCGCGTTTCGCCGGGTTCGCCCAGGCCAAGGCCGCGCAGTACAGCCTCGCGCAGTCGCTCGCCCGCCAGCTCGGACCCGAGGGCATCCACGTGGCGATCGCGATCATCGACGGCGTCGTCGCCACCCCGCGCACCCGTGAGATGATGCCGGACAGGCCCGATACCTTCTTTCTCGATGCCGATGCGATCGCGGAATCCGTCTATCAGATCACGCGTCAGCCGCCGTCGGCGTGGACGTTCGAGTTCGATCTGCGGCCGTTCGGCGAGCGCTGGTAGCACCACCACAGCAGAGTTCAAGACATGAAGACGGTGACACTGCCCTGCGGCGAGTCGGTGCCCGCGCTCGGCCAGGGCACCTGGTTTCTGGGCGACGATCCGGCGACGCGCGACACCGAGGTGGCCGCGCTACGCGCCGGCATCGATCACGGCATGCGCCTGATCGATACCGCCGAGATGTACGGCAGCGGCCGCGCCGAACGACTGGTCGGCGAGGCGATCGCCGGCCGCCGCGACGAGGTGTTCCTGGTCAGCAAGGTGCTGCCGTCGAACGCGGACACGTCCTCGGCCATCGCCGCCTGCGAAGCCAGCCTCGAACGGCTCGGCACCGATCATCTCGATCTGTATCTGCTGCACTGGCAGGGCAGCGTGCCCTTCGAGGCCACGCTCGAAGCGTTCCGGCGGCTGCAGGCGGACGGCCGCATCCGCCACTTTGGCGTGAGCAATCTCGATCTGGCGGCGAGCCGGCGCTTCGTCGACTGTGAGGGTGGGGCGGCGATCCAGGCCAACCAGCTGCTCTACAACCTGGCCCAGCGCGGCATCGAATGGGATCTGCTGGATTGGCTTCGGGAACGCGGGATCGCAACGATGGCGTATTCGCCCTTCGACCACGGCGGGCTGCTGCGGCACGCGGGTCTGGCCGCTTTCGCCAGGGAGCGCGACCTGACGCCGGCCCAGGCCGCGCTGGCCTGGCTGCTCGATCGGGACGGGGTGATCTCCATCCCGAAATCCGGCGACCCGGATCGCGTGGCCGAGAACGCCGCAGCACTCGAGGTCACGCTCGGCGCCGACGATCGGGCCGAGCTCGACCGGCTGTTCGCGCCGCCGGCCGGGCCGGAGCCGCTGCAGATCTACTGACCCGTCTGACCCGTCATTTCCCGGAGACCGACATGCCGCGTTTGAACGGCGTCATCGAGACCATTCTTTATACCGCCGATATGGGGCGTGCGCGGGCTTTTTTCGAGCAGGTCATGGGGCTGACGGCGCACGTGGCCGATCATCGCTTCACCGCCTACCCCGTCGGCACGAACATGCTGCTCCTGTTCGCCCAGGGCGAGACCCTGGAAACGGTCGAGCTGCCCGACGGCATGGGCACGATTCCGCCGCACGACGGCGGCGGGCGCCAGCACATCGCGCTGGCGATCCCCGAGGACGAGCTCGCGGCATGGGAGGCACAACTCGCCGCGCACGAGGTCGCCATCGAAGGCCGTACGCACTGGCCGAAAGGGGCCGAGAGCCTCTATTTCCGGGATCCCGACGGCCATCTGCTGGAGGTCGTCACCCCCGGCATCTGGCCGAACCACTAGCTTCCTGTTCCGCCTTGGGGCCGTCGTCGCAGCCTGGCGGGGACGACGCCAGGGTTGGGCACATCACCGTGGGTCGGCCGGCCAGCAAAGGCGGCGATGTCGCCTCGGCGCTCGGGCTGGGGCGGTTAACGCTTCATGCGAGGCCGTGCCGAGCGTCGTGGTGCGGCAAGTCGGGGCGTCATGCGCGCCGGGCAGTCATTGTGCCAACGTGCAACAACGCTGGATTGTCGTGCCACAGCGCTTGGCTTTTCGGGTTGGGTCACACATCCCGCGCTGCGGCGTTGCCCGCCTGGATCGTGGCTCGCCACGATCGGCAATTCGCGCCTTGCCGCGCACCATGTACGGTCTCCAATGCGGCGCTCGAATGCAATGTTGATAGGCCCTGACGTCCGCGGACTAAGTCGAGAATCGAGTGTCGGCGGCGCTGCGCGGCGTCGCTGCAGGGCCGCGACGGTGCGTGCGAGCCGCCGCCACCCGGCCATCGCTTGCCCGGGGACTGGCATGACCATGGGCGAAACGGAGGCTCCGGCGACATGGCGAATTCGCACGGCCCGCAAGCGAACCGGTGCGGCGCGCATCCGGCATGCAGGTTCGCCAGTGGCCGCCACCGGGCTCTTGTCGTGTCGACTGCCTTCCGGCATTAATGCAATCGATCCAACCTGCGGTTTCGATGCCGCGTTGTCGATGCGGCGCCGTCGCGTGGCCTGGCGGCGTTATGGCCCGGAGCGTTGGCTGGCCGTCACGGGTGAACGAGTCGGCCGGCGTGTGCCGCGGCCGATCGGGGTCGGATTGGCCTGCCGGCATCTAACCTGGGCTCGCCGGCGCGAATGCGTACGCCTGCGATGCGAGACCGGCGATGTCGCAAGGGCGAATCCAGTCCGCGGCGATGATTTGGCCCGCGGGCATACCGGCCCGCCCCCCTGACACGCGGCCGAGGCCGTCAGTGAAAATCCCGTGACCGCACGTCGAGCTGGCCCAGCAGCGGAGTGTCGTCGATGATATGCCGCGCCACGCAGTGGGTGACCGGCCCGTTGCGCTGCATGACGCCGAGCACCCGCAGCAGCCGGGCGCTCACGACCGCCACCCGATAGCGCGCCAGCAGGCGGGCATGGATGATCAGATTCACCTGTCCGGTCTCGTCCTCCAGCGTGACGAACGTGGTGCCCTTGGCGCTGCCGGGGCGCTGGCGCATGGTCACGATCCCGGCCACATGCACGTTGCGGCCGTCGGCCTGACGGTTGAAGTCGGCCGCGCAGAGCACGCCGGTGGCGCGCAGCCGGTCGCGCAGCAGGGCCATCGGATGGCGGCGCAGGGTCAGGCCGGTGCTGGCGTAGTCGGCGACGATGTCGGCGGCTTCGCGCGGCTCGGCCAGCGTCACCGACGGCTCGGGCGCATCCAGGCCGGCGAACAGATCGTCCTGGACGCCGGTGGCGGCGATCTGCCACTGGGCGCTGTGGCGGTGTCCGGCCAGTCCGCGCAGGGCATCGGCGCGGGCGAGGGCGTTGCGGGCGCGGCGGTCGAGCCGTGCCCGCTGGACCAGGTCGGCGACGCTCTGAAAGGGCGCCTCGGCGCGTGCGGCGGCGATGCGTTCGGCCGCGGCCGGGGCCAGGCCGCGCACCAGCCGCAGTCCGAGGCGCAGCGCCGGCCGATCGCCGGCGGCCGCGGCGACGCCGGGCTCGGCCTCCAGGCTGCAGTCGACGTGCGAATGGCGCACGTCGGTCGGGCGTACCGCGACGCTGTGGCGGCGGGCATCGGCCACGATCTGGGCAGGCGCATAGAAGCCCATCGGCTGGCTGTTGAGCAGGGCGGCCGCGAAGGCGGCCGGCTCGTGGCATTTCAGATACGACGAGACATAGACCAGCAGGGCGAAACTCACCGCGTGGGACTCGGGAAAGCCGTAGCTGCCGAAGCCCTTGATCTGTTCGAAGATGCGGTCGGCGAATTCGTCGGCATAGCCGTTGTCGCGCATGCCGCGCTTCAGGCGTTCGCGCCAGGGCTCCAGGCCCCCTTTCTTCTTCCAGGCCGCCATCGAACGGCGCAGGCCGTCGGCTTCCGCAGCGCTGAAGTCGGCCGCGACCATGGCGATCTTCATCACCTGCTCCTGAAAGATGGGCACGCCGTGGGTGCGTTCGAGCACGCCGCGCAGCGCCTCGCTGGGATATTCGATCTCGGCGGGATCCCGTGCCCGGTTGAGCAGATAGGGGTGGACCATGCCGCCCTGGATCGGGCCCGGCCGCACGATGGCGACCTCCACCACCAGGTCGAAGAAACGCCGGGGCCGGAGCCGCGGCAGCATGCTCATCTGGGCGCGGGACTCGATCTGGAACACCCCCACCGTATCGGCGGCGCTGATCATGTCGTAGGTGGCGGTATCGCCGCCGGGAATCTCCGCCATCGTCCAGCGCACGCCGCGGCTCGCTTCGACGAGGTCCAGACAGCGACGGATGCAGGTGAGCATGCCCAGCGCCAGCACGTCGATCTTGAGCAGGCCGACGGCCTCAAGATCGTCCTTGTCCCACTGGATGATGGTGCGTTCGGCCATCGCCGCGTTCTCCACCGGCACCAGTTCCTCGAGCGGCCGGTCGGAGAGCACGAAACCGCCCACGTGCTGGGACAGATGGCGCGGGAAGCCGATCAGGTCGTCCACCAGCCAGAGGATGCGTTCGAGGCTGCGCTGGCCGATGTCGATCCCCCGCTCGGCCAGCTGCGCAGCCAGCGTGCCGTCGGCGCTGCGGCTGGATAGCGCCGAGGCCAGGGTGTCGATGCCGTCCGCGCTCAGACCCATGGCCCGGCCCACGTCGCGCATGGCGCTGCGCGGCCGGTAATGGATGACGGTGGCCGCGAGCGCGGCCCGGCCGCGGCCGTACTTGCGGTAGATGTACTGGATGACCTCCTCGCGGCGCTCGTGCTCGAAGTCCACGTCGATGTCCGGCGGTTCGTCGCGATCGCGGGAGATGAAGCGCTCGAACAGCAGCTCGTGGCGGGCTGGATCGACCTCGGTGATGCCCAGGCAGAAGCAGACCACCGAATTGGCCGACGAGCCGCGGCCCTGGCAGAGAATGTCCCGGCTGCGGGCATGAGCGACGATGTCGTGCACGGTGAGGAAATAGTGCGGATAGTTCATTTCGCCGATCAGCGCCAGTTCGTGCTCGATCTGCCGGCGCAGGCGCGGGCTCGGCCCCTGCGGCCAGCGTCGCGCGCTGCCGCGTTCGACCAGACGACGCAGATGCGACAGGGCGGTCTCGCCGGCCGGCACCAGTTCCGCCGGGTAGTCGTAGTGGATCTCGCGCAGCGAGAAATCGCAGTCCGCGGCCACCCGGCGCGCGGCCGCCAGCGCTGCGGCCGGATAGAGCCGGTGCAGGGTGGCGACCGGACGCAGGTAGCGTTCGCCGTTGCCGGCCAGCCGGGTGCCGGCCGCGGCGACCGTGGTGCCGTGGCGCAGGGCGGTGAATACATCCTGCAGGGCACGCCGCGCGCGGCTGTGCATGTGGACATCGCCCGTGGCGATCAGCGGCAGGCCGTACTGGGCGCGCAGGGCGGCCAGCGTATCCCTGTGGGCCGTATCACGAACCCGTCGATGCAGCGCCAGGGCGATCCGGGCGGTACCCGGGTAGCGCGTGGCCAGCCAGGCGAGGGTGGCGTGCAGCGCGGGCCCGGGCGGGGTGTCGTGCTCGGGCAGGACGATCAGCCAGCAGTCGTCGAGATCCATGGCCTCGAAGTCCGCCCGTTCGATGCGATAGCCGCCCTTGTCCGCCCGTCGCCGGGCGGTGGTGATCAACTGGCAGAGACGAGTGTAGCCGTGGCGGTTGCGCACCAGGACACCCAGCGTGACGCCGTCGCTGCAGGTGAAGCGCGCCCCGAGAATGAGCTTGATGCCGATCTTTTCGGCGGTCTGCAGGGCGCGTACGGCACCGGCCAGGCTGGCCTCGTCGGTCAGCGCGATGGCCTCGTAGCCGAGTGCCGCGGCCCGGGCGACGAGCTCCTCCGGGGTCGAGGCGCCGCGCTGGAAGGAAAACGCGGACAGGCAGCACAGCTCGGCGTGCGTTGCGCTCATCCGAACAGGCCGTGCAGATAGTAGGGCGACGGACCGCCGCGGGCCGCGTCGAGATCGCGATAGATCCAGAGCAGGCGGCCGCGCCGGTCGCGGGCCCGATAATAGTCGCGGCGCACGGCCTGCGCGTCCCACCAGCCGCTTTCGATGCGCTCGGGGCCGGCGATGAAGGTCAGCGTCTCCGGTGCCGCGATCGGCCGGGGATGCGCGTAGAGCCACAGCGGCCGCATGGCGTTGCCGGTCGGCGCTTCGATCGGCGGCCGATCGCCTGTGGCGCTGGCTTTTTCGGGGCGATGCGCGTCCGGCGCGTGCAGCCACCCGACGGCGTCGTGCCCGAGCCGGGCGCGCAGCCGGTCGAGCACGGCCGGCCATGCGCCCGGCTCGACGCCCGGCCGGGCGGCCTCTGACAAGAGCTGGCTCTGGGCCTGCTCGCGCCGTCGCAGGCGTTCGCTGGCCAGGCCGATCTCGACCACCGGGGCCGTCAGCTCGACCCGGGTCAGGCGATCGTTAACCACCCGCTCGAAGTGCGCGGCGTCGTGGGCCGGGCTGTTCAGGCGCAGATCCAGTCGAGTGCGGCTATCGTCCTCGTGGATGAGGATGAGCCGCAGATGCTGGATGGCGGCGTCGGCGCCGCGCAGGAACGCGGCCAGATCGGCGAGAACACGCCGCAGCACGAAGACCAGCCCCTGGGTCGTGACCACGGCGCCGGTGAGTTCGTGACGGGTGCGATAGCGGGCGGGCAGTCGATACAGGGGCAGGCCGTGCGGCCTGTGGCCCTGGAGCCGGTCCAGATCATCGAGCAGGGCGGCGCCGTAACGCCGCATCAGGGTGGCCGGGGGCAGCGCGAGCAGTTCGCCGAGCGTTCGGAAGCCGCTGGCCTGCAGCGAGGCGAGCGTGCCCGCGTCGAGGGCCAGACAGGACAGCGGCAGTGCCGCCCGCTCTATCCGCGCCCGGGATCGGGGCGCGCGGGTTCGTGCCAGGGCGACCTGCGGCGTGCTGTCGATACCGGCTACATGGCGATGGCCGAAGCGCTTCAGATCCAACGCGATGCGCCGGCGCAGCGCGCGCCGGCCGCCGAACAGACGCAGACTGGCCCCGATCTCGAACACGAGATGGCTGCCGCCGGCGGTGTCGTATGGCGGCTCGCCGGCGCAGGCGAGGTGCACGTGATCGCTGTATTGCCAGGCCCAGCCGGCCAGACGCGTCAGGGCGGCCCGCTCGCCGGCCGGACGACGCGACAGCACGCCGGCATCCGGCTGTCGCAGTCGTGCATCCGCCAGGTCCATGCCATGGCGCACACCGGCGGCCACCGCATCGGCCGTGGCCGCGACCACGAAGCAGCGGCTGCCGCGGGTCTCGACCACCAGCCACGAACCGTCGGCCGTTTCCCCGGTGCGGCTATCGAGGGGCCAGTGGGGGAAACGCAGAGCGAGCCACAGTGCCGTCGTCATTGCAGGCCTCGGCATGGGTTTCGAATCCTCGGGTCGCGGGCGACGACTCGGGCATGAAGATCCAGGGCCGGTCAGGACCCGGCTGCAGACCGTCGAGGCGGGCGCCGGCCGGACCGCGACATTTGCGGACCTCGATCCGCTGGCCTCGGTCGCCCCGGGTGATCGCAAGCCGAAGGGCCGCCGGCGAGCGCTGCCCGGCGCAGGCCAGATCGCGATAGACGAAGATCGGGCAGGCGGCGTTCTCGGCGGCCAGTTGCAGCTTGCGCAGGGCCGTGTTCGTCAGGCCGTCAGACCAGAACACGAAGCCCACGAAGCCGCCCGAGCGCGCCATCTGCTCGATGGCCCAGACACATTCACCGTCATTCCCGCCGGCGATCAGCGGCAGGCGCCGGATATCCAGCCCCTGGGCCGCCAGCGCCGGGGCATTGAGCGGGCGGGGCGGGGCGACCAGACCGATTCGGCTGTCGGGATGCGCACTCAGCCGTTGCCCAAGACACGTCAGGAGCAGACTGAATTCGCCCGTCCCGGCCGTCTCGACCAGAAACTCCGTCACGGCGTGGGCCGGATAGCCGCCACCCGGCAGCAGGCGATCGAGGGCACTCCAGCTGCTGCCCACGATGGACTGACGCGCCTGCTGACTGGCCCGGCGCAGCCCCAGTCGCTGCCACTGGCTCGTGTCGCCCGGCAACGAATGGCGGCGCTGTGTCTTGATGGGTCGCGCGGATCGCATGACTGTATTTATATACAGTTATAGGCGCCGTGGCCAGCCTCCGGTCATTCGGCCGACTCAAGTCCCTGTATGGGCGACCGTGCGTTGCGGCATCGCCTGACGCCAACGGCTGATCCGCGCGAATCTCTCGAACCAGAACTCGAACTCGAATCGCAAACCGGGGAGGAGCGTGGTTGCGACCGTACGTTCAAAGCCGGTCGGCCCCTCGTTCTGCCGTCTTGCGGCGGTTCAGCGCCTGAGAAATCGTCACTGCCTTGCCTGGCAGGATGGGCGATCAGAGATACGGCGCGAGCGGGGGCGTATCAAAAGGTACGCTTATCGGCTTGGACAGGGCTTGAACGCAACCGCGCTGTCTTCCTGCAGCGCCCGTTCGTGCTCGCTCTGACCCGACAACCGATCTGCGGCCGGGTATTAGGCAAACACGTCACAGTCCTGTCCACGCTTTCGCTGGCGCCGCTCTCTTGCGCATGCTCGCTCGGCAGACCGTTTTTGCCGTAGGAAAAACGGGTGGAGGCTGTTGATATCGTATAGCGGTGTCAGGGCAAGTTTGGCTCTGCCACATGCCAGATCGAGTGGCGAGCTGATGGAGTTCATCCCGAACTAAGCGATCTATACGAAGTTGTCGCCCATCAAGCGCGCAGTGAAACCGCGCACGAAAGGAGGCTGTTGGTGCGCGCCTTCGTGCATCAGCGTGCGTACCTGCCGGCGAACTATTGGATCGAGTGGCAGCGGAGTAGGGGGTAAGCAACCACACCTGATACGACCGGAGGAGGCCAACCCGTGCTTCTTTGCCGGGATCTGGAGCAAGCCCCACAAGTCTGTCCAAGGACCATCAAGTCAGCGGGCAGGTGACATTTGCGATTCTGACCGGTGTTCCGAACGCCGATCTCGATCATATCCCATATCCGCGACCGCCAACCGCAGGCGCTTACGCTGACAGGCGGTAGGCAATGGCTGGATCCCGACAGTCAGCCAACAACCTGCATGAGGTGCTCGCCGAGAGCCGCTAGAAGGCCGACGAGAATTGGCCCATCTTGCCCCGGGTGTCGGCAGCCCGGCGAAGAACGACGCATGGCTGTTTGGCCTATTTGAGCGACCAGCCGGCGCCGCCGTTGCTCGTGCGCAGTTGCTGGCGGTAGCGGCACATTCGCACTGCCACCGCCAAACCTTTCAGGCCATGCCATCTTGGGCCATTGCTCCCGTCGGGCACTTTGCCTGCGGGCTACCCTGGCACGAATTGCGGCTGCAAGTTGACACGCTCACGCTGGCGAGCGTTCATTCCAGATGGTGAACCTCGGGAATGCCATACACCGGGGTATCGATGCCTTCCATTCGCGCCTTGAGTTGGAGTGCGAGATAACGCGAGTAGTGACGCGACAGGTGCAGATTGCCGCTATGAAACCACAGCCCGGGTTGCTGCGTGGGTTTCCACATGTTGCGCAGTTCGCCTTCCCAGGGGCCGGGATCCTTGGGTGTATCCGACCCCAGGCCCCAGCATTTGCCGACGCGGTCGGCCACCTCCTGCGAGATCAGTTCGGCCGCGAAGTTATTCATCGAGCCGTACCCGGTCGCGAGGATGATCACATCCGCCGGCAGCTCCTCACCATCCGTGAGGACCACGGAATCCGACTTGATGTGGTCAATACTCACGCGGCTGCGCAAGCCGATCTTGCCCTCGATCAGGAGCTCCGAAGCGCCGACATCGATGTAGTAGCCGCCGCCGCGCCGAAGCGCTTTCATCAGCAGGCCCGTGTCGTCGCCGCCGAAATCGAGCACGAACCCGGTCTGTTCCAGACGCTCATAAAAATCGGCGTCCCGCTCGCGAAGCAGTGCGCCCATCCCGCCGGCCATCTGGGGCAGAACCGCATAGGGCGTCGATGCGAAAAGCATGTCGGCCTGATCGACATCCAGACCATTCTCGGTGGCTTCCTGGGAATAGAGTGCACCCAGGGACAGTTCGCAGAACGAATCCGACTTCACTACGTGTGTCGACGACCGCTGAATCATGGTCACGTCGGCCCCGTTCGCCCACAGATCGGCCGCGATATCGTGGGCCGAGTTGTTGGCGCCCAACACGATGCAGCGCTTGCCGGCGTACCCCTGGCCGCCGGGGTGCTCACTCGAGTGGTGGAGCGTGCCGTTAAAATCGCTCGCCCCCGGGATCTCCGGCACATTGGGCATGCCCAGTGCGCCAGTGGCCATGATCAGGTGCTTGGGCCGCAGCGTGTGCGTCTGGCGTTCGCCGTCGCCGGTGAACTCGACGTCAACGCGCCATTCCTCGCGTGTTTCGTCGTATTGGGCACTTTTACATTCCGTGGCGCTCCAGTAGTCGAGCTCCATCACCTTGGTGTACATCTCCAGCCAATCGCCCATCTTGTCCTTGGGCGTGAACACCGGCCAGTTCTCGGGGAAACGAATATAAGGCAGATGGTCATACCAGACCGGGTCGTGCAGGCACAGCGATCGGTAACGGTTACGCCAGGAATCGCCGGCCCGTTCGTTGCGCTCGACGACCAGCGTCGGTACGTCCAGCTGTTTGAGACGCGCCGCCAGCGCGATGCCGGCCTGACCACCGCCGACGATCACGCAATAGGGCTGCTCGGAATGGCCGAGGCGCGCCTGATGCTCTTTCTGGCGCTCGAGCCAGTTCGGGCGCTCGGGCTCGATCCGGTGCACGGTGCCGAGAGGCCGGTGATGGCCCGTGGCTTCGGGGTGATCGACGAGATCCGTGATGGCGGTGAGCAGGGTCCACGCCTTGCCATTGATCAGGCGGACATGGCCCTGTGCATGGGCTACGCCGGTGTTGAAGGTAAACCAGCCTTCCACGACGCCCTCGAGTTCGGTGGCCTCGCCGTCGATCGTGAAGTCATGGGGGCGCACGTTGCCCAGCATCGCGCCCAGCATGTCGCGAATCGAATCGCGGCCCTCCAGCGTCTTGATATTCCAGGTGAACACGACCAGATCGCGCCAGTAGCAATCATCTGCGAACAGCGCACTGACAGCGTCGACGTCGTTGTTGCCGAGCGCAGTCTCGAATGCGGCGAGCCACTCGGTAAGCGCACGCGCCTCACGCTGGGTTGAGCCCATATCTCCTCCTTTGGACGGGTGAATCGATCCACCCCGGTTGTCGCATGGATACGGTTCTCGGCCGACGGCTTGGGCATCGGGAAAACGCACAAAAGGCTTATTTATGCCTTTTGGATCGAACCTATCAGGTTTGCCCGTTACTGACGATTCGCCACCTCGGGCCTGCAATGCGTTGGAAATATTGCCGTAAGCGGATTTCATGCGGTTTGAGGCAGTCGCATGGCGACGACCTGCGTTCTCCAATATCGCGCAAGCGAACGGCCGGTTCGACCGCCTGTCGCCTCGCTTGCGCCGTTACGCTGCTGTATGGCTCGCCCGGTCTGCTGATCACGGCCGGCGAAGAGGTCACTCATGTCGATGGCAACCGCCACCGGCTGAGAGTGTTGGAGATCAATTCTCACGCGGCCGTCGCCCTGGGCGCGGGCGGCGTGGCAAGAGAGTCTGCATCCGGCTGGATGATCAGGGCCTCATGCGAGATGCTCGGGCTCCAGTAAACGTGGTCATTGAGAGGTCGTGCCGCGTATAAAGTCCTATAAGCGGCATACTAACCGGCAGAAACCGGCTTTTATCTCGATGGTTTGCGTCGAAAATATTCGATTTAATTATTAATAATCATAAATCTAAACGCCATTATATTTTCCGTTAGAGCGGCAGAAGAACCGGCAAAAATTTGGCATAATCGGCGAAATATTTCGCCTTATGAATCAATGACTGACCTGACGTACGGGCTTGCACCGTGGATGCCGTCCGACCCCTCACGCGAACTCGCGTCCAGGGCGTATCAATTGGCACAGAAATCGGCGGCGTTGAGCGGCTTGCCGGCTGCGACACGGGGTGCGTTGCAGGACATGCTTCGGATGGTCAATACCTACTATTCGAATTTGATCGAAGGGCAGAACACCCATCCGGTCGAGGTCGATCGGGCGGTGCGCGCTGGTGAGCAGATGCAAACCCCGGGGGTGATGATTTCTCTGGCGCTGCGTGAGGCACAGCAGATCATCGCCGCACGCGATGAAGCCGGCAGCCACGAGCGTCCAACCGATCCCGATTTCATTCGCCGGATCCACCAGCTCATCTTTGAGACGGCACCCGAGTCGGAACGGCGCATTTCTGATTCCAACGGCAATCAAAGCGTTGTCGTTCGACCCGGCGAGCTGCGAACGACCGATGTGCGCGTCGCAAGACATGTCGCAATCAGCCATGATCAGCTGAGCGCGGCACTGGCCTGTTTTGCTGACGCGTATCGTCCTGATCGAGCGAGCCTGCGCGGTGACCAGGGCCTGATAGCGGCCGCTGCCGCACATCATCGGCTGGCCTTTCTGCATCCCTTTGTCGATGGCAACGGCCGCGTCGCGCGCCTTTTCAGCGAGGTCTATATCGATTGTGTGCTGGAACAGCCCGCGATCTGGAGCCTCTCACGCGGGCTCGCGCGTGCCCGCCAGCGCTACTACAGTCACTTGGCGGATGCGGATGCGCCGCGACAAGGCGCTCTCGATGGGCGCGGGCAGCGCAGCGAACGGGCGCTGTATGCGTTCTGCAAGTTTTTCCTGGATACCTGCGTGGACCAGGTCGACTACATGGCCGACGTACTTGGCATCGAGGGCTACAAGCGGCGGGTCGAATATCTGGTTCGTCAGGCCAGCGAGCGGGCACTTCCGGACGTACCCGCGCTCGACCGCGGCGCCGAAGGCGTACTTAAGGCGGCGTTCATTGAGGGCGAGTTGACCCGAGCGGAGGCCGGCCGACGTACCGGATACAAAGAGCGTATGGGGAGACAGGTGGTTAGCGAACTCCTTAAAGAAGGCTTGCTCGTCAGCTCGAATCAACGAGGTCCGGTTCGACCGGCATTTCCCGCCACCTACCTGGATTATCTATTCCCGAAGATGGCGGGGCTGGTGAACTGATGCGGCACTGCCCTCCATACGTACCACTGCTCGGCGGCGCGCTGATGGACCAATGGACGATCGCCGCGCTGCTCGCGTTTATCGCTTCGATGTAACCACCAACGGTTCAGCGGCTGTGACGCTAGCCGATATCGCTATGGGGACCGGATAGGGCAACCATGCGCGACATCAACTACGTTCGGATGGCGTTCGCTGTCGCCGGCGGCCTTGTCATTGGCTGGATCGCGATGAGGTTGATCGCAATGCTGTTAGGCGCGGTCGTGATCGGCGGACTGATGTCCAGCATTAGTGACGCCATCGAGTTCGACAGCACGCCGGAGTCGTCAGTGACCAGTAGTCGCCAATACCGCGACGCCCAGGCAACTGAACGACAGGCCCAAGCCCGCCAGCGCCAACGTCAGGCCGAGAATCGCCGAGCCCAGACACCCAAAGGTAAACAATTGCGACACACATGCGCCGAGTGGCGCAGGAATCAGCGCATGACGCCTACGGAAACGACCCGGATCAACGCGGAGTTTCACTGCGACCGCTATGGTCGTTATTTGCAGACGGGCAGTCTGCGTCCTCGGTAGCCAATTCACAGAAGGCGCACGGCGCGCTCGCTTCGCTAGGCTATGTAATACGCATAATGTATATTATGTTAAATATTGTGTCGGGCTGAGCAGATGTGAAGCACATCGCTAGTTCTTCGGCTGCCACTCCACTATTGCGACGCGCATTCAGTGTGAAGGTCATCACTGCTGGTATCCGCGTGGCAACGGCGCGTTTCGACGCCCACACTCAGGGCATCGGCCACGACCTCTTCGCTCTAGCTCGAACGAGCGAGCCTGTTGTCCAGTCAGGCCTGACGCTCGTTGATGTTATCGATTGCGTCACCGCGTGCGTGTCCGCGAGCGCATCGTGAAGACGCACTCCGATGGTTATCGCGTCGAATCACTGGGTGTTATCGGGCGCGACGAGCCCGCCGTCTGTGATGTCGAGGTTGAACAGCGAACGGGAGTTCGCGAACGGCGACGAGTCTGCGACCAAGTCAGGCGCTTGCCGCTGACATGGACCGGATGACGTGGTCCGATGCGGTTGCTCAACACCCTGTTGGTCTGAGCTGGCCTGACGATCGGATGCGGACAATGTCTTTCCGCGTGGCCGGCAGCGCCTGTTCTCGTGGCGCACCTATTCGAGCGGTTGTTCGTAGCCTTCCTCGAGTTCCAGAATCGCGTTCTCGATGTGTTCGCGATAGGCGCCGGGTTCGTGCCAGAGGCCGCGCTGCATGGCTTCGAGCATGCGTTCGGACATGTTGCGCAGCGCATCCGGGTTGTGAGCCTCCACGAACGCCCGGTTGTCCTCGTCGAGGATCAGCGCATCCGAAACGGCGGCGTACTGGTAATCGGCGACCACCTGCGTGGTGGCGTCGTAGGCGAACAGGTAGTCGACCGTGGCGGCCATCTCGAAGGCGCCCTTGTAGCCGTGGCGCTGCATCGCGCCAATCCATTTGGGGTTGGTCACCCGGGCCCGGATCACGCGGTTGATCTCCTCGGTGAGCGTGCGGATGCGCGGCGCGCCCGGGTTGCTGTGGTCGCCGTGGTAGACGGTCGGCATGCGGCCGCTGCGGCGGCTGCGGGCGGCGTTGGCCATGCCGCCCTGGAACTGGTAGTAGTCCGCGGAATCGAGGATGTCGTGCTCGCGGTTGTCCTGGTTCTGGATGACCGCCTCGAGCCCTTCGAGGCGGTCGTTGAACGCCTCGAAGGCCGCCTCGCCGTATTCGCGTTCGCCGTAGGCGTAGCCGCCGCGCTCGACGTAGGCGTCGGCCAGATCGTCGCCGTCACCCCAGTCGCCGGCGTCGATCCGCTCGCTCAGGCCCGAGCCGTAGGTGCCGGGCCGCGAGCCGAACACTCGGAAGCAGGCCTGGCGCATGGCGCTGTCGTGGTCGTGGCCCTGGGCCAGAAGTTCGGCCACCCGATGCTCGACGTTCGTCCGGATGGTGTTGCCGTCGCCCGGGTCCTCGAACGTGGCCAGCTGGCGCACCGCGGCATCGAACAGCCGGATGATGCCGGCGAAGGCATCGCGAAAGAAGCCGGAGACGCGCAGGGTGACGTCCACCCGCGGCCGGCCGAGCTGGAAGGCGGGCACGATCTCGAAGTCCACCAGACGATTGGAGCCCGGGGCCCAGACCGGCTTGATGCCCATCAGCGCGAACGCCTGGGCGATGTCGTCGCCGCCGGTGCGCATCGTGGCCGTGCCCCAGACGGACAGCCCGATCCGGCGCGGATAGTCGCCCTGCTCCTGCAGATGCCGCGTGACCAGCGCCTCGGCCGATGTCTTGCCCAGTTCCCAGGCCGTCGTCGTCGGAATCGCGCGGCTGTCGACGGTGTAGAAGTTGCGGCCGGTGGGGAGCGTGTCCAGGCGTCCGCGGGTGGGCGCACCGCTCGGCCCCGGCGGGACGAAACGCCCGTTCAGCCCGCCGAGTGTGTGCGCGATCTCGTCGGTGACGCCGCGCGTGAGCGCCGGCAGCAGCGTGTCGCGGACGTAGCTCAGCAGCGCCGCGGTCTGGGTGAGGCCCCGCACGGCCGCCATATCGCCGTCGATCACCGCCCGGGCGACGAGATCGACCGCCAGCTGCTCGAGGCGTTCGCGGGTGTGATGATCCGTGCGCCAGCCCTGAGACGACAGCGAGGCGAGGATCGCCGGCTTCGGCCCGTCCCAGGCCTGGCCGTCCACCCGGAGCGGGTCGAAATCCCCCAGTTCCAGATCGGCCGCGAGGGCGTGCAGCAGACCGCGGTCGGTCGCGCCCTCCCCGCGCTGCATGCGGGTCAGCGAGACCAGAGTCTCGGCCAGCTGCGCCCGATCCGGCAGCCGGCCGAGGCAATGCAGGCCGCCCCGGATCTGGGCTTCCTTGAGATCGCAGATATAGGTGTCGAGCCGGGCCAGGATCGCCTCGTCGTCGCTCGGGTCCTCGGCGATCTCGTCGGCGACGTGGCTGCGGCGGGCGATCTCCAGAATGCGATCGCGCAGATAGGTCTCGCGCCGGCGATCCAGGCCCGCGGCCTCGAAGTATTCGTCGACCAGGCCTTCCAGCTCGGCCAGCGCGCCGTGGCTTTCCGCGCGCACGATCGGCGGCGTCATGTGGTCGATGATCACGGCCTGGCTGCGGCGCTTGGCCTGGGCGCCCTCGCCCGGATCGTTGACGATGAACGGATAGAGTTGCGGCATCGGGCCGAGGGCGATGTCCGGCCAGCAGTGTCGTGACAGCGCCACGCTCTTGCCCGGCAGCCACTCGAGGTTGCCGTGCTTGCCGACGTGGATCACGGCATCCACCGCATAGACTTCGCGCAGCCAGGCGTAGAAGGCCAGATAGCCGTGGGGCGGCACCAGATCGGGGTCGTGGTAGTTGGCGGCCAGGTCGATCCCGAAGCCGCGCGCCGGCTGCGGCCCGACGAACACGTTGCCGAAGCGCAGCCCGGCGATCTGCAGACGCCCGTCCTGATGTTTCGGATCCGCCCGCGGTTCGCCCCAGCGCTCGAGGACCGCGGCCTGACTGGCGGCCGGCAGGGTCGCGAACCAGTCCTCGTAGACGGCGATGTCCAGACTCTGGTGACTCGGCTTGAACTCGTTGCGCGCGGCATCGTTGGAGACCGCCGCCCGCAGGTGCTCCATCAGCGCGGTCGGATCGTCGGGCAGCGCGCCGGTGTCGTAGCCGTCCGCGCGCAGCGCGGCCAGCAGCTCCAGCGTCGAGGCCGGCGTGTCCAGCCCCACGCCGTTGCCGATGCGCCCGTCGGTGCCGGGGTTGTTGGCGAGGATCAGGGCGATGCGCTTGTCGGCGTTCGGCCGCGTCTGCAGACGGGCCCAACGTCGGGCCAGATCGGCCACGAAAGCGGCACGTTCGGGCATCAGCTCGTGGCGAACGACATCGATCTCGCAGCGTCGGCTACGGTACGCCAGGGTCTTGAAGGCCACCGCGCGGGTGACGATGCGGCCGTCGAGCTCGGGCAGCACCACGTACATTGCCAGATCGCGCGACCGCAGGCCCGCGTTCTGCTCTGTCCAATCCGCTTCGGTGGTGCTGGCCGGGATCAGCTGCAGGACCGGGATGTCGCGGGCGAAGGTGGCGCGACCGGTGCCGGGGTCAGAGGCCGTGGCCGCGTTGGTCGCCGCCCGCAGCGCGAAGCCGGTGGTGTTGAGCACGACCGCGGCGTCGGCCGCCTCGATCAGCTCGTCGATCGCGGCGAGACAGGCGGGCTCCTTGAGCGAGGCGACGGCCACCGGCAGCGGGTTCAGCCCCCGGGCCATGAGCACCTCATACAGGGCCTCGAACACCGCGGTGTTGCCGTTCTGCAGATGACTGCGATAGAGCACGACGACGGCTACCGGCCGGTCGTGGCCCGCCGGCCAGCGGGCACGCCAGTCCGCGAGCGTGGCCGGCAGCCGCTGGGGGTGATGGATCAGCGCCCGCGCCAGCACTGTCGGCTCGCGCCAGTCGAAGTCCCGGTCGAGACAGGTGGCGGCGACGAAGCGCATCAGCGCCTCGGCATTGTCCGCCCCGCCCTCGCGGGTGTAGCGCCACACGCGGTGGGCAGTGTCGTAGTCGACCGTCGAAAGCGCGAAGACCTCGTCGTCGTGGTAGTCCTCGCCGGGAACCACGATCAGCTGGCGGTCGGAAGCCGCAGTGGCCCAGTCGGTCAACTGCTCGACCCCGTACGGCCAGTAGGCGCGGCCGCCGATCAGCGATACGACCACCACCCGGGCCCGGTCCAGCGTGCGGTCGCGATACAGATCCAGCGCCGCGGGCTTGGACAGATTGCGCCAGTTCGCCAGACGCAGGCTCGGAAATTCCGCCGGCAGCCGTTCGGCGGCCTCGGCCAGCATCGCCAGCACGCCGTCGGCCGCGCTCAGGATCACCATGTCGGCCGGCGACTGGTCGAGGTCGATGATGCCCTCGCCGTCGGCGAAGCCGCCCGGTTGTGCCGCCAGTAGATGCATGTCGCTCTCGGGCCGGTACGCGCGTCGAACGCGGCGCCGTTTCAGTCGGCGTCGGCGGTGGCCACCTCGGCCTCGCCCAGCACCGCGCGGATGCGGTCCCGGTCGAGATCGTGGCCGATGAACACCAGCCGCGTCTCGCGGCGCTCCTCGGCCGCCCACAGGCGATCGAAGTAATGGGCGACGCGTTCGCCCACCGCCTGGACGACCTGGCGCATCGGCTTGTCGCCCACGGCGGCAAAGCCCTTGGCGCGATAGATCGTCTGTTCCGCGATGAGCTGCTGCATGCCCGCCAGCAGGCGCTCGCTGTCGACCGCCCCGAGGCTGATCACGGTCGAATCGAAGTGGTCGTGGGCGTGCTCGTGCGCCTCGCCGGCCGCGTGGTGGGCGTCGTGATGGGTCTGGAGCGCCTCGATGCGATCTTCGGTCGCCGAGTCCAGCCCCGTCAGCAACTCCGGATCGGCGGCGCCGTTGTCCACGAACAGCGTCTTCACCCGCGCCGGCAGCCGTGACCGCAGCCACTCGTCGACCGTGTCGCGATCGGTCGCGCTCAGTCGGTCGGCCTTGCTCACGATCGCCAGATCCGCGGCGGCGAGCTGATCGTCGAGCAGTTCCTCCAGCGTTGGGTCGTGATCCAGGGCATCGTCGGCGAGCCGGGCGGCGTCCACGCGCTCCGGCTCGTGCGCCCAGGTGCCGGCCGCGATCGCCGGGCCGTCGAGCACCGCGATGACCGAGTCGACCGTGCAGTGCTGCTTGATCTCGGGCCAGTTGAAGGCCTGGACCAGCGGCTTGGGCAGCGCCAGACCGGAGGTTTCGATGACGATGTGGTCGATCGTATCGCGCTTTTCGATGAGCTTTTTCATCACCGGCACGAACTCCTCCTCGACCGTGCAGCAGATGCAGCCGTTGGCGAGTTCGAAGATGCCGTCTTCGCCCTCACCCTCGTCGCCACAGGCCAGCGGACAGCCGCGCAGCAGCTCGGCGTCGATATCCATTTCGCCGAACTCGTTGACGATCACGGCGATGCGCTTGTCCTGCGCGTTGCGGATCAGGTTCGACAGAAGCGTGGTCTTGCCGCTGCCGAGAAAACCGGTGACGACCGTGGCGTGGATCTTGTCGAGTTGCATGATCGGACTCCGAAGCGTCGGTTGGAGAATCAGGAGACGGCGGTCGTGGCGGTCTGTGCGCCGGCGGTCGATGACCGCGCGGCGCCGCCGAGCAGGGCTGCCGTGGCCGCCGGATTCGAGGCGAAGAACAGATGCAGATAGGTCGCGGTGAGGCCGCGATCTCGCACGATCGCTTCACCGGGCGCGGGATGCCGCGGCCGGCGCCCGTGCGCGATCGGCACCGCGCCGTCGTCAGTGGCCGAACGATGGTGGGCGTGACCGCGGATCTCGCCCTCGGGCAGCGGCGCGGTCTGCATGCCCTGGCAGCCGCCCTTCGCGCGCATCCGCCCGGCGCCGGGAATCAGACCGACCATCCGATGCGTCGGCCCGTCCAGCTCGGTGAGGCTGTCCTGCAGATAAAGCATGCCGCCGCATTCGGCGAGCATCGGCCGGCCCGAGCGATGAAACGCCTGCAGCGCGGCGTGCATCGCGGTGTTGGCGGCCAGATCGGCCGCGTGCAGCTCGGGATAGCCCCCGGGCAGCCAGAGCGCGTCCACGTCCGGCAGCGCGGTGTCGTCAAGCGGCGAGAAATACCGCAGTTCCGTACCCATGCTTTCCAGCAGCCGCTCGTTGGCGGCATAGGCGAAGCTGAATGCGGCGTCCCGGGCGACGCCGATGCGGTGGCCCGCGAGCCACGGCCCGGGCACGGCCGCCGGCTTTCGGGTGAAAGCGACCGGAAGCGGAGCGTCCGGCAGCGATGTTCTTTCGATGCGCTCGGCCGCGGCGTCGAGGGCCGCCTCCAGAGACGCGCCCTGCTCCTGCGCCTGGACCAGGCCGAGATGCCGATGCGGCAGGGCCACCGCCTCGTCCCGGGCCAGGCAGGCCAGCAGCGTCAGGTCCGCGGGCAGCGCCTCGGCGATCAGGTCGGCATGGCGCGCGCTGCCGACACCGTTGGCCACCAGGCCGGCGACCGCCAGTTCCTCGCGGGCGTGCTGCAGTCCGGCGGCCACGGCGGCCGCGGTCTGGGCCATGCCCCGGCAGTCCAGCACCAGGGCCACGGGCAGACCGAATTCGGCGGCGAAGTCCGCGCTTGACGGCTGGCCGTCGTGAAGGCCCATGGTGCCTTCGACCAGAATCAGATCGGCCTCTCCCGCGGCCTCGAACAGGCGCTGGCCACAGTAGTCGGCGCCGGCCATCCACAGATCGAGCGGCTCGACCGCACTCCCGGCTGCCGCGGCCAGAATCTGCGGATCGAGATAATCCGGGCCCGCCTTGAATACCGCCACGCGCCGGCCGCGACGGCGGGCGGCACGTGCCAGCGCGGCCGTCACCGTGGTCTTGCCCTGCCCCGAGGCGGCCGCGCCGATAAGCAGCGCCGGACAGGCGCGTGTCTCGGTTTCGCGGCTCATGACGATACCGCCAGTGCCCGGGGGCTGGCGATGTAACCGCCGCCGAGTCGATTCGCCAGTCGGCGGGCGCGGCCGAGCGGCACGCGGGCGCGCTCGGTGTCGACCACGGCCAGCGCGCCGGGCCAGCACAGCTCCGGGATGTCGTCGCGACAGCGGCCGTCGGTGAACAGCAGCGTGCGCGTGCGCAGCCCGGGTTCCCGGCGTACCAGCCGTCGCAGCCGCTCCTCGGCGATGCGCAGCGCGGCGCGCAGCGGCGTGCCGCCGCCGGCGGGCCATTCGGCGAGCGCGCGCTCGCACTGTTTCGGCGCCCTTTTAGGGGCGATCAGCCAGTCGATCCGGTCGCCGCCGAAGGCCAGTATCGCCAGCCGTTCGCGGGCGCGCCAGGCGTGCCGGGCGATGCCGGCGACCGCCGACCGGGCCTCGTCCTGGGCGGCCTGCCCCAGGGTCGAGGCCGAGGTGTCGAGGAGAATGCAGTTCAGTGTGGCCGGCCGGGTGCTGGCCGGACGGTGCACGAGCCGGCGCGGACGCCGATGCGCGGTGCGCGCCGCATCGCCCAGGGTGCGGAACCAGTCGACGCGCCGCCCGGCCGGGCCTGCGAGCGACGCGCCGCCGCGCGGGTCGCGTCCGGGCCCCGCGCCTCGCCCGGCGACGGCGGTCTGCGCGGCTCGACCGACCGGGTCGGCGTTCGGCAGTGCCGCGGGATCGGTTGTGACGGCGCGCTGCGGCGCGATTCGTCGGGGCGGCAGTCCGCCCCAGGTGTCGCCCTGGCCGCTATCGGCCCGCTCGCTCGACCCCTCGGCACCGCCCTGCCCGCCGGCGGCGCCACCGGAGCCCTCGCCGTCGTCGACGTTCCGCCGATGACAGAGCACGAACTCGGCGACCGCGTCCACGTCTTCCGCGGTCACGTGCTCGCGTGCCTGCCAAGCGGCGTGGGCGACGGCGGCCTGGCGCCAGTGGATGTCCGCGCGAACGCCCTCGACACCCGCGGCCAGGCAGCGCTCGGCGATCGCGTTCTTGATCTCGTCGTTGCAGTCGACCTGCGGCAGCCGGGCGCGGGCGGCCTCGAGGCGTTCGGCGAGCGCGGCCTGGGCCGGGGCGTGCTCGGCGGCGAAGCCCTCGGGGTCGCGCGTGTAGGCCAGTCGCTGATCCACGATCCGACGACGCGTTTCGGCGTCGTAATCGGTATTGAGCACCACGCACAGCCCGAACCGGTCCGCGAACTGGGGCCGCAGGTCGCCCTCGTCCGGATTCATCGTGCCCATGAGCACGAATTCCGCGGCGTGCTCGTGGCTGATGCCGTCGCGCTCGATGCGATTGACCCCGGAGGCGGCCACGTCCAGCAGTACGTCCACCAGCGCATCGGCGAGCAGATTGACTTCGTCGATGTAGAGATAGCCGCCGTGGGCGCGGCCGATGACGCCGGGCTGGTGGGCGACTTCGCCGGTGCCCAGCGCGCGTTCCAGATCGAGCGTGCCGACGACCTGTTCTTCGGTCGCCCCCAGCGGCAGCGTCACGAAACGACCGTCGGCCCGCCGATCGATCGCGGCCAGTGCGCGGGCCAGCGTCGATTTCGCCGAGCCGCGCGGGCCGGAGATGAGCACGCCGGCCAGGCCCGGCTCGATCGCGGCGAGCAGCAGCGCGGTCTTCAGCCGCTCCTGGCCGACGACCGCCGCGAAGGGGAAATCAGCCCGCGGCATGCGCCCCGCCGATCACGTCGCGATCGAGCACCCAGCGTTGCATCGCCCAGCCGCAGGCCACGCCCAGCACCAGCCAGAACACGGCATTGGTCAGCCCGGCGGCCCAGACGAACTGGCCGTGAATGGTCTCCAGCGCGGCCGCGGTGGCGGCGTCGTGGCCGCCATAGGGCGAAGCGGGCATCTCCGGTGCGCCGAACAGATAGGGCAACGGCAGCAGCACGAGCGCCGGCAGCTTCCGCCAGCCCGGCGCGAACACGGCGATGGCCAGGGCCGCCGCGGTCACCGCGGCCGTGAACAGCCACCAGAGCTGGCGCTCGGTCAGGCCGGCCGAGGCCGCGCCGGGCACCTCGGGCGGCAGCCCCAGCGAGGGCGCGACGAACACCACGGCGAAGCCGGCCAGCCCCCAGGCCGCGCCGGTGGCGGCATTCACCGGTGCGCCGCGGCCGCGGGCGGCGATATACATGGCCACCATCAGCAGCAGGCTGAAGCCGATGGCCACGCCCATGTTGGTGACGATCGTGAAGCCGATGCGCTGGGCGCCGTCGGCGGGCGCCCAGGCCGTGCCGTCACCGTGATGGCCGTGGCCAGCCTCGGCGCTGTGTTCGTGTTCGTGGCCATGGGCGTGCCCGTGGCCCTCGGCCTGGTGTTCGGCCGCGGCGATCAGCGGCGCGGTGGAGAACTGCTCGCCGAGACCGAGCAGCGCGCCCACGAGGGCGCCCACCAGCACGGCGCTGAGAATCAAGCGTCGAAAGAGCATCGCGTATCCCGTTGGCATGCACCGGAACGCCGCGGGTCGGCGGCCGGCGCGAATGATCCGTATGACTGGCAGCGCGCACGGCGGGAGCCGCGGCGCGGGCGGGTCATCGGATCAGTGGCAGGGGAAGGTCGCGGAGTGCCGGGTGTCGTGCGCCGCGTTGTGCACCGGCATCAGGTGCGAGAAGCCGACGCCGTAGACGACGAACGCGCCGATGAGCGCCGCGCCGGCGAGCTGAACGATCTCACTGGAAATGGCCGTCGGCCGCGCCTGCGCGCTCCGGGCCGGATTCGACTGCTGGTTCTGCATGTACACACCCGTACGTCATGAGTTGTCGGCGGTCGTGTGACCGCGTCGAGCCAGGGCCGGTCTCCGGGCTTGCGAGCGGGCGGATGCCCGGGTTCGCGCCTTCCCGCGCTGTGCGCAGTGGCCGTGTGCGAACCTGAATCGCTTACCGTTGCGGGGGCAGCAGTGGACTGGTGCCCGTGGGCACGCACCACTTTCCCGATTATCCTTGTCCTGTCGGATCAAGGCACCCTGTCCGAGCGGAGTCTAGGCAGGCGCGTGCCTCCGGTCAAACCGCTGGTCGCGGAGGGATCGGTGGGCATACGGGGTTCGATAACGCCTGTTCACGGTCCAGGGAGACTCAGTGCCGCCGAATTCGTCATACGCCTCGGTACAACGAACACCGCTGTTCGTCGGCATCGGTTGTCGACACGGCTGCGGGTCGGACGTGCTTCGACAGCTGCTCGACGAGACCGCGGCGGCGCTTGCCTTCGACGTCCGTGATGTCCGGGTCATCGCCAGTATCGCCGACAAGCGCGAGGCGCCGGCAATGCGCGAGCTGGCCGCGGTCCTGGGCTGCGAACTCTGGTTCGGAACGGCGGCCCAACTCGCGTGTTTCGATGCGCAGGTGGCACGCCCGTCCGCCGCGGCCCGGGCGCGTTTCGGCGTGGCCAGCGTGGCCGAATGCGCCGCTCTTGCGGCTGCCGCTGCCTGCGGCGGCGATCGCGCGAAGACGCGGCTGCTCGGACCGCGCCGGGCCGGAGCCCGTGCCACCGTGGCTGTCGCAACCGATGCGCGAGAGGACGTACAGTGTCGCCTCGCCCGAGACCACAGGTGCCCATGGCGGGTCTGAACATCCAGCTCAATGCGGACGAGCGGCCGGCCGTGATCGGCGGCGGCGATCGTGCCGCGGCACGGCCGCTGGCGGCGCTCGCCCGCGCCGGGCTGACCGTGCGTCTGTGCTGCGCCGATCCCGAACCGTGGCTGCGTGATCTGATCGAGAGCCGGGCCATCGACTGGCGCCCACGGCCGGCGACGGCCGCCGACGTGGCCGCCGCGCGGCTGGTGATCGCCGCCAGCGCCGAACCGGCATGCGTTCGCGATCTGCGCCGGCTGGCCACCGACGCCGGCCGGCCGTTCCACGACGCCGTCACCGGCGGCGGCGATTTCGTCTTCGAGCCACCGGAGTCGACGCCCGCCGCGCGCGACGATCCCTGGCAGCATGTCCAGGTCTGTCTGGTCGGCGCCGGCCCCGGCGATCCGGGTCTTTTGACGCTGGACGGCGAGCGCGCCCTGCGCGGCGCCGACGTCGTTCTCTACGACCGGCTGGTCTCGCCCCGATTGCTGTCCTGGGCGCCCGCCCACGCGGAGCGTGTGTTCGTCGGCAAGCGCCGCGGTCATCATCATTACCGTCAGGCCGAGCTGAATCGCCACATGATCGCCCTGGCCCGCGCGGGCCGTCGCGTGCTGCGTCTCAAGGGCGGCGATCCGTTCGTGTTCGGGCGCGGCGGCGAGGAGCTGGTCGAACTGGCCGCGGCCGGGGTCGCCACACGCGCCATTCCGGGCATCACCGCCGGTTCCGGCTGCGCGACCTACGCCGACATCCCGCTGACCCATCGCGATCACGCCGCCGGCTGCGAATTCCTCACCGCCCACGGCCAGGCCGGCGAGATGCGCCACGACTGGGCCGCCCTGGTGCGCAGCCGGCATACGCTGGTGATCTACATGGGGGTAATGGCGCTGACCAATCTCTGTCCGGCGCTGGTGGCGCACGGGATGGATCCGGATACGCCGGCGGCGCTCATCGAGCGCGGTACCACGCCGGAGCAGCGGGTGCTCACGGGGTCCGTGACCAGCCTGCCCGCGACGGCGCGACGCCATACCGTCACCTCGCCGGCCGTGCTGATCGTGGGTTCGGTCGTGAGTCTGCGCGAGACGGTGCGCGCCGCGCGTCGCGGTCGCCTGCCCGACCCCGCCGTCGACCATCCGCCCGTACCCCGGGCCTGACGCCGCAACGACCATGGCGATCCCCATGCGCGAAGAGACCGCAGAGAACGGCGATCGGCCGCTGCGCACCGGCTGGACCACGGGCGCCACGGCCACGGCCGCGGCGATGGCCGCCGCCTACCAAGTGCTGGCGGATCGCACGCTGGAACGCGTGCATCTGTCGCTGCCGAAAAATCGCGAAGCGGATCTGGACGTTCACGACTGCCGCCTGATCACCCCGAGCGTCTGCGCCGAAGCGGGTCTGATCAAGGACGCCGGCGACGATCCGGACGCCACCCACGGCGCTCGGGTCTGGGTCCGGCTGACCCTGACCGAGGCCCCCGGCGTCGTCTTCCGGGCCGGCGCCGGGGTGGGCACGGTGACCCGCGCCGGGCTGGCGCTGGCGATCGGCGAGCCGGCGATCAATCCCGTGCCGCGGCGGATGATCGGCGAGCATCTGGCCCGCGTGGCGACGGAACTGGGCCACACGGGCGGCTTCGACGTGACGGTCGGCGTCGACGACGGCGAAGCGATCGCCCAGCGGACCATGAACGCGCGCCTCGGCATCCTCGGCGGGCTGTCGATCCTTGGGACCACGGGCATCGTGCGGCCGTTTTCCTGCGCCGCCTACATCGCCTCCATCCACCAGTCCATCGACGTCGCCCGCGCCAACGGCCGCGCCCACGTCGCGGCCTGTACCGGCTCGACCAGCGAAAACGCGATCCAGACCCACTACGGCCTGCCGGACATGGCGCTGATCGAGATGGGCGACTTCGCCGGCGCGGTGCTCAAGTATCTTCGCCGCAACCCGCTCCCGCAGCTGTCGCTGGTCGGCGGCTTCGGCAAGTTCAGCAAGCTGGCGACCGGGCGGCTCGATCTGCACAGCCGCCGCGGCGGCGTGGACTTCGATTTCCTGGCCGAGCTCTGCGCGGACGGCGGCGCGACGCTGCAGGCCGCGGTGCGCGCCAGCAACACCAGCCTCGAGGCGCTGTCGCATGCTGGCGAAGCCGGCATCGACCTTGATCGCCGCGTGGCCGAGCGTGCCTGGGAGGTGGCTGCCGGCTATCTGCCGCCCTCGAGCGCGCTGGAGGTCTGGGTGATCGACAAGCCCGGACGTCTGCTCGCCCGCGCGGGCCGGCTGGACGTGTCGCTGGCGGATCTCGCCCGCGGCTGAGCCGTTTACCGCGCGCGTCGGTCGTCAGTCCTCGCTGGCCCAGCGGTACTGGCTGACGTGCGCGGGGTCGTAGAGGGCGCTGTCGCGGAAGGCGCCGCTGTCCAGCGCCCCCAACACCCGGCCGACGAAGATGATGGCGCTGCGGCGCGCGGGCAGGTCCGCCGCGGCTTCGACGAGCGCATCCAGCCGGGCGCGGACGACGCGCTCCTCGGCCCAGGAGGCACGCTGCACGATCGCCGCCGGACAGTCGTCGCCGTAATACGGTTGCAGCCGCGCGACCACATCCTCGACGGCCTGCAGCGACAGATGCACCGCCAGCGTCGCGCGACTGGCGGCAAACGCTTCGAGCGTCTCGCCCGGCGGCATGGCCGAGGCGCGGCCCTGGGTCCGGGTCAGAACCAGCGACTGCCCCACCTCGGGCACGGTCAGCTCCTGGCCGAGCGCCGCCGCGGCCGCCGCGAACGCCGGCACGCCGGGCGTCAGCGTGTAGTCGATGCCCGCCGCGCGCAGCCGCCGCAGCTGTTCCGCCAGGGCGCTGTAGACGGCCAGATCCCCCGAATGCAGGCGGGCGACGTCGTGCCCGGCGGCGGTGGCCTCGCGAATACGGGCGATGATCTCGTCGAGCGCCATGCCGGCGGTGTTGATCGCCGCCACGCCGGCCGGCAGATGCGCCAGTACGCCGTCCGGCACCAGCGACCCGGCGTACAGGCACAGACCGCAGGCCGCGATGCGGTCGCGCCCGCGCAGCGTGAGCAGATCGGCCGCGCCCGGACCGGCGCCGATGAAGTGCACGGTCATGCGTTCTCGTCCGTGTCGTCGATGTTGCACCAGAGCGTGATCGGGCGCAGGGCGCGCCAGCCGGCAAAGCCGCCCAGCGGTTCGGCACGGCTGACTGCGATGCGGCGCAGGCTGCCGCCGCTGTCGGCGTGCAGCGCGGCGAGCGCGGCATCGCCCTCGACGGTCACGCTGCTGGCCACGATCCGCCCGCCCGGCGCCAGCGCGGCCCGACAGCGGGCCACCAGCCCCGGTTCGGTCAACCCGCCGCCGATGAACACGGCGTTCGGCGTACTCAGCCCCGCGAGCGCATCCGGTGCGCGCCCGGCCACTGTCTCGAGCGCGGGCACGCCGAGCGCCTCGGCGTTGGCCCGGACCCGGTCGAGCCGGTCGGTCCGGGCCTCGATCGCCACCGCGCGGTTGCTGCGATCGCTAAGCATCCACTCGATAGCGATCGCGCCCGAGCCCGCGCCGATATCCCACAGAGTCTCGTTCTGGCCGGGTGCGAGCAGTGCCAGGATCGCGGCGCGGACCTCGCGCTTGCTGATCTGGCCGTCGTGGGCGAACAGCCCCTCGGGCCGGCCGGGCGTCCGGCCGAGGGCCCGCGTACCGGGGGCGGCGACACAGCGCACCGCGATGGTGTTCAGGGCCTCGGTCTCGGCGGTGGCCCAGCTCTCGGCGTGGCCGTCGACACGCCGCTCGGCGTCGCCGCCCAGATGGGCGAGCACGCTCAGCTGCGACGGGCCGAAACCCTGCGCCGTGAGCCAGGCGGCCAGCCGGGCGGCGGTATGGCCGTCCCAGGACAGCAGCAGCAGGCGGGCGCCGTCATGCAGCGCCGGGCGCACGCGCGAGAGCCGGCGGCCGTGGACCGACAGGCAGGTGACGTCCTGCAGCGCCCAGCCCATGCGTGCCGCGGCCAGCGAGAACGCCGAAGGCTGCGGCCATACCCGCATGCGGTCGGCGGGCACGTGGCGTGCGAGCGTGGCACCGACGCCGTACCAGAAGGGATCGCCGCTGGCCAGCACCGCCACTGCAGTACCGCGCCGGGCGAGGATGGCATCGATGCCCTGGCTCAGCGGCGACGGCCAGACCATGCGCCGGCCGCGCACCGAGTTCGGGAGCAGGGCCAGATGGCGCGCACCGCCGACCACGAGTTCCGCCTCCTGCAGCGCGCGTCGGGCCGGCTCGGGCACGCCGGACCAGCCGTCGAGGCCGATGCCCACCACCGACAGCCACGGCGTCTGGACTTGATCGGCGTGGACGCTGCACATTAGCCGGCCCATCCGATATGACGAGCGTTGTCTCGATGAAACTGCTGCTGCTCGGCGGTACCCGCGAGGCCCGCCTGCTGGCCGAGCGTCTGGCGGTGCGGCCCGGCGTCGAGGCCACCCTGTCGCTGGCCGGCGCGACCCGCCGGCCGGCCGCTTCGCCGCTGGCCACGCGGGTGGGCGGCTTCGGCGGCATCGACGGGCTTGCCGCCTATCTGGAACGCCACGCGATCGACCGGGTGATCGATGCCACCCACCCGTTCGCGGCGGCCATGTCGCACCACGCCGCGATCGCCTGTCGCCGCTGCGGGGTCGCCCTCTGGCGCCTGGCGCGTCCGCCCTGGCGCCCGGGTGCGGAGGACGACTGGATTCACGTCGCCGACCTGACAGCGGCGTCCGCGTGCCTCGACGACCTCGGCCGTCGCGTGTTTCTGACCGTTGGGGCGCGCAGCCTCGGCCCGTTCGCCGATGCGCCCGGCCGCTTCTGGCTGGTGCGCAGCATCGACCCGCCCGAGCCGCCGCCGGCGTTCGATGACTGGCGCCTGATCACTGCCCGCGGCCCGTTCACGGTGGCTGACGAAAGCGCGCTGCTGGCCCGCCATGCCATCGACGTGCTGGTCACCAAGAACAGCGGCGCGCCGGCGATGCGGGCCAAACTCGATGCGGCCCGACAGCGCGGCGTGCGCGTGGTGATGGTCGAGCGCCCCGCCCTGCCCGCGGCGGACGCGGTCTTCGCCACGGTCGATGCCGCCTGCGCGGCGCTTTCCGACCAGGCCGGGCATCAGTAGTCCGCCGGGTACAGGCGCGGGGTGTAGACGCGGGGTCGGCCGTCGGCCGCGGCGATCACCCGCGTGGTGCTGGCACCGACGATGACCAGCGTGCGCATGTCCGCCGCGGCCGGGTCGAAACGAGCCAGGTCGGTGATCGTCAGCGCCTCGTCGGCCCGGCCGACGGCGGTGCCGAGGACCACCGGGGTGGCCGGGGCGCGATGCGCGGCCACGGCCTCGATCGCCGCGCCGAGCTGCCACGGCCGGGCGCGCGATATCGGGTTGTAGAAGGCCAGCGCGAAATCGGCCTCGGCGGCCAGACGCACACGCCGCTCGATCACGGCCCAGGGCTTGAGGTTGTCGGACAGCGAGATCACGCAGAAGTCGTTGCCGAGCGGCGCGCCGGCGCGGGCGGCGACCGCCTGGATCGCCGATACCGCGGGGGTGACGCGGATCTCGACCGCGGCCCAGCGTTCGTGATCGGCCCGTTCGAGGGTCTCCCAGACCGCGGCGGCCATGGCGAAGATGCCCGGGTCGCCGCCGGAGATGACGGCGACGCGCGCGCCGCTCGCCGCCAGATCGAGCGCGTGGGCCGCGCGCGCGGTCTCCTCGCGATTGTCCGAGACGTGCCGGCGCTGGCCGCTGTCGGCGACGCGCTCGACATACCGCTCGTAGCCCACCAGATCGGTCGCGGCGGCGATCACCGCACTCGTTTCGGGCGTCATCCACGCCGAATCGCCGGGGCCGGTGCCCACGACCGCGAGCCAGCCGCCCTCGCCCACCACGGCGCTCATACCCGCTGGCCCGTGCCCGGCAGCAGGACCATGGAGAAATACGGCGCCGGCCCGTCCGGGGCCTCGGACAGCGGCATGACGCGTTCGCCGCCCTGGCTGGCGCGCTCGACGTACCAGGCGCGGTCCGTGGCGCCGAGGGCTTCGAGTGCGGCGCGGATCCGCGGCAGGTTGCGGCCGACCTTCATTACCACCGCGGCCTGGGCCAGCGCGAGGCTGTCGCGCAGCGCCGCGTCCGGCAGCGTGCCGGGAATCACCGTGAGGATGTCGTCGCGCATGGCGATCGGCCGCGGCAGCCGGCCGGCGCCGGCGAGCATCGCCGGCACGCCCGGCACCACCTCGCAGGGCAGGCGCTCGCGCAGGCGCAGGAATATATGCATGAATGAGCCGTAGAAGAACGGGTCGCCTTCGGAGAGCACGGCCACCGAGCGGCCCGCGGCCACATGGGCGGCGACCTGCTCGGCCGATTCATCGAAGAAGCCCTCGATCTGCTCGCGGTAGGCGTCGCAGTGATGCGACAGCTGCGTGGTCACCGGATAGACCATGGGCAGCATGACGTGATCGTCGCGCAGATAGTCCCGCGCGGCCGTGAGCGCGTTGCCCGCCCCCGCCCGCTTGCAGAAATAGGCCACGACGGTGCTGCGCCCGAGCGCGCGCACGGCCTTGACGGTCATCAGTTCCGGATCGCCGGGGCCCGTGCCGACGCCGTAGACCGTGGCTCGGCTCATAGCGCCTCGCTGGCCAGGGCATTGACCGCGGCGGCGGCCATGGCGCTGCCGCCACGGCGCCCGAACAGCGTCAGGTAGTCCAGGCCGAGCGCCTGCGCGGCCAGTGCCTCCTTGCTCTCGATGGCGCCGACGAAACCCACCGGCAGGCCGATGACCGCGGCCGGCCGCGGCGCGCCCGCGGCGATGAGCTCGAGCAGATGAAACAGCGCCGTCGGCGCGTTGCCGATGGCGACCACGGCGCCGTCGAGATTGTCGCCCCAGAGTTCCAGCGCCGCGGCCGTGCGCGTGTTGCCGATCGAGCGCGCGAGCGTCGGCGTGTCGGGGTCGCGCAGCGTGCATACGACGGCGTTGTCGGCGGGCAGACGCCGTCGGGTCACGCCGTGGGCGACCATCTCGCTGTCGCAGAGGATCGGCGCACCGGCCTGCAGCGCGGTGCGCGCCGCGGCGGCCACGCCCGCGGAATGGCGCAGATCCGCCGCCAGGTCGGTCTGCCCGCAGGCGTGGATCATGCGAATGGCCACGTTGCGCAGGTCCGGTGCCAGCCCGTCCAGATCGGCCTCGGCCTCGATGATGGCGAAGGACTTTTCGTAAATGGCCCGCCCGTCGCGGATGTAGTCGTAGTCGACGTGTTGTTCACTCACCTGCGATTTCCGCCTCGCTCAGTTCAAGTAATCGTTGCCGGCCCAGGCGCCGGAACACGGCCAGCGGCGTCTCGCCGTCCTGCCGCTGGGCGACGTGGATGCGTTCCAGCGCCGCCAGGCGCGACCCGGCTGCCGCGACCGCCAGCCCTGTCCACAGCGCCGGCTCGTCCGGCGCTCCGGCGACCACCACATCGTAGCCGCCGGCGCGTCCCACGAGGGTGACCGCTGCCGGCCGGCGATGGGCGCAGCCCTTGGCACAGCCGGATACGTGCAGCCCGACCTCACCGGCGCCGGCCACGGTCGGCGCCCGTGCCGCCAGCGCCAGCGCGTCCGCGCGGGTGGCGGTCGTGGCCTGCGCGCAGCCGCCGCGACCGATGCAGGCCGCCAGCCCCAGGCGCGGATCGCCGGGGGTATCCAGGGCGCCGGCCGCGCGTAGCGCCGCGCTGTCGTTGGCGTCCGCGGCAGGCAGCAGCACCCGGCGGTCCGGCAGCAGCCGCAGATGCTCGCCGCGACGCGCCAGGCCGTCGGCGATCGTCTCCAGCGCGTCGGCGCCGATGCGCCCGAACGCAAAGGCGATCACGTGGCCCAGCCCGTCATGGTACCCCAGAATCGGCGGGCCGCCGGCCCGAGGCGCCGACCGAGGCTCCTTCGCCCGTGGCGGCGGGCAGGCCTCGGCCAGCCGCCGCGCGCCGTCGCGGGCGAGCAGATCACGCATGCGCCGGGGCCCCGGCGACCCGGCGGTCTGCGCGGCGGCGAACCGATCGATGAGCGCAGTGACCGCGGCGGTGAGCACGTCGGCCTGCCAGCAGCCCAGGCTCGTGGCCGAGGCGCGGCTGCCGGCCACCGCCAGCCGCCAGTGCCTGTCATCCAGCGCATCGAGGCGTATATCCGCATGCACCTCGGGAACGCCGAGGCGCCCGCCGCCGTCGATGGCGACGGCGAACTTGTCCGGCAGATCCAGCGTCGCATCGCGCCCGCTGAGTGCGGCATGCAGTCGCTGATGGACCGTCATCGCGTCCGCGATCGCCGCGGTGTCGATATCGGTGGCCGGCGAGATGATTTGATCGGGCAGCGCCGCGGTGGTCTCGTCCTCCATCCAGCCGGCTGCGCGCAGGGCCGCCGTGGTGGCGTCGGGATCGCGTATGCCGCGCAGTTCGAGCTTGGCCCGCCGGGTGAGCAGAACCGCGCCGTCCGCGTGACGCCGGGCGATGGCCGAGAGCCGGCGCAGCGCCGGCCCGTCCACACGCGCTTCCGGCGGCCGCAGACGCAACAGCCATCCGTCCGCCGCGGCCATCGGCCGCAGCGCGCTGGGACACCAGCCGCGACGCCGGTCGGCCGGGTCGGCGGCGGGCGATGTCGGTGGTAGTGTTCGCGTCATGGTCTCCATCCCGCAGCGGCTGCGCCTATCGCCCGAGGCGGCCGCGAGGCGCAGAGCCTTGCAAAGGCGGCCCGGCGAATTCAAACCGATGGGCTGGTGTAGCCTGTGCGCTTCGAGCCGTGAATTGCCAAGCGTGCCGCGACAACGCCCATGACCGAGACCCGCGATTCCCATCGTTACAGTCAGCCGGAGCTGGATGCCGTCTACCGCGTGATCGCCGAGCGGCGCGATATGCGTCATTTCATCGACGCTCCGGTCGATGCCGATGTGCTCCGGCGGCTGCTTGCCGCCGCCCACTACGCGCCCAGCGTCGGTTACATGCAACCCTGGCGTTTCATCCGTGTCTGCAGCCCAGCGCTGCGGCGGGCGCTGCACGACGAGGTCGAGGCCGAGCGTCTGCGCACCGCCGAGATCATGGGGCCACGCAAGCAGGCCTTCATGCAGCTCAAGGTCGAAGGTATCCGCGACTGCGGCGAGCTGCTCGTCGTCGCCCTGACCGACGGTCGCGAGCGGCATGTGTTCGGTCGCCGGACGCTGCCCGAGATGGATCTGGCCTCGGCGGCCTGTGCGATCCAGAATCTCTGGCTGGCGGCGCGCGCCGAGGGGCTCGGCGTGGGCTGGGTGTCGATGTTCGACCCGGCCGCGCTCGTCGATCTGCTGTCGATGCCCGACGGCGCGCACCCGATCGCCATCCTCTGCCTCGGCCATGTGCGCGAGTTCTACGACCGGCCGATGCTGGAAGCCGAGGGCTGGGCGGATCGTCTTTCGCTGGACGCGCTGATCGGCATCGACGGCTGGCCAAGCACGCCCGACGCGGAGTGACCGCTCACCCGGCTCGGGCAGCTAACGCGCCACCGCCCTGCTCAAGCCGTGCCAGTAGCCTCGTGAACGTTATGTTGCCGGTGGCGCGGCCGCAATCCGAGCCCATCGCAACGGTGTGATGCCTGCATGAGGCGCCGGCGTCAGTTCTCGGTCGTGTCGCCGGAATCCCGTTCGCGCTCGCCCGTGCCGTCCTCTTCGCCGCTGCCGTCATCGGCTTCCGGCTCGGCATCGGTGTCCCCGTTGTCGTCATCGACCTCGCTGGGCGACTGGTTCTCGACGACCCGGCAGTCGGTGTGTTCGGTGCCGTCGAGTACCAGCCGCACACCGCCCTCGCGAAAGGTCAGTGCATTGTCGTGCAGGTCGGTGTAGCGGTTGTCGCCGGCCGGCTGCAGCTCCAGGCGGCGATTGCCCAAGCGCAGGATCGCCCGCGTTCCGGCGGTTGCGGCCGCGAGATGGAAACCGTCCTCGCAGCGATACTGGGTGAAATCGGGTGTCTGCGGCTGCGGTGTCGCCTCGAGCTCGATCGTCACGGAGGTATCGGTGGATATGTCGTCGATGGCGAGCGGCTCGGGTGTCGTCCAGCGCACGTTGCCGTCGCCGTCGGTGATCTCCGCACGCAGTCCGTAGCGGCCCTCGCCCTCGAGCAGGCTCGGGTCCACGGAGATATCGAACTCGATCGGCTTGCTGCCCAGTTCGTGCAGCGAGCGTTCCGCGACGATGCGCTTGTCGGCGCCGGTCTCGCTGCGCTCGACCATGCTTACCCGCGCGTTCGAGCCGGCCGGGATCTTGGCGTTGCCTGCATAGGTCAACTCGCCCATGAGCTTGACGGGCTGGGGTTGGTCGGAACCGCAACCTCCGAGCAATACAAGGAGCAGTAATAGAACGGAGGCATACCGGGGCCCGCGGCCCCAACCCTTTTTTAAGTGCATTAAATACCGCGTCTAGTCAATTGAAAAAGCGAGAATCTGGCTGATCTGGCACAGCGGACGGTCGGATTCTGCCTGCCAGCCATTGAACAGGGCCTGAATCTCGGCGTGGGCGTTGCGGGTATGCGATTTGCCGCTGTAGGCCTGCCACTGCGCCATCGCCTTGACGACCCAGTCGGTCAGCATGAACGTGTCCTTGCCCGCCATGCGCAGGAAAGCGGGTCCGGAACGACCGCCGAGCTGGGTGAAGCGCTGGCGCAGCTCGTGCCACAGATCCACGATCTCGTCTTCGGGCCATTCGGCCAGCCAGAATCCGAAGCTGCCGAACTCCGCGATGATCGCCTGCATCGCCACGGCGTTGTTGCGGACGGCGAATATCTTTCTCCGATGACGGATCAGCGTCTCGTCGGCGGCGAGTCTCTTGAGGTCGTCGTCATCGAGGGCAGCGACAGCGGCCGGGTCGAAGTCATCAAAGGCGATCTCGAACGCCGGCCAGCGCGCATCCACCAGCCGATGGGTCAGCCCCGCCCGGAAGATGCGGCGACACATGACGGACAGGTAGCGATCGTCGCCGATCATGGCGAGCGATTCGGCGGGCTCGGGGCGAATCAGACGGGATTCGAGCGCGTCGCCTCCGCCGAGGCGCTCGCGAGCCGATTGTTCTATGGCGCTGAAAGCGGTCATGAAAGCGCGTCGTGGCCCAAACGCGCATCAGTCTAACCCATCGGCGCACACGGCATGGACGCGCCGCTGCGTCACGAACGCGGCGCCTGCACGGCACGCGCACAATCCGGCCACAGCGACGCTCGAGCCGCCGTGGCCTTTTATTTCATAATTTTATAGCCATCAACTCAAGTGATGCGTGGGCTGAAGACCGTAAACCGGCGTCTCGAAACCCTCCATACGCGCCTTGAGCTGAAGCGCGAGATAGTGCGAGTAATATCTTGATTGGGCGAGATTACCGCCGTGAAACCATAGTCCGGGCTGCTGGGTCGGCTTCCACATATTGCGCTCTTCGCCTTCCCAGGGGCCCGGGTCCTTGGGTGTGTCGGAACCGAGCCCCCAGACCTTGCCGACCTTGTCGGCGACGTCCTGGGAGATCAGGTCTGCGGCCCAGCCGTTCATCGAGCCGTAGCCGGTGGCGTAGATGATCACGTCCGCCGGGATCTCGCGTCCGTCCTCCAGCACGACGCTGTCCTCGGTGAGACGGGCCACTTCCGAGCCGCTGGCGAGCTTGATCCGGCCGTCGATGATCATCTGGGAGGCGCCGACGTCGATGTAGTAGCCGGAGGCGCGGCGCAGATACTTCATGAACAGGCCGGAATCGTCGGGGCCGAAATCGAGCATGAATCCGGCCTGCTCCAGGTCGCGGTAGAACTCGGCGTCGGCCTCGCGGATCTGGTCGAAGGCGGGCTTCTGAAAATCGGCCATGATGCCGTACGGGATCGAGGCGAACAGCAGATCCGCTTTTTCGGTGGTGATGCCGTTGGCCACGGCCTCCTCGGAATACAACGGGCCGAGCGCGTACTTCATCAGCGAATCGGACTTGGTGATGTGCGTCGACGAGCGCTGGATCATGGTCACGTCCACCCCGGCCTCGGCGAGCGCGGCGCAGATGTCGTGGGCGGAGTTGTTCGAGCCGACGACCGCGACCCGCTTGTCCTCCATGCCGTCCGGCCCCGGGTGTTCCGAGGAATGCTGCTGGATGCCGGCGAAGATGTCCTGGCCGGGAATCGACGGTGTGTTGGGCTTGGCCGACATGCCGGTGGCCAGCACGAGCTGCTTCGGCTGCAGGGTGATCTCGCGGCCCTCGCGTTCGACCACCACCGTCCAGGTTTCACTGGCCTCGTCGTAGCTGGCGCGCTTGGCTTCGGTGGAACCCCAGAAGTTGAGTTCCATGACCTTCGCGTACATCTCCAGCCAGTCGCCGATCTTGTCCTTGGGCGCGAACACCGGCCAGTTCTTCGGAAACTTGATGTAGGGCATGTGGTCGTACCAGACCGGATCGTGCAGGCAGAGCGACTTGTAGCGCTTGCGCCAGGAGTCGCCGGGGCGCTCGTTCTTCTCCACGATCAGCGCGGGCACGCCGTGCTGGCGGAGCCGCGCGCCGAGCGCGATGCCGCCCTGGCCGCCGCCGATGATCAGCACATAGGGCTGGGTGCTCACGCCGAGATTCGCCAGCTCCGCCTCGCGTTCCTCGGCCCAGGTCGGCTCGCCCTGCTCGTCGCCGTGCTTGGCACCCAGGGGACGCGAGTGGCCGCTGGGCTCCTCGTAGCCCTTGAGCTCGTGCATGGTGGTCAGCAGCGTCCAGATCAGGCCGTCCTTGAGACGGATATAGCCGTAGCCGCGGGCGACCTCGGTCTCGAATTCGATGAAACCCTCGGTGACGCCGTCGGCGTGGGCCGGTGTTTCGTTGTCGTCGACCGTCCAGTCGCGGGGCTTGACCTCGTCGAGCCGGGTCTCGAGCATGTCGCGCACCCCGGCCTTGCCCTCCACGGTCTTGATGTTCCAGGTGAAGGCCACGAGATCGCGCCAGTAGCAGTCCTCGGTGAACAGCGCGAGCGCATCCTCGATGTTGCGCTCGGCCAGCGCCCGGTCGAGCGCGGACAGCACGTTCTGAATCTTCGTGTCTGCTGCGGTGTCGAGCATATAGTCT
>NZ_AYKF01000131.1 GCF_003732545.1 Salinisphaera orenii subsp. halophila YIM 95161 | reverse complement strand
CCACACTTTCCGAGTCCGCCAAGGCGGCGTGACTCAAACCCACGAGCCTCCGGGAAACCCGGGTTGATTCAGCACGGCGTGCGCGCACGCCGCTTGCCTATTGGGCAATGCGCTGGGCGGAAGAATGCGGGATGCGGCGGGCCGAAATAGCGCGCCTCAAGCATAGCGATGTCGATCTCGAGACCAACCCGCCCATTATCGTCATCAGATTGGCGAAGACACAGCCTAGACGCTTCTACATGTGGCCACAGCTCACCGCGCTCTATAGAGAAGTAACCGCGGCGTTGGGAGACCCGACCCATGTATTCGGTGGCGTTCGACCGGACTCAATCACGCAAGCATTTGAACGTGTACGACGTGTCGCGAACATCTCCAACGAGGTGACTTTTCACTCATTCCGGTACGAGGCGAACTCGTGGATGGCCGAAAAACGAGTCCCTCGAAAGCTTCGTATGCAAATCATCGGTCATGTCTCTGATGAGATGAGCGACCATTACACCGAGTTCTCGGAAACTGCGGCTCAAATCATGGCAGACGCGTCTGAACAGAAACCTTAGAGAGAACGTTAGAGCGACAGTATCAACGCTGGCACTATCAATTGGCGATCGCAAGGGCGGCCTCTCACTCGCCATATTTGCCTTCAATCTATTAGCAAAAGACGCTAGCTGGTTACCCAACGCGCGACATCTTAATAACCATCTTGCAACCGGCCTGAATGATCGAGTATCGAGACTTGAAACCTGGGTTTCGCTCACGCGGTAGAGAACACCGTGATCCAAACGAATAACGGTTGGGACGGGCATCGAAGAGCGGCAGGAACGTCTCGCCGGCGGCGGCTGCGGAGCACGACCAGACGCGGCTCTTATGAGCTTGGAGAACAGCTCCCAGCGCCGCCGCGGTGGCACTACCGCCCATCGGTCCCGATTCGTCGGCGACAGAAAGTACGCGCCGCTCTGGCCAGGTCACGATGCCCCGCTGAGCTTTGTAAATTAAGCCTTCCGGATCGTCTGGATCCGGGACCGATTTTTACGGTACACCATGGGCGCCAGAACGTTGTCCTAGCGCAGTAGGCGTGTGTTGCAATCCTTGACTGAGCGACCCGCCTGCAATCGGCTGCGCCGCGGCGCAGCCAACGGTCATGGACACTAAGCCATACAATGCCGTCGGCGCCAGATCACCGAGTAAAAAAGTCGGTTTGCCGCTACCCTGCTGCCGGCCATGATGATCCGAGGCGTAGCGACGAGGCCCGCTATCGGGCGGCGCTACCATTACGCACCCAGCGTGATTCGGCGATCGGCCCATTCCTTGAGCGTAAACAACGTACGCGGTAGATGCCTCAATGACGGCATCCTGAATCCGAACGAGAGCGTGCATGGTGCCGGTCGACCGGGATGCTCATGAATAGTCGTACGCGATCGCGCTACGAGTGATTCTCAACTGAAATACTGCCTATATGAAACTTGTTCGGAAAAATCCCCCCTCCTCCAGCATTTCGCACTGGGGTGCGCGGCCGCTATTTTGCTCTTCGTTGTTTCTGTTTCAGCAAGTGCCGCGGTGCGCGTCGCGAGTTGAAACCTCAAACACTTGGGCTGGAACAACGACAAAGATCTCGACGCAGTAGCTGAAGTCATCGCCCGCTTCGATCTAGTCGCCCTCCAGGAAGTCATGAAGCCGGCGGCGGCCACTGCATTGGCCGACCGTGTATCGAAACGATCCGGGCAACCCTGGCAGGCAGTGGTCTCGCATGCGATCGGTGATTACAGCTACAAAGAGAGTTATGCATTCCTCTGGCGAGAATCCGCGGTCACCAACGACGGCGGCACAACCGTCTATCTAGATCCTGGTAACCGCTTTGCCCGCGAGCCGTTGTCGAGTCGTTTCACAGTTCAAGTCGATGGCAAGCCTCTATCGCTGACTATTGGGACCGTTTATATCGTTTACGGCGACAACAAAAGCGACCACACAGCCGAGATAGGTGAGCTCGATACCTATTGGCAGTGGCTCGGTGATACGTTCGGCGGCGAACGGATTATGCTGGGCAAGTTCAATATGCCTCCCACTGACTCGAGCTGGCGCGAGTTCGATGTGATGGCGCAACCGGCGATCACGCACGGCGCGAGCACGCTCGGTGCGCACGGTTATGCCAATCTTTACGACAATATCTGGACAGACGGCACGTTGCCCATCACTGATCAAGGCATCGCGCGCTATCCGGAATGGCTAGGCCTGGACCATGCCAAAGCACGGGCCCGTCTACATCGTTCTCGGGGATGCTGAGGTGAACGCAGATAGCGCGGGCAGCCCAGGCCCCACGCAAACCGGAAACTGTATCGATCTAAATCGCGGGACGCTGGCTGCCCTAGACGAACTCGAACACGTTGGACCGAGTCGCGCACAAGAAATCATTGCGCGCCGTCCGTGGCACCGTCTGGAGGATCTGACCCGGGGGTCTGGGCTCAGCGATGCGCGCGTGGCCGATATTGCCGGCAGCGGGCTGGTTTGCTCGCTACCCTGAGCGACTCAAAACGTTCAAAGCATCTAAGAATTACAACGTCGTTGGTCGGACGATGCGCCGACCGCGTTTCATCGGCGAAAAGGGGCTATTTCCGCCGGTTCATGCGCCGAGTCCGTTCTCGATGACGATCGACTCGCTGGGCGATGAGTAAACCGCCCACGCCGAGTCCCATCAGTAAAACGCCAAACACAACCAACTGGGCCAGCGCACTCATCGCGTTCCCAGTTTCGACATGTCGTAATCGGCCGAGCGTTGTTGGCGCTCTAAATCGGCGAAGAAGGAGTCTTCTTGCGGCGTGCGGTCGCGCATCCGCTGCATGAATGCAGCCTCATACACGGTGCGTTCGGCCACCTTCAGATCATCCGGCGACATGGCACCTGCGAGGGCAAGCTGAATACGGTCGTAATCGACCTCGTTGAGTACATCGTAAAACTGCCCAATGCGTGCCCAACGGTCGAGCTGGCCCGCTAAAGAGCGATTGGAGGAAGCTGCATTAGCACGTGCAGTATCAACGAGCTCGGATGGAAGCGTCGCTGCGACCCGTACAGCCCGACGCTTCGACGACCGCATTTTTTGCGTTGCGAGCCACCCCAGGGTCGCAACGGTCGCCAGTCTGAATAACGTGAGTCGAGAGATCGCCATAGCAGCTCCTAATAAGGGCAACTTCGGGCCCGGAATCGACCGGCGTGAACTTTCTTATACTCTACGCCTACCCTCTGCTGACATGCATCTTCTAGCGTGTGGAGCGGACTATAGAGTCCGTACACGACTATTTTGAAGCATGCAGCAACTCCCATCGCAGACCGTTGCCGCGATACTCGGGGTCACCAGAACGCCCCATTGTGATCAGCGCGCGCCACGTCCAAGACGCGTTTCGAGCCCTCAGATTTAAGTGCATCGATTGGGGCTACGCCATCGAGCCCTGGGTGGCGAGAGGTGAGCCAGAGCCAGCTGAAGTAGCTGTTGCCTAAAATCGCGATGAGGCTCGGCAAACCTTCGGGCAGGCGATCGGCATCGTTGAGCTGTGCTCTCGGATACCGGAAACGAGAGCCTGCACCCCGCACGCCGATCACTTTTCCATTGCGCCGCCAACGATGAATCGTCGAGCCACTTACGTCGCCCGCCACCTCTCCGAAACCGGCTGCTGTCAGGTAATAACGCTCATCCTCGAGTTGCGCTTCTGCGGCCGCCCATTCCGGATCCTTGCGCCATTCGACTATTAGCGCTCGATGATGTGCCTTCTGACGGGCCGCCTCGTCTCGACTCAGCTTGGCCTTGCGAGGTTTAGATCGCTTGAGTTGCGCATCGAGTGTAGAGCGAGCAACACGGTTCATATTGCCGACTATAACTATGTTCGACGCCTCAAGGTTCATATTATCAGCAACGCGAGGAAGCGCGTCAGTTATGCCCCCAGGCTTGGCTGGGACGAGCCTCTCTCCGGGTACTGGATGTTTGAGCTGGACCCCATCCATTGGACAGTCCGCAGCGATTTTTAAGTGATGACCTGCTAGGTTAAGCCGCCTGCGGTCGCGGCTGTGGGTCGAAGTAGACTTGATCGGGCGTAGCCCGATCAAGGCCCTGATGATGGCGCTTGGCGTTGTAGAAGGCGAAGTAATCAGCCAAGCCCGCTTTGGCGTCGCGCCCACTGTCATAGGCTTTCAAATACACCTCCTCATACTTCACGCTGCGCCAGAGCCGTTCGATGAAGACGTTATCCATCCAGCGCCCGCGGCCATCCATACTGATCGTGATCGCGTGGTCTTCGAGCACACTGGTGAAGGCGCTACCCGTGAATTGGCTGCCCTGATCCGTGTTGAAGATGTCGGGCGCTCCGTAGCGTGCGACCGCGCGCTGCAGGGCATCGACGCAGAACGCGTCGTCGAGCGTGTTCGAAATCTGCCAGGCCAGGACCTTGCGCGAGCACCAGTCCATGACGGCGACCAGGTATAAAAACCGCGCGCCATGGGCAAGTACGTGATATCGCTGGCCCAGACCTGGTTGGGTCGATCGATCTTCAGACCCCGCAGGCGATACGGATAGATCCGATGCCCCGCTGCCGGTCGTGACAAGCGCGGCTTCGGATACAAGGCGGTGATCCCCATGATACGCATCAAACGCTGTATGCGCTTGCGATTGATCACCAGGCCGTCTTCATCAGCCAGTGCATCGGCAATGCGTCGGCTGCCGAGAAACGGCCGCTCGAGGTGCAGCACGTCGATACGCTGCATAAGCCTGTGATCGGCATCCGATACCGGCTTGTGCCGATAGTAGACCGTCGATCGGGCGACATCGAGGACACGGCATTGGCGTGTGATCGGCAATGTGTGGCCGGGATCGATCATGGCCCGCCGCGCTTCGGGTCGAAGCGCGCGAGCCCGCGCTCCAAAAAATCGTTCTCCATCGACAGCTCACCGATCTTGGCATGCAGCGAGTCGATCTGGGCTTGGTTATCCGACGTCGATGGTCCCTTGTCGAACGTCTCGGTCGCGCCTTCGACCAGCTGGCGTTTCCATTGCATGATCTGGTTCGCATGCACGTCGAACTGCTGCGCCAGTTCGGCGAGCGTTCGATCGCCTTGCACGGCGGCGAGTGCCACCTTCGCCTTGAAGGCCGGTGAGTGATTACGGCGTTTGCGTCGCATAGTTGCTCCTTGGCCGGGTGTGGCCATTGTGGAGCAGATCATCACTTAGTGCTCTGTCCGAATTATGGGGTCCAGTTCAACCTATGTCGAATTCGTTATGGCAACCGTGTACGAGTAACTTCACCGGCGCTCGAAGACATCTACCACCTACAGATCGTACTGTCCGGGTCATGTCTGTGGAGGTATGGCAACGCTTCGCGCACGCTTGCTCCTGGCGACGTCCTGATCATCAACCCCGACGACGTGGTCGACCTCGTTTACTCTGACGATTGCGAAAAGTTCGTGGTCAAGTTACCGCGCCAGCTGATGCGGGATATTGCCGCCGACCCACACTCGATCCTTGAGCGCAAGACGCCCCGTTTCCACGCGCAAGTCGCGCGACTGGGCAAAATGCCAGGGCTCACCGAACTGCTTAGGCTCATTTGCCACGAAGCCAATACACCCTCCACAAGCGACAACGTTCGCATCCATTACGCCCGTGCCGTGGCCGCCAAGCTGCTCGAAACTTTGCCGCACCGCGGAGAAGCTAATAATCCTCTGCAAGCGCCTTTCAAACAACTTGTGGAGTTCATCGACGCGCACCCGGAAGGCCCTATCGATATCGATACGTTAGCGCGTTGCGCAAACGTCAGCCGACGTGCTCTTTACACTCTTTTCAAGCGCCACACAGGCGAGTCCCCAATGGTGTTCGTTCGCCGCCGCCGCCTCGAACGCGCGCGTGACCAATTACGTGCCGCGGTCGGCGAGACCGATACGGTTACGGCAATCGCACTCACACATGGTTTTACGCATTTAAGTCGTTTCGCGGCCGAATATCGACGCGCGTTCGGGGAACGACCCTCGCAGACCTTGTTTACTACGCCCTCTTAGCAAAACTGCAGCCGCGACTCTCCACCTCTAGGCGCCCCGTATCCTCCAGTTCTGGAAGGGTTGATCACAGAGAGCCACATCGGCTCTCTGTCTTGCGAGGCTGCGCTCAAATCCTTCTTAGATAATAACGTGCACGATTCGGATACAACTTTGCGGTATCCGGCTAGTCCGTGGTGCGCTCGAACCTGTGTAATCCAAACGCTAATCTTAAGCCGGAGGAGAAGATGCACAAGAACATCGATCAGATTGAAGCTAATCTCGCACACGCAGTTGAAGACGATCCCGAAACGGGGCATTTTCGCTGTCGTCGCGATATTTTTACTGACCCCGACCTGTTCGAACTGGAGATGAAACATGTCTTCGAGAACAACTGGGTCTACGTTGCTCACGAAAGCCAGCTTCCGGAGGCCAACGACTATTTCACCACCCATATCGGCCGGCATCCGGTGCTCATTACCCGTGATAAAGAAGGCGAACTGCACGCTTTAATCAACGCCTGCGCGCACCGCGGGGCCATGATCTGCCGCCGCAAGCATGGCAATAAGGGTACGTTCACCTGCCCTTTCCACGGCTGGACATTCAAGAACACTGGCAAGCTGCTAAAGGTCAAGGACAAGAAAGGCGGCGGTTACCCAGAGGGTTTTGATAGCGAGGGGTCGCACGATCTCAAGCAGGTGCCTCGCTTCGAAAGCTACCGTGGCTTCCTTTTTGCAAGTCTCAACCCGTTCGTGGTGTCGCTCGACGAGCATCTGGGCTCGACGCGAACCATCATCGACCAGATGGTCGATCAGGCCCCGGAGGGTCTGGAAGTGTTGCGCGGCAATTCGACCTACAGCTACGACGGCAACTGGAAGCTGCAGGCCGAGAACGGGGCCGACGGCTATCACGTCAGCTCTGTGCATGCGAATTATTCGGCGACTATGGATCGCCGCAACGACGAGGGCACACAGACCGTGGACGCCGACGGTTGGTCGAAAAGCGAGGGTGGCGTCTATGCCTTCGAAAACGGTCATATCCTGCTCTGGACGAATCTCCTCAATCCGGAGGTGCGCCCAGTATATGTCCATCGCGACGAGATCACCGAACGCGTCGGCGCCGAGCAGGCCGATTACATCGTCAACCAGAGCCGTAATCTCGGGCTCTATCCCAACGTCTTTCTCATGGACCAGTTCTCGACCCAGATTCGGGTGATCCGCCCGGTGGCGGTCGACAAGACCGAGGTCACGATCTACTGCTTCGCGCCCAAGAACGAGCCAGCGGAAGATCGGCGGCTGCGCATCCGCCAGTACGAGGACTTCTTCAACGTCAGCGGCATGGGCACGCCGGACGATCTCGAGGAGTTTCGCGCCTGTCAGGCGGGCTATGCGGGAATCGCCGCCCCCTGGAACGACCTCAGCCGCGGCGCGACCCACTGGCAGGCCGGCGCCGACGAAAACGCCCGCGAAATGGGCCTCGAACCAATCCTGAGCGGGCCGCGTACCGAGGACGAAGGCCTATTCGTCAAACAGCACGCCTTCTGGGCCGAACGCATGCAGCAGGCGTTGGACGCCGAACGCGCCGAACACACCGATACGCCGTCCCAGGAGGTTGCATGAGCGCGCTGTCGATGGAAGAAATCCGGGCCTTTGTGTATCGCGAAGCGCGGCTGGCCGACGACCGCGACTGGGACGCCTGGCTGGCCTGCTACGCGCCGTCGGTCGAGTTCTGGATGCCGGCCTGGGACGACGACGATCAGCTCACCGAAGATCCGCAATCGGAGATGTCGCTGATCTATTACCCGAACCGCGAAGGCCTCGAAGACCGAGTGTTCCGGATCAAGACCGAGCGTTCCGGCGCGAGCACACCTGAACCGCGCACCTCGCACACCATTTCCAACATCGAACGCCTCGCCGACACCGAGGACAGCGTGGCGATCCGCTTTAACTGGTTCACGCTCAATCAACGCTACGACCAGACCGCGATGTTCTTCGGCTGTTCGTTCTACACGCTGGATACTAGCGGCGAGAGCCCGTTGATCAGCCGCAAGAAAGTCGTGCTCAAGAACGACCACATCCACCAGGTGATCGACGTCTATCACATCTAGCGCGAAGCCGCGGCGCCGGGCATGCACGCCGGGCGCCGCGCCGGAGGACACCTATTACCTATCGTATCGCGATCAACTTCGAGGATGACGTCACCCGCTTCTTCGCGTGTGGCGAGAACGAAACCATTCTCGACGCCGCCTACCGACACAAGATCAATCTGCCGATGGACTGCGCCGACGGCGTCTGCGGCACCTGCAAGGGCCGCTGTGAACAGGGCCAGTACGATCTCGGCGACGAATATATCGAAGACGCCCTGACCGACGACGAGGCCGACGACAGACAAGTGCTGACCTGCCAGACGGTGCCGGCCTCCGATTGTGTGATCCGCATGCCGGTGGCCTCGCACGTCTGCAAACTGCAAACCCCAAAGCGTGACCGGCACGCTGGCCGGCGTGGTCACACTCAGCGATGATAGCTTCGAGCTGGGCGTGGACCTCGACGCCGGAACGCACCTGGATTTTCTGCCCGGCCAGTACGTCAACATCGACGTACCCGGCGAGGGCGCGCAGCGCTCGTATTCGTTCAGCTCGCGCCCCGGAGACAGCCACAATACCTTTCTCATCCGCAACGTCGGCAACGGCGTGATGAGCCGGTATCTCCGCGAACGTGCGCAAACAGGCGACATGCTGACGCTGACCGGGCCAATGGGCGCATTCTATCTACGCCCGGTCGAACGTCCGGTGCTGATGCTGGCCGGCGGCACGGGCCTGGCGCCTTTTCTTGCGATGCTCGCCGACCTAGCCGAACACGGCTGTGACCAGCCGATTCGCATGCTCTATGGCGTCAACGAAGACGCGCACCTGGTCAAATGCGACGCGCTCGACGCGCTCACCGAGCAGCTCGCCGATTTCAGCTATGAAACGGTCGTGGTCGACGAGCAAAGCGCACACCCACGCAAGGGCTATGTCACCCATCATCTGAGCGCCGATATGCTTCGCGACGGCGACATTGACGTTTACGTCTGCGGCCCGCCGCCGATGGTCGAGGCCGTCGAAGACCACTTCGACACCCTCGGCGTCGAGCCGCACGGTTTTTATGCCGAGAAGTTTCTGCCGCGCACGGTTAAGGAGAAAGAGGCATGAGCGCCGCGCGCTTCGAGGGCCAGCGCGTGGTGGTCACCGGCGCCGGCCAGGGCATCGGCCGCCGCGTCGCCGAATGCGCCGCAGCGGAAGGCGCACGGCTGGGCCTGATCGACCGCGCCGAAAACGTGCACGAACTGGCCGCGCAACTCGGCGGCGGCGCCCACGCGCGCCAGGCCAACCTGGAAGACTGGGACGAGGCGGAGCGCGCTATCGCAGCTTGCGCCGATACGCTCGGCGGCATCGACGTGCTCGTCAACAACGTCGGCGGCACGATCTGGGCACGACCCTACGGCGCCTATGAGCCAGCGCAGATCGAGGCCGAAATCCGCCGCTCTCTTTTTCCCACCCTGTGGTGCTGCCGCGCGGCGCTGCCCGCCCTGCTGGCTAGCGGCGGCAATATCGTCAACGTTTCCTCGGTCGCCACCCGCGGCGTGCACCGCGTGCCCTACGCCGCGGCCAAGGGCGGCGTGAACGCGATGACCGTATCGCTTGCCTTCGAGTACGCTGAGCAAGGCATTCGCGTGAACGCCGTGGCCCCCGGCGGCACCGCGGCGCCGCCACGCGTGGTGCCCCGTAACAGCCAGACCCAGACCGACGAGGAAAAAGACTGGTATCAGGCCATCGTCGACCAGACTAAGGCGACCAGCTTTATGGGCCGCTACGGCAATCTCGACGAACAAGCCGGGCCAATCCTGTTCCTCGCCTCGGATGCGGCCAGCTATATCACCGGCACGGTATTGCCGGTGGCCGGCGGCGACAGCGGCTGACGACGGGCAAACATGAGCTGTGCCGATCGCATAACACGGCCGAACCGGGCAACTCGAAAGCCGGCGGGCGCGTCTTCGGTTCGGATCGCGAGTTCGCGCGAGGATACGCAGTTCGCTGCGAGGCGACGAGTCTGCGCTCGTCGTCCTGGCCCCCGGCACCGGGGGGATTCGATGG
>NZ_AYKF01000130.1 GCF_003732545.1 Salinisphaera orenii subsp. halophila YIM 95161 | reverse complement strand
CTCGGCCCAAGCATTCGCTTGGGCCCGTTCCCCGCGGACGCGGGGATGAACCGGTTTCCGCATCACGTATAGATGGGAGGAGTTGCCGTTCCCCGCGGACGCGGGGATGAACCGCGAGTCGGATATGAACATTTGATACCCCGGCACCGTTCCCCGCGGACGCGGGGATGAACCGGACAACGGCCAAGCGGATTACGAAGCGCGGCTCCGTTCCCCGCGGACGCGGGGATGAACCGACGGTGCATGACGCTGACTACGCGGGACAGTCCCGTTCCCCGCGGACGCGGGGATGAACCGCTGTTTTCGAGCAGGAACTGGATCTGAATTTCCCGTTCCCCGCGGACGCGGGGATGAACCGGATCAGGCCCAGATGCGCCGGCAGGAGTTCCTCCGTTCCCCGCGGACGCGGGGATGAACCGACCCAGGGAATGGCACGGAACACGAAGCGAAGCCGTTCCCCGCGGACGCGGGGATGAACCGCATCACAGGAGCCGGATACGCACACGTCACGCCCGTTCCCCGCGGACGCGGGGATGAACCGGTGACGACTGGCTAAAAGACATGCTGGTCAAACCGTTCCCCGCGGACGCGGGGATGAACCGGCGCGGGAGTACAGCAAAGTCCGCGTGTCGCGCCGTTCCCCGCGGACGCGGGGATGAACCGCCGTGGTTGGACGGTGTGGCGGAAAGCCAGAGCCGTTCCCCGCGGACGCGGGGATGAACCGGACACCATCCTAAGCGTCGGCAGCTCCGCCGTCCCGTTCCCCGCGGACGCGGGGATGAACCGACTAGACACGTTCCCTCTTCCAGCAGGTAACCCCGTTCCCCGCGGACGCGGGGATGAACCGGTCTGAATGGCCTTGCCGTTGGCGACCACACTCCGTTCCCCGCGGACGCGGGGATGAACCGACCAGACATATACCCTCATGGTTTCCCCGCAACCGTTCCCCGCGGACGCGGGGATGAACCGCGGCCATTCGTGGACGTAATGGGGCACCCGCTCCGTTCCCCGCGGACGCGGGGATGAACCGACCACCCTCAGGGCTGCCCGGTCCTGGGTGCGCCGTTCCCCGCGGACGCGGGGATGAACCGCCCGCTCGCGGGCTGGTCGTGCGCGATCCGGTCCGTTCCCCGCGGACGCGGGGATGAACCGACGTGATTGGTCCATTGGCGCGGGTCTCTGGGCCGTTCCCCGCGGACGCGGGGATGAACCGTCGAAATCGATGACCACGCTGCCCTCGAGGCGCCGTTCCCCGCGGACGCGGGGATGAACCGTCGGATTCAACCAGAACAAGTTCATCCGAGTGCTGCTCCCCGCGGAGGCGGAGATGAGGCTTGTGACAAGGTGCTGGATCTGTGAGCCGCGGGCCACTGGTATCGATCCATAGGTTCGCGGTTATCGCAGGCCTGGTTGGGCGCTACACTAAACGGTGCACGCGTCCCGCGGAGAATCTGGACACCGCAGCCGCCTGCGTTCCTTTGGCGTGGGTTAAGGCGAATCGTTGGGGATAGTTCCAGTCCCCACCACGTGCTTTTACCGCCGGGCCCGCGCGGCGCCTCGAGGCGTCCCGGGCTCGGATCCCACTATTCGTGTTCGACCGGCGTTGCGCGTTCGGAACAGCGCGTGGCTATCGGAGTCGTCGTCCTTGGACACGGCATGCGGCCTTCCAGATTGCCGAAGACGAGGATTTCGTGATGGGTTTCTTGGTGTGCGCACCACCGGCGGATAGTTCGTCGAGCGCAGTTCCCGGCATATGTGCGGATGCAAACCGGCGCCATGCACGGCGTACTGAAAACGGCCCGCGGTGCCGCCGGCAGCGGCCAACCACCACATGAAAAGCCCGCAGACGACGAAGCGCCTGCGGGCCGGATGAGCACGCGGTGGGACTGGAAATCCCCACAAAGCGCTCGTGTCCGCTAGACAGGCTGCGGTCTCCAGATTCACCGCGTCACGCGTGCCGATTAATTGTAATATGGGCCGCCCGTGAGCGGGAAGCGGCTTCGTCTCCCGACGGCGTGGAATTACCCCTGGCTGGCCGGGTTGCGGCTGGCAATCGCGACGCCGGCCACGGCGATCAGCATGCCGGCGATCTGTAGCGCGCCGAGGGTCTCCCCGAACAGCAGATAGGCGAACACGGCTACCACGGGCGGCACGAGATAGAACAGCGACGCCACGCTGGCGACCGAGCCGCGGCGGATGAGAAACATCAGCAGCGAGATCGCGCCGACCGACAGCCCCAGGGAGGACCACAGCAGGCCCACCCAGTTCTGCCAGACCATGTCGAAGCGCCCGGTTTCGGTGACCAGCGCCACCGGCAGGGTAACGATCGCGGCGCCGATGAACTGGACGGCGGCATTGGTGCGGATATCGGCGGTCGCGCCGGTGCGCTTCTGCCAGATCGTGCCCAGGGTGATGGCGAGCATGGACGCGACCACGGCCACGAGCGGGCCGACGGCGATGTCCTGTACGTCCACGGCCAGGCGCGGTTCCAGCACCAGCAGCGCGCCGCCGAAGCCGAGCGCGATGCCGAGCCACTTGCGGGCGCCGACGGTCTCGCCGAGCAGCGGGAAGGCGAGCACGGCGGTCAACAGCGGCTGCAGGCCGACCACGAGCGCGGCCACGCCCGCGGGCAGGCCGTGGCGCACGGCCCAGAACACCCCGCCCAGATAAATCCCCTGTAGCAGCACGCCGGCGAGCAGGGCGTTGGCCCAGGCGCGTGCGCCGCGCGGCCAGGGCGCGCCCACGGCTACGGCGATCGCAATAAAGGCGGCGACGGTGAGCAGATACCGATAGAGCAGAAATGTCAGCGGCTCGGTATGCGGGGCGACCAGCCGCGCGGCGATGAAGCCGGTCGACCAGATCAGCACGAAGAACAGCGGCAGCAGGCGTTCGAGCATCACGGCCGCGCCGGGCCGGTGGCTGCCGCCACGCGCTGATCGGGCCGCATCACCTTCACTCCTTGTCGGCGCTGGTGGCCCAGTTGGGCATCAGGTCGTTGCTGGGCTGTTCCTTGTCGAGCAGCTTGCGGGCGGTCTCGATACCGGCGATCGGCAGGCCGGTGGGGTCGATCTTGCCGATCTGGACCAGCAGCGAAGCCTGATCCCAGTAGATATGTTCGTTATAGAGCTTGTCGCCGCGAAAGGTCACGATCGCCACGAACGGGATTTCCACGTATCGGCCGGTGGGTTCGACGCCCGGCAGCAGCCAGTCGATCTCGCAGTCGTGGGTGAAACAGAGCACGAACTCGTCGACCATGCGATCCACGCCCACCGTGCGCGAGATCGGCTTCATCTGCAGATCGGCCGGGTTCTTGGGGATGAAGTGGTGCTTGTAGAAGCGCTTGAGATGGTCGTGGCCGGTGCCGCCGGTCATGGTCGGCACGTGGTTCACATACGGCTCGGCGACCATCGTCTGCATCGTGGCGTCCACGTCGCGGGCGGCGAATTCCAGCTCGAAATGATGATCGGCCAGACCGGCCAGATCGTAGTGCGGGCCGAGTGCCGCGCGCAGCACGGCGAGCGTACGGGTGTGCGCCAGACGGGCCGCGCCCGGGTTGTAGTGGTCGTTGCCCCAGCGGTTGAAGGCATGATCAGCGTTGTCGTAGACGAAGACCTGAACGTCGTCGCGATCGGCGAAGGCGGCCCGGATCTTGTCGATCGTCTCGGGCGGCGAGAATTGATCGAGCCCGCCAAAATGCAGCGCCATGGGGCAGCGAATCTGGCCGGCCAGATCGAGGGCGTCGTCGATGCCCACGCCGTAGTAGCCCACGGCCGCATCGACATCGCAATGGGCGGCGGCCAGATAGGCGAGCTTGCCGCCCAGACAGAAGCCGACCACGCCTACGTCGCCCTTGCCCGGCTTTCTGGTGACCTCGGGCAGGGCACGTGCGGCGCGCACGGTCGCGCCGATATCGGCGACAACGCGTTCGACGTCGAGCCGCTTGAAATAGTCGAAGGCCTGTTCGAAATCCGCCGGCTCGTAGCCGAGTTCGATGCCCGGTTCGAACTGATGGAATAGGTCCGGCGCAATGGCGACATAGCCTTCCTCGGCATAGAAGTCGCAGACCTCGCGGATATGCCGATTCACGCCGAAGATTTCCTGCAGCACGATCACCGCTGGTCCGGTGCCGGCCTCGGGCAGGGCGCGGTAGGCCGAAAAACGCACGGCCTCGTGGGTTTCGATGGTGATCGTATCGGCAGTCATGCGGATTCTCGTGGCTTATACAGCGGCACCGCATTATCGGGGTGTGCGGCAGGCGGTGCAAAGCCGGGCTCTCGGTCGGAGCGTGACCGGTCGAGCCGAACGGATAGCTATCAAATGATCAATTAAACGGTTAATATGATCATATGATCATCAAGCGAGTACGGCGTTATGGCACCCCAGACCGCTGAACGACTCAACCTGCGCCCGGACATTCACGATGCGCAGCTGCGCCAGCGCATGAGCCCCGGTGCGCTGCGAACCTGGTTCGCCATTGCGACGCAGTGGGGGCTGACCGATATCCAGGCCGCGCGGCTGCTGGGCACGCCGACGAGCACCTACCGGCGCTGGAAACGAAAGCCGGACGTCACGCTCGATGTCGGCCAGATCGAACGCCTGTCGCTGCTGCTGGGGATCTATAAGAGCCTGGAGATGCTGCTGCCGCGCGCCGATGCGGCCGATGCGTGGATCAAGCGCGCCAACGCCAACCCGCTGTTCGGCGGTGCGCGCCCGCTGGATCGCATGCTGGCCGGGCATACCGAGGATCTGGCCGTGGTGCGCCGGCATCTGGACGCCGAGCGTGGCGGCTGGGCGTGAGCGATTCGCAGGCCCCGATGTTTCCGCTGGCCGCGGTGCGCTGGCGACCGTCCTATCGGATCGTGCCGTCGCGTTTTCCGCCGCGCGGCTTGTTCGACCGCGTGGCTGACCCGGCCGATCTGAACGCCGCGCTGGCAGTCGAATCCTTGACCAATGACCGCCTGCGCGACGAAGCGGGCGATCTGTCGCTGGTGGCGGCCGAGGAACGCATGGCCGGGCCGGGGGCGACGCCGGTGATGGCTGCGTTCACCCATCTCAATCCGGCTGGCTCGCGTTTTTCCGACGGCTCGTTTGGCGTGTTCTATGCCGCGGCCAGCCAGGGCACCGCGGTGCGCGAGACCGTCTATCATCGCGAACGGTTCATGGCCGACAGCGCAGAGCCGCCGATGACGCTGGAGATGCGGGTCTATCACGTGAACGTTGTCGGCGACCTGCGGGATCTGCGCGGCCATTGTGTGGCGGCCGCGCCCGTGCTGGCCGCCGACGACTATCGCGCCGCGCAGGCTTTCGGCGGGGCCGAACGCGCGGCCGGCGGCTACGGCATCGTCTACCCCAGCGTGCGCGATGCCGCTGGCGAACGCGTGGCCGTCTTTCGCCCGCGCGTGCTGTCGCCGGCCGTCCAGGGCCGGCATTTCGGCTATGTCTGGGACGGTGTGCAGATCACCGATGTGGTCACGCTCGGCGACAGTGGGATCGCGCCGCACGGCTGACACGCCGGCGATCGTCGCGCCCCTGCGACAATTTGCCCTATCGGTGTAAATGACCGGCACGTCTAGACTTTTCGTACCGTTTGTCTGCCTGTCGTTCGTATGCCCGTTCGTTCGTCCTGCCGCGCGCCGCGCTGCCTCACGCCGGTCGCCGCCGCGGCCCTGTTCACGTTCGCCGAGTTGGCGGGCGCCCAGGCGGCGTCACAGCCGGCCAGCGAGTCGGTGGGCACGCTCGAAGCGCTGACGGTCGAAGGCACCGCCGTCGAGACTGCGATCGCCGGCGAGCGAGCAACCGGCTGAATCTCGCGCCCGAGGAATCGCCCGCGATGGTGGATACGATCACCCGCGAAACCATCGAACGACGTGGCCTGCGTGTATTCACCCAAGCCACGCGTACGCTGCCCGGCGACGACCGAATTTCCGCCGCGCCGATATCGCTGTCGCGCCGAATCAGCGCCGGTACCGCTCGGCCAGGCCGATCCCGCCGAGCACCAGCGCGAGCGCGGCCACGTGGTAGCCGCGCAGCACTTCGCCGATGAACAGCATCGAGAACAGCGTGCCGAAGATCGGCACCAGATTGATGAACAGACCCGCGCGGTTGCTGCCGATCATCTCGGTGCCGCGGATGAAGCAGCTCTGGGCGACGAGCCCCGGCATGGTCGCGGCGAAGGCCACGACCGCCCAGCCCTGCAGGTCCGGCCATAAACCACGCGGCCCGGACAGCTCCCACGCCGCGAACGGCAGCGACGCCAGCCAGGCGGCCGCGCAGAGCACGGTGATGAAGCTCAGCCAGTGCATCTGCGGTTTCATGCGCAGCGCCGCGGTATAGCCGCCGTAACAGGTAATCGCGACGAGCATGAGCGCATCGCCGCGATTGAGGTCGAGGCCGAACAGGCGCGCCGGGTCGCCGGCGGACACGGTCACGGCCACGCCGGCGACCGTCATCGCGAAGCCCACGAGCTGGGCGCCGCGCGTGCGCTGGCGCAGCACCAGAAAGTTGAGCGCGAAGATCACGCCGGGCATCGCCGCCTGTTCGATGACCACGTTGATGGTGCTGGTGTGGTTGAGCGCGGTGTAGAGCGCGGCGTTGAAGCCGCCGAAACCCACGCCGCCGTACGCCGCCAGCAGCGCGGCATGGCGGCGAATGACCGGCGCGTCGCGCTTGAGATGCGGCCAGGCGACGGGCAGCGCCACCAGCGCGGCCAGGCCCCAGCGCAGATGCGTGAGCAGCAGCGGGCTGATATGGCCCACCGCCAGCTTGCCGGCGACCGCGTTCGCCCCCCAGGCCATCGCGGTCGCGATGAGCAGTGCATAGGCCAGCCAGGCCGTGTGCGTCCGCGCGGCCATCAGCGGGCGGCGCGCACGTCGACGTCTTCGGCGAGGAAGCCGCCGGACTGCAGGGCCCAGAGTTTCGCGTAGAGCCCGTTCGCGGCCAGCAGTTCGGCGTGGCTGCCGGTTTCCACAATGCGGCCCTCGTCGATGACCACTAGCCGGTCGAGCGCGGCGATGGTGGACAGCCGGTGGGCGACCGCGATCACCGTCTTGCCGGCCATCAGGCGGTGCAGGTTCTCGGTGATCGCGGCCTCGATCTCGGAATCCAGCGCCGACGTGGCCTCGTCCAGCAGCAGGATCGGCGCGTTCTTGAGCATCACCCGGGCCAGGGCCACGCGCTGGCGCTGACCGCCCGAAAGCTTGACGCCGCGCTCGCCGACCCGCGCATCGAGGCCGCGGTGACCGTACACGTCGACCAGATCGTCGATGAATTCGCGCGCGTGCGCGGCTTCCAGCGCGGCCGCGATCTCGGCGTCGGTCGCATCGGGGCGGCCGTAGCGGATGTTGTCGCCCACCGAGCGGTGCAGCAGGGCGGTGTCCTGGGTGACCATGCCGATGTTCGCGCGCAGCGATTCCTGAGTGACGGCCGCGATGTTCTGGTCGTCGATGAAGATGGCGCCGCCCTCGACGTCGTGAAAACGCAGCAGCAGCGATAGCAGCGTCGACTTGCCCGCGCCGGAGCGCCCGACGAGGCCGACCTTCTCGCCCGGCGCGATCGCCAGCGAGAAGCCGTCGATCACGCCGGCGCCGCGGCCGTAGTGAAAATGCACGTCGTTGAAGCGGATCGCGCCGGCATGCACGGCCAGCGGCGGTGCGCCGGGCGCGTCGTCGATCGACTGCGGGCGCGAGAACGTCGCCATGCCGTCGCGCAGCGTGCCGATGTTCTCGAACAGCTGCGAGACCTCCCACATGATCCACTGCGCCATGCCGTTGATACGCAGCACCAGGCCGATCGCGGCCGCCACCGCGCCGGCGCTGATCAGGGCCGACTGCCACAGGCCGATGCCGAGCGCGGCGACTGCGAACAGCAGCAGCGAATTGAGCACGTAGAGGCTGGCATAGAAGGCGTTGATACGCCGCATCTGGGCGTAGACCGTGTCCAGGAACGCGCGCATGCTGCGGCGCGCGTCGCCCGCCTCGCGCCGGGTGTGGGCGAACAGCTTCATGGTGGCGATATTGGTGTAGGCGTCGACCACGCGCCCGGTCATCTGCGCGCGGGCATCGGCCTGGCGCTCGGCGATACGCCCCAGCCGCGGCACGAAATAGCGCAGCAGCGCGACATAGCCCGCCAGCCAGACGAGAAACGGCATCGCCAGGCGCCAGTCCGCGCCGGCGACGAGCACCACGATGCCGGTGAAATACACCGCCACGTAGAGCATCACGTCGAGGAACTTCATCACCGTCTCGCGCACGGCGAGCGCGGTCTGCATGAGCTTGGTGGCGATCCGCCCGGCGAACTCGTCCTGGAAGAAGCCCAGCGATTGGTTCAGCAGCCAGCGATGCACCTGCCAGCGAAAGCGCATCGGAAAATTGCCGGACAGCGCCTGAAAGGTCACCAGCCCTTCAATAAACACCAGCAGTGGCAGCAGCACGAGCACGACGATCGCCATGCCCGTGAGTGCCGCGCCGTTGTCGGCCATAAAGGTCTCGCGCTCACCGGTCTCGAACCAGTCCACGATATGGCCGAGAAAGGCGAACAGCGAGACCTCGATGATCGAGATCAGCGCGGTCAGCACCGCCATGGCGACGAGCAGCGGCCAGACCGGCTTCGCATGGAAGACGACGAAGCGCCACAGGTTGTCGCGCGGTGGCGTGCGGTCGTCGTCGGGAAAGGGCTCGATCAGTCTTTCGAACCAGGAGAACATGCGGGCTCTGCGCGTTCCGGCGCCTCGGTTGCGGTCGGCGCGGCAGTCTACCGCGAACCGCTCGTTGTCCGCCGGACCGCCCGGTCGGACGGCCCGGCGATGGCTCGTGTCTGCGCGCGATCAGCGGTTGCCAAGCCGGGCGACCGGATCGATCTTGCCCATGCTGGCGTGGCCGTCGCCCGGCCGATAGTGCTGTGCGACGGGGGTCGAGTCGATGACGTGCGCGGCCGTGGTCTCGCCGAGGTCGCCGGCCGCGGTGGCGCCGTTCATCCGCGAGCGCGGATCCTCGCCGAGCGGCTGGGTTGCGGGCGCCCGAGGGCCCGAGTAGACGACGTGATCATGGGCCGTCTCGCCGAGCTGGTCGGCGGGAATCGCGCTGCGCATGCTCGACTGCGGGGCCGGCCGGTCGGCCTCGGCGACGCCGGCCTGGGCGACAGCGCCGCCGGAGCCGACGGCCAGCGCGAGGATGAACGCGAGAGCGGCGGGGCGTGGAGTGCGGTTGAGTCTCATGACGATTTCCTCTCGAAGTGTGATCTGTCGCGCTAGCGCCGGAGCCGCGCGCGGGTGACCGGTGCGCGGCGTTTGCCGCAGCGTCGATGTCCCTGGCGGCAATCAGCGGCCGGCCTATGAGGTCGCGTTGGTGTCGCGGCGTCCGCTTATAACTGCATGCGGCATACAATTGTATTGATCGGGTCGGATTCAAGTGCTGCGCCGCAAAAAAATCGTGATGCCGCAGTACGGTCGTGATGGCGCTGCCGCGTCTTGAGACGGCCCGGCGGGCCAGCGGTCGTGACCCCCGGGCTGGGCGCGCCTGCACTGCCGGTCACCAGGCCCGAGCGGATGACTCTCGACGTAGACCGGGCGCCGGGCGACCTGCGCCAGACGGCGCGGGCGAGGCGCGGGTCGGGTCCTTACGGGGCGCTGGGCCGACAGGACCGCGCCTATCGAGGGCCCGGCCCGATACCGAAGTGACCGGGGCCGGACGAACTAGCGGGCCTGCCCGCGCCGGCCCGCGGCCCGTGTCGGGCAGGGCAGCCGGCGACGGGTGGAAAAGTCAGGCCCTCGGCGGAATTGTGATGTGACCGTAACGAGGCTTCGGCGACATCCGCCCGCTGCGCCGACGTGATCGACCCGTCTCAGCGAGAGCTGTGTCGGCATTCGATCGATTGCGCCCGGCACCGCGCCGAGGCGAGGGTCGCGCCATCCTCCCGATAGGCGTCCGGGCCGCGGATCGGGATGTTCGGGACGAAAAGACCGGATGCGAACGCCGGGGCGGAGACCGCACATCGCGCCTGGCCGTGCCGCGCCACAGTGCGCCTGGGTGGATGGTTCGTGAACGGCCCGACCCTACGGGCCAGGCGTCTCATGACGTTCGCGAGGTGCGGCGATCCCGCGTCGTCGCCCGCTGGCGCAGAATGACGGCGCGCACTGCGCCTAGTCCTGCTGCAAGACAGCCCTTGGCGCGGCCTCGGATGGGGTGTGAGCGCAAATCCGGTGCATTGCCGGAGCTCCCGATGTCTCGCGCGCGATGCGGCGGCTGCGGCACGCGATGGCGTGCGTGACACCCGGGGCGAGATGCCGTGCTCTGCTGCTCCGGAGATCACGATGCCGCGGTGGCTGCCGGCCGCGTTACGGCGGGGATCAGGCCAGCGCCGATGGCCTTTGGTATGGGCGGCTGCGGCGGCTTCTCGGGGGGACGTGGCTACCGGTTGCCGAGCGTCGACTCGCTCCGTTTCGGGGCGGCCTGAAGGCGGCCCGCCGCGGCGCCCATCCGGCGGCGCATCATGAGTCGCGATCGCACGCGGCCACGCGCTGGGGCGCCTGCCGGTGACGGCTCGGTCG
>NZ_AYKF01000129.1 GCF_003732545.1 Salinisphaera orenii subsp. halophila YIM 95161 | reverse complement strand
GCGGGGACGAGTTTCTCGTCCTGGTCAACGAACTCGACGCGCCCGCCGATGCCGCGGCCACCGCACGCCAGATTCTCGCCACCCTGCTCCAGCCCATCGACCTGAACGACCGGGAGTTCCGGATCACCGCGAGCATCGGCATCGCCATGTTCCCGGACGACGCCAGCGACGCCTCGGAACTGATGAAGCACGCCGATATGGCGATGTATGCCGCCAAGGAAGAGGGCAAGAACACGTTCCAGTTCTATGCGCCGGCGATGCAGGAGCGCTCGCTTCGCCGGATCGAGATGGAGAATCAGCTGCGGCGGGCGCTCGATCACGACGAGTTGTCGCTCGCCTATCAGGCCAAGATCAGCCTCGCCAGCGACCAGATCATTGGCGCCGAAGCCCTGCTCCGCTGGCAGAGCCCGGAACTCGGCGAGGTCACACCCTCGCGGTTCCTGCCCTTGGCCGAGGAGCTCGGGTTGATCCTTCCGATCGGCCGCTGGGTGCTCGAGACCGCCTGTGCCCAGAACATGGCCTGGCAGCGCGAGGGCATGAACGCGCTGCGCATGGCCGTCAACCTGTCGCCGGCGCAGTTTGCCGATCCCGAACTGGTCAGCCATCTGCGCACGGTGCTGGCCGATACCGGCATGCCGGCCCATTTGCTGGAACTGGAGATCACCGAAACCGCGGTCATGCGCGATGTCCGTAGCGCGCTGGCCAGGCTCACCGAAATCAAGGCACTGGGCGTGGTCATCGCGATCGATGATTTCGGCACGGGGTATTCGTCGCTCACACAGCTACGCCGGCTGCCCGTCGACACGCTCAAGATCGATCGTTCCTTCGTGCGCGACCTGTCCCGCAACACGGACGACCAGTCGATTGCGCGTGCCATCATCACGATGGGCCGGAACCTCAGTCTCAACGTCATCGCCGAGGGCGTCGAGACCGAGGATCAGCGGGATTTTCTGCGCTCGCAGGCCTGCGACGATATGCAGGGCTACTACTTCAGCCCGCCGGTCGATCAGGCCGCCTTTGCGGACCTTGTGCACGCCCACGGCGGCCATGCCACGCCCGAGCCGCCCGCTTCAGGTCCGGGCAACCCACGCTCGTGAGACGTCACTGAGCTGCCTTGACCCCGCCGCGGGCTTGAATGCGCGGCCGCCGCACCCCAGTTAGAAGGCACGCGTGCCGTCATCGGCACAACACCGTTCCCGCACTGGAGGCCCGTCATGGCCAACACGCATCAGACCATCAACCCGGCGACCGGCGAGGTCATCGACACCTACGAACTCGCCACCGACGAACAGGCGCTGGCGACGCTGCGCGCCTCGCACGAGGCCTTTCTCGACTGGCGCAAGACATCCCTCGAGGAACGCGCCGGCATCCTGCGCGAGATCGCCAAGCGCCTGCGTGCCAACAAGGATGACTACGCCGCACTCATGACCCGGGAGATGGGCAAGCCGATCGCCCAGGGCGGCGGCGAGATCGAGCTCTGCGCGGCGATCTGCGAATTCACGGCGGACAATGGTCCCCAGGAGCTGGCCGACGAGGAGCGCGATCTCGACGGCGGCCGGGCGCTGGTGAGCTACCAGCCGATCGGCGTGATCCTGGGCATCCAGCCCTGGAACTTCCCGTTCTATCAGGTGGTGCGCTACGCGGTGGCCAACATCATGGCCGGCAACACCGTGCTGCTCAAGCACGCGCCCAACGTCTGGGGCGCGGCCGTCGAAATCGAGAAGCTGTTCGTCGCGGCCGGCCTGCCGAAGAACGTGTTCCGTTCGCTGTTCATCGACGCCGATCAGACCAGCCAGCTCATCGAGCACGAGTACGTGCGCGGCGTCACCCTCACCGGCAGTCCCCGCGCCGGCAGCGCGGTCGCGGCCAAGGCCGGCGAGCAGCTCAAGAAATCGGTGCTGGAGCTCGGCAGCAACGACGCCTACCTGGTGCTCGAGGACGCCGATATCGATCGCGCGGTCGAGACTTGCGTGCAGGGACGCATCTACAACAACGGCGAGACCTGTGTCGCGGCCAAGCGCTTCATCGTCGTCGACGCCGTCTATGACGCCTTCCGCGAGAAGTTCGTCGAGAAGATGCGCCAGATCGAATACGGCGACCCGACCGATCCGAACACCGCGCTCGGCCCGATCGCGCGCGAGGACCTGCGCGATACGCTGCACGATCTGGTCAAGCGCTCGATCGACCAGGGCGCGACCTGCGTGTGCGGCGGCGAGATCCCGGACGGCCCGGGCTATTTCTACCCGGTGACCGTGCTCGAGGACCTCAAGCCGGGCATGCCGGCCTATGACGAGGAACTGTTCGGCCCGGCCGCCTCGCTGATCCGTGCGGCCGACGAGGCCGAGGCCATTCGCGTGGCCAACGACTCGCGCTACGGCCTGGGCGGCGGCATCTTCTCGAAGGACGAGCAGCGCGCCATCGATATCGCCCGCAACCTGTTCGATACCGGCATGGTCAACATCAACGGCTATCGCCTGGCGCAGCCGCATCTGCCGTTCGGCGGCGTCAAGGACAGCGGCTACGGCCGCGAGCACGGCGGCTTCGGCATGAAGGAATTCGTCAACGCCAAGTCGGTGATGATCATCGACTGATCCCGCGGCGACGCACTGGCCCGCCCCGAGCGCCCGCATTCCGCGTGAATGCGGGCGCTTTTTCATGCCCGCGACCCGGCCGGCGCGGCATGCAGCCGCGGGCCCGCTATCGGCGGTGTCGATTCGCACCCGCCTCATCCCGAACCAACGGCCGGTGCGACCCGGCGGCACGTCCGCGCGTAGTGGCTGCGGGCCACATCGCTGCACAGGACAGCTTGTGTACAACCAGTTTGTCTACACTGTGGCCGGCGATACGCACCCGTGCCGGGCGATCGCCGGAGCGCCCCGTAGGACGGGCTCGGTAGGACGGCGACACGCCGACAGCACGGCCAGACCGTGTCGGGCCCGCAGACCGTTCACCGCCGGAGTTGTCGATCGATGGAAGCCGCCGCCTACCTGACCAAGAGCTACGACCCGGCGCTCGTGACGCTATCGGTCGGTGTCGCGATGCTCGCGGGCTATGCCGCGCTCGATCTGACCGATCGCGTGCACGCGGCATCGCGGCGCCAGACCGGGATCTGGCTGGCCGCCGGCGCGCTGATTCTGGGCTCCGGCATCTGGTCGATGCACTTCATCGGCATGCTCGCGCTCGAGCTGCCGATGACGATGCGCTACGCGATCGGCCCCACCGCGCTGTCCTGGCTGATGGCGGTGGTCGCTTCGGCCGCCGCACTCGGGCTGAGCTGTCGCGCCGCGCTCGAGCGCTGGACCTGGCTGGCCGGATCGCTGCTGATGGCCGTGGCCATCGCCGGGATGCACTACACCGGCATGCACGCCATGCCGATGGCCGCGGAGATCGTCTACCAGCCCGCGTGGGTCGCCTTCTCCCTGCTCGTGGCCTTTCTTCTGGGCTCGGCGGCCGCGCTGGGCCTGTCGTTCGCCCTGCGCGACTGGCAACGGCGCCTGCGTATCGTCAAGAAGCTGGGCGCGGCGGCCCTCATGGGCGGCGCCATCGCCGGCATGCACTACGCGGGCATGGCGGCCGCCCATTTCCCCGCGACCATGACCGACTACAGCGGCGGCGGCGTCGATGCCCACTGGCTGGCGGTGCTGATCAGCTCCCTGTCGCTGGTGCTGCTCGGCTCGACACTGCTGGCCGCGGCGCAGGATCGTCGCCTGGAGTATCGAACGGCCAACCTCGTGGCCTCGCTGCGCGACGCCAACGATCAGCTGCACTACAGCAGCTATCACGACGAGCTCACCGACCTGGCCAACCGCAGGCTACTGGACGAGCGCCTGGAGGCGGCCATGGAGCGGGCCGAGCGTGCCGGCACCGAATTCACCGTTTTCTACATCGATCTCGACGGCTTCAAGGCCCTAAACGACCAGCTCGGTCATCGCGCCGGCGACGAGGTGCTGGCCCGCGTGGCCCAGGGCATGCGCGGCACCATGCGCGAGGGCGATACGGTCGCACGGATCGGCGGCGACGAATTCCTGATCGTCGCCGACGCCGTGCCCGACGACGAACAGGGCCGGAGCCTGGCCTCGCGCGTGCTGGCCGCCATCCGCCAGTCCACGCACGAGGCGCCGGGGCTGTCGGCGAGCATCGGCTGGGCGCGCTATCCGGCACACGGCCAGACAGCCGAAGCTCTGGTGGCCGCCGCGGATCTGGCGATGTACCACGCCAAGAAGAACGGCAAGAACGGCGCGGTCGGCTACCGGCCCGACATGGCCGCGGCCGCGGAGGCGGAATTCGGCCTCCAGCGCGAGCTGGCCGACGCGCTGGCGCGGCAGGACATCGTGGTGTATTACCAGCCGAAGTTCACGGCAGCCAGCCGGGCGCTCAGCGGCGCCGAGGCCCTGGTGCGATGGCGGCATCCGCAGCAGGGGCTGATCCCGCCCGACCGCTTCATACCGGCCGCCGAGCGTTCCGGCCAGATCGAGGCCCTGGAGATCCACGTGCTGGACACCGTCTGCGCCCAGATCCGTCGCTGGCTCGACGCCGGCTTCGACGTGCCGCGCATCTCGGTCAATCTGTCGGCCGGCCGGGTCAGCGATTCCGGCCTGCCGGCCCGGGTGCAGCAGTGTCTGGACAGCCACGGCGTGCCCTCGCGTTACCTGATGTTCGAGATCACCGAGACGGTGGCGATCCAGGGCATGCTCAAGGCCGTCGACACGCTCAAGCAGTTCGCGCGGATGGGCGTTGACGTCGCCCTCGACGATTTCGGCACCGGCCATTCCAGCCTGTCGTATCTGGAGAAACTGCCGATCCAGCAGCTCAAGATCGACCGCTCGTTCATCGGCGCCCTGACGGACGGGACATCCCAGCAGTCGGCCATCGTGCGCTCGATCGTCGCCCTGGCGCACAGCCTCGATCTGGCCGTGGTAGCCGAGGGCGTCGAGACCGAAGACCAGCTGCGCTACATCGTCGAGCTGGAATGCGACGAGATGCAGGGGTTTCTGTTCAGCCAAGCCGTGCCCGCCGACGCGTTCGCGGACTTCATGCGCGACGCGAGCCGGGCCGTCGCGCCCTCGGGCGCCGCCCCGCGCTACGGCTGAGCGATCCCCGCGGCGGGCGATGCCGCCGGCGTCGCCACGCGTTCGGCGCCGAGGGGCGGCCCGGCCACCGGGCCCGACGCGACCAGGCACGGCCGCCGGCAGCGTACGGCTTCGACCCTCACGGGCTCGCTCGAGATCCCCGGCCCCCGTCGGCCCGATGTGCCGGCGCGATCCCGCGCGTCGCCAGTCCGCCGCGGCCGGGCACGGCGCCGCAGGCATCCTTCCGGTCACCCGACGGCGATCACGGCCCGCACTGGCGCGCACGGTGGCGCTCGGCGTAACGTCGACGTCCATCACGCGCCGCCAGCCCGCCGCGACGGGCGGCGCGCATCGCCGATTCACCCGGACAGAAGGAGCCCCTCATGCAAAGCAATCTCGCCGGCCGGCGCGCCGTCATCACCGGCGGCAGCCGTGGCATCGGTTTCGCCATCGCCCGCGCGCTGGCGGCGGAAGGCGCGCACGTCTCCATCTGCGGGCGCGGCGCCGAGCGGCTCGAGGAGGCGCGTGCGGAGCTGGCCGGCCACGGCGTGACCGCGCATGCGGCGACCTGCGACGTGGCCGACGCCGAAGCGGTAACGGCTTATGTCGAATCCGCGGCGGCCGCGCTCGGCGGCATCGACATCCTCGTGAACAACGCCTCCGGCTTCGGTGCCGGCGACAGCGAGGAGGGCTGGGCGACCAGCATCGACGTCGACCTGCTCGGCACCGTGCGCGCCACCCGCGCGGCCCGCCCCTGGCTGGAGGACAGCGAAGCCGCGAGCGTGATCCATATCGCCTCGATCGCCGGCCAGGCGGCCTCGGCCCGCACCGCGGCCTATGGCGCCGTCAAGGCCGCGCTCATCCAGTACACCCAGTCGCAGGCCGCCGACATGGCGGCCCACGGCGTGCGCGTGAACGCCGTCGCCCCCGGCTCGATCGACTTCCCGGGCGGTCTCTGGCAGCAGCGCAAGGCCCGCGATCCGGACCTTTACGAGCGCACGCGAGCCAGCATTGCCTTCGGCCGCTTCGGCCGGCCGGACGAGATCGCCAACACCGTGGTCTTTCTCGCCTCGCCGCTGGCGTCGTGGATCACCGGCCAGACCGTGACCGTGGACGGCGGCCAACTACTGCGAAGCTGAGCCGGCGCTGTACCCGTGCCCGGGCAACCGCCGCACCGGTTGTTCGTCATGCCGTCCGAGCCGCTCGTCGCGCCGCTCCGTTCTGGCACGCTCGCGCTGCCCTCGCATGGCCGTCTCCACGGGGCCGCCGCCGCACGATCATCGCCGCACGCGATCACTCATAGATCACGGCCCAGGGAGCCGGGCAGCGCGCCGACGTGTGTCGCGCGCGGGCCCGGCGAACCGATCCGCGCCGGGACGCGGCCACACGAAGTACGAGCCCGCGGGACGGGCCGCGCCGGCCCGGATCGCTGCGGTGCCGGGCCGCGGGACGCTTCCCGGCACCTCCGAAAGCCCGGAAAAACGCCTGTCGCCACGTCGTGGAAGCGCCGCGCAGAAGACTGCACATCGTATCCTGCGCGACGCGAGTCGCCGATCGCAGCGAACCCCGATCAAGCCGTAACGCCGCGGGGCCCATGGTCGATTGTCCACGGGCGGCTCATCCCTGGGGCACAAACGCTTCGACACCTCGGCGCGGTGCGGCGATCCCGGGCGCCGACACGTGGCGCCGCATGAGGCCACTGCGCGCACGGCGCCTCGTCCTCCCGCAACACGGATCCTGGTGGACGCGCTCATGAAGTGATGACCGGCCCGTGTGCCCTACAATCCGGCGCTGTCGCCGGCTGGGGCCGCACGACGACACGACGCACCCAGCGCCGCGTCTTGTACGACAATAGCCGCCGGCACGGCCGCTCGGGGCGTCGGCCCGGGCACCGCGTCGTATCGCCGCCCGGGCCGTGGCGCACGCCGAGCCGCCGACCCGCGCGGGAACGCGTCACGCCCCGTCGGCGTCCCAGCCACCCACCGCCCACGCATCAGCCAGGCTGCCCGTCTTGTCCGTCACCCGACACGCCACCCTTCGCCGGATCGAAAGCACCCGCCTGATCGGGCTGGCGCTGCCGATCCTCGGCGCCCAGCTCGCCCAGGTGGCGATGGGCACCGTGGACGTGGCGATGACGGGCCACGCCAGCGCGCGCGACCTGGCGGCGGTGTCGGTGGGTTCCAGCCTGTGGCTGCCGCTGGTGCTGTTCATGATCGGCACGCTCATGGGCCTGACGCCGATCGTGGCCCAGCACGTGGGCGCGCGCCGCTTTGGCGCGATCCGCCCGGCCGTACATCAGGCGCTGTGGGTCGCGGCCGTGCTGGGCGTGGCCTGTGCGCTAGGCGTGCGCGCACTGGCCGCACCCGTGTTCACGCTCATGTCGGTGCCGGAGGACGTGGCCACACTCGCGCTGCGCTATCTCGACGGCGTCGCCCTCGGCCTGCCGGCCATCGCGCTCTACGAAACGCTGCGCTTCTATTCCGACGGCATGGGCCATACCCGGGCCTCGCTGCAGTTCGCGCTGCTGGGGCTGGCGGTGAATATCGTCGCCAACTATGGGCTCATCCACGGCGGTGACGGCCTCGTCGCGCTGTTCGGCGCCGATCTGCCGGCGCCGCTGCTCGCCCTGCCCGCGCTCGGCGCGGCCGGCTGCGGCATCGCCACGGCGATCTCGATGTGGACGATGTTCGTAGCGATGTTCTGCTACACGCGGCTCGCCAGGGTCTATGCGCGCGCCCGCTTCGGCGCGGCCTTCTCCTGGCCGGTGCCGGCGCTGATCGGCGAGCTGCTGCGCGTGGGTCTGCCGGTGGGCGTGGCGATCTTCGCCGAGGTGTCGCTGTTCACGGTGATCGCGCTGTTTCTGGCCGGCTACGGCGAGATCGTGATCGCCGCGCATACGGTGGCGCTGAACTTCAGCTCCGTGCTGTTCATGCTGCCGCTGTCGCTCGGCATGGCGCTGACCGTGCGCGTGGGCCAGGCGCTGGGCCGCGGCAAGTATCGCCATGCGCGCTTCGTGGCCTTCAACGGGGTGGCCTGCGCGCTGGCAGCGGCGTTCGTGATCGACCTGATCATCGTTCTCGGCGCGCCCTGGGCGGTATCGCTGTATACCGGCAACGCGGAAATCCAGCGCCTGGCCGTGCAGCTGCTGCTGATCGCCACGCTCTATCAGTTTTCAGACGCGCTGCAGGTGAGCATCGCCGGCGCGCTGCGCGGCTACAAGGACACGCGCATCATCATGATCGTGACGCTCGTCTCCTACTGGGGCGTCGGCGTGGGCCTGGGCAACCTGCTCGGGCGCGGCGTCGCCGGCGCCTTCGAAGGGCTGGGCGTCTACGGCTACTGGATCGGGCTGATCGCCGGGCTGAGCGTGGCCGCCGCCCTGCTCGGCCGGCGGCTGGTGTGGGTGTCGCAGCTGCGGCGGCTGTCGGCGTCCGGGCCTTGAACGACGAGACCGGACAAACGATGAGACGCGTCGCGGATATTCCAGGGCTGATGCGTTAGCCAGGCATGGCGGTCCGCGAAGCGACAGTTCGGCTTCCGATGCTCGGAAGCCAGATTTCTTGTGCGAGATGGAGCTACGCGGGGTGGCCTACGGCGCCCATGCACCGTGCAAGACTTTCAACTCCTCTTAACCCGGTCACGAAGTCGCCTCTTGTGATACCCCCATCACCCATGCCTTGACGGCCGCAAGGGTCGGATCGTGCCGGCGGTTTTCGGGATACAACAGAAAGAACGCGCGATCTTCCAGCTCGGGGCCGAAGGGTTGTACCAGGCGCCCGTCCGCCAACTCGTCTTCGATGAGCTGGCGATTCATCAGTATCACGCCCTGGCCGCCCACGGCCGCTGCAATGGCGTGGTTTTCGTCCGAAAACGCCAGCCCTGCGCCGGTATTCAACCCGGCCATTCCCGCTTGCTTCTGATATCCCGGCCAGTCCATGGGCGATATCAGCACGCCCTGGGGGCGAAAGTGAATCAGCGGATATTCCGCTACGGCCTCGCCCAGGCGCTGGGCAAGGCCCGGGCTGCAGGCCGGAATCAGGGTGGTACCGAACAACTTGTCAGCGATCAGCCCCGGCCAGCGGCCGTCGCCGTGGCGAATGGCCATATCCGCCGTCAATCCATCCAGGGCCACGGGCTCGTGGGTGGCATGAATACGCAGATCGATATCGGGGTTGGACTCACGCAGCTTGTAAATCCAGGGCAGCAGCCAGCGTACGGCGACCACCGGGGTGGTCGTCAGCGTCAGCGCCTGGCGCTCGGGAACGGCGCTCAGCCGTTCGATGGTATGGCTGATGGCGTCGAACGACGATTCCAACACCTGCTGAAGCTCGCGCCCGCGCGGGGTCAGCTCGAGCTGTCGCGGCTTACGCACGAACAGCGCCATGCCCAGCGCCGCTTCCAGCCCTCGAACCTGATGACTGATCGCCGTCGCCGTGACCGAGAGTTCCAGCGCCGCCTGCTTGGCGCTTTCATGCCGGGCCGCGGCTTCAAAGGCCCGGAGTGCCGAAAGTGAGGGCAGGCGGCGCTTTTTCATGGATGAATTCATCTCATCTGTCAGCCCGCAAAAAGATCGTTTGTAGGGCTCGCTGACGCCCGCCTATGCTGAATCCGTCGTCAATCATAGATGAACTCAATTCAGAAATGGAGCCCGCTCATGTCACACATTCTGCATATGGATGCCAGCGCTCGACCCGGGCTTGCCGGTACCGATCACCACGGTTCCCACAGCCGTTACTTGTCCCACCAGTTTGTCAGCCGGTGGCAGTCTCGCCGGCCAGAAGACGCTGTCGTTTATCGAGATCTGGGGCAATGCCCGCCCTCTTTCATCAACCACGACTGGGTGGCGTCCGCCTTTACGCCCGACGAGCGCCGCGAGCCCTGGATGAGAGACGCACTGGCCGAAAGCGACGAGCTGGTCGATGAGCTGATCGCCGCGGATATCGTGGTGATCGGCACGCCGCTCTATAACTTCGGCATGCCTGCGCCGCTGAAGACCTGGGTCGACCAGGTCGTCAGGATCGGCCGAACGGTCGATATCGACGAGACCAACCCATCCGAGACTTATATCGCCAAACTCGCCGATCGCGAACGCCATGTGGTCGTCCTCGCGGCGCGCGGGGGCATGAACATGGCCACCGGCGAAGAGATGGCGCATATGAACCATCTGGAATCCCTCCTGGCCTCGGCGTTTGTATTCATCGGTATTACCCGTATGCATACCGTGGCCACCGAGGGGCAGGAAGCGGGCGGCGAAGTGTTGGCGAAGTCGATCGCTGACGCGACACGTAAAGTCGAGCGGCTTGTAGACGAGCTACAGGTGGCAGCGAATGCGACACCTCGCAACGCGCTTCCAGCCAGGGCTGGCACGTTAGATACCGCCTAGCGGCGGGCGAAGCGATAATCCGGCTTCCGGTGTTTAGGAGCCGGATTATCGTACGGGCGCGCCGGCGAGCCGCGAATAAGCTTGCAACGCCGATGCACAA
>NZ_AYKF01000128.1 GCF_003732545.1 Salinisphaera orenii subsp. halophila YIM 95161 | reverse complement strand
GTGCCCTGCGCGCGGCCGCCGCATCGCGGCGCGCCGGCCGCCTCCCCCGGCCAGCGCGCCAAGTGGATCCGGGTGGCCACCTCGAACGAACCGCGGCTGCGCCTGGACGACCGGGAACTACTGCGCAACGGCCCGTCCTATACCGTCGACACCCTGGCCTCGCTGCGGCGCGAGATGCCGGAAACGCCGCTGTGCCTGATCATGGGGCGCGACGTGTTCGCCAATCTGCCGAGCTGGGACCGCTGGCTCGAGATCTTCGACAGCGCGCATATCGTGCTCATCGACCGGCCGGGGATCGAGGTCGAACTCCAGGCCGAGGCACAGGCTGCGCTGGACGCGCGCGCCACGGACGACGCCGAGGCCCTGCGAAACCACCTCGGCGGAACCATCTACGCCTATGCGCCGCCGCCGCTGGCGATCTCCGCGAGCCGCATCCGCGCCCTGCTCGCCGAGGGCGCCTCCCCGCGCTATCTCTTGCCCACCACCGTGCTTGACGACATCATTGACGCAGGTGTCTACGGACCCAACCCGGCCATGGCCGCTGAATAGATGACTCAAGAAAACACGCCCGACCCCGCCGCCGATGGCAACGACGCCCTGCTCGCACTGGCGGTCGACGCGGTCGAGGAACTCAAGGGCGAATCCGTTCAGATCCTGGACGTCCGCGAACTGACCACCATCGCCGACCACATGGTCATCTGCAGCGGCCGCTCGGCGCGACACGTCAAGCGTATGGGTGAAACCGTGGTCACCAACGCCAAGCAGGCGGGCCTATCGCCGCGGGTGGAGGGCCTGGAGCAGGCCGAATGGGTGCTCATCGACCTCAACGGCGTGATGGTCCACATCATGCAGCCGGTCGCGCGCGCCTACTACCAGCTGGAAAAACTCTGGGACATGGACGCCGCGGGCGCCGAGAACCAGTCCGCGCATTAGGGCGATCGTTGCCCCGACCCACCACGACCCGGCCCGGCGTGTCGGCCGTGACGCGCTCCCAGGTCGCCGGGCGCCACGCCGCCGGTGGCCAATCGCCGGTGCCCGTTTCCCCGCAGAATCCCGGCCCGGCACGCGACCGAGCGCGGGCGGCCGCGCCGACGATCGGCGGTCGCCGGCGGGCCGCACCGTGGCCTGGCGCCGCGGGCAGACGCCGATGATTCACCACAGCGCGGCATAGGAGAGCCATGCGCATTCGTCTGCTGGCGGTGGGCCGGCGCATGCCCAAGTGGGTGACCACGGCTTACGAGGATTATGCGCGTCGCCTGCCCCGCGAATGCCGGCTCGAGCTGGTCGAGATCGCCCCAGGTCGGCGCGCCGGCGGCGACGTGGCCCGGGCGATCGCCGAGGAGGACAGGCGCCTGCGCGCGGCCATCGGCACCGACACCCAGGTCATCGCGCTCACGGTCGACGGCCGGCCCTGGACGACGGAAGGGCTCGCCGACGACATGCGCGCCTGGCTGGCCGACGGGCGCGATCGCGCGCTCATGATCGGCGGCCCGGACGGTCTCGGCCCGGACAGCCTCGCCGTCGCCGAAGCCCGCCGCTCGCTGTCCGCGCTGACACTGCCACACCCGCTGGTGCGGGTGATCGCGGCCGAACAAGTCTATCGTGCGCACAGCATTCTGAGCGGCCATCCCTATCACCGCGGCTGACGAACTGCACCGTCAGGGTGCATCGGCGCCGGACACCGGCTTGCAGGTACGCGCGGGGCTGCGGACAATCCAGACCATGAGATCAATCGTGCACAACCCGCGCGCGCCCGGCAGCGACCGACCGTGAGCGTGAACCAGCCCGTCGTCTCCAGCGACGAACCGCGCATCGAAATACTGGTCAACGTATCGGCCGGGGAAACCCGGGCGGCCCAGCTCGAGAACGGCGTCCTGCAGGAGATCCACATCCAGCGCGATGCGGCCGGCAGCGCCGTCGGCAACATCTATCTGGGCGAGGTCCAGCGCGTGCTCGCGGGCATGCAGGCGGCGTTCATCGAGATCGGTCTGGAGCGCGCGGCGTTCCTGCAGATCTCCGACATGGTGCGCCGGCCGGCGGAGACGCAGGACAACGCTCCCCGAATCCAGAACCGGCTCAATCAGGGCGATCGCGTGCTGGTGCAGGTCTCCAAGGAGGCCATGGGCACCAAGGGCGCGCGGCTGACCACCGATCTCGCGATCCCGTCGCGGTTTCTGGTGTACATGCCCTACACGCCGCGTATCGGCGTGTCCGCACGCATCGAGAACGAGGCCGAGCGCGAGCGCCTGATCGACACCGTCACGAGCCTGCGCGACGAACTCGGCCTGGCCGGCGGCTTCATCGTGCGCACCGTGGGCGACGGCGCGCCGCATCACGCCCTGGCCGCGGACATGCGCTTTCTGGAAACGGTCTGGCGCGACATCCAGACCCAGGCGAACACCGCGCCGCCGCGCACGCTGCTCTACGGCGATCTGCCCCTGCCGATCCGCATGCTGCGCGACCTGCTCACGCCCGAGGTGGCCGGCGTGACCATCGACGACAGCGAATCCTGGGAGGAGATGGCGGCCTTCACGCGGCGCTTCGCCCCGGAATTCACCGACCGCACCCAGCACTACACCAAGCCCACGCCGCTGTTCGACCAGTACGGGGTGGAAGAGGCCATCGAGCGCGCCCTGCGGCCCAAGGTGCCGCTGAAGTCCGGCGGCTTTCTCATCATCGAACAGACCGAGGCGATGGTCACTGTCGACGTCAACACCGGCGGCTATGTCGGCACCCGCAGCCTGGAGCAGACCGTGCTGCGCACGAACGTCGAAGCCGCGAGCACGATCGCCCGCCAGCTGCGCCTGCGCAATCTGGGCGGCATCATCGTGATCGACTTCATCGACATGGTCGACGAGAGCCACAAGCGCCAGGTCCTCGCCGCGCTGTGCAGCGCACTCGAGGCGGATCCGGCCAAGACCACCGTGGGCGAGATCTCGCCGCTGGGTCTGGTCGAGATCACCCGCAAGCGCACCCGCGAATCGCTGCAGCACCTGATGTGCACCGACTGCGAGGCCTGTGACGGCCGCGGCTTCGTCAAGACCGGCGAGACGGTCTGCTTCTCGCTGTTCCGCGAGATGGCGCGGGTCGCCCACACCCAGCGGCCGAACGAACTGCTGATCCTGGCCGCCCCCGACATCATCGGCCTGCTGCTGGACGAACTGGCCGCCACCTTCAACGACGTCTGCGAGGACACCGGGCTGAGCGTGCGTCTCCAGGCCGAATCGCTCTATACGCCCGAGCAGTTCGATCTGGTGGTGATGTAAGCTGTGGCGCGCCCGCGCAAGCGGCCGGCGAACCGCGCCCGCCGGCCGCGGTCCACACGCTGTACCTGTTGCGACCGCTGCACATGCCCGCCACGCGCCCGCTACTGAAACGGATACTGGTGACCACCCTCGCCGGGGTCGTGATCCTGGCGGGCCTGTTGGTGGGCGGCGTGCGCCTGGTCGACCATCTCATGCCGCGTTATCGCGACGCCCTGGCCGAGCGCATCGGCAGCCGCATCGACGCCGACATCGACATCGCCGCCATCGAGCTGCGCTGGCAGTGGCGCGGGCCCCTGCTGGCGCTCGACGACGTCGCGATCCGCCGGCACGGCCAGGCCGATCCCGCGGTCACGCTCGATCGCCTCGACCTGCATTTCTCGTTCTCGGATCTGCTCGAGGGCGGCCGCCTGCCGGACGGCCTCGTCATCGCCGGCGCCGAGCTCGCGCTGCAGCAGACCGATGACGGCCGCCTCCGACTGCGGCACTGGGGCGCGGCGGGCGAGACGCCCACCGACTGGCGCCGGATCGAGGCCGCGCGGGAGATGCTGCGCTTCGTGCGCGTCGATGGCGCGCGCATCCACCTGATCGGCGCGGCGATCCCGGGCGGCCGCGCGACCATCGACCCGTTCGACGCCCGGCTGCGGCGCGCCGCGGACGGTCTGCGCTGGAACCTCGAGGCCAGCGGACCGAACTGGCTGGGCCAGGTCGCGGCACGGGGCCGTCTCGAGGGCGCACTGACGGATCCGGTCGACGCCGATATCCACGTCGACGCCGACGGCATCGACACGCTCGCCTTCGCGCGCGCCCGCAGCGGGTCGGCGGCGCTCGAGGCCGACCGCGTTTCGGGCGGCGCGCTATCCCTGTCGCTGCGCGGCCGCTGGCGCGACCGCGCCCTGGCCGACTCCAGCGCCGACATCGCCCTGTCGGCCATCGAGGCCGATGATCGCGAGCGGCCCGTTCTGCCGGGAATCGCGGCGCGTCTGGAGGCCGAAACCGGCCCGACGCCGGGCCGCGTCCGCATGACCACCACCAAGCTGACGGCCGACGACGGCGCGCTGACCGACGCCCGTCTGACCGGCACCTTCGCGCGCGAGAGCCGGCGGCTGGAACTGACCGCCCGCGGCCTGCCGCTGGCACTCGCGCTGCGGCCGGCCCGGCTGCGTTTCGACCGGCTGGCCGACACGCGCATCGACGGCCGGCTCGATGCGTTCACGCTGAGCCTGGCCCCGGATACGCCGCCGTCGCTCGAAGCCGCCTTCAGCGGCTTGACCGTCGACGACCCGGCCGGCCACGCCGGCCCGATCAGCGGCCACTACCGCCAGTCGGGCGACGTCCACCGGCTGCGCTTCGACCAGGCTGGCGGCCGCCTCGCCGTACCGCGTTTCATGCGCGGCGAGCTCGCCATCGACGGCCTCGGCGGCGCGCTCGCCTGGCAGCGCGCGGACGACGGCTGGACGATCGAGGCCGAAAAGCTTGAATTGACCAGCGGCGAAGCCGACGTGGGCATCGACGGCCGCCTGCGGCTGCCCGACGAGGCCGCGCCGCGCATCGATCTGATCGCCACCGCGAGCGCGCCGGACGCCACCCGGCTGCTCGCGCGCATCCCGCAGGCCGAGGATCTACCCAACCAGCGACTGCGCGACTGGCTGCCCCGAGCGATCACCGCCGGGCATCTCGATGCCGCACGCCTGGAACTCGCCGGGCCGCTGGATCGCTTTCCCTTCGCCGATCCGCGCGCGGATGAGCGCTTCCATCTCGAGCTCGAGGGCCACGGCGTCGATGTGACCTACAAGCCCGAATGGCCCCCGCTCGAAGACGCCCGCGGCACCCTCACCCTGGACGGCGACGACCTGCGCGTGAACGTGGCCGAGGCGACCATGCTCGGCGTGGCGCTCGGACCGAGCGTCGGCCGGGTGGCCGACGTGCGCGAGCCGATACTGCAGGTCGACGGCAGCGTGAGCGACGCCCGCGCCGAACGCATGCTCGCCTTTCTCGCCCGCTCGCCGCTGCGCGAGCGTTTCGGCAAGCTGGTCGAGGCGCTGCAGGTCAGCGGCCCGGCCGACCTCGGGCTGGATCTCACGATTCCGCTCAAGCCCGGCCTCGGCGAACCCGAGGTCGCCGGCCACGTCGACGCGCACGGCGCCGAGCTGCAGCACGCCGCCCTGCCCGGCCCGGTCACCGATATCCGCGGCCGCATCGACTTCGACGCGCAGGGCCTGACCGCCGAGGGCCTGACGGGCGATCTGCTCGGCGTGGCCGTGCGCACCGACCTCGAACCCCGCCCGGGCGCCCGCCAGCACATCGACAGCCGCGCCCGCATCGCGCTGCCCGCCGACGCCGACGCTCTGGCCCATTATCTGCCGCGGCCCTGGCTGGACTACGCCGAGGGCGCCACGGCCCTGCGCGTGGCCTTCGACGTCGGCCGCGACGGCGGGCCGTCGGATATCCACGCCACGGGCGATCTCGCCGGCATGGCCCTGAACCTGCCGACACCGATGGCCAAGGCCGCCAAAACCCCGGCCCCGCTGGACATCACGATCGCCGGCGACGGCAGCCGCGTCGATGTCGCCTACGACGAGCGCCTGGACATCGGCGTGCGCCTGGCCGGCGGCCGCCCGACCCGCGTGCAGTCCCGGCTCAACGACCCCGGGCTGACGCCGCCCGATACCGACGGCGTGTGGATCGGCGGCCGGGCCGACACGGTCGACGGGCTGGGCTGGTTCTATCTCGTGCGCAACCTGCTCACCGCCGCCGAGGACGAGACGGCGAACACGGGCGACGAGGCCACCGAACTGGCCTTCATCGGCGGCGACCTGCGCGCCGGCGAGCTGCGCGTGGACAACCGCTATTACGAGAACGTCCACGTCCGGACCCGGCCCATGAGCGACGCGCCCGGCTGGCGCGTGGACCTCGACGGCCCCGACACCCGCGGCCAGTTCACTTGGACCCAGCCCGCGGGCGGCCGGGTGGCCATCGACGGCGATCTGGCCCGGCTGGCGATCCATACCCGGCCGCCCGAGCCGGACGACGACCACGGCGACGGACAGACGCCCTCACCGGTGATCTGGCCGGAGGTGGACCCGCGGGAACTGCCCGGCCTGACGGTCGACGTGGCCTCGCTGTGGGTCGACGACACCGACTTCGGCCGTGCGAGCCTGAGCGCGGCCACGCGGGCCGACGGCTGGCAGCTGGAGCGGCTGGCGCTCGACGACGGCGCGCTGACCGGCTGGGCCACGGGCCGCTGGACGCGGGCCGACGGCCGCACGCGCGCCAGCGCGGAGACGCGCTTCGAAGGGCACGGCCTGCCCGGACTGTTCGGCACGCTCGGCTACCCGCCGACGGTACGCGCCGAACGCGCCCGCGTGCATGCCCAGCTCGAGATCGCGCCGAATCCGAACGGCCTGGATCTGCGCGCGCTGGACGGCGGCGTGAATCTCGCGCTCGACAACGGCACGCTGCTGTCGGTCGACCCGGGGGCCGCCCGGGTGCTCGGGCTGGTCAACCTCTACGTGCTGCCCCGCCGCCTGCAGCTGGACTTCCGCGACGTGGTCGACCAGGGTCTGGCCTTCGACAGCATCCGCGCCCATTTCGATATCGACGACGGCAACGCCTACGGCGACGGCGTGCGCATCGAGACGCCCTCGTCGCGCATCGACATCGAGGGCCGCATCGGGCTGGCCGCGCGCGACTACGACGAACGCGTGACCATCGTGCCCAAGGTCGGCAGCGGCGTGGCGATCGCCAGCACCGTGTTCGGCGGGCCGATCGTGGGCGCGGCGGTGCTGGCGGTCCAGGAGCTTCTCAAGCAGCCGATCCAGAAATTCTCCAGCATCGGGTATACATTGAAGGGCAGCTGGGACGACCCGCAGATTGCGGAACCCAGCGCCGAACAATAGATTCAGTCGTTACAGACACTGTCGAACCAACCCGCACGAGGCCGCATGTCCGCGCTCGATTCCCCCACCGTCGCCGCCATCCAGATGTCCTCGCTCGGCGAGGTCGCCCCCAATCTCGCCCTGGCCGGCGATCTGCTCGCCGAGGCCGCCCGCCAGGGGGCGCAGTTGGCGGTGCTGCCCGAGAACTTCGCGCTGATGGGCGCGCGAGAGACCGACAAGCTGGGCGTGGCCGAGCGCGACGGCGAGGGCCCGATCCAGGATTTTCTCGCCGCGACCGCGCGCGAACACGGGCTGTGGATCGTCGGCGGCACCATCCCGATCGCCGGCGGCGAACCGGACCGGGTCTATCCCGCCTGCCCGGTCTACGACAACAGCGGCAACCGCGTGGCGCGCTACGACAAGATCCATCTGTTCGACGTCGGCATGCCGGATTCGGCCGAGGCCTACCGCGAGTCCGCGACCTTCATCGCCGGCACGCCCGAACCGCCGCAGGTCCTCGACACGCCGATCGGCAAACTGGGGCTGTCGATCTGCTACGACCTGCGCTTTCCGGAGCTCTACCGCGCCCTGACCGCGGCCGGCGCGGAAGTCATCGTCGCGCCATCGGCGTTCACCCACACCACCGGCAGCGCCCACTGGCACGTGCTGACGCGCGCGCGGGCGATCGAGAATCTGGTCACGCTCATCGCCCCGAACCAGGCCGGCCATCACGCCAGCGGGCGCCGGACCTACGGCCACAGCCTGATCGTCGACCCCTGGGGCCAGATCAAGGCAGAGGCGCAGACCGAGGCCAACGAGGTCATACTCGCGCGCATCGACCGCCGGCGCGCGGCCGAACTGCGCAGCGGCTTTCCCTGTCTGGCCCATCGGCGGCTCGGCTAGCCGGCCGCATCCGTTTCCAACCAGCAACGACAAGGACGATTCATGGCGCGACAGATCCAGTTTCGTGAGACCGGCGGCCCGGAAGTGCTCGAACTCGTGGACGTCAAACCCCGCGATCCCGGTCCCGGCGAGGTGCGTATCTGCAACCGGGCGATCGGCCTGAACTTCATCGATATCTATTTCCGCACCGGCCTGTATCCGACCGAGCTGCCCAGCGGGCTGGGCACCGAGGGCGCCGGCGTGGTCGATGCGGTCGGCGAAGGCGTCGACGATTTCGAGGAGGGCGATCGCGTGGCCTACGCCCAAGGCCCCAGGGGCGCCTACGGCGAGTTCGCGATCATGCCGGCGGCCAACGTCATCGCCCTGCCGGAGGCGATCGACTTCGAGACCGCCGCCGGCGGCATGCTCAAGGGCCTGACCGTTCAGTACCTGATCCGCCAGACCTATGCCATCGACGAGGACGAGAACATCCTCTTCCACGCCGCGGCCGGCGGCGTCGGCTCGATCGCCTGCCAGTGGGCGCATGCGCTGGGCGCGCACGTCATCGGCACCGTCTCCAACGAGGACAAGGCTGATTTCGCCCACCGCAACGGCGCCTGGATGACCATCGACTACACCCGCGAATCGGTGCCGGAACGCGTCCGCGAACTCACCGACGGCGCCATGGTGCCGGTGGTCTACGATTCGGTCGGCCGCGACACCTGGAAGGACTCGCTGGCCTGTCTCGCGCCGCGCGGGCTGATGGTGAGCTTCGGCAACGCCTCGGGCCCGGTGGAAGGCGTGAACCTCGCCGAGCTCAACAAGGGGGGCTCGCTGTTCGTCACCCGGCCGAGTCTGGGCGGCTACGCCGACACCCGCGAACGCTTCGAGATGATGTGCGCCGATCTGTTCTCGGTGCTGGAATCCGGCGCGGTCAAGATCCACATCGGCCAGCGCTTCGCGCTCGAGGAGGCTGGCGCCGCCCAGCGGGCCCTGGCCGACCGGCAGACCACCGGATCGACCATTCTGCTGCCCTGAAGGGTTGGGCACGATCGCGAGCCGCGACGCGGGCGCATGCCGCCGACATCACGGCCAACGTGCGCCTCGCCGGTCGTTGCCGCAGCGCGCGCGTCCGGGCCGAGCGCAGGAGCCGATTCTGGGCGATTTCGAAAGCCGGATCGCCGCGGGCTACGTGCCTGTCGTCGCCAACGCTGCAGAGTCGGTCGCGTGGGCCGTACTCCGGCTGTCATGGCCAATCGCTCGGGCGGGCCGCCGGCCGCCCGAACACCGCGAAATCCGGACGCATCGGCCGTAGCGTGCAGGCGCTATCCGAGCCGCTGTGGTGTTAGCCTGACGAAATGAACAGCGCAATCGACATCGCCTCCGACACCCTGCTCGGCCGCGCCGGCATCGAGGCCGGTCAGCTCGAGGCCACGCTGGGCGCCCTGATGGTGCCCGGGGTGGACTACGCCGACCTGTATTTCCAGATCCTGCGCAACGAGAACTGGGTGCTCGAGGACGGCGTGGTCCGAAGCGCCGGCGCCTCCACCGCCCAGGGCGTGGGCGTGCGTGCGCTGGCCGGCGAGCAGACCGGCTTCGCCTACGCCGACGAGCTCGCCTTCCCGGCCCTGACGCAGGCCTCCAAGGCCGCCGCCGCGATCGCCCGCAGCGGCCGCAGCGCCACGGTCAACGCGCTCGCGCGGCGCGAGACCGGCGGCGTGGCGCGCTACGCGCCGATCGATCCGGCGGCCACATTGGACGCCGATGCCAAGGTCGCCCTGCTCCATCACGCCGACCGCGTCGCCCGCGACAGCGACGATCGTGTGGTCCGCGTGACGGTGTCGCTGGCCGGGTCCTCCGACACCATGCTCGTCGCCGCCTCGGACGGCACGCTCGCCGGCGACGTGCGTCCGCTCGTGCGCGTGAACGTCTCCGTCCAGGTCGAGGACAACGGCGTACGCGAATCGGCCTCGGCCGGCGGCGGCGCGCGCATGGGCTACGACTATTTCACCCAGGACACCGACCGCGTGGCCGAATACGCCCGCGAGGCCGTGCGCCGGGCGCTGGTGCGCCTGCGCGCCGAGCCCGCGCCCGCCGGCAGCCTGCCGGTGGTGCTCGGCGCCGGCTGGCCCGGCGTGCTCCTGCACGAGGCGGTCGGCCACGGACTGGAGGGGGACTTCAACCGCCGCGGCTCCTCCAACTACGCCGGGCGCATGGGCCAACGCGTGGCCTCCGATCTGTGCACGGTGGTCGACGACGGCACGCTGACCGGCCGCCGCGGTTCGCTCGCGGTCGACGACGAGGGCACGCCGGCGGCCGCCAACACGCTGATCGAAAACGGCATCCTCACCGGCTACATGCAGGACAAGCACAACGCCCGGCTGATGGGCGCGCGCCCGACCGGCAACGCCCGCCGCGAGTCCTATGCGCACACCGTCATGCCGCGCATGACCAACACCTACATGCAGCCGGGCACGTCGGATCCGGACGACATCATCGCCTCGGTCGACCACGGCATCTACGCGGTGAACTTCTCCGGCGGCTCGGTGGACATCACCTCCGGCAACTTCGTGTTCTCGGCCGACGAGGCCTATCGCATCGAGAACGGCCGCATCGGCGCGCCGGTCAAGGGCGCCACGCTCATCGGCAACGGCCCGGACGTGCTCGAGCGCATCTCCATGGTCGGGCGCGACTGGGCGCTGGACACCGGCATCGGCATCTGCGGCAAGCACGGCCAGAGCGTGCCCGTGGGCGTCGGCCAGCCCACGCTCCGGGTCGACGCGATCACCGTCGGCGGCACCGAGCAGGGCTGAGACCGGCACAGACGTCGCGACCCGCATGCCCCGCCGTCCGCGCACACGACGCTCGTCCTCGCGTCCGGCCGCCGGCCTGCGGCTGATCGGCGGCGAATGGCGCGGTCGCCGGCTGCCGGTGGCCGAGCGGCCGGGACTGCGTCCCACGCCCGATCGCGTGCGCGAGACGCTGTTCAACTGGCTGGCCCCGCGCATCGCCGGCAGCCGCTGCCTGGACCTGTTCGCCGGTACCGGCGCGCTCGGTCTGGAGGCCCTCTCGCGCGGGGCGGGCCATGTCACCTTCGTCGATACCGATCGCGCGGCCACCGCGGCCATCGAAGCCGCCCTGGTCACGCTCGGCGCGGGCGCACGCGGGCACGCGGTCACCGCCGACGCCGGCGCGCAGGCGGCAGCCGCCGGCCCCTTCGACATCGTCT
>NZ_AYKF01000127.1 GCF_003732545.1 Salinisphaera orenii subsp. halophila YIM 95161 | reverse complement strand
CCCCGCCATGACGGCAGGGGCGGATCGCGTTACAGGGTGCAGCATTTGCTAGCATGCCCGCCTGAACTGCGCTGCCGGTGTCCGCTGTGTGCCGGCCGAAACCGTGAGTATGTCGATGCCTGGAATCAGTGGACTGGCACTCTATCTGCCGCCGTATCGCGTGCAGCTCGCCGATTGGTGTGACTGGAACGGCCAGCCCTGGGACAAGGTGCGCAACGTCGTCGGCCGCAGCTTTCGCATGCGCGGCCCGGAACAGAGCGTCTACACGCTGGCGGCGAACGCCGTCTGGCGGCTGATCCAGGCCTACGACATCGACCCGCGGGAGATCGGCTATCTGGCCCTGGGCACCGAATCCAGCAGCGACAATTCCGCGGGTGCGGTGATCGTCAAGGGCATGCTCGAGGACGCGCTGGCCGCGCACGGCCGGCCCGCGGTCTCGCGCGAATGTGAGGTGCCGGAGTACAAGCACGCCTGTCTGGGCGGCGTCTACGGCATCAAGGGGGCGCTGCGCTATCTGGCCACCGACGGGGCCGGCCGCAAGGCGATCGTGGTGTGCTCGGACATCGCCGAATACGAGCGCGGCTCCTCCGGCGAGCCCACCCAGGGCGCGGGGGCGGTGGCGATGCTGCTGGAGTCCGAGCCGCGGCTGCTGGCGATCGATCTGGCCGGCAGCGGCAGCGCCTCGGACTATCGCATGGTCGATTTCCGCAAGCCCTTCGCCCGGTTTCGCGATCAGCCGAGCCGCGCCGACGGCCAGATGCAGGATCTGCCGGTGTTCAACGGCCGCTACTCCACCAGCTGCTACATCGACGCCACGCGCCATGCGATGAACGCGCTGCTGGCGCGTCAGTCGACGCGCCACCCGGACTATTTCCATTCGGTCGACGCCGTGTTCATGCACCGTCCGTATCACAAGATGCCGGCCTCGGGCTGGGCGATGGCCTATCTGTTCGCGCTCGCCGACGGCGACGCCCGCGCCCGCGCCGAACTCGCCGGCTACTGCGCGGACGCCGGCGTGGACGCCGATGCGCTGTTCGCCGAGACCGCCGGCGCGGCGCCGGACATGCGTGATCGTGTGGCGTCTGGCCAGAGCGGCGAGGACGCCTTTCCGCTGTCCACCACGCTGCTGCGGCATCTGCGGGGCACGCCGCTCTGGCAGCGGCTGGTCGAGGACAAGCTCTCTCTCGGCAGCGAGATGATGCGCGACCTGGGCAATCTCTATACCGCCGCGCTGCCGGCCTGGCTGGCGGCCGGGTTAGTGCAGGCGCGCGCCGACGACCTCGATCTGGCCGGCCAGCACTGGCTGGCGCTCGGCTACGGCAGCGGTGACGCCGCCGAGGCGCTGCCGATGCATGTGGTCGAGGGCTGGGTCGAGGCCGCCGACCGGATCAATTTCGTCGCGGCGCTGGGCGCGCCGATGGATCTGGACGCCGATCAGTATGTAGTCCTCCACGACGGCGCGCCGGTGGATTTCGAGCCGGTGCCCGCCCGAGACGAGTTCGTGGTCGACCATATCGGCACGACCGACGAGCCGGGCTTTCGTGATACCGGCATTGAGTATTACCGCTACGTCGCCGGCGGCTGAGGCCCGGCGGGCCCGTTGACGTCTGGACCGAGGGCAGTGTCGGTGTCCGGACGCAATCGCGCCAGACCGGATGCGAGTCGCCGCTCGTGACAGGCCCCGACCGGGATGTGCCACGCGGCGGGGCGTGAATCGCGGCTCAGCCCGTGGCCCGGTGCGGCTCCATCATGATCCGGCGTTGCGGTGCGGTCAGGCGGGATGACGCCCCGGCGTTCGCCTCGCCTCGTCTTGCGCCGGAATGGCCACGGGTCAGGGGCCGAGGTGAAACCGCAGCAGGCCCCCAGAGGGTATCTGCGAAACAAGTACTATCCGTTTTCGACGTAACCACACACTGTCGAGCGCAGGTCGGATCAGCGCGATGCGCGTCATCCGATACGCGGCCCATCGGTGCGATCGCCCGCTGTCGTCGGACACGGTGCATGCACCTCGCCCATCAACGCGTGCGATGCGTATTGCGCCGGGTGGCGCTCGATCCCGTGAGCACGCGCTCGGAGCAGGCTCTCAGGGGCAGGGGTTGGGATTGGCGGCGTGGATCGCCTCGATGGCCTCGACCAGCTCGTCCGAAAGCTCGATGTCGGCACTGGCGATGTTGGTCGCGAGCTGGTCCATGGTGGTGGCCCCGATGATGTTCGAGGTCAGGAAACTGCGGCTGTTCACGTAGGCCAGCGCCATCTGCGCGGGATCGATGCCGTGCCGCCGTGCGAGGGCGACATAGTCGGCGGTCGCCTGCTTGCCGCGGGCGTTGGTGTAGCGCGAGAAGCGCTCCCAGCGCGTCAGCCGGGCGCCCTCCGGGGCGGCGCCGTCCAGATACTTGCCGGTGAGCATGCCGAAGGCCAGCGGCGAATAGGCCAGCAGGCCGACGTCCTCGCGTTCGGCGCATTCGGCCAGTCCGATCTCGAAGCTGCGGTTGAGCAGGGAGTAGGGGTTCTGGATCGAAACCACCCGCGGCAGGTTCTCGCTCTCGGCGGCGCGCAGATAGCGCATCAGGCCCCAGGGCGTCTCGTTCGACAGGCCCACGCAGCGGATCTTGCCCTCGTCGACCAGGCGGCCCAGCTCGCCGAGGGTGTCCTCAATCGGCACCGCGTCGTCGTCGGGCCGGTGGCTGTAGCCGAGCCGGCCGAAGGTGTTGGTGGCGCGGTCCGGCCAGTGCACCTGATAGAGATCGATATAGTCGGTGTGCAGGCGCTCGAGGCTGGCTTCCAGCGCCGATCGGATCTGGCTCGGGGTCAGCCGGGTCTCGAAGCCGTCGCGGATCCAGTCCATCTGCGAGCGCCCGGTGACCTTGCTGGCCAGCACCACGCTGTCGCGCTTGCCGGTCGCGGCCAGCCACGAACCGATGTACTCCTCGGTCCGGCCCTGGGTGTCCGCCTTCGGCGGCACCGGATACATCTCGGCGGCGTCGATGAAGTTCACGCCGTGATCCAGCGCATAGTCGATCTGCGCGTGGGCCTCGTCCTCGGTGTTCTGTTCGCCGAAGGTCATGGTGCCGAGCGCGATGCGGCTGACGTCGATGTCGCTGCGTCCGAGTTTGCGATACTGCATTGAGTTCAGGGGTCTCCGCGTTGCCCGAGATGATCGGCGGTGGCGGCGCGCCGCCGTTCGAGCAGGTGTTCCACTATGGGGCCGATGATGATCTCGGCGGCCATGCGCATCTTCGTGCCCGGCACCACCAGCGTGTTCGGCCGGGACATGAACGAATCCTGGATCATGGTCAGCAGATACGGAAAATCAACCGCCCAGCGCTTCGGATCGCGAAAGCGGATCACCACCATCGATTCGTCGTCGTTCGGGATGTCGCGCGCGATGAAGGGGTTGGAGGTGTCGACCAGCGGCACCCGCTGGAAATTGATGTCGGTGCGCGAGAACTGAGGCGTGATGTAGCGGACATAGTCCGGCATCCGACGCAGGATGACCTTGGCCACGTCCTCGGGCGCGTAGCCGCGCTGGTCGGTGTCGCGCCGGATCTTCTGGATCCATTCCAGATTGATGGTCGGGACCATGCCCACCATGAAATCCACGTGCCGTGCCACGTCGTGCTGGTCGGTGACCACGCCGCCATGCAGGCCCTCGTAGAACAGCACGTCGCTGTCCTCGGGCACGGGCGCCCAGTCGGTGAAGGTGCCGGGTTCCCGGTCGAATTCGGCCGCCTCGATCTCGTCGTGCAGATAGCGTCGGCTCTGGCCGCCGCCGCTGGCGGCATACTCGGCGAACAGCGTCTCGAGCCGGTCGAAACGGTTCGCGCCGGGGCCGAAATGGCTGAAGTTCTCGCCGCGGATCGTCGCCCGCTCGACGGCCCGGGCCATCTCGCCGCGTTCGTAGGCGTGGAAGGCATCGCCGTCCACGAAGGCGGCCTTCATCCGGAGCCGATGAAAGATGTGCTCGAAGGCGACACGCGCGGTCGACGTACCGGCCCCGGAGGAGCCGGTGACCGCGATGATGGGATGTCGAATGGACATGGCCGCCAACTGTGACTGCATCGTGCACGCAGCGCAAGACGCCCGGATCGGCCGCGCGCTCGGGCCCCGAGCCCGCTTTGCAAGGCCGGCGCATCCGGTCGTGACAGGGCGAGTCGATGAGCAGTGTCCGGCCGAAGCCGACGTACGGGGCCACCCCGGGGCGGTGGACGCGCGAGCGGCGGGCGTGTGCGGCCAGCTTGACAGGGTCTGTCCGATGCCATGTAGTGACAAGGCACATTTATCGGCTTCCACATCAGGGGGACCATATGAACTTCCGTACCTTTTTAGGCGCAGGCCTCGCGCTCGGGCTGGCCGCGGCGACCACCGTCGCCAGCGCCGAGACCTGGCGCGTCGGCCTCGAGGAGATCGAGGGCAGCGTCCAGTATGAATACGCCAAAGCCTTCAAGGAGCGTATCGAGGAGCAGAGCGACGGCGACATCACCGTGCAGCTGCTGCCCTACGGCGAATGGGGTTCGAGCTATTCCTCGCTCTACGACGCGATCCAGGGTGGCGCGCTGCAGCTCGGCTTCGGCTCCGGCTTTCTCGGGGGCACCGTGCCCGAAAGCCAGCTGATGAGCCTGAACTTCGTCATGCCGGCGGATCAGCTCGAGACTGCCAAACTGCTGAACTCCGATGCCTTCATGCAGAGCGATGCCTGGCAGCAGTCCTTCCGCGAGCGCAATCTGGTGCCGCTGTCGGCGCTGCCCGAGGGATATCAGGTGTGGACCGCCAACCGCGAGATCCGCACCCCCGAGGACATGAAAGGGCTCAAGATCCGGGTCATGGACAACAGTCTCCTGCGTTCGACCTATCAGGCCTACGGCGCGTCGCCGATCACCATTGCCTACGGCGAGCTCTACAGCGCCCTGCAGCAGGGTCAGGCCGAAGGCAACATCCAGCCGGTGTTCGCGCACGAGGAAATGGGCTTCTACGAGGTCCAGGACTACATGATCTTCGCCAAGCAATCGCAGTTCGTGGCGAACTTCATGGGCAACCTCGACTGGTATGAGGGTCTGTCCGACGAGCAGAAGCAGATGGTCAAGGAGACGACCGACGAGCTGGTGCAGGTCGGTCACGACATCCAGAGCAAGTTCAACGAAGAGCGCCTGGACACGATCAAGGAGAAGGGCGACATCCAGATCATCGAACTCAGCGAGGATGAGCGCGCCAAGTTCCGTGAGCTGGCCAAGCCGGTCCGCCAGACGTTCATCGACGATGTCGGCGAACGCGGCAAGAAGGCGCTCGATATCGTGCTTGAGCAGACCGACAAGTCGGGCAACGCCGACTAGGAGCCGTTCCGACTCAAGCGGTGACGACCGGCCGGGCGGATGGGATCCATCCGCCTGGTCGCAGGCCCGGGGCGCTGCGGAAGGTTCCGTCGCGCCCCGGGCTTTTTTGTGTTCGGAGCCGGTGTGCTTGCGCGGGCGTCACGGGTCGCGATGCGGCTCGGTCTTCGTCTTGGTCGGCCGTGCGGCCCCCGGGCCGGCGTACGGGCCCCTCGTGCCTTGCCCGCCAGGACCGCTCCGGGCGGCCAGCCCGATAGGCCACAAAGCCGCCGGGAGCGGCTGTCTTCGAGCGGCCGTCGCGCCCGCCATGCATAGGGCCGCCCGCCGGCCGCCGCAGCGAGCCGGCCGGTGCATCGCGATGAACCCATGGCATATCGTCCGGTGCAGCCGCCGCGCTTGGCCCGCGATTTCCCTCGCTGCTATTGCCCGCCGAGGGACGGCAGGAACAGCGAGATCTGCGGGAACAGGATCAGGATGAAGGTCGCCAGCAGCAGGATGGCGATGAACGGCGGGGTGCCGCGAATGACTTCCATGTATGGGCGCCGGAACACTGCGATCGCGGTGAAGATGTCACAGCCGAACGGCGGTGTCGCGGAGCCGATCGCCGCCTGCAGCGTCACGATCACGCCGACATGGACCGGGTCCAGTCCGGCGGACTGGACCAGCGGCTTGAAGATTGGCACGAGGATGAGGATGACCACGATCGGGTCGACGAACATGCAGCCGACGAAGAACGCCGCGGCGATCAGAAGCAGGGCGAGGATCTGGTTGTCGCCAATGTGCTCGATCGCCGGGCCGAGGATCTGATCGGGCACGCCGGCGGTGCCCAGCGCCTGTGAAAAGGCCGCGCCCACGGCGACGAGAATGAACACGACCGCGGTGATCATGCCCGTCGACAGCGCAAGCGGACCGAGATCGCGGATTCGGACCTGTCGGTAGATCACGACCTCGAGGAGCAGCGCATAGGCGACGGCCACCGCGGAGGCCTCGACCGCGCTGAAGTAGCCGCCGTAGATGCCGCCGACCACCAGGACCGGAAAGCCCAGCGGCAGAATCGTCTTGCGAAAGGCGGTTAGCCGCTCGCTCCAGCTCGCGGGCTGTTCCGGTTCGATGCCCTTGATGCGCGCGCCGATATAGCAGTAGAGCGCGAACATCAGCAGGATCAGCAGGCCCGGCAGGATGCCGGCGAGAAACAGGTCGCCGATCGAGGTCTTCATGACCACGCCGTAGACGATGAAGCCGATGCTGGGCGGAATCAGCAGGGCGATGTCGGAGGCGTTGATGATCAACGCCAGCGCGAAGCTGTCGGGATAGCCCTTGGCGAGCAGGCGCGGGCGCATCGGCCCGCCCATGGCGACCACCGTGGCCTGGGTCGAGCCCGAGACCGCGCCGAACAGCGCGCAGGAGGCCGCGGTGGTGATCGGCAGGCCGCCGCGCATGTGGCGCGTGAAGGCGTCGACCAGGTCCAGCAGCCGGTTGGCGGTGTGGCCCTTGGTGAGAATGTCAGCGGCGAAGATGAACATCGGCACTGCGGCCAGCACCCAGCTGCCGACGCCGCTGATCATCCAGCTCACCGCCTGGTCGGGGCCGAAGAAGGTCATGCCTGTGAACATCATGTAGAGCGCGCCGACGGCCAGCGGCACCATCATCGGGAACCCGAGCAGCAGCAGCACGAGCATGACCAGCCCCAATCCGATCAGCATCCCCGTCTCCCGTTGCGCGTCATGGTCTCGTTTTCGGGCGTGAGTGGCTTCATCCGTTCGACTGGTCGCCCGCGGCCGGGCGGCCGCTATCGTCGAGCGGCACGTCCGAGTACGTTTCTTTCTCGGTGAACGAACGATAGATATCGTTGCTGACCAGATTGCGTATCGTCGTCAGTACGTATTGGATGCCGGCAAGGCTGAAGCCGATCGGCAGGGCCAGATTGACGGTCCAGTACGGTATGCCCAACGCGGCACTGGTGCGACCGCGGTCGTACAGCGTCATGACGTATTCGCTGGACTTGAACGCGAAATAGAACATCAACGCGGCCGTGCCGAGGCTGATGACGATCAGCAGCGTCTTGCGGAGTCCGCCGCTGAGCTGATCGTAGATGGCCGACATGCTGATATGGCGGGCGCAGCGGGCGGCATAGCCCACGCCGACGAAGGTCATCACCACGATCAGCATTTCCGTCACCTCGTAGGTGCCGGGAATGCCGCTCGGAATCACCGCATTGACGTGCGTCAGCCAGCCCAGGCCTGGATAAGCCTCGATTTCGTTCAGGCCGGCGGACAGCAGGTTGCTCACCACATGCAGGCTCATCAGCAGCGCCATCGCCAGCACGCTGCCGGCGACCACGATGCGTTCGAGCCAGTCGAGCGCCCGGTCGACGACGTTGAGCGCCGACAGGAGGGGGCCGTGCCCGTGCGCGGTCTCGCCCGAGGCCGCCGAAGCCGCATTATCCGTTTCTGTCATGTGTCGTTCGCCTCGTGCGATGGCGGCGATCGCCGATCATGTTCGCCGGTCGCGCGTCATTCCGGACCCAGTGTCCCTCGGCCGACTCTTTTCGACGGTACATCCATTGCATCGGCCTTGCCACTCGCCTTTAGGCGGGTGCGCGTGCCGCATGCCGTGGTGCCCGAAGTCGTCGAATCCGAAGCCGACGCGTGTGTTGCAAGAGCGGTGCCATCTGCTCGGCGCGTGAGTCGAAGACGCGGCCCGGCATGGCGTTGGGCGCGGCGGGGATGGCGTACGTCGCCACGGCGGAATCCTCCGGCACAACGTGGGCGCCCGGTTATCGGCGATGACGGCGCGCGTCCTGGGCCTGCACCGCGATCGCTCGCCGTCGGCCCTATTCCCGGCGACGATAGGCCATGTCGAAGACGGCGTGGCCCTTGCGGCGGCCGCGGGATTCGAACCGCGTGCCGGCACGCGGTGGCGCGCTGACGTAGCCGTCGGCGTCGCCCGCGTTCGAGAACGACGGGTGCGCATCGAGAACGTCGCGCATGTGCTCGGCGTAGTGGACCCAGTCCGTGGCCAGGCGCCAGAGCCCGCCCGGGCGCAGGACTCGTGCGATCTCGTCGGCGAACGCCGGCTGCACGATACGGCGCTTGTGGTGGCGCTTCTTGGGCCACGGGTCGGGGAAATAGAGCAACACGTTGTCCAGGCTGGCCGGACCGAAGGCGGCGGCCAGGACATCGACGGCATCGGCGGCGAACACGCGGGCGTTGGTCGCGTCCGCGGCATCGAGCGCGCCGAGCAGCCGGCCGACGCCGGTGAGATAGACCTCGACACCGATGAAGTCCTCGTCGGGGTGCGCGATCGCCAGATCGGCGAGCACCTCGCCGGCACCGAAGCCGATCTCCAGTGTGCGCGTCGCCGACCGGCCGAACACCGCGTCCCAGTCGAGCGGCGCGGCCGGAAGCGTGAGCCCGTAGTGCGGCCACAGGGCGTCGAGGTTGCGCTGCTGTCCGGGGGTCAGGCGCCCCTCACGGCGGACGAAGCTGCGGATACGGCGATGCGGCGTCGTGTTCACGTGCAGGTTCCCGTGACGCGGTGGCGGCGCGTGCGCCGCGAGGCGCTCAGAAGGGCAGGTCGGACATCGGCGAGGAGGCCGAGGCGTAGCGGCGCCGCGGCATGCGCCCGGCCAGGAAGGCCTGACGGCCGGCGATCACGGCGTGGCGCATGGCCTGGGCCATCAGGATCGGCTTGTTCGCATGCGCGATGGCCGAATTCATGAGCACGCCGTCGCAGCCCATCTCCATGGCGATGGACGCGTCCGAGGCCGTGCCCACGCCGGCATCGACGAGCACCGGCACGTTGGCGTTCTCCACGATCTCGATGACGTTGTAGCGGTTCTGGATGCCCAGCCCCGAGCCGATCGGCCCGGCCAGCGGCATGATCGCCACACAGCCGATATCCTCCAGCCGGCGGGCCGCGATCGGGTCGTCGCTGGTATAGACCATGACCTCGAAGCCGTCGTCGACCAGCTGCCGCGCGGCGGTCAGTGTCTCCGGCATGTCCGGATAGAGCGTCTTCTCGTCGCCCAGCACTTCGAGCTTGACCAGGTTGTGGCCGTCGAGCAGCTCGCGCGCCATGCGGCAAGTGCGCACCGCCTCGTCGGCGCTGTAGCAGCCGGCCGTGTTGGGCAGCAGCGTGTACTTCTCCGGCGGGATCACGTCCAGCAGATTGCGCTTGGCCGCGGCCTCCGGATCGGACAGGGCCGGCGTGCGCCGGATCGCCAGCGTGACGATCTCCGCGCCGGAGGCGGTGATCGCGGCTTCGGCCTGATCGAGATCGGCGTACTTGCCGGTGCCGACCAGCAGCCGCGATTCGAACCGGCGCCCGGCGATCGTCAGGCTGTCGGCCTCCGACATCGCCTGGCCGCCGCCGATCGCGTGCACGACCTCGAGGCGGTCGCCCGGGTCGATCACGGTCTGCGGATATTCCTGGCGCGGGACGATGTCGCCGTTGCGCTCGACCGCGACGCGGCGCGTGCCGTAGCCCAGCGTATCGAGCAGCTGTTCGATCGTCGTGCCCTTGTCGCACGCTTGCGGTTCGCCGTTGACTTCGATCTGCATGGCGTTGGGTCGGGCCGAGTGCGGACCGACTTGGCTGTAGGGATAAGCGGGCTAGAATAACGCGCGTCGGCCAGGCGCGTACAAGAACGCCCGCGCCGGCCGGTCGCGCGATGGAACCCGCAGCGGCCGCGGTTGTCTTTTCGTCCGGGTGCGGCATGGTCGCGGCCCGCCTCCACATCGTCCACGATGCCCCGCACATGAAACGTGTCGCCAAAATCCTGCTCGGTGTCCTCGGCGTACTGATCCTGCTGATCGTGGCCGCGGCCATCGCGTTGCCCCTGCTCGTCGACCCGAACGACTACAAACCGCAGATCAATGCCGCGATCGAGGATCAGATCGGCCGCGAGGTCGACATCAGCGGCGACATCGGCCTGTCGGTGTTCCCGTGGCTGGGGGTCGAGCTCGGGCGCGTTTCCGTGGCCAACGCCGACGGGTTCGGCGACGAGCCGATGGCGACGGCGCAAGCCGCCGAGATCAGCATCAAGCTGCTGCCCCTGCTGTCGCGCGAGATCGAGGTGGGCACGGTCGGCCTGCAGGGGCTGAATCTGCGGCTGGCGCGCAACGCCGACGGCCGCACCAACTGGGCCAGCATCAGCGAGCATCTGACGCGGAATCAGGCCGAATCGGGCAACGGCGAATCACCGGCCGAAAGCGAGCCGAAGAACGATCCCGCGCCGGACGACGGCGGTTTCTCGCTGTCGTCGCTGCAGATCGGCGCCATCGACATCCGCGATGCCGCGGTCTCCTGGCGCGACGCCACGACCGGGGCCGACTACCGCGCCTCGGGCGTCAAGCTCGTGACCGGCCGCCTGACCGACGGCGAGCCGGTTCGGCTGGAATTCGGCGGCGATTTCGAGGCACCGGAGGCCGCTCTCGGCGGCGAAGTCAGTCTGGTCGCCCAGGTCGAGCCCAGCATCGCGGATCAGTTCTACCGGTTCTCCGATCTGAGTCTGAACGTGATCGCCTCCGGCGAGGCGGTGCCGGCCGGCCGCCAGCAGGCCAGCCTCACCGGCGCCGGCGAGTTCGACGTGGACGCCGGACGCTTCAAGCTGTCGAACATGGCCCTGCAGGCCGCGGGATTGAACGTCAACGCGAACGTCGACGGCAGCGATCTGGGCAGCGATGCGGCCGCCTACTCGGGTCGGGTCACGGTCAAGGAGTTCAACCCGAGCACGGTCATGCGTGAGCTCGAGATCGAGCCGCCGGCGACGCAGCGCGACGCAGCGCTGTCGACGGCCGGTTTCGACGCGCAGTTCGAAGCCGGCAACGAGCACGTGCAGTTCAAGCAGATTCTCGCCACGCTGGACGACAGCTCGGTGAAGGGTTCGGCCCGGGTCGAGGACTTCGCGCAGCCGGCGATCGGCTTCGATCTGAGTCTCGACGAGCTCAACGTGGACGACTATCTGCCGC
>NZ_AYKF01000126.1 GCF_003732545.1 Salinisphaera orenii subsp. halophila YIM 95161 | reverse complement strand
CGAACACGCAATTTACGCGCCGTGCAGCTCTTGCTGGGACATACGAAGCTGGAAAGCACGGTGCGCTATCTCGGCATCGAGGTCGATGATGCGCTCGAGATGTCGGAACAGACAGAGGTATGACGTTGGCGCCGAACGAGCCAACTGCGCGACTCGTTCGGCGCCTACACGTATCGGCCAGAACCAGACATTGCTGGCGAATCAAATTAATACTCCAAGAAAGTTCTTTTGCTATGCAGCATTCAGAGACGATTAGCCCCTAATTCGCACAATACTTATGCGCCTTCGCGTGTAGTCACGAAGGTATTGGTTCTCCTTTTGCGATCATTTCATCTATCGACAACGACGCTTCCGCTCGCCCTTGGTGACGATTGGGGTCACGAAGGCTGGTTAAGAGTTCGGCCAGCGACTTGCCGATTTGAGCGGCGTGAGCCCGACTCCACCATGGATTTATAGCCTCTGCTATATCCTCCTCAAGAAATCCACCGTCCGATATCGCGAATAAAAGCGCGGCTAGATGGGGTAGACCCAACAGTCGTGTCACCGGCCGCCATCTGAGTCAAAGCAAAGCCAGTCGAACGTTCATATCAAGCTCGAACCGCCCATACGAATTAACGTGCTCCCATATCAACGGCGTCAGTGCCTCGTAGTCTCGCGGCGTGAATCGTCCCTGCCAGTGCGGTTGAGCCAACACTTTTGGATCATCAGGGTATTGACGCAGACCATGCAGTTCTGGATCAGATGGAGCGCAAGCATGCTGACCTCGTGATCTTCGCGGCGATTGCTGGCCATGTCGCCGCGACGTGCGAAGAACACTCGTTTCGGCCAGCTTGTTACCGACAAAGCGCACACGGGTATAAAACGACGTCATCGCGTCTTCCACCCACTGCCGAGTCCCTTGCGCGTTGCTCCCCGGGCGGCGCGCATGTCGCGCATGATGCGGGCGAAATCCACGTCAATAGTGGACGTATCGAGGTTGATGCCGAACTGCGAAGTGTTTTTGATCGCATCCACAGCGCGTGCCGACTGGATTAGGGTTTTGATGAGGATGCAGCTGAAATTCACGCAGGTGCCGCCGATGGCGTCGTGCGGATCATGAACAGGCTCTGAGCTAAAGTGATTTGTGCAATGGCTCGAAGATATTCGCCTGGTTGGTTTCCCAATCCGCCTGATTGTCGAGTGTGGCGAGCGGCTGGATCATGTCGGTATCGAATGCCTTTTGGGCGGTGTCTTCGGCCACGCGCTGTCGCCAGTTGGCATTTGGTAGCGCCCCGCGCGCGACGGCGGCCAGGCTCGCGCCGCCGGGAGCGAGCTGAGCTTCGGCCTTGTCGGGATCGTCCAGCTCGCCGTTGGCGATTACCGCAACACACCGGCACCGTGTGCAGCTACGCCTGAAGGACGCTCGACTCGCCGGCCGCGTGGGCGGGCGACGACCCGAGCTCACTCGCCAGCAACAACAGGAAATCATTAGCTTGGTCGCCGAATCAGCTTATATCGACTCGCTCGCCCTGCTGGTGCGCCTCTAAGAACCAGAGCCACTGGTCCACGCCGCGTGTGATTTCGGTCAAAATATCCGAACTGACGGCATCCTCGAGCTCGTCCATTTCGTCGATGCCGAGCCGCGCAGTGCGGGCGAATGCGGCAAGCGCCGTGGACAATGCATCGACATGCTCATCGCTCGTTTCCAGGACCAATGGGTAGACGTCCAGAGCGGAGCGCTCGGCCACGACGCGGGCCGTGCCTTCGGCGATGCCGCCCAACTGCGCGATGCGCTCGGCAATAAGGTCGACGTAGTCTTCGACCGAGTCGTTGATCTCGTCAAAAAGCTTGTGGAGCGCGATAAAGTTCGCGCCCTTCAGGTTCCAGTGGGCTTGTTTGCATTGGGTCTGGAGGTCAATACAGTCGGCGAGCCGTTGATTGAGCAAGTCCGCGACCTGAGCCCGGGTCGCCGGCGGCAGGTCATTCTTGGTGCGATAGAGCTTGGTGTTCGCGGGGGTGCGCTCGGAGGGTGTGGCACCACCCGTGCGTGTCGATGCCGCTGTTTTGGTCGTCATAACGTACTCCTTTTGATATAGACCATGAAGTTCTGGTTCAGGTAGAGCGCAAGCATGCTGATCTTGTGATCTTCCCGGCGATTGCTGGCCATGTCACCGCGTCGGGCGAAGCACACTCGGTTTCGGCCAGCTTGTCGCTGACACAGCCCACACCGGTATAGAACGATGACGACGACATCGAAACGCTTGGGCTTAGCCACGGGCGCCGCCGTCTTGAGCTCAATCTGATTCGTGCAAAGGCTCGAAGATATCCGCCTGATTGGCTTCCCAATCAGCCTGATTGTCGAGCGTGGCCAGCGGCGACAGCATGTCCGGATCGAAATCGTTCTGCTTGCGGCCCTCGGTCATGCGCCGGGGCCAGTCGGCGTTGACCAATGCCCCGCGCCCGACCGCGACCAGGCTGGCGCCGCCGGACACGAGTTGGTCTTCGGCTTTATCCGCATCGTGTAGTTTGCCGTTGGCGATCACCGCGATGCCGCCGCCGTGTTCGGCGGCCAGTTCGGCCAAGCTCGGGCCGTCGTCGGAAAAAGCCGGATCGACCGCGCCGGCGCCGGTGACGTGGATATAACTCGCGCCGGCCTCGGCCATGGCACGAAAAATCACGGCGGCGTCGTCCGGACCGTCCCAGCGATAATTCATGTCGGCGATCTTGGTCTGCGATAGACGCACGCCGACTGCGAAGTCGCGGCCCACCGCGTCGCGCACGCTTTGCACCACGCGCCGGACCATGCGCACGCGGTTGCCGATATCGCCGCCGTACTCGTCGTCGCGTTGGTTGTGATAAGCGGTGATGAACTCATCGAGCAGATAACCGTTGGCGCCGTGAATTTCCACGCCGTCGAAGCCGGTTTGCATCGCGCGCTGGGCCGCGGCCACGAAACCGTCGATCACCTCGATGATGCCGGTTTCGGTCAGCGCTTCGGGCACCGGATACGGCTCGCCGTTGCCGTGGTAGATCGGATTGGTTTCGCCATAGGGTGCAACCGCCGACGGCCCGGCGTTCACGTCGGCATAGTCGTTGTACTGCGACTGCGCGCCGGCGTGCATGAGCTGCATGACGAACCGTGCGCCGGCGTCGTGGACCGCGTCGACCACCGGCTGCCAGGACAGCGCGTGCGCCTCCGTGGCAATCCCCGGCTGGCGATAATAGCCGCGGCTGTAGGCAGTATCGGTGAACGTGCCTTCGGTAATCACCAGGCCAAAACCGCCGCGAGCATAGCGACGATAATACTCGACCATCTGCGCGGTGGCTGTCCCGTCGAGGTTGGCGCTGGTGCGGGTCATCGGGGCCACCGTGGCGCGATTGTCCAGTGCCAGTGAATCGATACGAATCGGCGAAAACAGGGTGGGGTAGTGTTCGCTTCCGGGTAGGGGCTGGGTTTGTGTCATGTTGATTTCTCTTGAGGAATTGCTCGACGAACTGCTTTTTCGTGCCTACTGGCGCGGCGGCTCGTTGGAGATCATCGTGCAGGCGCGGTATCGCGAGAACCGACGCGCTGACGGATCTGCTCGAGCAGCGCCTGCGCCGCGTCCGCCGAGGACGCCGGATTCTGGCCGGTAATCAGGTTGTTTTCGGTGACGACGTGCGACGCCCAGTCTTCGCCCTTGGAATAACGACCGCCGTTGTCCTTGAGCGAATCCTCGACCAAAAACGGCACCACGTCGGTCAGGCCCGCGCCTTGTTCCTCGCTGTTGGTGAACCCGGTCACGGATTTGCCTTTGACCAGTGGCGCGCCGTCGGCGTCTTTGGTTTTACGCAGCACGCCGGGAGCGTGGCAAACCAGGGCTAGCGGCAGGCCGGCGGCGTGGGTGGTTTCGATCAGGGCTATGGAATCGCTGTCCTCGGTAAGATCCCAGAGCGGGCCGTGGCCGCCGGGATAGAACACGCCGTCGAAATCGTCTTCGGCCACATCAGCCAGCTTGGCGGTGTCCGCCAGCGCGGCTTGCGCGTCGCCGTCTTGCTTGAAGCGCCGGGTGGCCTCGGTCTGGGCGTCTTCGCTGTCGCTGGCCGGGTCGACCGGCGGCTGGCCGCCGGCCGGGCAAGCCAACACAACATCGGCCCCGGCGTCGACGAAGACATAGTAGGGCGCAGCGAATTCCTCCAGCCAGAAGCCGGTGGGCTTGCCCGTATCGCCGAGTTGGTCGTGCGAGGTCAAAACCATGAGTATTTTCATAACATCCTCTCCAATTATCCAGGCTTACAATCCGGCGACCGGCACGCGTGCCGGCCGATTTGGAAACCCCATCGCCGAGGTGCCCGCGGCGAGCCGCGGGGGATTGGTGAATTTAGCCGCCGACCGTGACAACGATCTTGCCGAATTGCTGGTTGGATTCCATATACTTGTGGGCTTCGACCATGTCCTCGAAGTCGAAAGTCTTGGACACCGTGGCCTTGAAATCGCCTTTTTCCAGGCCGTCGGTGACAAACTTCTTGCCGCGCTCGAAGCGGCCGGCGTCGCCGATGACCTCGAAAAGGGTATAGCCGCGCATGGTTAGCGCCTTGTTCATACCCGCGATCATCGGAAACGGCGTCGGCTTGCCGGCCAACGCGCCATAGATGAACACGATGCCGCCGGCGCCCATGGCGTCGACCAGCGTTTCGACCTGCGGGCCGGCCACCGGATCGAAGACCATGCGCGCGCCTTTGTTACCGGTGATACGCATAACTTCGGCGACAATGTCCTGTTCCTCGGTCGCCACGACATGGGCGGCGCCGGCTTTTTTCAGGTCGTCGGCTTTGCCCGAAGTGCGGGTTGCCGCGATCGACACCGCGCCGACGCTATTGGCGATCTGAATGGCGGCCAAACCAACACTGCTGGAAGCCGCCGGGATGATGACGGCGTCACCTTTGGTGAGCTGGCCCAATTCGATGAGTGCGCCGTAGGCGGTCAAAAACGGCATCCACACAGCCGATGCCTGGACGGCGTCGAGACCTTTCGGCCGTGATGTGACTGCGTGTGCCGGCACAATCGCCTGTTCGGCGTAGAAGCTGTAGTCGTTCATCGAAAACGCCGGGATCACCGACACCGCGTCGCCTTCGGCCAGGCCTTCGACGCCGTCGCCGACCGCCTCGACGGTGCCGGCGCCTTCGTAGCCGACGCCGGCGGGCAGCTTCGGGTCTTCCAGATAGGCGCCTTGGCGAAACATCGCCTCGGCGCGGTTCAAGCCGATGGCCTCGACGTTGATACAAACTTCGCCGCGGCCGGGCGCGCCGATTTCGATGTCTTCGTATTGCAGAACGTCCGGGCCGCCGGTCTCGTGGAAACGAATAGCTCGGGTCATACGTGACTCCTTGTTGGGGCATTTGGTGCTTTGCACGGTGCTGTGTTCAACCGTTGAGAAAAGCCAATAGGTCTTTATTGAGTTGCTCGGCGTGGGTGACGATCAGCCCGTGCGGCGCGCCGTCGTACTCCTTTTGAGCTCGGCGTTGCTGCCGATCGCCTTGGCGGCGGCGCGGCCGGTGGCGTCAATGGGCACGGTGGCATCGCCGGTGCCGTGCACCACCAGGGTGGGCACATTGAAGGCATCCATATCGGGCCTGAGATCGGTGCGGCCGAAAGCGTCCACGCAATCCAGCGTGGCCTTGGGCGATGCCTGCATGGCCATCATCCAGCTCCAGCGCATGACGCCATCGCTGACCCCGCCAGCCTCGGTATCCTGACCGTAGACGTCTTGGATGGGCGGGCGCGGCTCGGGGGTGCGGGGGATCGCGGCGGCGGGTTGGATACAAACTCCATAGCGTGCCTCGTGGGTATGTCGGTACAAAACTCGGTATTTAAAAAGCCTGGGCCGCCACCTCGGCGACGCTTTGGTCCTGGTCCCCGTGGTTGGACATCTGGATGCCGAAAAACTGCTCGCCCGGCTGCGCGTTCGCCCCCAGATCCTTGGTCGACAGATCGAAGGCGCGGCTGGTAAACGCCTTGTTGATGGCAATATCGACACTGCCGATCCAGGCGCCGTCCATCCGCGCATGGGCGACTAGGTTGCCGCCGGCGTCGACCACCGCGATATTTACCGGCTGGCCGATCTCCCGGGATTTTTCGATGCCGGCGGCGATGACCCGCTGGGCGTCTTCCAGCGAAACGCTGTTGGCTTGGTGCATGACAATTCCTGCGATTGGATAAGCGGGATAGGCGATCGCTAACCGGTGGCCGACGCGCGATGCTTGCCTTCGGCGAATTCCTCGACCATCTTGGCGTTGAACGCCGGGATATCATCGGGGCTGCGGCTGGTGACCAGGCCATGGTCGACCACCACTTCTTCGTTGACCCAGTTCGCGCCGGCGTTTTTCAGATCGGTCTGCAGCGTGTGAAATGAGGTCATGCGCTTGCCGGCGACCTGCTGCGCGTCGATCAGCGTCCAGGGCGCGTGGCAGATCGCGGCGACCGGCTTGCCGGCTTCAAAGAACGCGCGGACGAACGCCAGCGCGGATTCGTCGCGGCGCAGGTCGTCCGGATTCATCACCCCGCCGGGCAGCAGCAGGCCGTCATAGTCGCCGGCATCGGCGTCGTCCAGGGTCACGTCGACGTCAACGCTGTCGCCCCAGTCCGTGAATTTCCAGCCCTTGATGGACCCATCCTTGGGCGCGACCACCACGGTCTCGGCGCCGGCGTCGATGAGGGCCTGGCGCGGTTCGGTCAGCTCGACCTGTTCAAAGCCGTCGGTGGCCAGTATCGCGATTTTTCTGCCGTTGAGTTCGTCGGGCATCGTATTGCTCCTGATTGAATATCGAAGTTCCCCCCCCCGCCAAGGGTTTATGCGCCTGCCTTTGTTATGGCCTGCGACAACGTATCGAAGTCGAAGTCGCCGTCGTGGCGTACGCCGTTGATGAAAAACGTCGGCGTGCCGTTGGCGCCGGCGCGCACGCCGCCCCGTAGATCGGCTTGCACACGCTTGTTATAGACCCGTTCGTCAAGTTCGCGCGCAAAGCGCTCGGTATCCAATGCCAAATCCTCGGCGTAGCCTTTCAGGTCTTCGTATTCGAGGGCGCGCTGGTGCTCGAACAGGGCAGCATGCATCGCCCAGAACGCATCCTGCGCGCCGGCCGCTTCCGCGGCCTGGGCGGCCTGCGCGGCGTGCGGGTGCACCTTGTTTAGTGGCAGGTGGCGAAAGGCGAAGCGCAAGTCATCGCCGTAGTCTCGTCTTAGCCGCTCGACGATCGGATAGGCTTGGCCGCAGACGGGGCACTCGAAGTCGCCGTATTCGATCAGGGTGACCGGGGCGTCATCGGGGCCTTGGGTATGATCGGTTTCGTCGATCGTGGCAAGGGATGAAGCGTTCATCGGGTGGCCTCCTGTTCGGGCAGGCCTCCGAGCGCGGCCAGGATGCCGTCGGCGCCGGGATCGACATCGATGGGCGAGACAGTGCTCCAGCGGATGACGCCGTCGCCGTCGATGACGAACAGCGCTCTTTCGGTCACGCCGTCGCTGTCGCGATAGACGCCGTAGGCCCCGGCGACCTCGCCCTTGGGCTCGAAATCGGACAGCAGATCGAATTCCAGATTCTTATCCTCGGCGAACGCCTTGTGGCACCAGACACCATCGACCGAGATGCCCAGCAAGCGCGCGTCGAAGCGTTGGAATTCCTCCAGAATCTCGTTGTACAGTGCCAGTTGGCCGCCGCATACCGGGCTCCAGTCGGCCGAGTAAAAGGCCAGCACCACCGGCTGACCGCGCAAATCGCCCAGCGACAGCGACTCGTCGGGCGATCGCGCCAAGGTGAACTCGGGCGCCGGGCTACCGGGGGTCAGCGCCGACTCGGCGCCCGGCGTCGTTTGCGTTGACTGACGCGTACTCATGACATGGGCCTCCTGAAAACCGGCGCGCCGGCTATTTCGCCGCCAGCACGTCGACCTTGTTGATTTGCGGCTGCTCGGCAAACAGGTCCGGGGCTTGGTTCATCAGCGCCTTGGCGACCTCGCCGGCCAGGTGGGCATCGCGGCCGGACTCGTCGTCAAACGTATCGAAGATGGCGTAGGACGCCGGGCCCAGCTTGACGGCGTACCAGGTCCGGGTACCGGGCTCGCTTTCGACCAGCGCCTTCGCGCTATTGAGAAAAGCCTCGACGTCGTCCTCTTTGCCGGGTTGGGCTTGCAGCTCGACCCAGAGTGCTTTGCTGATCATATTGCTTCTCCTATCATGCTCTCTCCTTCGTGGTGGATAGTTGCTTGGACGATGACCCGCAACCCGTTGTCCACAAAACAAGCGAGTCGCGGGTCCCGGTCGGGGCGTTACAGCTCCTGCGCGGTCGGCCGGATGATCAGCTCATTCACGTCCACGTCGGCCGGCTGCTCGATGGCGTAGGCGATGGCCCGGGCGATGGCGTCCGAATCGATCGCCACAGTGTATAGCTCCTGTGCCGACTGGGATGCTCCCTCATGGCTGATGTGGTCGGTGAGTTCGGTGGCCACGGCGCCCGGCGAAATGTTGGTGGCCCGGATCTCGCCGTTCGACTCCATGCGCAGGCCCTCGGACAACGCCTTCACCGCGAATTTGGTGGCGCAGTACACGGCCGCGCCGGGGAAGATCTTGTGCCCGGCCACCGACGACAGGTTGATGACGTGGCCGCTGCCCTGTTCGCGCATGATGGGCAACACCGCGGCCATGCCGTAAAGCACGCCCTTGATGTTGACGTCCACCATCTGCTCCCACTCGTCGACCTTCAGGGCGTCCAGCGGGGCCAGCGGCATCAGGCCGGCGTTGTTGAGCAGCACGTCGACGCGCCCGAAGGTTTCCCTGGCGGCCTGGGCCAGGGCCTCGACCTGACTGCGGTCGGTGACGTCGGTGATGCGGTAGGCGGCGCTGCCGCCGTCGGCTTCGATCGCGGCGGTCAGCTCCTTGAGCCGCTCCTCTCGTCGGGCGCCGAGCATCAGTTTGGCGCCGTTTTTCGACAGCAGTCTGGCCGTGGCTTCGCCCAGGCCGCTGCTGGCGCCGGTGATGACTACGACTTTGCCTGTGATTTCGGACATTGGTCCTCCGTTACTGAATGTCATGCAAGTGAATGGGTGGCGGCGGCCCCGGGCCGCCGCAAGTACGGGTGAGCCCCTGGGTCAGACCGCGGCGGCCTCGGCCAGGGCGGGATAGTCGATGTAGCCCCGCTCGTCGCCACCGTAGAAGGTGGCGGGGTCGGGCTCGTTGAGCGCGGCGCCGCGGCGCAGCCGCTCGGGCAGGTCCGGGTTGGCCAGGAAGCTGCGGCCAAAGGCCACCGCGTCGGCATGCCCGTCGGCGATCGCGGCCTGCGCCCCGGGGCCGTCGTACTCGGCATTGACCAAGAGATTGCCGTGGTAGAGCGGCCGGAACTCGCGGGTGGGGATGGCCGGCGAGCCGTGGCGCCGGTCCGATTCCATCGGCTCCATCAGATGCAGGTAGGCCAGGTCGTACTCGTCCAGCGCCCGAATCATGCTGCCGAAGGTGGTGCGCGGGTCGGAATCGCGCATGTCGTTCATGGTGCCGCTGGGCGACAGGCGGATGCCCACCCGGTCGGCCGGCCAGACGCCGAGCACGGCTTCCAGCACCTCCAGGGGCAGGCGCATGCGGTTGTCCACGGACCCGCCATAGGCGTCGGTGCGCCGATTGCTGCCGTCGCGCAGGAACTGGTCCAGCAGATAGCCGTTGGCGTTGTGCACTTCCACGCCGTCGAATCCGGCGGCGCGAGCGTTCTCGGCGCCGCGCCGGTATTGCGCGATCACGTCCGGGATCTCGCCGGCATCCAGCGCCCGCGGGGTCTCGAACGGCCGGGGGCCGTCGTAAGTCATGGCCTCGCCCTCGGGGCGGATGGCGCTCGGCGCTACCGGCGCCTTGCCCTCCGGCTGCAGGGACGGGTGCGAGATCCGGCCCACATGCCAGAGCTGCAGGTACATGCGCCCGCCGGCGGCGTGCACGGCGTCGGTGACGCGGCGCCAGCCCGCGACCTGCTCGGGGCTGTGGATGCCCGGCGTGTCGGGATAGCCCAGGCCTTCCGGGGTGACCTGGGTGGCCTCGCTGATGATCAGGCCCGCCGAGGCGCGCTGGCGGTAGTACGCCACGTTCATGGCCCGGGGCACGAAACCGGGTCCCGCGCGGTTGCGGGTCAGCGGCGCCATCACCACCCGGTGGGGCAGGGTCAACGCACCGAGTCTCAGGGGCGAGAACAGGCCGGGTTGGTCCTGGTTGTCGGAATTCGTCATGTCGGCTCCTGGTTGTCGTGGACCGGTCTACTAGCGACGCGGCAAAAAGAATGGCACGGCCGCTGGCCGTGCCGTGTTCGGGGCTACAGGTGCTCGTCCAGGAACTCCTGCAGCTTCGCCTGTGAGACCGCACCCACCTGGGTGCCGACCGCCTCGCCCTGGTTGAACAGCATCAGGGTGGGGATGCCGCGCACGCCGAACTTCGCCGGCGTCTCGCTGTTGGCGTCGATGTCCAGCTTGGCCACCTTCAGGCGGCCCTCGTACTCGTCGGCCACGGCGTCGACGACCGGTGCCACCGATTTGCACGGGCCGCACCAGTCGGCCCAGTAGTCCACCAGCACCGGGGTATCGGCCTGGAGCACGTCCTGTTCGAAACTGCTGTCGGTTACTTCGACGGGATTGGCCATGATGTCCTCCTGGGTTGTCTAGACCAGTCTACTATGGGCGAGTCAAATAATTTTCAAGTGCTCCGGAGCACACGGTCCAGGAACGTCTGCGCGAACGCGGCCATGGGCTCGGTGGAGCGGGTGACCTTGGCGCGCAGGGTGGCGCCTTCCCAGCCGGCGAGCAGGAATTCGGCCAGGGCTTCCACGTCGCTGTCGGCGGCAATGTCGCCGGCCTCGCGGGCCGCCTCCAGGCAGGTCACGAACCGCTGCTTCCAGCCGGAGAAGACCGCGTCCAGGCGGCTGCGGAAGGTCTCGTTCTGGCCGGCGAGTTCTTGGCCGAGATTGCCGATGGGGCAGCCGCGGCAGTAGTCGTGTTCCACCATGTCGGCCAGCCCGGCATCGAAGTAGTTGCGGATACGCTGCAGCGGCGGGGTCAGGTCGTCGCCGAGCACGCTGTCCAGGCGCGCCGCATGTTCGACGTCCAGACCCTCGATGACGGCCAGGCCGAAGTCTTCCTTGTTGGCGAAGTAGTAGTAGAACGAGCCCTTGGGCACACCGGCTTCGGTCAGCACCGCGTTGATGCCGGTGTTGTTGTAGCCCTGGCGGGCGATGAGGGCACCGCCCACCCGGATCAGCTCCGCTCTGGTTTCGTTGCGTTTCATGCCAGGCATAATAGACCAGTCGTCTAGTGACGTCA
>NZ_AYKF01000125.1 GCF_003732545.1 Salinisphaera orenii subsp. halophila YIM 95161 | reverse complement strand
GCGGCTGCCCCGCCCCCAACGGCGCCCGCCGGCCGGCGGGCGCCGTCGAGTCGGATAGCGCTTGTCGCGACGCCCCGGCATCCCGTCCACCGGGAGCGCGGCCCGCCATCCGACAGCCAAACGGGCCCACCGGCGCATCACGAACGCCCGGCGCCGCCCTCCCCTCACGCCTGAACCCCGCGCGAGCGTCAGAGGCCGAACCAGGCCGTCAGCGCCCAGAGCGTGCCCATGCCGGCGACGATGGTGTAGAGCACGTTTCGGGTGCGCCAGGCCACGACGGCGGCCACGACCGCCGCGATCAGGCGCAGATTGTCCGGGGCCACGTGCAGCGACCCGTCGCTGACGAGCACCGCCGGCCAGATCAGCGCCGACAGCACCGCCGCCGGCACGAAGCGCAGGGCCCGGCGCACCGCCGCCGGCAGCGCGAGACGGTCGCTGGCGCCGATGAACGACCACCGCAGCAGGAACGTCAACCCGCCCGCCGCGGCGATCGTGATGCCGGTCATCAGCGGGCTCATGGCGCTTCCGGCTCCTCGCCGCGAATCCGAGCGCCGGCCATGCCCGCGGCGATGCCGGCCAGCGCGCCGGCGATTAGGCCCAGATTCCACGGCAGGTCGTGCGCCGCCACCGCCACGGCCCCGCCGGTCGCGGCCGCCGCCCAGCTCGGCGCGTCGCGCAGGGCCGGCATCACCAGCGCCATGAACGTCAGCGGGATGGCGAAATCCAGCCCCCAGGCCGCCGGCAGCCGCGCGCCGAGCGTGGCCCCGAGCACGGTCGCCACCTGCCAGCCGAACCACAGCGGCAGCGCCACGCCGAGATAGAACGCCAGCCGTCGACCGATGCCGTCGCGTTCGGCAAAGCCGTAGAGCCCGAGCACATAGGCCTGATCGGTGAGCAGATAGCCCGCCAGCGCCTTCCAGCCGGCCGAAGCGCCGCGAAAATACGGCGCGATCGAGGCGCTGTACATGGTGAAACGCAGATTGATGAAGGCCACGGTCAGCAGAATGATCGCCAGCGGCGCCCCGTCGTGGATGAGCTGCATGGCCACGATCTGCGACGCTCCGGCGAACACCACCAGCGAGAACGCGCTCGCCACGACCGCCGAGAAGCCCAGCTGGACCGCCACGACGCCCGTGATCAGCGCGAACGGCAGTACGCTCAGCAGCAGCGGGAGGACCGCCTGCGCGCCGGCGGCGAAATCCCGACCGAGGGATGAGCCTTGATTGTCCGCCATGCGCCTCCCGCTCGTTCTTGTGGCCGCACGGGCCGTCGTCCGTCCAGCCGCGCACCATACGGCGGCCGACCGGCGGCTGCATCTCCGTCGGGCCCGCAGCCTTTCCATCGAGACGCGGCGGGCACCGTCGCCCTCCGGGCGCGCCTGTCCATACGCGACGAAACCCGAGACCGGCATGCCGGCGCGACACCGCACGGCCGGAGCGATGGGGGCGTGCTCGCTACCGGGTCATCGGCACCGTGCGAGGCCGCGGTGGATCGTCGCGACAGGCCGGCCACGGCGGCGCTGTCGATGCTCGCGATGACGGCGACCTTGCCGTCACAGGTTGCGTGTCGGCGCCGCCCACGGTGTCCCGCCGCTCGTCCAAGCCAGATCGAACACGGCGCTCGCCTCGACCGGCCCGAGCAGTCGGTGCGGTCCGGCGCGGCCGATCGACTGCGCGCGAACCGATGCCCGTCGCGTCGGCGTCCCGCCGAACGAATCGTTGCCGCAGGAGCGGGCACGGCCTCCAATCGACCACCGCCCGGCGCGGACGCACGCCCGTCGGCCAACGACGAGCGCCGCCGTCGGACGCGTAGAGAATACCGCGCTGCCGTCAGCGCAGACGCCGCACGGCGGCACGGAATCCGCGCGGTACGCGCCGGAGCCGTCGCCGGGACGGAACGACGGCGCGGCCGGCGCGGCACGGATGCCGAGGGACCGGCTTCGCTTTCGGAGACGCGACCCGGGCCGCGCCCTTCTAAAACAGCCTATTCGGCGTGGCGGGCGATCACGCTCGCGATCTGCGGCATCGCCTCGGAGATCTCACGCCGGGCGCGTCCGCGTACGCGGCCGTAGGCCGAGTGGATGGTGCGGTTGTGGATGCGCTCAGCGCGGCGATCGGCCGCGATCAGCATGGCATCGGCGACCTCATCCTCGTGCGCGATCAGATGCGCACGCAGATCGTCGCCGCCTTCGGCGCGATATTTGGCGTAGCAGGGCTCGAGTGCATGCACGAAGTCGGGCGAGAGTTCGCGCACCGTGCGCTCGGTGATGTCCGGCTTGAGCTTCTGCGTCACCTTGAAGGCGGTGCGCAGGGTCATGCCCTTCTTGCGGATCTCGTCGCCGATGAGCGCGGTGCAGTCGTCCACGAAGCCGGGGAAGGTCTCCGGCGAGAGCAGCTGGGCTGCGAGCGGGCCGTCGGCCACGGCGTCGGCGGATTCGGAAGAGGTATTGCGCATGACCGCGTTCTGGATGGATGATCGCGGATGGTTCCAGAGGCGCCCGCCCGGGTCAATCACCGCCGCGGACGGGTGGCCTGCCGATCCCCTGCCGATTTCAGAAACCGCTCCGGAGGTCGATCATGTCGTCTGCACTCGTCAGCGCCGCCCGGCTCGCCGACTGGATGGCCGAACAGCGACCGCTCGTGGTGCTCGATGCCCGTGCCCGGCTCGCCGATGCGGAAGCCGGCCACGCCCTATGGGCCGAGGGTCACATACCCGGGGCCCGGCATGCCGACATGGACCGGGACCTGTCCGCACCGCCCTCGTCCGCCGGCGGCCGTCATCCGCTACCCGCCGAGGCCGACTTCGCCGCACGCCTGCGGGACTGGGGCATCACGCCCGACCGAACGGTCGTGGTCTACGACGACACGGGCGGCCAGATCGCGGCCGCCCGAGCCTGGTGGATGCTGAAATGGGCCGGTCACCCGGCCGCGCACGTGCTGGACGGCGGCTGGTCGGCCTGGCAGGCCGGCGGCTACCCGGTCGAGATCGGCGCCCCGCTGACCGATACCAGCGACTGGCAGCCGGAGTTCGACAACCGCCTGATCGCGAGCGCCGACGACGTCGCCCGGGGCGAGGCCGTGCTTCTGGACGCCCGCGCCGGCGAACGCTTCCGCGGCGAGGTCGAACCGCTGGATGCCGCCGCCGGCCACATTCCGGGCGCGCGCAGCGTACCGGGCGCATCGATGCTGGATGCGCGGGGCGCCTTTCTGCCGAGCGCCGATCTCGAACGCGCCCTGCCACGAGGCGACGACGTCATCGCCTACTGCGGCTCCGGCATCAGCGCCTGTCAGCTGATCCTCGCCCACGCCGTGCTCGGCCGCCCGCTGCCACGGCTGTACCCCGGTTCCTGGAGCGCCTGGAGCAGCGATCCGTCGCGCCCGGTGGCCACCGGGCCGGAATGACGCGGCGCGGCCGCCGGATCGGCGCACCGTGTCGTCATGCGCGTGCGTGGCGGACGCGCCGGCGGGCTCTGTCGGTTCGCGCGCCGACGTGCCGTATCGACCGCCCGGATCCTGCAATCGTCGGGCGATCGCGAAACGCGGTCCCAATCGCCTGACGATATTCCCCCGGCGCTTCAGAACGACACGTGAAACCGGTCGGCAGCGGCAAGCGCCGCGATCAAACGCTCGAACTGCGCCACCGGGATTATCGATAAGAGGCGGAATCACTGAGCACCCGCGGCTGATCATTGGCGCCCGCGTCGCTGGACGTGGGGTAGACGACGGCCCACAGACCGCGGCGGGCGTGTTGCACCGAGGCTAAAACCAGCCCGATGTTGCGGCGGCGCCCGACTCCGCAGGCCACCGGCGCTCGTCACGACCCGTCGGCAGAGCGCCGGGGCCGCCACATCGGCGGCCTCGTACAGCCGAACGTCGCCGATGCCGGGGGCCGGCGCAACGGGCATCGCGTAGCGGATCGATGGCCACCGGCGGTGCCGCCGGGCACGCCGCCCGAGCGGGGGCGCCGCGATTGGCCGATCGACATCGCTCGGCCTCGATGACGGCGGCGGGGCATCTGCGGCACGCGCTCGAGACGGCGGCGGGCGCGACGCATCGACCGCAGCACCTGACGCGGACGCCGCCCTGCCCTACAGTGTCGGTCACCGCTTGCAGAACCCGGACCCCCGAGACGCCATGGCCCGAAATCCCAACCCCCAGGGCAAGGGCGGCTCCACGGTGCTCGCCACGCTGGACGACCAGCGCGGCGCGCTCGCCAAGGTGCCGCCCAAGCACATCGAACAGGTCACCACCGAGCTGTTCACTTCGATGTTCGTGCTGGAGAGCGATTTCCGTTTCCAGCCGGTGCCCGACAAGCCCTATTATCTCTATCGCAAACCGGAAGGCTTCTGGCTCGGGATCACACCGCCGCGCATGATGCGCGAAGCCGTCGGCGGACGCTTCATCGGCGTCTGCACGCTGCAGACCGACATGACCTGGACGCTGGAGCTGGCCGAGGACGTGGCCGCCGACGCGGCCTTCATGGACTGGCTGGCAACCAAGCGTCGTGATTTCGAGGACCGCCTGGGCGAGGCCGAGACCGTCGACGACGTGCTGCCGGTCTACGAACGCCGGTTCGCTTTCTATCGCCGCGCCTCGGCGTTCGCGGTGGCGCACTCCCTGGGCCGATCGATGACGCAGTCCGGGATCAGCGGGCTGTCCTACGACGAGGCCCGCGGCCTGCTGACCCGCGAGACCAGCGACGGCGACCGCGACGCCTGACCTGGCTCTACCCGGCCTGACTTGGCCGGGCGCCATCGCGGGATGCCGCGCGCCGGTGCCGGTCGCCCATTTCTTTCGGGTCTTTCGGGGGATTCACACGCCGTTCAGCCTCCATCGTTAAATTCGTATTGAACACACAATACGAAGCGCTCACCACGCGCACTGGAGGCTGACATGACGCACACGATCCGCAACACGCTCGCCGCGGCCACGCTGTTCGCCGGTATGGGCAGCGCCCCGGCGATGGCCTTCGACGACGACACCCTGGATGCCGCGCTCGGCGGCGGCATCGGCGGCGCCCTGGGCAGTGCCATCGGAAACGAGCTCGGCGGGCGCACCGGCGCCCTGATCGGCGGTGCCGCCGGCGCCGCGGGCGGCACGATGATCACCCACGACGGCGACGACGTTTACGGCGACCGTGGCTGGCGCGGCCGGGACCACGACCGCGATCGTCGCGGCTACGGCGGCCATCGCGGCTATGGCTATCGTTACGACGACTGATGCCCGACCCGGCTGCGGGCGCCGCCCCACGCCGGTTCGGCGCCCGAATCAGGCGTGTCAGCCGGCGGCCAGGCGCTCCAGCGCGGCTTCGGTCTCGGCCCAGCCGAGACAGCCGTCAGTGACCGACACGCCGTAGGCCAGCGGCGCGTCCAGCCCCTGCCGGCCGGGCCGGAGGTGGCTTTCCAGCATGACCCCGGCGATCGCCGCCGGATCGGCGCGACGCTGGGCGATGACCTCGTCCAGCACCGCCGGCTGGCGCGCCGGGTCCTTGCCGCTGTTGGCGTGACTGCAATCCACGACCACCCCGGGCACGAGCCCGGCGGCGGCGAGCATCGACCGGGCCGCGGCCACGCCCGCCGCATCGCAGTTGGCCCCGCTGCGGCCGCCCCGCAGGATGAGATGCGTGTCGGGATTGCCCGCCGTCTCGATCCAGGCCGGCCGCCCGTCCGCGTCGCTGCCGAAGCGGGCGTGCGGGCAGGCCGCGGCCTGCATGGCGTCGCGCGCCGCGCCGAGGTCGCCGTCGGTGCCGTTCTTGAAGCCGACCGGCAGATCTAGTCCGCTGACCAGCTCACGGTGGGTCTGGGACTCGGTGGTGCGCGCGCCGATCGCCGCCCATGCCAGACAATCCTCGAGATAGTCGGCGGCCACCGGGCTCAGCAGTTCGGTGGCCAAAGGCAGGCCGAGCCCGGCGAGCTCCATCAGCAGGTCGCGCGAGACGCGCAGCCCGCGTGCGAGATCGTTGCCGCCGTCCAGCGACGGGTCGTGGAGCAGCCCCTTCCAGCCAACGGTGGTGCGCGGCTTCTCGACATAGGCCCGCATGACGATCAGCACATCGTCGGCCAGGCGATCGGCGACTGCGGCCAGCCGTCGGCCGTAGTCGAGGGCGGCCTTGGGGTCGTGCAGGGAACAGGGGCCGACGATGGCCAGCGGGCGCGGGTCGGTACCGGCAAGCACCGCGCGGATGGCGCCGCGCTGGGCCCGAATGCGTTCGGCACGGGCGGGATCCAGCGGCATCGCCGTCCGCAGCTCGGCCGGCGACGGCAGGGCGTGGACGTGGCGGCGAGCCGTGGCGGGGGCGAGTTCGGCGGCGGTGTGGCTACGGACAGCGGCGAGATGGGCGGTCATGACGACTCCTTGCAGACGGGGCGGCGCGATGCGCGCCGGATACGATCGGATGCGAGCGGTAACGGGGGGCCGGCCCCGCGCTAAATCGCCAGTTGCGGTAGTCGCCGTAGTTCATGTCATTGCTCCTTCGGTCGGGTCCGGCCGTGGCCGGAACCGAAAAAACCCCCGGTCGGGGACGCCAACCGAGGGTTTCGATGTCGCGGCAGGCGTCCTCGTCGGGGCGCCTGTCCGGGTCGGTCAGACGCCTAGCGGCTAAACCAATACCCGTAAAAATAGCCCGCACGCACGCCGTCGGCCGTGCGGCTTGCGCGCGGCGGATGCGGTGCGGAATGTCGTGCGGTCATCGCCATGTCGTTCATGCGATCGATTGATGAATCAAGACTAACGAGGCCCGGGCCGCGATACAAGCACCGCGGCCCTGGTTTCGCCCGGATCGGCTAGAACAGGCCGTGGATGTCGCCGTTGGCGTGCACGCCCATGTCGGCCGCGGCGGGCCGGCGCGGCAGGCCGGGCATGGTCATGATCTCGCCGCAGACGACGACGATGAAGCCCGCGCCCGCCGACAGCCGCACCTCGCGGATCGGAATCGTGTGGCCGGTCGGCGCGCCGCGGCGGCTGGCGTCGGTGGAGAAGCTGTACTGGGTCTTGGCGATGCACACCGGCACGTCGGCATAGCCGGCCTTCTCCAGGGCCTTGATCCGATTGCGGATCTGCTTGTCGGCCGTGATGTCCTCGGCGGCATAGATGCGCTGGGCCACGGTGCGGATCTTGTCCCACAGCGGCATCTCGTCCGGGTACAGCGGCTTGAAGTCGCTCTCGCCGCCATCGGCCAGCGCGGTGACCGTGTCCGCGAGTTCGGCGGCGCCGGCCCCGCCGTCGGCGAAATGGGTGCAGATCACCGTCTCCACGCCCTCTTCGGCGACCACCTCGCGGATGGCGGCCAGCTCGGCGTCGGTGTCGGTGTCGAAGCGGTTGACCGCGACCACCGGCGGCACCCCGAAGGCCTTGATGTTGCGCACGTGCCGCAGCAGGTTCTCGCAGCCGTCGCGCACGGCGGTCACGTTCTCGCTCTTGAGGTCGTCCAGGCCCACGCCGCCGTGCATCTTGAGCGCCCGCGCGGTGGCCACGATGACGGCCGCGGCCGGCTTCAAACCGGCCTTGCGGCACTTGATGTCGAAGAACTTCTCAGCGCCGAGGTCGGCGCCGAAACCGGCCTCGGTGACGACATAGTCGGCGAGCTTGAGCGCGGTCCGGGTCGCCATCACCGAGTTGCAGCCGTGGGCGATGTTGGCGAACGGCCCGCCGTGCACGAACGCCGGCGTGTTCTCCAGCGTCTGTACGAGGTTGGGCATGAGCGCGTCCTTGAGCAGGACGGCCATGGCGCCGTCGGCCTCCAGATCGGCAGCGGTGACCGGCTGGCGGTCCATGGTCTCGGCGACCACGATCCGCGCCAGGCGCGCCTGCAGGTCCTCGAGGTCGGTGGCCAGACACAGGATCGCCATGATCTCCGAGGCCACGGTGATGTCGAAGCCGTCCTCGCGCGGCATGCCGTTGCCGGCGCCCAGGCCGGCCACGATCTCGCGCAGGGCGCGCTCGTTCATGTCGATCACGCGGCGCCAGCTCACGCGGCGCGGATCGATGCCGAGCTTGTTGCCCCAGTTCATGTGGTTGTCGATCATCGCCGCCAGCAGGTTGTGGGCCATGCCGATGGCGTGAATGTCGCCGGTGAAGTGGAGGTTGATGTCCTCCATGGGGATGACCTGCGCGTGCCCGCCGCCGGCCGCACCGCCCTTCATGCCGAAGCAGGGGCCGAGGCTCGGCTCGCGCAGGCAGGCCGCGACGTTCCGGCCGGCCGCCGAGAGCGCGTCCGACAGACCCACCGAGGTCGTCGTCTTGCCCTCGCCGGGCGGCGTCGGGGTGAGACCGGTGACGAGAATGAGCTTGCCGTCCGGGCGGTCCGCCAGCGAGCGGATGTAGTCGAGATCGATCTTCGCCTTGGTGTGGCCATAGGGCACCATGGCCTTCCACGGCACGCCCAGCGTCTCGCCGATGTCGGCGATCGGCTTGATCGCGGCGGCCCGCGCGATCTCGATGTCGCTGGCCGGTTCGGGCCGTGGGGCGGTGGCGGTGTTGGTCGTCGCGTTCATCCTCCGAGTCTCCTTGTCTGGCCCGCCGGCGGTACCGGCGGGCGTACATCCTCAATCGCGTTCAACGCGCGCGGGTGTTGTGTACTTGGGTGCGCGCTGTCGGGCTAGCCCTCGCCCGCGGGCACGGTCAGCCCCTTCTGGGCACAGGTGGCGTGCACGGTGTTGTGCAGCAGGCAGGCGATGGTCATCGGGCCGACCCCGCCCGGCACCGGGGTGATCGCACCGGCGACCGCCGCAGCCTCGTCGAAGGCCACATCGCCGACGAGCTTGCGCTTGCCCTCACTGCCGTCGTCGACCCGGTTGATGCCCACGTCGATGACCGCCGCGCCCGGCTTGATCCAGTCGCCGCGCACGAACTTCGGCCGGCCGACCGCAGCCACGAGAATATCGGCCTGGCGGCAGACCGCGGGCAGGTCACGGGTCTTCGAATGCGCGATGGTCACCGTGCAGTTCTCCCGCAGCAGCAGGTTGGCCAGCGGCTTGCCGACGATGTTCGAGCGCCCGACGATCACCGCGTGCCGCCCGGCCAGGTCACCGTCCAGCGTGTGCTTGAGCAGCAGGCTGCAGCCCAGCGGCGTGCAGGGCACCGGCGGGTTGCCGCCGCTCCACAGTCGTCCGGTGTTGACTTCGTGGAAGCCGTCGACATCCTTGTCCGGATCGATCGCGGCGATCACCGCGGCGTCCGAGATCTGCTCGGGCAGCGGCAGCTGCACGAGGATGCCGTTGACCGCCGGATCGCGGTTGAGCCTGTCGATGAGCTCGAGCAGTTCGGCCTGGGACGTGTCGATATCCAGATTGTGCTCAAACGACTGCATGCCGGCTTCCAGGGTCTGCTTGCGCTTGTTGCGCACATAGACCTGGCTGGCCGAATCCTCGCCGACGAGCACCACGGCGAGCCCCGGGGTCACGCCGTGTTCGGACACGAGTGTGTGCACCTGACGGCCGACGCGGGCGCGGATGTCGGCCGCGATCGCCTTGCCGTCGATACGCGTGGCGGTGGTGGTGTTGGTAGTCATCTGCCCTCTGCGTTCAAATGGCCCGCGAGCGCACCGACCGGCGCGGCTCGCGCAAACGACAGGAGTCTACCGGTTTAGGCGCGCGGTTCCGAACCGCGGCGCGTCGGCGCAACGCCCCCGTCCGCCGCGCCGGTGCGGCTGCCGGCGCGTTCCGCGGCTGCGGCGGCCATGCGCGGACGTCTCGCGCGGGCCGGCTAGCGGCTGCGTCCGGCCCGGAGCCATCCGCGGCCGGGCGGCACGTGTTATCACGCGTCGCCGTCGCGCCGCAGGTTGACCACGACGAGAATCACGCCGGCGCCCACGGCGGCCAGAAACCACTGCGACGCATAGGCGTAGTGGCCGAACGGCGACAGCCCCACCAGATCCTCGTCCCAGTCGCGAACGAAGCCGTGCGGATCGGCCGGGTCCAGCAGCAGCAGCCCGTCGACGACCGGCGCCTCGTACTGACAGCGCACCGTGGCCGCGCCCGGATAGCTCAGATCGCGCGGCCAGCCACGGGCCTCGCAGGCCTGCTGCACGCCCCACTGCAGCGGCGGCTGCGGAAAGCTGCGCCAGAACCCCTGGATCCGGACACGGCCCCCGGGCGCGGGCGGGTCCGGACGCGTGTCCCGCTCCCGATCGGGCACCCAGCCACGATCGACCATCACGCGGATGCCGCCGTCGAGTATCATCGGCGTCCACACGCGATAGCCGACCGTCTGCCCGTGCATCTGATCGCGCAGCAGAATCTGGTGAGCGCCGTCGTAGCGGCCCTCGGCGAGGTAGCGCCGACCGTATTGGAGATCGGCCACCCGGGCATCGCCCTCGGCGGCGGCACGCTCGGGCCGCATGCGCGTCAGCCCGGCCTCGCGCGCAGCCTGCTGCGCGGCCACCAGGCTTTCCTTGTAGTGCGCACGCTGGATCTGCCAGGCGCCCAGCGCCGAGAACAGCGTCGCGGCGATCGCGAACAGCAGCAGGCCCCACCAGGGCGGCGCGAAACGATAGCGGCCGATTTTCATGAGCGGTCGGTCAACGGCATGGGCATCGGAAAGCGGCGGCACGGCGACGATCGCGCCGACAGTGACGGCGAACGTACCGATCGAGGATACGCCTGCCGGCGCGGATCGTTGCAGCCGCGTCCGGCCGCGCCGGGCAATCCGTGCGCCGCCAGCGGCGACCTCGTCCCCGCAGCGCACGGCCGCGGCCTCCGTACAAATCCGCGTTGACCGGTGTCACCGCGGCTGCTGCGATCGGGCTTCATTCAACCATCGGACACGACCCATGGCACACGACCCCACCGATATCGCCGGCTATCTCGACGGCGCGAAATTTCCGGCCACGGGCGGTGAACTGGCCGGCGTGGCCGCCGGCAACGGCGCGCCGGAAGACGTGCTCACCCGTCTGCGCAGCTTCGAGGGCCGGCACTTCGAGGATGCCAACGCCGTCGCCCAGGCGCTCACCCAGGGCCGCGACTGACGTCGACCGTCGCGGCCGGCCGCCGGAAATAGCCGACGGCCGGCCGTAACCGACCGGCATTGCGACGGCCGTCAGTCGTGACGCGTGAGCTTGTCCAGGATGCCCATCGCGAACGCCGAGATCACGAACGTCATGTGGATGACCACGTACCAGAGCAGGTGCGACTCGGCGACGTTCGGGGTGTTCATGAACACCTTGAGCAGATGGATCGACGATATCGCGACGATGGACGAGGCCACCTTGTTCTTGAGGCTGGTGTAGTCCATGCGTCCGAGCCAGCCCAGCTTGTCCGTCTCCGAGGCGAGGTTGAGCCGCGAGACAAAACTCTCGTAGCTGGACAGCATCACCATGACGATCAGCCCGCCGACCAGCGCCAGGTCGATGAGCGTGAGCACCAGCAGCACCAGATCGGTCTCCTTGATGGAGAATATCTGCGGCATCACGTGCAGCACTTCCTGAAAGAACTTCAGGCCCAGCGCCAGCAGCGCCAGACTCAATCCCAGATAGATCGGCGCCAGAATCCAGCGCGCGGCGTAGATCAGCCGTTCCATCAGGATCTCGATTCGTGTCCCCATGCTCACCTGGCCCTCAT
>NZ_AYKF01000124.1 GCF_003732545.1 Salinisphaera orenii subsp. halophila YIM 95161 | reverse complement strand
CCCCACCACGATGCCGAAGACGATACCCATCACGCGGCACCGCCCGGCTCAGAGATCGCTTCCATCAGAACTGGAACCGCGCCCGCGTCACCCTCACCGTAGGCGTGAGCACAGACATCACCTCGAACAGGAAACCGACATGGCCGACTACACATCGGATCTCGCCAACGCCCGCAAACTCGACGGCGACATCGTCGCCGCCGGCCAGCCGACGGCGGCACAGCTCGACGCCGCCCGCCGCGAGGGCGTGCACACGGTCGTGAACCTGCGCCCCGCGGGCGAGTTCGACGCATTCGACGAAGCCGCGCACGTGCGCGACGCCGGCATGACCTACGTGCACATCCCCGTGGCCGGGCCCGACGACATCAACGACGCCAGCGCACGCCGGCTCGACGAAGCGCTGGGGGCCGAGGGCGGCGTGCCCGCGCTCGTGCACTGCGCGAGCAGCAACCGCGTCGGCGCGCTGCTGGCCTATCGCGCCCGCCATATCCAGGGCCGCAGCGCCGACGAAGCCATGGAGATCGGCCGCGCCGCCGGCCTGAATCCGAAATCGCCGCTGCTGGAGGCCACCCGCGCCAAGCTCGGCTGAATCGGGCGATACGTGGCGCACGCGACCATGGTGATGACGCCCGACTGAAACGCCGCCCGGCGTACGGCCGGCAGGCGCGAGACGCTGAGCGCTCAGCTTTGCGTCACGCCGACGCCCGGGAAAGAGAGCATCGCGACGAGTCCGCCCGCGGCGCGCGGCTCGAAGGCCAGCTCGCCGTCGAAACGCGCGGCGATGGCGGCGACGATCGTCAGGCCCAGGCCGCTGCCCGGGCCGCTGGCCACGCCCTGGCCGCGCCCGACCGCGCCGCGCCAGAAACGCCGGGTGAGGGCGTCGGTGCTGCGATCCGCCGGCCAGTCGCCGCGATCGCGCACGGTGAACACGACCTGCGCGCCGGCCGCGTCGATATCGAGGGTCACCGGCTCGCCGGCCGGCGCATGCCGCAGGGCGTTCTCCAACAGGTTGCGCAACGCCGCACTCGCCAGCGCCGGCGGCGCGGCGACCACGGCTCCGGGCGCGCGGTCGTCGACCTGCACGCGGTCGGCCGCGGACAGATCGGCCAGCGCAGCCGCCGCGATCCCCTGGCCCGATGCGGGTTCGGCATCGGCGAACACGGCATCGCCGGATTCAACCCGGGCCAGCAGCAACAGTTGCTCGAGCGTGCGCTGCAGCCGGGCGATACCGGCCTCGGCGTCGGCGATCGCGGCCGCGCCGCGGGCCGGGCCCAGCCGGGACGCGAGCTGGACATGCGTCTTGATCGCGGTCAGGGGCGTGCGCAGCTCGTGGGCGGCGTCGCTGGTGAAGCGCTGTTCGCGTGCGAGCGCTTCGCCGGTACGCACGAGCAGCCGGTTGAGCGTATCGATGGCCGGGCGCAGCTCGCTGGGCGCCCGCGCGATCTCGATCGGGGTGAGCGTGTCGGGCGCGCGCTGAGAGAGTTCGCTGCGCAGTCGGTCCAACGGCGCGAGTCCGCGCCGGATACCGAACCAGAGCACGACGAGGCTGCCCAGCAGCGCGACCACGAACGGCACGACCGCGACGACGATCACGTTGCGCTGCAGGGTCACGCGTTCGGACAGCCGGTCGGCGGTGGTGATGTGCAGCCCGTTCTGCACATAGGTGAACAGCCGCCACGACTCGCCCTCGATGACGCGATCGGCAAAGCCGGGCGCCGGGGCTTCGAGACCGCCCTCGAATTCGCCGTGGGTCCGCAACAGCACCCGGCCGCGCGGCGAGCTGATCTGGCAGGCGACGCCGGTACTCGCGGGAATCGACAGCACCGGGCCACCCGCCTGGTCCCAGGCATTCTCCGGCAGTTGCGCGACCAGCCCCGCCACCATGCGCGCCGACGCCGCCAGACGCTGGTCGAGCGTATCGCGCATCTGCTGACGCAGATCGCTGTAGAGCCAGGCCGCGGCCAGCAGCCACAGCAGTGCGAACGACAGCCCGAGGGTGAGCAACAGGCGCGCGCGCAGGCTCATGCCGGCCCGCCGCGATCGATATCGGCCGGCTCGCCCAGCCGGTAACCCAGCCCGCGCACGGTGCGGATGAGCCCGGCGCCGAGCTTGCGGCGCAGGTTGTAGATATGCACGTTCACGGCGTTGCTCTCGACGTCCGTGTCGAGGCCGTAGAGCGCGTCCTTGAGCTGCTCCAGGCTCAGAATCGCACGACGCGCGTACAGCAGCTTGGCCAGCAGCGCGAACTCGCGCCGCGTGAGCTCGACCTCGCGGCCGTCGCGCCAGACCTGGCGGCCGACGGGATCGAAACACACCGGCCCGTGCTCGATCAGCGAGGTCGCGCGCCCGGCCGCACGCCGCAGCAGCGCCTGCAGGCGGGCGGTCAGCTCGTCGAGATCGAACGGCTTGAGCAGATAGTCGTCGGCGCCGGCCTGCAGCCCGGTCACGCGATCGGCCACGGCGTCGCGGGCGGTGAGCACCAGCACCGGCACCGGATTGTCCGCGCGCCGCCATTCGCGCAGCAGCGCCAGACCGTCGGTATCGGGCAGGCCCAGGTCGAGAACCACCACATCGCTGTCCACGGCGGCCAGCGACAGCCGGGCCTGTTCGGCGTTCGTGGCCCAGTCCACGGTGAAGCCGGCCACCTCGAGGCCGCTGCGAATGCCCGAGCCGACCAGCGTGTCGTCTTCGATGAGCAGTACGTGCATGATGCGTTCGCGCCAACCAATCGGCCCAGTATGCCCGGCGCGATTAAGCGGCGATGAAGTGCTCGCCCCGTCTGCCGGCGCCGGGCACTTCATGCTGACTTAATCGGCCGGCTCGAGTCTCGGCCCATCGGTTTTACGGCAAGGCCCCTGTCCGATGGGTTCAATGCATCCTCGAGTCGTCATCGCAGCCGCTGCCGTGCTGGCCGTCTGGGCCGGCGCGTTCGCCCTGCCCGCCGCCGCCCAGAGCGCGGACGAGGATTTTCTCAGCGTGGACCAGGCGTTCTCCGTCGAGACGGAGGGCACTGACGACGGCCGCCTCACCGTCACCTGGCGCGTCGCACCGGACTATTATCTCTACCGCCATCAGTTCGATGTCCAGGGCGATCCGGCGCCCGTGGCCGACGTCGACATCCCCGCCGGCGAGCCGATCAGCGACGAGTTCTTCGGCGAATCCGAGGTCTATCACGACGACGTGTCGATCGTCGTCGACCCGGGCGAAGCGCGCCGCCTCGAACTGACCTGGCAGGGCTGCGCCGAGGCGGGCCTGTGCTACCCGCCCCAGCACACGACGCTGAATCTGGCCGACTACGACCTGGGCGGCGGCGCGGCCGCCCCCGGGGGCTCCGACGACGAGGGCAGCCGGGCCCCGACCACGCCCGCCGGCGCCGGCGATGCCGTCGCGCTCGGCGAGGATCAGTCGCTAGCCGCACAGCTGTCCGACAGCAACACGGCCTGGGTGCTGCTGGTGTTCTTCGGGCTCGGGCTGCTGCTGGTGTTCACGCCCTGCGTGCTGCCCATGGTGCCGATCCTCACCAGCCTGATCGTGGGCAGCGGCGCGCGCGGCCGGCGCGGACTGACGCTGTCGCTGGCCTATGTGCTGCCCATGGCCGTGACCTATGCCCTGCTCGGTGTGGCCGCGGCGCTGGCCGGTGCCAATCTGCAGGCCGCACTGCAGACGCCCTGGGTGCTGGGCGCGTTCGCGCTCGTGTTCGTGGCACTCGCGCTGGCGATGTTCGGCGTCTACGAACTGCAGCTGCCGGCGGCGCTGCGTGACCGGCTCGATCGCGCCAGCAGCGCCCAGCGCGGCGGCAGCCTCGGCGGCGCGGCGGTCATGGGCGCGCTATCGGCGCTGATCGTCGGCCCGTGCATGACCGCGCCGCTGGCCGGCGCGCTGCTGTTCATCGCCGAATCCGGCAACGTGCTCATTGGCGGCAGCGCGCTGTTCGCGCTCGGCCTGGGCATGGGCGCGCCGCTGGTGCTCGCCGGTAGCCTCGGCGCCCGATTCCTGCCGCGGCCGGGGCCGTGGATGAACGGCGTGAAGGCGGTGTTCGGTTTCGTCCTGCTGGGCATGGCGCTGTGGCTCGTCGCCCGCGTGACGCCCGACCCCTGGATGCTCGGACTGTGGGGCGCGTGGCTGCTCGCCATCGGCACCACGCTCTATCAGGTCGCGCTGCGCGCCGCCCGGACCACGTTGCCCTCGGCGATGATCGCGCGCGTGGCCGGTCTGCTGATCGCGCTGTGGGGCGCGCTGCTGGTGATCGGCGCCGCCGGTGGCGCCAGCGACCCGACCCGGCCGCTGGCCTTTGCCGGCGCGCCCGGGAATACGACCGGCGCGGGCGGCGAAGCCGGCGCGCAGACGCACGACTTCATGGCGCGTTTCGACCCCGTGGCCGATCTCGACGCCCTCGATGCGCAGGTGGCCGAGGCCGGCGCGAACGGCCGCTGGACGCTGGTGGATTTCTATGCCGACTGGTGCATCTCCTGCAAGGTGATCGAATCCGAAGTCTTCGGCGACGCCCGCGTGCAGGCGGCACTCGCCGATGTGCAGCTGCTGCGCCCGGACGTGACCGACAACGACGCCGCCGACCGCGCGCTGATGGGGCATTACAGCGTCGTCGGTCCGCCCACCCTGCTGCTGATCGGCCCGAACGGCGAAGAGGCCCGCAGCGCGCGCATCGTCGGCGAGCTGGACGCCGAGGCCTTTCTCGACCACCTCGAACGCGCACGCGCCGACGCGGAGAATTTCTGATGCTGTCCTTCAACCTCGGCCCGCTGGCGATCTCGGTCGCTCATGCCCTGATGCTGTTCGCGCTGGCCACGGCGCTGGTAATCGGCAAGATCGCCGCGCGCCGGCGCGACGTGCCCATCACCGACACGCTGTTCAACCTGGCGCTGGCCGGCGCGGTGGCGGCCCGGCTGGTGTTCGTGATCCGCTACTTCGGCGAATACCGGCCGGCGCCGCTGGGCATTCTCGACATTCGTGACGGCGGTTTCGATGCAATCGGTGGGCTGCTCGGCATGGCCGCCTACGCCAGCTTCGTGGTCTGGCGCCGCCCGGTGCTGCGCGCACCGCTGGCCGCCGCGCTGATCGGCGGCGGCCTCGCCTGGGGGCTGACCGGCGGCGCGCTCACCCTGATCGAGCAGCAGGCGGCAAGCCTGCCCGAGGCTCAGCTGCAGACGCTGGACGGCCGCGCCACCGATCTCGCCACGCTGCAGGCCGAAGCCGAGGGCCGGCCGATGGTGGTCAATCTCTGGGCGACCTGGTGCCCACCCTGCCGCGCGGAGATGCCCGTGCTCGAGGCCGCCCAGAACGAGCGCGACGACGTGCTGTTCGTGTTCGCCAACCAGGCCGAGGCGGCCCCCACCATCCAGCGTTTTCTGGACAGCCTGGACCTGCACATCGACCACGTCCTGCGCGACGCCGGCGGGCGGCTGGCCAAGCAGGCCGGCTCCGCCGCGCTGCCCACCACGCTGTTCTACGACGGCGACGGCCGGCTGGTCGACAGCCATCTCGGCCAGCTCTCGCGCGCCTCGCTCGCGGCCGCGCTGGAACGCTTCGAACGCCCGTGACACCGAACGCCAAAGGAGAAATCATGACCCGTCTCACCCGCATGCTGCTCGCCGTACCGCTCGCCGCCGTGGTGGCGGGCGCCTATGTGCTCTTGGCCTGGGCCGGCCCCTCCGACGCTGACAACGACCGCGACGCGGATCGCCCCGCGCCGATCGCCGCGCTCGCCGACCGCGGCCTGGAGATCGTCGACCGCTTCGACGCACCGGGCGGGCTGACCGGCTACGCCGCCACGTTCCAGGGGCGGCCCATGGCGATCTATCTCACCCCCGACGGCGAGCACGCGCTGCTGGGCACGCTGGTCGACAGCGACGGCACGGACCTCACCGCCGAGCCGCTCGAGCGCATCGTGTCAGGGCCGAAGAACGACGACGCCTGGGACCAGCTCGCCGACAGCACGTGGGTCCGCGACGGCGACGAAGACGCCGAGCGCATCATCTACGAACTCACCGATCCCAACTGCCCGTACTGCAACCAGTTCTGGCAGACCGCGCGGCCCTGGGTCGAAGCCGGCGATGTACAGATACGCCACGTCATGGTCGGCATCCTCAAGGCCGACAGCGTGCCCAAGGCCGCCACCATCGTCGCCGCCGACGATCCGAGTGCCGCGCTCGAGCGCCACGAACAAAACTACGCCGACGGCGGCATCACCGCCGCCGACGACATTCCCGAGAGCGCGCGCGACAAGGTCACCGCCAACAACGATCTGATGAGCGCGCTCGGCTACTTTGCCACCCCGACCATTCTCTACCGCGACGCCAATGGCGAGATCGCCGTCAAGCAGGGCATGCCGCGGGGCGATGAGATCGAACAGATCCTCGGGCCGAAGCCGTGAGCAGCACGCTCTCTCGCACCCGCGTCATGGCTCGGCCACATAACGACCGCAGCATGCGATCGCTGACGTGTCGTATCCGTGCCGTATGCCAGCAAACGCCGAGACCGGCCCGCGGCTCGGCCTCGACAGCGCGCTGACGTACCGACGATCGACGCACTCCACAACGAGCTCGGCCCGCGCCGGCTGCCGCCTAGAAGCGATTCATCGGAATCTTGAGGTACGACGTGCCGTTGTCTTCCGGCGTGGGCAGGCGCCCGCCGCGGGTGTTGATCTGCAGCGCGGCGAGCATGAGCGCGGGCAGCGGCAGTTCGGCATCGCGCTTGTTGCGCAGGGCGACATACCCCGCTTCGTCCATGTCCTGCAGGTGCGGGTTGCGGGCACGCTGTTCGCCGACCGTGGACTCCCAGCGCGGCTCGCGCCCGTCCGGCATGTAGTCGTGGCCGGTGAACACGCGGGTGGCGTCCGGCAGCTCGAGGATGCGCTGGATGGAGCGATACAGCGTGGCCGCGTCGCCGCCGGGGAAATCCGCCCGCGCGGTGCCGAAGTCCGGCTGGAACAGGGTGTCGTGGACGAACGCGGCGTCGCCGATGACATAGGTGATCGAGGCCAGCGTGTGCCCGGGCGAATGCATCACCCGCACATCCAGTTCACCGACCTTGAAGGTGTCGCCGTCGGCGAACAGACGGTCCCACTGCCGGCCGTCCGTGGCGAAGTCGTCGCCGAAGTTGTAGATGTCCTTCCAGAGCTTCTGCACGTCGATCACGTGTTCGCCGATACCCCGCGGGGCATCGAGCTGCTCCTGCAGATAGATCGCGGCGGACAGGTGATCCGCATGCGGGTGGGTGTCCAGGATCCAGTCGACGGTCAGGCCGCGATCGCGGATCAGCTCGAGAATGGCGTCGGCGGATGCGGTGCCGGTGCTTGCGGACTTTTCGTCGTAATCGAGTACCGGGTCGATGATCGCGCAGCGATCGGTTGCGGTGTCGATGCACACGTATTGGACGCTGAAGGTCTTGTGGTCGAAGAAGCCGACGACTTCGGGGGATCCGCCCTGCATGATCTGTCTTCCTGCGGCTGTGAAACGTCGGCCCGGTACAGCGGGCCCTTGAAACTTTGAGCTATTTGCAAATAACTGATAGTTTAATTTATACCCTACGGGGTATCAGTCGCAAGCAGGAGCCCTCCCATGACCGATCCAAGCCGCACCTCTTCGCATCACCGCATCGTGATCGCCGGCGGCGGCACCGCCGGCCTGTCGGTGGCCGCGTCGCTGCTGCGCGAATCGCCGCAGCTGGATGTCGCGGTGATCGAGCCCAGCGACGACCACTATTACCAGCCCGGCTGGACACTGGTCGGCGGTGGCGATATGCGTGCCCGGGACACGCACCGGCACGAAGCCGACGTGATGCCCGACAAGGCCACCTGGATCAAGGACGCCGTCGCCGGCTTCGCCCCCGACGACAACCACGTGAAACTGGCCTCCGGTGCCGGCGTGAGCTACGACTTCCTGGTCGTCGCACTCGGCCTGCAGCTCGACTGGGACGCTATCGAAGGCCTACCGGACACGCTGGGCGCCAACGGCGTGACCTCGAACTACCGCTACGATCTCGCGCCCTATACCCACGAGCTCGCGCGCGGACTCGGCCAGGGTGCCAACGCGCTGTTCACGCAGCCGGCCATGCCGATCAAGTGCGCCGGCGCGCCGCAGAAAGCGCTGTATCTGACGGCCGATACCCTGCGCAAGCGCGGCGTGCAGGCGAACGTGGCCTTCTACAACCAGGGCGGCGCCATGTTCGGCGTGCCGGCCTATGCCCGGGCGCTGGATGACATCATCGCCGGCTACGGCGCGACGCCCCATTTCAAGCACAATCTGGTGGCGGTCGATGGCCCGGCCCGGCAGGCCGTGTTCGATACCGACGACGGCCAGGTGACACGCGACTTCGACATGCTCCACGTGGTGCCGCCCCAGTCGGCGCCGGACGTGGTCAAGAACAGCCCGCTGGCCGGCGACGCCGGCTGGGTGAGCGTGGACAAGAACCGGCTCACGCACACGCGCTACGACAACGTCTACGCCCTCGGTGACTGCACCGACACGCCCAACGCCAAGACCATGGCCGCGGTACGACGCCAGTTCCCGGTCCTGGTGGGCGAGCTGCGCACCGCGCTCGGCGAGCGCGCCCAGCGTGGCGACTACGACGGCTACGGCGCCTGCCCGCTGACCGTGGCCCACGGCAAGGTCCTGCTGGCGGAATTCCGCTATGGCGGCGAGGTGGTGTCGAGCTTTCCGCTGGACCCGCGAGTCGCCCGGCGCATCCACTGGCCGCTCAAGAGCCGGGGCTTTCCCTGGATGTACTGGCACGTCATGCTCAAAGGACGCGACTGGCACTGGCCCGAGCCCAAGCCGCGGCCCGACCTGACCGCCTAGCGCCCCGCCGCCGGAGCACGCCATGCCCGCACCGTTTGCTGCCATCGTCGATTTCACGCCGGCCACCGCGCTGGCCGGCGGTTTGCTGATCGGCCTGGCGGCGCTGTTGCTGCTCGCGGGCATCGGCCGTATCGCCGGCATCTCGGGCATGGTGCACGGATTGGTTGCCGGCGAAGGCGGCGGCTGGCGGCTATCGTTCCTGCTGGGGCTGGTGGCCGGCGCCGGGCTTTACGTCACGCTCTGGCCGGCCGACCTGCCGGCACGGCAAGGCTTTCCGACCCTGATGGTCGTCGTGGCCGGGCTGCTCGTCGGGCTCGGCACGCGCCTGGGTTCCGGCTGCACGAGCGGTCACGGCGTCTGCGGTATCGGCCGCCTGTCGCCCCGCTCGCTGGCTGCGACCGCGGTCTTCATGGCCACCGGCGTGATCGCCGCCGTCGTGCTGCGCCACGGTCTGGGCATCGGGCCGTGAAGACGCATGCCATCGCGCTGGCCGCCGGTGTGCTGTTCGGTTTCGGTCTGGCGCTGTCGCACATGGCCGACCCGAACAAGGTGCTGGCGTTTCTCGACATCCTCGGCGGATGGGATCCGAGCCTGACGCTGGTAATCGGCGGTGCGCTGGCGGTGTTCATGCCCGGCTTCGCCTGGCTGCGGCGCAGGCCACGGCCGTGGATCGGTGACACATTTCATCTGCCTGCGCGCGGCGCGATCGATCGCCGGCTGCTCGGCGGCGCCGCGCTGTTCGGCCTGGGCTGGGGGCTGGCGGGCTACTGTCCCGGCCCGGCGCTCGCCGCGCTGACCTTCAACCCGCGGGAGGCGGTGATATTTCTCCTGGCGATGATCGCCGGCGGGCTTTTGTCACGGCTTCCCGGCCTGCCCTCGCGCCAGCGCCGACGGCGCATGTATCACCGCTAGCCGTAGCGGGCGAGCAGCTCGGTCGCGTACTTCAGGCGCTCACGCGCGTCGGCGTCGTCGAGATGCCGGCACGACAACTCACGCTCGATCACGCTGGACAGCATGTTGTAGAAGGTGCGATCCAGCGCCTTGCGGGCCGCCGACATCTGCACAGCCACCTCTTCGCATTCGGCATCGCGCTCGATCATCGCCTGCAGCCCGCGCACCTGACCCTCGACCCGACGCAGACGCCGGATCAGCGCGCTCTTGCTGGTCTCCCAATCCGCCTCCGGATCGATCGCATCGGATGTCCCGGCCGAGTCCGACATGTTCACTGCGCCGCTCGCATTTCTGAAGTCGAGAGGCTAGCAGCCATCGCCGGCCGGCAGGCGCATCGCTCGACGATCGGCGTCGTTGCCGTCGCGAGCTCCTGAACGCCACGCCGGCGGCCGGGTAGCTCGCCCCGTCCGACCTGCGCCACCCCGGAAAACGGCAGCGCGATGGCCGCTGTCCGTGTCGCCGAACACCGTGGTGGCGGCGCGCTCGCCCAGCAACCGGGCTCGCATCGTTCTGGACCAAACCCCGCACGCCGATGGTGCGCTCCGCAGGCGGCCACGCGGCGCCGCAATCGCACATCCATTCGTCGTGAATCATCAAAGCCCTGGTTCTCCGACGCTTTTGCCGCGCCGGCCATGTTCTGGCGCGGAAATTGCTCAAGAATTTCTATAAAAGAAACTATGTTTCTCTTCAGGAAACGATTGCAGACAATCGATCGATTCGAGAATCGCCAAGGGAGGCGCTAGGCAATGGAAGAACTGCAGACGCAGCTTGATCAGCTGAGCTCCATGAACATGGAGATATTCTACTGGTGGTGTACGGCCCTGATGGTCGTGATCCACGCGGGATTTCTTTCCTATGAGATGGGTGCGTCGCGGGCGAAGAACGCCCTGGCCGCCGGCGTGAAGAACATTCTCGCGCTGGCGTTCATCATCCCGGTCTTCTTCTTCGTCGGCTGGTGGATCTACAGCGCCTTTCCCGGCGGTTTCACGATCGCCGACGGCGCGTCCGCGGCGCTGCCGTGGAGTTCGAGCATGGGCCCGAACATCGAGGACCGGGCGACCGGCATCTTCTGGGCCGCGTTCACGCTGTTCGGTGCGACCACCGCGTCGATTCTCTCGGGCTCGCTCATAGAGCGCGTACGCATGAGCGCGTTCGTGATCATGGCCGTATTTCTCGGCGCGGTGGTCTGGATTCTCGCCGCGGCCTGGGGCTGGCACCCGAGCGGCTGGATGCTGACCGAGCTCGGATTCCACGATGTCGCTGCTGCCGGCTGTGTGCATACCGTGGCCGGCTTCTTCGCCCTGGGCGTGCTGATCAATCTCGGCGCCCGCATCGGCAAATTCGGCAAGAACGGCGAGATCAACGACATCCCGGCGCATAACCTGCCGATGACGCTGGTGGGCCTGATGCTGATCATCGTCGGCTTCTTCGGCTTCCTCGGCGGCTGCATCATCTACGGCGACTGGACCACCATCTACGGCAACCCGACCAACCTGTCGGCGTTCGGCTTCAACACGTTGATGGGTTTCGCCGGCGGCGTAATCGGCGCCTACGCGGTCAGCCGTGAACCGTTCTGGATGATGTCGGGTGGTCTCGCGGGCATCATTTCCGCGGCTGCGGGCCTCGACCTCTATTATCCGCCGCTCGCCTTCGTGATCGCGTTCCTCGGCGGCTGCATGATCCCGGTCGCCGGCAAGTTCATCGAGAAGATGGGCCTGGACGACGCGGTCGGCGCCGTCGCGGTGCACGGTTTCGCCGGCGTCTGGAGCATGGTCGCCGCCGGCATCTTCCTGCACGGCTACCCGAACATGGGTGACCTGCCGCCGATCACCTTGTGGGGACAGATCATCGGCGCCGTCGTCATGGCCGCCACCGGCTTCATTCCGGGCTACCTGCTGTCGCTCCTGCTGCGCTCGGTCGGCATTCTGCGCGTACCGCCGGAAGTCGAGGAAGCGGGCCTGGATGCGGTCGAAATCCCGACCAAGGCCTATCCCGAAACCAATCCCGCCACACCGAGCCGGGCCACGGAAAGCCACTGATCGGCACCGGTATCGGTGCGGCATTCACACCAACGTAGTAATAGGAGTATCGCTATGACCACGAGTCCAATCACAACCTGGGAAGGTGCACAGGCCGTTTTCACCTTCGGCCCCGGCTCCCTCGGTGTCTGGCTCTTCCTGGCACTGGCGGTCGCGATCGTCATCGGCGTCGCGGCCCGGATGATCCAGCACGAGAATCACACCTTTCGTGAACTCAGCCCG
>NZ_AYKF01000123.1 GCF_003732545.1 Salinisphaera orenii subsp. halophila YIM 95161 | reverse complement strand
CATGAGCCATGAGCCATGAGCCATGAGCCATGAGCCATGAGCCATGAGCCATGAGCCATGAGCCATGAGCCGGACGTGCAACGCCGCTGCGCGGTCATGGTGAGTTGCTCATGGGGGTCACGGGCCAGGTGCCCGTGACATGGGCCGGGTGAGACGATCCGGCATGGGAGCACGCTTAGGTAGTGCACGGTGCCGCTCGCGTCGAGCCTCGTGTTGCCGAGGAACAACGCTGGGCGCGGGCTTGCATGAGGTGTTGGCCGGCGGCGCCGGGATCAGCGTGGCGCGTCCCGCGCCGGTCACAGGTTGGCCCCGAGGCGGACGATGGCCGCGGCCCGGGCCAGCCCACGCTTTTGGCGGGTTGCCGTGCACCGCGTTCACGGCGGCGCGTCGCCCGTGTCGTGCCCGCACGCCGTGTCGTCAATCCCGAAGCCGCGTGCGCGACGGGCGCGGCAATCCAGGTCGGTCGTCCGCTGCATCGCCTGCCGTGGTCGCGGGTGCGGCCGGTCGGTTCCGCTAGTCCGATGCGCGGGCGCTTGGGCGGTTCGATACCGGTGACACCGCCGAGCCCTGCGGCAGAAACTCTGTGGCCCGATCGAGCGAGGGGTGGGCGCGTGGCCTGCGGTCGTGCCCGCGCGTCGCCGACCGGTGACGGCGACGATCCGGGCGCGGCGTCATCAGTGGCGCTCGGCCGCCGCCCGAGCGAGCGCGGCGAAGTCCGCCGCGGAGAGACGCTCGGCTCGTTCGGCCGGGTCGATGCCGCAGGCGGCGATCGTCTCGGCGTCGAGCTCGCCGCGCAGCGCATTGCGCAGCGTCTTGCGGCGCTGGCCGAAGGCGGCGGTGACCACGCGGTCGAAGCGGGCCGGGTCGTCGATTGCGAAATCGGGGCTGCGCGGGGTGATCCGGACCACGGCCGACATCACCTTCGGCGGCGGTCGGAAGGCCCCCGGACCGACGTCGAACAGATGCTCGGCACGGGCGCGGGCGGCCAGGGTGACGCTCAGGCGGCCGTAATCGCGGCTGCCGGGGGCGGCGACCATGCGGTCGACGACCTCCTTCTGCAGCATGAAGTGCATGTCGACGATCGGCGCGTCGCCGCTCAGCAGCGCGAATAGCAGCGGCGAGGAGATGTTGTAGGGCAGGTTGCCCACCAGCCGCAGCGCGCCGCCGCGCCGGGCCGCGAGCGCGGCGTAGTCCACGCTCAGGGCGTCGGCCTCGATCACGTTCAGGCGCGGATCGCCGGCAGCGGTCTCGCGCCAGCCGGCGGCCAGTTCGCGGTCGATCTCGATCACGCTCAGGGCATCCACGCGTTCGAGCAGCGGCCGGGTGAGGGCGCCTTCACCGGGGCCGATCTCGACCAGGCGGTCGTCAGTGACGGGGTCGAGCAGGCGGATGATGCGCTCGATCACCCCGCGTTCGTGCAGGAAATGCTGGCCGAAGCGCTTACGGGCCATGGCTGCCCGCGCGGGCCATGTGCAGGGCGGTGGCGATCGCCGCCCGCAGGCTGCCGGTGTCGACGGCGTCCGTGCCGGCGAGATCGAGCGCGGTGCCGTGATCGACCGAGGTGCGCACGATCGGCAGGCCGAGGCTGATGTTGACGGTGCGACCGAAGCCCAGATGCTTGATCACCGGCAGGCCCTGATCGTGATACAGCGCCACCACCGCATCCGCGTCGGCCAGCCGATGCGGCGTGAACAGCGTATCCGCCGGCAGCGGGCCGACGAGGTCCAGCCCGCGCTCGCGCTCGGCGGCGATGACCGGTGCGACGGTGTCGATCTCCTCGCGCCCGAGATAGCCGTCCTCGCCCGCATGCGGGTTCAGGCCGGCGACCAGCAGCCGGGGCCGGGCGATGCCGAAGCGGGTGGTCAGTTCCTGCGCGGTGACCCGCAGCACGCGGCCGAGGCGTTCCGCGGTCACGGCCGCCGGCACGGCGGACAGCGGGATGTGGACCGTGACCAGCGCGACGCGCAGGGCGCCGTCGTCGGTGGCGAGCATCATCACCGGCTCGTCGGCGCCGCAGCGCTCGGCCAGATAGCCGGTGTGGCCGGAGAAGTCGATGCCGGCAGCGTTGATCACCGCCTTGTGCACCGGTCCGGTCACGAGTGCGGCGCACTGGCTGTCGCGGCAGCGATCCACGGCGCGGTCGAGCGTGTCGAGCACGTAGCGGGCGTTGGCGGGATCGGTGCGGCCGGGCGTCGGCGCGGCCGGGCAGGCCACGGCGTCGACGCGCAGGACGCCGGCCGGTGCCGGCAAGGGCGTTCGAGCGTAGTCGACGGGCTCGAGCGTCAGCGGCAGGTCGAGCAGGCGGGCGCGTGCGGCGAGCATCTCCGGATCGCCCACGGCGACGAGTTCGCAGGCCTGGCGCGTCTGCGCGAGGCGCACGGCCAGATCCGGGCCGATGCCCGCCGGCTCGCCCGGGGTCAGTGCGAGGCGCAGCGCGCCCATGGCCGCTCCCGTCGCCGTTCTAGCCGCCGCCGGCGGTCGGCGTCGATTGATAGCCCGGCATGCGGATGTCGACGTAGGCCTCGTCGCGCAGCTTGCGCAGCCAGAGCTGGCCTTCCTCTTCCGACTTCTGTTCGCCGAGCGCCTGCCGGGCCTCCGCACGGACGGCCTCGCGGGTCTGGTCGCGCTGGCGGCGGTCCTCGACCTTCACGATCTCGTAGCCGTTGCCGGTCTGGAAGATGCGGCTGACTTCGCCGGCCGCCAGGTCGGCCAGCTGCGCGCGGCTCGCGCCCGGCAGACGCTGCGGCTGCACCCAGCCCATGTCGCCGCCCTGGCTGGCGGTGGCGCTGTCGTCGGAGTAGTCGCGGGCGAGCGCGGCGAAGTCGGCGCCGGCCTCGAGGCGCTCGCGCAGCTGGCGTGCGAGTTCGCGGGTGCGCTCGTCGTCGCGGATCTCGTTGGGCCGGAGCAGGATGTGGCGGGCCTTGACCTCGTCGACCATGACCCGCTGCTCGGCGGGTGCGCTGGCGCCGCCGCGACGCGCCTCCAGCCGTACGATCTGAAAGCCGTCCAGACCGCGGAACACGTCGCTGATCTCACCTCGCTGCAGGCCGGGCACGACATCGGTGAGCGCCTCGGGCAGGGCATCGCCGGCAATCCAGCCCATGTCGCCGCCATCGGCGGCGTACTCGCCCTGCGACTGGCTGGCCGCGACGCTGGCGAAGTCCGCGCCCTCGTCGACGATGCGCGTGCGCAGGCGATCGATGCGTTCGCGGGCCGCGGACAGCGCTGCGTCGTCGGCGTCCGGCGCGACGGAGATCAGCAGGCGGCGCAGCCGATAGCTGCGATTCTCGGCCTCGCGCAGCGACTGGTTCTCCAGATACCGATCGACGTCGGCGTCGGTGACCACGACCTGCGACATCACTTCCTGGCGCCGCAGTTTGGAGATCATCAGCTCGTTGCGGACCTGTTCACGCAGCTGTTGCATGGACATGCCGTCGCCGGCGACCGCGCGCGTGAACTGCGCCATGTCCATGTTGTTCTGCCTTGCGATGCGGGCGATGCCCTGATCGATCTCCTCGTCGCTGACCTGAATGCCGCGCTGTTCGGCGCGCTGCATCTGCAGGCGCTGCAGGATGATGCGATCGAGCACTTGCGAGCGCAGGACGTTGGGTGGCGCCTGATTGACCCGCTGCCCGGCGCGGGCGCGGATCTGGGCGACCGCGTTGTCGAGCTCGCTTTCGAGCACGACGCCGTCACCGACGACCGCGACGATCTCGTCGAGCGTCTGCGCGCCCCCTGTGCCGCCGCCCGCCGACGGGGACGACAGGCCCGGTGATAGCGAGAAGTCGTCGAGCGAGGGGCCGCCCTGTGCGCCGGCGGTGGTCGCGGCGACGGCGAGGCAGGCCGCAAGCAGGGTGCGGTGGGGCTTGGCGCGGTATCTCATGGGAAGCGGATCGTATCAAAACTGCTGCTGGAGCGACGGCCGGTATCGTCGTCGGCGTAGACGTCGTCGTCGACGAAGGACTGCACCGTGTCGCCGAACTGACCCAGCCCGTTGAGCACGAACTGGAACATGATGGCCGAATCGTAGCTGCCGTCGTCGTCCGAGACGTAGCGCCGCCAGGCCACGCGCCCGGCCCAGCAGCAGGACGGCCGGTACTCGAAGCCCGCCAGCGTCTCCACGTTCTGACTGCGCTCGAGCGAATAGTTCCAGCGCCCGAGCACATCGAGGTTGTCGGTGACCGGCGCGCGCAGGCCGACCGCGGTCTGTTCGAGGCTTTCGTAGCGGCCGGGGACGATGTTGACCTCGCGGCCGTTGCTGCCGCTGACTTCGCGCAGCGGGCGGTAGTCGCGATAGCGCCGGTAGGCGAGGTCCAGCTGATAGCCGCTGTCCGTCGACAGGCTGGCCGAGGCGATGGCGCGGTTGATGCGGCTGTCGTCCGGATCGTACTGGATGGTGGTCTGGGCGCGCAGATTGCGCGTCGGCCGCAGTTCCACGCCGGCGACGTAGTCCGAGCCGCGGTCGCCGTAGCCGATCTCGCCGCTGCTGGGCATGTTGACCTCGAGATCGCGAAAACCGGTGACGCGGCCGAAGTCGAGCTTGGCCACGGTACGGCCGTCCTCCGGCGAGATGAAGCGCGAACTCACGCCGAGTGTGAGCTGGTTGGCGTCGCCGATACGGTCCGAGCCGACGAAGCGGTTGTCGGCGAACAGGCGGTCGAAGTGCAGGTCTGCGATGCCCGAGTCGAACACGGGAATCTCGGACTGGTCCTCGTAGCCGGTGTAGAGATACTGCGCCCGCGGTTCGAGCGTCTGTACCCAGCCGTCGCCGAAGGTCCGCGACAGGCGCAGGCCCGATTCGGCCTGGAGTTGGGGGATGTCGCGGGTGATGACGTCGTCCTCGTAGGCGGCGGCGTCGACCGTCGGCGCGTCGTCGAAGCCGCGCAGGTCGTAGCGCGTGATCCGGTACGACAGCTCGCTGTTGGCGTACCAGCCGCCGCGATCCACGCCCCACAGCAGCCGGGGTTCGGCGTCGGTGCGCAGCGCGTCGATGTCGTCGTCGCGCTTGAAATTGGAGAATTCGCCGTTGAAGCCGACCCGGAACGGGGCCGTGGGCGTGAGCATCTCCAGGCGGGCCTGGGGCAGGCGCGTGTAGGGGTCGTTGGCGAAGGCGCGATCGAAGTCGTCCTCGTCCTCGTTGATGTCGTCCAGGGTCTGGAAGTCCTGCGCCAGCAGACTGAAGCGCACCCCGGTGTCGGCGAAGGTGAGCCGCACCGCGCGTTCGAGCTGCGAGGTCGAGGTGCCCGCGAGGTCGTTGCTCAGGTCGTCGAAGTACTGGTCGTCGCTGACCCGGGTGTAGTTGGCGTCGATGCCGAAGTGTTCGTTGAAGCGGCCGATGTGCTCGTAGTGGAACAGGCTGCGGTCGTCGCCGTATTCGCTGTCGCTGGGCAGGTATTCGCCGGCGAACTCGCCGCGGTGGTGTTCGTGCAGGTAGCGGAGCTGGCCGCCGAGTTGCAGGCCGCGATCGCCGAGCACGCGCGGGACCAGTGTCGCGTCGTAGTTGGGCGCGAGGTTGAAGTAGTAGGGCACCGCCAGCTCGAAGCCGGAATCGCTCGACGAGCCGATCGTCGGCGGCAGTACGCCGGAGTGGCGCTTGTCGTCGATCGGAAAGTTCAGGTACGGCGTGTAGAGCACGGGCACGCCGTAGATCCGCATCACCGAATTGAACGCCTCGCCGCGGCCGCTGGCGCGGTCGAGCGCGATGCGTTCCGCGCTGAGCTGCCAGGCTTTGGTTTCGCCGGCGCAGGTGGTGTAGTCGGCGTCGGTCAGCTCGTAGCTGCCACCGCCGAGGGATTCCACGCGGGTCGCGCTGCCGCGGCCGCCGTTGGCGATCACGGCATAGGTGGCCTGATTGAATTCGCCGGTTTCGTCGTCAATCTGCACGTTGCCGCTGTCGGCGGTGAGATAGAAGCCGGGCCGGTAGTAGCGCAGCCCGTCGCGCGCGATCGCGTTCGCGGCGTCGCGGTCGTAGCGCATGTAGGGCGCTTCCAGCGCCTGGCCGTTGCGCGTCAGGCGGGCTTCGCCGCGGGCCTCGGCCACGCCTTCCTCGAGACTGGCCCGGTCCGCGGTGAGGGTGGAATCCTCGCTCGGCTGCGGCAGGGCGAGCGGCGGCGGCGCCACCGGGCAGCCCATCGTCGCGGCGATGCTAGGCTGTGGCGCCAGCGCGCCCGTGCAGACCAGCGAGGCGCCGACGGCGAGGCGGGTGCTCCACACCCGCGGCTGCCGGAAATAGCCAGTATCGATACGAATCACGGCGGGATGTCTAACCAGTTGAATGCACGACTCAGGACGCCACGCGCGCATCATCACGCCGCGATCGGCGGTTGTGTTCGCGAGCGAACCCCCGATATCCGCACCGATTATGCGCACGGGGCGGATCGCGAGGCAACGTACAAAAGCCCGGCGCCGCGCCGTGTTAGCGCATGAGCGGGCCTGACGACGCACGCCGACGCGCGCTCGAGGCCTGGGCCGGCGAGGTGCTGGGCCGCACTCTGGAATGGCGCGTGGCCTCCGCCGACGCGAGCTTCCGGCGCTATTTCCGCGGCGTGGCCGCCGACGACGGCGAGCCGGCCACGATCATCGCCATGGATGCGCCGCCGGAGCGCGAGGACAACGCCGCCTTCGTGCACGTGGCCGGGCTGATGGCCGAAGCCGGCCTGAACGTGCCGCGCGTGCTCGCCCACGACGCGGCGCGCGGTTTCCTTCTGCTCACCGATCTCGGCGACCGGACCTTTCTGGACGTGCTCGACGAGGACACCGCGGATGCCCTCTTCGGTGCGGCCATCGGCGCGCTCATCGACTGGCAGGTCGCCAGCCGGCCGGAGGTGCTGCCGGAATACGACCGCGCCACCCTCGCCGCGGAGCTGGAGCTGTTCCGGGACTGGTATCTGGCGCGTCATCTGCGCTACGAGCCGAGCGCGGTCGAGCACGCCGACATCGATGCCGCCTTCAGCGCCATCCTCGACAACGTCTGCGCCCAGCCGCGCGTGTTCGTGCACCGGGACTACATGCCGCGCAACCTCATGGTCAGCCACCCGCTGCCCGGCATACTGGATTTCCAGGACGCCCGCCACGGCCCGATCACCTACGACGTCGCCAGCCTGTTCCGGGATGCCTTCGTGAGCTGGCCAGAGGCGCGCATCGACGGCTGGGTGCGCCATTACTGGGATGCCGCCCGCGGGCGCGGGCTGCCGGTCGGCGACGACTGGGAGGCGTTCCGGCGGGATCTGGCGCTGATGGGGGCCCAGCGTCATCTCAAGGTGCTCGGTATCTTCGCGCGCATCGCCCACCGCGACGGCAAGCCGCGTTATCTCGCCGACACGCCGCGCTTCGTCGACTATCTGATGCCGGTGGTCGAGCGCTTCGAGGCCCTCGCCCCGCTGGCGCCGCTGCTGGCGCGGAAGGTGGACGCATGAAGGCGATGATCCTGGCCGCCGGCCGCGGCGAGCGTCTGCGTCCGCTCACCGATCATACGCCCAAACCGCTGCTGCCCGTGGGCGGCCGGCCGCTGATCGGCCACCATCTGGCCGCGCTCGCCGCGGCGGGCTTCGACGAGGTCGTGATCAACGTCGCCTACCGCGGCGACCAGATCAGGGCCGCCCTCGGCGACGGCCGTGCCCAGGGCCTGCCCATCCGCTACAGCGTCGAGCAGCCCGGGGCGCTGGACACCGGCGGCGGCGTGCGCAACGCCCTGGCGATGCTCGGCGAGGCGCCGTTCGCCCTGATCAGCGCCGATGTGTTCACCGACTTCGATTACGCCCGGCTCGCCGGCGTGTCGGGCGACGGCGCGCATGTCGTGCTGGTCGACAACCCCGCCCATCACGTCGACGGCGATTTCGGTCTGGATGCCCACGGCCGTCTGGTGGAGGCGCCGCCGCGACGGACCTACGCCGGCATCGGCGTCTACGCCCCCGCCCTCTTTCGCGCCGTCGAGGCGCAACGTTTTCCGCTGGTGCAGGTCATACGACAGGCGATGGCCGGCGGCCGGGCCAGCGGCCAGCACCACGCCGGGCGCTGGATCGACGTCGGCCGGCCGAGCGCGCTGGCGGCCGCCCGCGAGGCCGCGGGTGACTGATTGTTCGTCGGCGCTGAGGCGCTGTTAGACTGCCGGCTTTTGCGGGCGCGCCCTTCGCGGCCGCGGGCTGTATTCAACGGAGAGGCCGCATGCAGGCGAGTCGTCCGAGTTCGAGTTGTCGCTTGATCCGTCTGGTCGTGGCGCTGGTCGCGCTGCTGGTGATCGCGGGGTGTGCGAGCCGGGGCGGCGGCGCCACGATGCCGAGCGCGCCGGATGAGAGCGTGCTGGCGCCCGCCGAGCAGGCTCTGGCCGAAGCGCGCGACGCCGAGGCCGATACCTTCGCGCCGCGGGTCGTGGATGCCTCGCGGCGACGGATCGCCACCGCCCGGGACATTCTGTTCACCGCGGCTCGTGACGATCGCCCGCTCAACGACACCGAACGGGCTCGCGTCGAGCAGCTGGTTGATGCGGCAACGCTGGACGCACGCTCGGCGCTCGCCCAGACCCAGGCTCGGGCCGTGCAGGCCAAGCTCGACGAACTCAGGGCGGATCTCGGGGGCGCGACGGCCACCGGGGACCGCAGCACCGGTCCGGAGGATGCGCCATGAATCGCCTGTTGATCGCCGGTCTCACCGCCCTGCCGCTGCTGGCCGGCTGTTCGCTGTTCCGGACCGATCCGGTGCCCCCGGCGTCCACCCTCGTCGGCGTCCAGGGCCAGGACGCCGCCTGGGCCGACGCGGTCGAGCGAAGCCCGGACGGCGGCGCGCCGACGTTCACGCCGCTGACGGAAGCCCGCGACGCGGTCGAGGCGGCGCGCGAGCAGCCGCAGGTCGAGACCCACGGCGGCGAGCCGCTGGCGCAGGCCGAGACCGCGCTGTCGGAGGCCGAATCCGGCTGGAACGAGATCGCCGACGCGCGCCGGCGCGACCCCGAGGCGCTCGCAGCGGTCGCCAATGCGGCCCATCGCGCGCAGCGTCTGGCCGAGATCGCGCGCTTCACCGCCGTTCGCGAGATCAATCTCGAACAACTCGTCGAGGTCGAGGATCGGCTGCAGCAGCGTCAGCGCGAGTCGGCCCCGGTCGACGGCAGCGGCGACAGCCTGATCGGCCAGCGCGTGGTCCCGGACCGGCTCGGCGGTATCTCCTTCGAGACCGGCACCGCACGCATGACCGATGGCGCGCGCGAGGTGGTCCGCCGCCTCGCCGATCTCGTGCGCGACAACGAATCCTACGGCGTCGCCGTCTTCGGCCATACCGACAACGTGGCGCCGGCAGACAGTACGCTGCAGGCGTTCGTGAGCGCCAACGAGGAACTCGAGGAACAGGCGCCGACACGCGGGGAGAAGGTCCGTGCCTTCAATCTGGCGCTTTCGGCCGCGCGTGCGCGGGCCGTGGCCCGGGCCCTGGTCGACAACGGCGTACCCGCGCGGCGTATCGGCGCCCGCGGGTTCGGCGACACGCGCCCGGTCGCCTCGAACGACACCGCCGAAGGGCGAGCGGCCAACCGGCGCATCGAGGCCGTGATCGTGCCCGGCCCGGACACGGAGGCGGGGCGTCGCCAGCAACAGCGCGCGGCCCAGCCGGGCGGCGCCGCCCGCTCGGGTTCATAGGCCGACGTCAGGCCGCCGGCCGGGGCGCGGACACGCGCGCTCTTCGCGTGGCAGCGTCCATCGACGTACTGATTGTGGAGCCGCGCGGCGCGCGGCGGTCTTGCGCGACAGGCCGTTCCGTGTTCGGAGCGCGCCGGTACGCGAGCGCCCGCTCACGCGATTGTCGGTCACGCGGACGACCCCGCCTGGGCCGGCGCCGCCATGGCCGTTTCACGCGTTGGACCGTAGCTTCCGTGGGCATCGCGTGCCGCCCGGGTGGGCCCGCCTACCGTGCGGTAGATGTGTTGCCCGGCCCGTCGCATTCACCACTCGCGTGACGCGGGCGGCGACTGGATTCTCCCGATTCGCCTTTCGACGGAGCCGCGCCTTACGAAGCGTGGGCTTACCCACGGGCACTGTCGCTTCGATATCCGGCGCACGCCGGTGGCTCGACGTCTGTGGTGCCGAGTGTCAGCCGCCCAGTGCGCGGATCACGCCGACCGCCAGGCCCTCGCAGGCCAGGGCTTCGCGCGTGGTGTCCACCCGGATCTCCTCGTAGGCGGGATTCGCCGCCACCAGACGCGCGACCGTGCCGTCGCGTTCGAAGCGCTTGACGGTGACCTCGTCGTCGCGGCGGAAGACGCCAATGCGGCCCGGACGGACTTCGGCACCGGCCTGAACGGCCAGCAGGTCGCCGTCGAGAATGCCGGCGCCGGTCATGCTGTCGCCCTGCACGCGCAGCAGATAGTCCGGCGCGGCGCTGAACAGCGCCGGATCGACGCGGCAGTGGCGTTCGACGTGCTCGACGGCCAGCAGCGGCGCCCCGGCCGCCACGCGGCCGATCACCGCCAGCGACACGCCGGGCGCGGCTGCCTCGACGGGTGCGACCACCCGAATGCCACGGCTGCGCCCGGCGTTGAGCTCGATCACGCCCTTGCGTTCGAGTGTGCGCAGGTGGCTCTGGGCGGCGTTGGCCGAGGCGAACCCCAGCGCGCTCGCGATCTCGGCGCGCGTCGGCGGCGTCTGGCGCGCGGCGATGGTGTCGCGGATGAACGCGAACACACGCTGCTGTTTGTCGGTCAGCTCGGACACGCTGTAAATATATCCAGTCTTTGGCGATGAAGCAACGCGGTTGACAGGGCCGAAAGCGTTTGACATGGGCGCGACCGTGTCCTAGATTATCGCTATTGCTGCGGTGCAGCAAAGAACAACTACCCGATGTGGTGAGAGGGCTAGCATGAAGATTCAGGAAATCGTTTCGGACGTTCGCAGCCGGGTCGAAACGGCCGGCAAGAACTATCAGGGCGCCTTCAAGGCGTACATGGACGCGCAGCGCAAGGCGTTCGGCGTGGTCGTGAACAACGGGCAGACGCTGGCCAACACCGAGATCGGTGCGGCCAAGAACATCTTCGCCGCGGCGCGGGCGAGCTTCGACAAGGCGCGTGGCGACGGCATGCGCAAGGTGGCCAACAATCCCCAGGCCTATGTGCCCAACGGGCGGGACCAGATCGTGTCGGCCTACAAGGACACGATCGACCTGCTGGTACGGACCGGCAACGAGCTGACCGACGTCGTCAGCACCGGCTACAAGAGCGTGCTCGGCCGCCTGTCGGGCAAGCCGGCGCCGAAGAAAAAGGCCGCCGGTACCAGCCGCAAGACCACGGCCAAGCGCAGTGGCACGAGCAGCGCCTCGAGCAGCAAGTCGACCACCTCGACGGGCACGGCCAAGCAGGCCGGCTCGACCAGTGGCTCGCGCAAGACGGCGGCGACGCGCAAGTCCGGCACGACCAAGTCGGCCGGTTCTTCGGCCAAGGCGTCGGGCACGACGAAGACGACTGCGTCCTCGTCCAAATCCGGCAGCGGCAGTACGGCGCGCAAGCGCACGACCCGCAAGACCGGTAGTTCCGCCTCCACCAGCGCCGGCACGAGTGCCGCCAACAGCGCTGACAGCGGCAGCAGCAGCGCCTGACGTCGTCGGACTGATTCCGAATCGACCCGCTCTTCCGGTGACGGAAGGGCGGGTTTTTTTGTCGCTTCGTACAGAGCGCAGCATTGAGTCGAGCCAGTCGAACGACCGCTATTCGCCGGTATCCGCTCGAGAATCCGGGGATTTGTGCCTTCAGGCGGGCTGCGGACTACCGGCGGCAGGCCCGCCGCCGGCGCCCACAGGGCGGGCGGGTGAGTCCGGGCGTCTCTCCCAGGGTGACTTTCGCTCCGGTGGGGCCGGCGTGTCCGACCCAATCACCACGCGTTCAGACGGTGGCGTGTCTGCAAGAGGCCGGCGAGTGCTCGGTGGAGAATCGGCAAGGCCGACGCCTCGGCTGCCGCATGACCCGAGCCGGTGGCATACGGTTGTGCCGCGGGATGCGTTCGCTGGATCGCGCCGGACTTTGAATCCGGCCGCCGGCGTCACTCGGCGGGCGCGTCTG
>NZ_AYKF01000122.1 GCF_003732545.1 Salinisphaera orenii subsp. halophila YIM 95161 | reverse complement strand
CTTCCACATGTGAAAGCCGGATTCTCGGTAAGCTCCGCCTAACCTGCAATGCTTAAGTGAACAGCATTACGGCTTCGGCCGGGCTTTTTTGTGGGCGTGACATGCCATGGAGAACGGCGAGCATTAAAGACAATCGGGATAACTGTCGCCAGCACCGGTGACCGTGGACAAAACGTCGAATAGCCGAAAGTCTCATTGCAGGGAGGCGGGCGCTCGCCGAGGATGGCGTTGGTCAGCAAACCGAAAACACTCAAGGGAGGGGACATGTCCGACCGACCGACCGGGACGGCCGCCGATTACTGGCGCGCGAACGTCCGGTTACTACTCAAGCTTCTCGTCGTCTGGTTCGTGGTGTCGTATCTGTGCGGCATTCTGCTCGTGGACGTTCTCAATGCGTTCTCGATCGGGGGCTATCCGCTCGGCTACTTCTTCGCCCAGCAGGGCTCGATCTATGTCTTCCTGTTCCTGATCTTCTTCTACGCCTGGCGCATGAACAAGCTGGATCGGGAATTCGGCGTGGCCGAGAAGGAGTAGCACGGAATGGATACACAAACCTGGATCTACCTCATGGTCGGGGGCAGCTTTCTGCTGTACCTGGTGATTGCGGTCGCCTCCCGCGCCGGCAGTACCGACGATTTCTACGTGGCCGGTGGCGGCGTGGGCCCCGTGGCTAACGGCATGGCCACGGCCGCGGACTGGATGAGCGCGGCGTCGTTCATCTCGATGGCCGGCCTGATCGCGTTTCTCGGCTATAACGCCTCGCCCTATCTCATGGGCTGGACCGGTGGCTTCGTGCTGCTGGCGCTGCTGCTGGCGCCATATCTGCGCAAGTTCGGCAGCTTCACGGTGCCGGCGTTCATCGGCGCCCGTTATTACTCCAACGTCGCGCGCACCGTGGCGGTCATCTGCCTGATCGTCGCGTCGATCACCTATGTGATCGGCCAGATGAAGGGCGTCGGCGTGGCCTTCGGGCGCTTTCTGCAGGTCGAGTTCGAGACCGGCGTGATGATCGGCATGGCCGTGGTGTTCGTCTACGCGGTGCTCGGCGGCATGAAGGGCATCACCTACACCCAGATCGCGCAGTACATCGTGCTCATCTTCGCGTTCACGGTGCCCGCAGTCTTCATCTCCATGCAGCTCACGGGCGTGCCGCTGCCGCAGATCGGCCTGGGCTCGACCATGGCCGACGGAAGCGGGGTGTATCTGCTCGAGCGGCTCGATACGGTGATCACCGATCTCGGTTTCGACAGTTTCACGACGCCAGAACACTCGACGCTCAACGTGTTCATGCTGACGCTGTCGCTGATGATCGGCACGGCGGGGCTGCCGCACGTCATCATCCGCTTCTTCACCGTGCGCAAGGTCACCGACGCTCGCAAGTCGGTCGGCTGGGCGCTGTTCTTCATCGCCATTCTCTACACCACCGCACCGGCGGTCGGCGCGATGGCGCGGCTGAACCTCATGGAGACCGTGCAGACCGGTCCCGTGGGCGAAGAGAGCGGCAATCTGGAGTACAGCGAACGTCCGGAATGGTTCAAGACCTGGGAGGGCACGGGCCTGCTCGCCTTCGAGGACAAGAACGACGATGGTCGGATCCAGTACTACAACGAAAGTAGCGACGAATTCGCGGAAGAAGCCAGCGGTTACGGTTGGGAAGGCAACGAGATGGTCACGGTCGACCGTGACATCATGGTGCTCGCCAACCCCGAGATCGCGCAGCTGCCGTCCTGGGTGATCGCGCTCGTAGCCGCGGGCGGCGTGGCCGCCGCACTGTCGACGGCGGCGGGACTGTTGCTCGCCATCTCCTCGGCGATATCACACGACTTGCTCAAGAGCATGCTCAAACCGGATATATCCGAGAAGAACGAGCTCATGGCGGGACGCATCGCGATGACCGGCTCGATTCTGGTCGCGGGGTATCTCGGCATGAATCCACCGGGATTCGCGGCCGAGGTGGTCGCACTGGCCTTCGGGCTGGCCGCATCCTCCATCTTCCCGGTGCTGCTCATGGGCGTGTTCTCCAAGCGCATGAACCGTGAGGGCGCGATCGCCGGCATGCTGGCGGGCCTGGCGGCCACCGTGCTCTACATCTTCGTGTTCAAGGGCATGTTCTTCGTCCCGGGCACCAATCTGTTCCCGGACGAGTCCGGCTACTGGTTCCTCGGCATCCAGCCGGAGTCCTTCGGGGCGATCGGCGCGGCTATCAACTCCATCGTCGCATTCCTGGTCTCGCGGGTAACGCCGGCGCCGCCGTCCGAGATCCGCGACATGATCGAGGACATCCGCGTGCCGGGCGCCCTGCGCCAGGCCTGACCGGATCTTCGATCTGCACCATCGGGCCCCGCCTCGGCGGGGCCTTTTTTATGGCTACGATCCGGCAGATGACGACCGGGGCGCCTCGGCACCGTATGTTCAGACAGGCGATCGCGCCCACCGAGCGGCGTGGTTTCGCGCGCCGTTACGGACCGGGCGGCGCCGGCGGTGGTACATTCGGTCGTCGTGCCGCGGGTCGCGCCTCACGAGGTTCAGGGGCTGCGGATACGGAGCCGTTGAACCGCGCCGATCGGCGCATGAAATGTGACACAAGGAGTTGAATCATGGCGGAAGATCCGGTCGTCATCGTGGCTGCGGCCCGTACGCCGATGGGCGGGCTGCAGGGTACGCTGGCCGCGGCCGCCGCGCCGGCGCTCGGGGCCGCGGCGGTGCGCGCGGTGATCGAGTCCAGCGGAGTCGCCGCGGACAGCGTCCACGAGACACTCATGGGATGCGTGCTGCCGGCCGGTCTCGGCCAGGCGCCCGCTCGCCAGGCCGCGCTCGGCGCCGGTCTGGCGCGCTCGACCCGCTGCACCACCGTCAACAAGATGTGCGGCTCGGGCATGGCGGCGACCATGCTCGCCCACGATCTGCTGGCCGGCGGCAGCGCCGATGTGGCGGTCGCCGGTGGCATGGAGAGCATGTCCAACGCGCCGTATCTGCTTGATCGCGCCCGGGCGGGCTACCGTATGGGCCACGGTCGGGTGGTCGACCACATGTTTCTCGACGGCCTCGAGGATGCCTACGAGCCGGGCCGGCTGATGGGCACCTATGCCGAGGACTGCGCCGAAGCGCAGGGTTTTTCGCGGCGCGACCAGGACGCCTTCGCCATCGCCTCCCTCGAGCGTGCCCGGGCCGCCATCGAGTCGGGCGCCTTCGACGACGAGATCGTTCCCGTGACCGTCGGCCGTGGTCGGCGCGAGACCACGGTGGCCACGGACGAGCAGCCGCACAGCGCGAGCATCGAGCGCGTGCCGGAACTCAAGCCCGCCTTCCGCGAGGGCGGCACGGTGACCGCGGCCAACGCCAGCTCCATCTCCGACGGCGGTGCCGCACTGCTGCTGATGCGACGTGCCGAAGCCGAGCGTCGCGGTCTGACGCCGCTCGCGGTGGTGCGCGGACATGCGTCCCATGCCGACGAGCCGGGCCTGTTCCCGACCGCGCCGATCGGCGCGATGAAGCGGCTCGGCGAGCGCACCGGCTGGTCGCTGGCGGATGTCGATCTGTTCGAGATCAACGAGGCATTCGCGGTCGTCCCCCTGGCCGCGATGGCGGCCTTCGACCTGCCGCACGAGAAGGTCAACGTGCGCGGCGGCGCCTGTGCGCTCGGGCACCCCATCGGCGCCTCGGGCGCGCGCATTCTGGTGACGCTGCTCTCGGCCATGCGTGAACGCGATGTCCGACGCGGCGTGGCCTCCATCTGCATCGGCGGCGGCGAGGCCACGGCGATCGCGCTCGAGCGCTGCGCCTGATCCCGTGCCGGCCACCGAGGAACAGCGCCGGATCGCCGAGGCCGTCCAGGACTTCGCGCAGACCCGCCTGAAACCGCAGGCGGCGGACTGGGATCGCGATGGTCGCTTCCCCGCAGAGGCGGTGCGCGAGATGGCCGAGCTCGGGCTGCTCGGCATGCTTGTGCCGGCGGACTGGGGCGGTGCGGAGACCGGTTACGTCGCCTACGCCATGGCCCTGGAGGAAATCGCCGCCGGCGACGGCGCGTGTTCCACCATCGTCTCCGTGCACAACTCGGTCGCCTGCCTGCCGATCCTCACCTTCGGCACCGACGCCCAGCGCGCGCGTTTCCTGCGCCCGCTGGCCGCCGGCGACATGCTCGGCGCCTTCGCGCTCACCGAGCCGCAGGCCGGCTCCGACGCGCGCAACATCCGCACCACGGCGCGTCGCGAGGGTGACGGCTGGGTACTAAACGGCGCCAAGCAGTTCATCACCTCCGGCGCGCAGGCCGACATCGTCATCGTGTTCGCCCGTACCGGCGAGGCGGGCGCGAAGGATGCGATCAGCGCGTTCATCGTGCCCACCGACACGCCCGGTTTCTCGGTATCGCGGGTCGAGCACAAGCTGGGCCAGCGGGCCTCGGATACCTGCGCGCTTCACTTCGACGGCATGGTGGTGCCCGACGAGTGCCGCCTGGGCGAGGTGGGCGCGGGCTATCGCATCGCGCTGGCCAATCTGGAAGGCGGGCGCATCGGTATCGCGGCCCAGGCGGTGGGCATGGCGCGCGCCGCCTACGAGATCGCGCGCGACTACGCCCGCGAGCGCGAGAGCTTCGGCCGGCCGATCATCGAGCATCAGGCCGTGGCCTTTCGGCTGGCCGACATGGCCAGCCGCATTGAGGCCGCACGGCAGCTCGTGCTGCACGCCGCCGGCCTGCGGGAGGCAGGCGAACCGGGCCTGTCGGAAGCGTGCATGGCCAAGCTGTTCGCATCGGAGATGGCGGAACAGGTCTGCTCCGATGCCATCCAGACCCTGGGCGGCTACGGTTATCTGGCCGATTACGCGGTCGAGCGCATCTACCGCGACGTGCGTGTCTGCCAGATCTACGAGGGCACCAGCGATGTCCAGCGCATGGTCATCGCACGCCATCTGTAACGACCGCGTTACGGTCGCGGTCTGACAGACTACGATCAGCGCTCAGCCTGCCGGAGCCCATGGTGCCGACCGCCCGAATCAACCGCCACATCGTATTGCACGCACTGTTGCTGCTCGTGCTTATCGCCGGTGCCGCCGAGGCGAATGACGCTACGGTTGTCTTTCCGGAGCGCGTCCCGCAGGGCGCCATGGTCATCGGCAAGGTGCCGCCGGGCAGTCGTGTCGTCCACGCCGACCGCGAACTGCGGGTGACCGACTACGGCAGCGTGGTCTTCGGTGTGGCCCGCGACGCGAGCGGTACGGCGGCGGTCACGGTGACGCCGCCCGGGGCGAGCGAGCGCACAGTGCGGATCGCCATCGCGCCCCGCGACTGGCCGATCGAGCGGGTGGACGGCGTGCCGCCGAAGACCGTGGACCCGCCCCCGGAGATCGCCGAGCGGATCGGCCGGGAGCAGCAGGCCGTCGCTCGGGCTCGCGAGACCAGCGACGACGGCATCGGCTTCACCCAGGACTTCATCCGACCGGTGCCCGGCCGAATCAGCGGTCGTTTCGGCAATCAGCGCATCTACAACGGCACGCCGGGATCGGCGCATTCCGGCATGGACATCGCCGCCGCCACCGGCACGCCGGTGAAAGCGCCGGCCGCCGGGCGCGTGGTCTTCGCCGACGACCTCTATCTGACCGGCGGTACCGTGCTCATCGACCACGGCCACGGCATCGGCTCGAACTTCTTGCATCTGTCGAAGATGAACGTCGGTGTCGGGGAGACGGTCGAGCAGGGCGAAATCATCGGCGAAGTCGGTGCGACCGGCCGGGCGACCGGCCCGCATCTGCACTGGGGCATGACCTGGTACGCCACGCGTATCGACCCGCTGCTGGTGCTTGAGCGCTGAGTCGGGTGCTGGCAGGTAATTGCGGATCGCCACCTCAAGGCCATGTCTGCCGGTCGCTGGCGCGTTGCATGCGGGATGCGCTGGCGAACGGTGGACCAAACAGGATATGGCGTCGATCATCGGTCTTGCCGTAGGCGCGATAGGCTTGCATCGATACGCGCGACGGCCGGCAATGCGCAAGAGCGGGGTTGGAGGCCAGGCGCGGATAACGAAAGAATCCTCAGGAGGCGCGCGTGCTGCGCGGTCAGTCAGCCCATGATGCGGTCGACCGTGAAGGCGATATCGCCGAGGACGACGGCGCGAGAGGGGGTATCGCGCTTCGGTGTCTGCATGAAGCCGTAATCCTACAGCTCGTGCAACTCGTTCAGCGATGACTGGACGTGCTAAGCGACTGGCCGTTCATCCCGGCGCCGGTCACGCCGCAGCCACCGCGGCGGCGTCGATAGGTTTGGCGTCCGGAGTGCTTCCCGATCTCTTCCCAAGCCGGAGAAAGATCCGATGCAAGGGGATCGGCGTAAAGCTAGATGATTGAAATTTTTGGTGGGCCCGGTCGGACTCGAACCGACGACCAAGGGATTATGAGTTCTGCAGCAATAGGTGATTATAAGGCAAATCAACAACATACGACGGCACTCTATAAAACACGATTGCTCTTTATAAACAGCTAATTACGGTGTTTTACGCATTGTTGGCGCAACTTGCGGATGTACCTCTATTGCACCTGCCAGATGAGCCGGTTCAGCTGGCGAGAAGAACCCAGCTGTCGATCAGGCTGCGCGTTGATCAACTGTGGATAACCCTCTGGATAGCCCAACTTATCCACGCATAAACGGTCACCAAATTTTGCCGGTTTTACGCATAAACGGTCACAAAATTACGCATAAACGGTCACCAAGACCGCTTGAAACCATTGCGCCCCAATGGCTTCAGAGCCCCTCCTATAGTACCTATAGGAGGAGTCCTATAGTAGGCGGCCAAAAACTGTGGAAAAGTCGAAATCGCAGCAGTCGGAGCGCGAAATTCAGCAGCTTTGCGCAAGCATCTCTTGTTGGAGATAAGCACCGAGTCGGCAGCTCAAGACGGATTGATGCGACGATAAGAAAAACGGTAAGCGGACAACGAGGTGCCTGCTATGGCGAGCCTAATACCACTGTTCTGCGTGTTGGCGTTCCTTTTAGTCGCCGGCATAGCGGTGGCCGTTCTTCAGCATCGCTACGAGGAACGCAAAGAACGAGAAGCAGCCGAATCTCGTGCGAAGACGTTGGAGCGCGAAGTGGATCTAGTACGCAGTCGATAACCGATGTGCGGAAGTTATGGGCGAACCACTGCTGCCGAGGCCTACGCGAAAATCATCGGCGCTACGGTCTCGCCAAAACTAGACGATACGGCGAGCTATAACCGGCCGCCGGGTACGTTCCAGCTCTGCGCGCTGAAGAATCCGGATACTGGCGAGCTGACACTTGGCCCCGGATGGTGGGGCTTCATACCGAACTGGGCGGCCGGCACTAAATTGGCTCCTATCAACGCCAGGTCAGAGACAGCCCACGAGAAAAAGCTCTTCGCCAAGTCATTTCGACACCAGCGATGCTTGATCGCAGCGGACTGGTGGTACGAATGGCAGCGCGCCGGCGATCGCAAGCAGCCCTACGCTATCCAACCAAAAACCCAGCAGCCATTCTTCTTCGCCGGCATCTGGTCCAAAGCATCCCGACTACCTGACGATCATGCGGCTAGTGGGCAAGTCACGTTCGCAATCCTGACGGGCCCGGCGAACGATGACATCGCGCATATCCACGATCGCCAGCCTCAAGCACTCACGGCCGAGGCTGCACGAAAATGGCTTAGCCCCGATAAGGACATCTCGGCACTAAACGGGTTACTGCGCGAGGGTCGTTATCCGGCTTACGAGAGTTGGGTCATTAGCGAAAGCATCGGCAACCGTGCGAATGACGATTACTCAATATAGTTGAGCAGCTCACTCTTGCGGAATGCTAAAGGCCCCATGCCTGACGCCGATACCGATCTTGAGGTATCGAGGAACATTAATGAGGCAAGACAATGAGAAAGGTAACCACCGGGCTCGCTCTCGTCGCTGTCGCCACGTCGGCTCACGCGTTCGATACTAGTGACGCGTCGAAAAAAGTGCAGCAATACAGCGAACTCATTGCGTGCCAGTTACCTGATCCAAGTGACTATCCGCCGAATCAATACAAGGCGGTACAGATCAAGGAGGGAATGGAAGCCGGCTTAAGCACTTTCGGCGCTGTTTGGGTTGTTCACTGGAACGGTGATTATGGTTGTAGCGGCGGGAATGGCACGTCCCTTCCGCACTTCACTGTTGTCGAACACAGCGGATTCGGCTCGGCCGAGCCAGTGATTAAAGCGGATTTCACCATCCCGAACCTGGAGCTGGTAAAACTCCGCAGTATGTCTGCAAGAGATGAAATACTTCATCTAGAGGGCATCGCTTATGGCCCGGACGACCGTCAGCATCAGCCTTCCCAGAGGGTGTCATACGATCTAAAGCTCGAATATGACCAGTTTGTACTTATGGAATAACAGCCAACGCAGATAGCCTCTGCAACGCGAGTGGCGAAATGCCCCAAGGGGGATAGCGGTCGCGCCTATTGATCGCTCGCTGGCCACGAAACAGACCTGCCGCTCACGACACCGCGTCATTGTGGGTCGAAAGGCCGCTGTTTCAGGGAATCGGTCGTCGTCGAGCCTTGGGGGGATAGCGGTCGCGGCTGCATGACGCAGGCCAAGATGGCCGACGTATCGACGCGCATTGCGCCTCAGTGTGGTTGAGTTTTAACCAGAGGTATCCGAGACCTTTAAACGTACCCTTGCACATGGACATACCCACGGGCTTATCCACAAGTACTGTGTACTACTAAGCGTCATGGTGCCTGGCGAAAATCGGGCTACTGGAACTTAGCGACCGAACCCCATACTGGCCTCTGCAGGGCTTCTAGGCTCAATGGTGGAGGCTATTTCGGTGTTTCTTTTGAGCGTATGCGAGACCGCCGATGACTACGGCAACCGTAGCCAGGACGCCGACGATGCCTAGAATGTTGATCATGATTCCTCCACTTCAGAAGTGTCTCAATTCAGAGCATTGCACCGGCAGCGTACAAGGTAAATGCATCGATGCTGACCCTGAGCTCGTCGCTGATTGGTAATGTCGCCGAGCGAAGCCGGACGGCCGGGCGGCAGATTTCTCAAGCGATCTAAAACCCATCTAAGAATGGCGGATCTTAGACCTCGTTCTTAGCGTCATCTCCGCAAATTACGTGAGACGCAAACTGCGCTGCGTCGGCCCGGGCCGACAGGTCGCCCCCACGAAGGGTCTATTTATTAGGCACCCCACCCCATGAGTGGGATCGCCCACGAAATCCACAGCTCTCGCCGCCAATGCGATGGAGGGCCGTTCATTGAGCCCGAAACCGCATCGGTGGTGGCCGCGAAGCGGACAGGCAGTGAGTCTTCGTGGGCGACCGTCGCCTAGACTTCGCTAAGCCACTTGGCGAAACGCTGCGTCGCACCGTTGATCACCGTCGGCCTTTGCTCCCGGGACAACATCTGTCGGAACGTTCCGACGAATGGGATAGGTAGGAAGAGAGTGCGGGGCAACATCTGTCGGAACGTTCCGACGAATGGGATAGGTAGGAAGAGAGTGTGGGGCAACATCTGTCGGAACGTTCCGACGAATGGGGTCGGTAGGAGAAGAGTGCGGGCAACATTTGTCGGAACGTTCCGACGAATGGGATAGGCAGGAAGAGAGTGCGGGGCAACATTTGTCGGAACGTTCCGACGAATGGGATCGGTAGGAGAAGAGTGCGGGCAACATTTGTCGGAACGTTCCGACAAATGAGATAGGTAGGGAGAGAGTGCAGGATTCGCAAAGTGCTAGCACTTTGCACCATATCCGCCACAGCGGTACGGTTTACGCATCTCTCCCTACTTTGTTCTTCATGGCTGCTTCCCGCTTCGCGTTCAGCATCGACGAGCCACGCAGAGCGAGACTCAAGAGCTACGCTGACGCCCACGGCGCCAGCTCCGCTGCGGTTCTGAAAGCGATCATCGATCGCCTTCCAGCCAAGTCGGACGATGCCGGCGTGCAGAGTCGGCCCGGGCCGACAACCGGCCAGGTCAACGTGCGACTGACCGCTCGTGAGGTGGCCGCTCTTGATGAGCATGTAGAGCGAACCGACTTCGATAACCGCACGTCGTGGGCAACTCGTATGCTGGTCCAGGCCATCAATCGATCGCCTGCCATGAGCCAGACGGAAATCACCGAGCTACGCCGGTCGCGATCGGAGCTGGCTGCGATCGGTCGCAATCTCAATCAGATTGCACGCGCGCTGAATATCGACCCGCTGGCCACCGGGCCAGATGCCGATACGCTCAATGCCGCCATCGCCGCTATCCAGGAACACAAGCGCGCTGTTGTCGCGCTTGTGCAGAAGGTGGAAATGCGAGGCCAACCGTGAGTGGGCTATTCGATCTCGAAGACGACAGCGCGACGCCGAAGGGCGGGGCGCGGTCAGACGGTAGCGGCAAGTCATCGATGAGCTAGGGCAGGGCAGCGCCGCCGATCAGCAGCTGGCGAAGCAGGCACAGCAGTTCGTGGCACAGATGCCCGCCGTAGAAACGCGAGAGGATGCGTTGCGGCGTGAGGTCGTAGCGAGCCGGACGCCAGAGAAAGAAGTGGGCAAAAATCAAGGCATTGACCGATAGCGCGACCGCTATCCCCCGTTGTGCGTGTCCCCGCGAAACGTATCGCTTGCGGGTCACGATTGAGTAGCCGTTAACTAATGACGATTTGTCGGACGTGTCCGACTAATCTCGGCGGCGCTGTCAGCCTTTTTTTGGGGAACGAAAGACTCATTCGCTAGCCAAGGGCTTTGCTCTGTTTGGCGGAGGCGCTTGCGAATCAGCTGGACGGCCGCTGGGGCTACAAAGCAGCGCGCCGCCTCATCAGTATCGGCCGAGCGCAGACGCTGTCGGAGTTGAGAGTTACTGTCAAATCTGGTGTATGCGAAAGAAGCTAGGCGGCTTTCCTGCTGAGTTGGCGTTCGTCTATGCCGTCGATGAATTGGACGCCGTTGATGACGTCGGCGAGTTGCTTGAAGCCGCGTAACCGGCGCCAGCGTTTCTGGGCGCTCATCGCCAGTTGGTGGACCAGCGCCAGGCCGCTCTTGGCACTCACACAGTTACGCGTAGCCGCCGTTCGCAAGCGAATCGTGGCAAAGGTGGACTCGATCGGATTACTGGTCCGTAGATGCCGCCAGTGCGCCGCCGGAAAGTCGTAGAAGGCCAGCAGTTCAGCGCGGTCTTTTTGCAGGCACGCCGTGGCCTTTGGGTATTTGTCGTCATAGGTGGCAACAAAGCGATCAAACGCCTGCTCGGCGTGATGACGCGTGTCGGCCTGCCAGATCTCGTGGAGATGGCCTTTGGCCTGCGGCTGTATCCGTTGGGGCAGCTTGTCGAGCACGTTCGCGGTTTTATGGACCCAGCAGCGCTGAACCGCGGTCTTCGGATAGACCTCGGCCAGTGCGGCCCAGAAGCCCATCGCGCCGTCGCCGACCGCCAGCTTGGGTGCGACGGTCACCCCGCGATCACGCAGGCTCAGCAGCAGCGCTTTCCAGCTCTCGGTGGATTCCCGGAAGCCGTCCTCGATGGCCAGGAAGTGCTTGCGGCCGTGGCTGTCACAGCCGATGACCACCAGCACGCAACGCCGCTCGGCGGCGCGCACATTGACGTAAATGCCGTCGGCCCAGAGATACACCATCTCGTGACCGCGCCAGTCGCGCTCTCGGAATGTGTCGTACTCGTGCTCCCAGCCGACCTTGAGCCGGCTGATCGTCGACGCCGACAGGCCTTTGACCGACTCACCGAACAAGGCCTTGAGCGCTTCGTCGAAGTCGTTGGTCGATACGCCCTTGAGATACAGCCACGGCAGCACCGATTCCAGCCGGCGTGTCTTCTTCAGATACGGCGGCAGCAACGCCGAGGAAAAACGTCGGCCGCGTCCGGCGCGATCCCGCGTCTTGGGCAGCGCCACCGAGACGGGGCCAACGCCCGTGAGCACGTCGCGTTCGGGCTGGTAGCCGTTGCGGACCACTTCACGGCGCCCTGCGCCGTCTCGATCGGTGTGGGCCTGCAGAAACGCATCCAGTTCGGCTTGCACGGCCTGTTTGATGATGCGCTGTGCGCCATCGCGCACCAGATCAGACAAAGCGTCCGCAAAGGCTGGATCAGC
>NZ_AYKF01000121.1 GCF_003732545.1 Salinisphaera orenii subsp. halophila YIM 95161 | reverse complement strand
ACCGCACGCGGTGGGCGATTAGCCGCCCAAGCCGCGGTCATCGCTGGCTTGATGCAATATCCGGGCTAGCACCTGCACCGGCCGCCCGGCCCAGGCCACGAGTGCGTAGGGCCTGTTAACACCTCATGCGAACACCGCGTTGGGGACCGCAAATCGTGTTCTGCAAGGCGCGAGTCGCCGATCGTGGTGTGCCAAGATCAAGACTGGCAACAGAGCGTCCTGGTCGATTGTTCATGGGAGGCCCGACCCTTCGGGCCAAGCGCCCATGAAATGAACAAGATGCGGCCATCCCGCGTTGTCGCACGCTGGCGCAGAGTGACCGTGCGGCGCGCACGACGCCTCATCTTGCCGCCCATGGTCGATTGTCAGGAAGCGCTTGGCGCGGGCTCGTGTGAAGTGGTGACAGGCGCTAGAGTGGCGCGGTCTCCACCGGTTGCATCTCCATGTCCGACGCCTTACGCGCCCTGCGGCCCATGATTGCCGTGTTCGCGCTGCTCCTGCTGCTGTGGTGGGGCTTCGATACGCTGCTCGATCGGCGCGCCCGGCCCAACAGCGGCCTCGTGACCGGCGCCGGCGCGCCGTCGCGGCTGGTGCTGGAGGCCGGCCCGGGCGGCCATTATCGGGTGCCCGGCGAAATCAACGGCCAATCGGTGCAGCTGCTCGTGGATACCGGCGCGAGCCACGTCGCCGTGCCCGGTCATATCGCCGAGCGTCTCGGCCTGAGGCGCGGGCCGGGTATGCGCGTCCAGACCGCGGCCGGGACCGTGCGCGCCTATGCCACGACGCTCGACCGGATCGAGATCGGCGGCCTGGCCGTGCGCGACGTGCGCGGTTCGATCAATCCGTCGATGGACGCGGACTTCGTGCTGCTGGGCATGACCTTCCTGCGGCATGTGGATCTGCGCCAGGAGAACGGGCGGCTGATCCTGCAGGCGCCGGGTGACGCCTGAGGGCAGGCCCGGTCCCAGACGACGCTCGCAACGCCGGCCGCGACCGGGGCGAAGGCTGCCGAGGCCGCCGGGATATGGGCTGCAGAAGCCCGGGCCGAACGACGTGACCGCTCGACGCGCTCCCCGGGGAAGCGGCTTCGGATCGCGCCGTGCGGTCGCCGCGCTCGCGCGGCCGTGTCGCTGCCTCGGGCGCCGCGGCAATGCCGGCACCGGCTCGGGCCGCGCTTCGGGCCCGAGCCCGCCCCTGCGCGGCGCTTGAAACAGGCTTCGGCTTGGGTAATGCTGAACAACTGGAACGAACCGGAGCGGGACCATGGCGACCGGCTGGGCGCGCGAAGGCGCGGTACAGGAACAGATCGACAGCACCGTCGCGGAAGGCGTGGAACTGGCACGCAGCCGGCTGGGACAGGCCGGCGAGAGCCTGAGCGAGTGCGAGGAATGCGGCGATGCGATCCCCGAGCGCCGGCGCGAGGCGATCCCGGGCGTGCGCCTGTGCGTGGCCTGCCAGGAGGCGGCCGACGCCGAGTCGCGCGACAGTTCCGGCTTCAACCGCCGGGCGAGCAAGGACAGCCAGCTTCGATGACCGATCTGCCGTTGATGCGATTCGTCTGCGAGATCGGCGGCGAGGAGCACCTGATCGATGCCGACAGCCCCGAGGTCGCGGCCTGCCGCGTCGCCGAGGCCCATGGCGGCCAAAGGGCGCCGGGCGGGCGAGTGGTCGTCAACGTGGCCGAAGCCAACGAGGCCGACGTACCGCTCATCGCCGGCACCGACTACACGATAGCGTTCGACGCCGACGCCGACGGCGCCCGGGTCGAGGAATGAGCGCCCGCGCGTGAGCGCGCGTCCACCGTCGCCCGTCTACCAGGGCAGCCGGTCGAGATCGACGTTGCCGCCGGTCAGGATCACACCGACGCGACGCCCGGCGAAGACCTCGGCATGGCGCAGGATGGCCGCCAGCGGCACCGCGCAGGACGGTTCCACGACGAGCTTCATGCGCTGCCAGAGCAGCCGCATGGCCGCGACGATCTCGTCTTCCTCGGCGAGCAGGATGTCGTCGATCTCCCGGGAAACGAATTGCCAGGTCAGCTCGCCGAGTGAGGCCTTGAGGCCGTCGGCGATGGTGTCCGGCGCGTCCTCGATCAGGCGTCGGCCGGCATCGAGCGAGCGCCGGGCGTCGTCGGCGTTGGCGGGTTCGGCGGCGATCACGCGGGTCGCCGGCGACAGCGCGCGGCAGCTCAGCACGGTGCCGCTGATCAGTCCGCCGCCGCCGATCGGCGCGATGACGATGTCCAGATCGGCTACATCCTCCAGCAGTTCCGCCGCGCAGCTGCCCTGGCCGGCGATCACGCGGGCGTCGTCGTAGGGCGGCACGACGTTGGCGCCGCTGTCGGCGACCACGGCGTCGAGCGTCTCCCGGCGTGCCGCGTTGCGCGCCTCGCAGAACACGATGTGCCCGCCGTAGCCGCGCACCGCCTCGATCTTGGCTCGTGGTGCGGTTTCGGGCATGACCACCGTGGCCTCGATACCGCGGCAGGCCGCCGCGCGCGCCAGTGCCATGCCGTGATTGCCGCTGGAGTGGGTGGCCACGCCGCGCGCGGCCTCGGCATCGCTCAGCCCGAAGACCGCGTTGACCGCGCCGCGAGACTTGAATGCGCCGGCCTTCTGAAGGTTCTCGCATTTGAAGAACAGCCGCGCGCCGCTCATCGTATCGAAGGTCGTGCTGGTGAGGACCGGCGTATGGTGGATCCAGGGCGCGATCCGTTCCCGGGCGCGGCGGACGTGGTCGAACGTTGGCGGGATCATTGCGAACTCGAATGTGATCTGCTGCGCCATTCTGCCCGAGCCTTCGCACGTCGCGTCGATGCGGGGCTGCCTATGACGCGCGGGCCCGCCGGGGCAGGGCGTCGGTTGCGTGCGATCACATCGCGCTTGAATTGCTGGACTCGGGCGCTCTAATAATGGCTCATCGCCCATGCACCGGCAGCGCGCTGCCCGAGGATTTCATGAACGACCCATCGAGGATGTCGCCACCGAGCGAGGATATCGACGGCCAGACGCCGGCGGACGCGGCACGCACGCTCAGCGGCCGATCGCCCGAAGAGATCCGCGCGCTGCTGGCGCAGATGCCGCACGAGGAGGCGCTGGCCGTGGCCGCGCAGCTGTCGGGTGCCGCGAAAGAGCAGGCCGCCGGCGCCACTACGCAGGCCGTCGCCTCGGATATCGATGCACGTATCGACGAGCTGGTGGTGCCGGCCCCGGCGATTCTCGAATCGACGCAGACCGCGGCCGAGGCCGTGGCGTTCCTGGTCGCCAGCGAGTCGGTGGCCGAGATCACCTACATCTTCGTCGTCGACGCCGGCCGGCTGGTGGGCGTGGTCGGCATGCGCGATATCGTCCTGGCCAAGCCCGGTCAGCGTCTGGCGGAAATCATGGTCGCCGAGCCGTTCGCGTTCAAGAGTGGCACCGATATCGATGCCGCGGTGCGCGCCGCACTCGCCCGGCATTATCCGGTCTACCCGGTGGTCGACGACGAGGGGCGTCTGCTCGGCAGCGTGCGCGGCTGGCAGCTGTTCGAACGTGTCGTCGTCGAGGTCACCGGCCAGGCCGGCGCCCAGGTCGGTGTGTCGCGCGAGGAGCAGGTCACCACACCGATTCTCAGCGCGTTCCGCATGCGTCATCCGTGGCTTCAGGTGAACCTGCTCACGGCCTTCGTCGCCGCCTTCGTGGTCGGCATGTTCGAGGATACGATCACGCAGATCGTGGCCCTGGCGGCGTTCCTGCCGGTGCTCGCCGGTCAGAGCGGCAATACCGGCTGTCAGGCGCTGGCGATCACCCTGCGCGGGCTCACGCTCGGTCAGCTGGACGAATACCCCGTGGGCAAGCTGCTGCGCAAGGAGACTCTGCTGGGCGCGCTCAACGGCTTCGTGGTCGGCATCGTCGCCGGTGTCGCCATGTGGCTCTATGCCTCGATGTCGGGCGAGGCGAACGCGGTCATGCTCGGCGTGGTGATTCTGGTCGCCATGCTCGGCGCCTGCACCGGCAGCGGCATCTTCGGCGTGGTCGTGCCGCTCACGCTCAAGCGCTTCGGCGCCGATCCGGCCATGGCCAGCAGCATCTTTCTGACCACATTCACCGATATTCTCGGCATGGGGCTGATGCTGTTCCTGGCCAGCTGGGTGCTGTTGTGACGAACGCGGGCGGTGGCGTGACACGCGATCGTCCGTGACCTCGCTGCCGGTGGGCCACGCGTCCGGGCGAGATCGCGCCGACGGTTGCCGAGGTCGCGTTGCCGTGGGACTTCACGCGGGCCCGCGGCGGTATCGAAGCCAGGTGGTGTCGCCGCCTGGTGGGGCGGGACGCGCCGCTCCTGCGGATACGCGGATCGCAGGCCAGCTCCGCCGTGCGCGGTTCCGGATTCGCCGCTGCGCGGCATTGCGTTCGCAGGGTTGGCGGTATCGCGCTACCCGCCCATCGCTCGCCGGTGGCCGGCCGCTCCGATCCGGCGGACGTGTGACGTAAGTCGCATGGGCGCGACGACGGCGTGCTGCTAGCATCGATCTGCGCGTCCGCACGGGGAGATCCCATGACCGATATCGCTATCCGACGTCCGCATCTGCGTCGATATCTGTTGTCTGCGATGACGGCGCTGGTCTTGGCCGCGCCCGCGCATGCGGCCACGACCTCGGCCACCCATACTGTCCAGAGCAGCAGCGACGCCGACGTACGCCTGCACGTGCGTGAACGCGCGCCGGCGGACGACGCAGCGGCCAACGGCGAGGCGGTGCTTTTCGTCCATGGGGCGACCTATCCCGGCCATACCTTCGACACGGCGCTGGCCGACGGACCCAGCTGGATGGCACGGCTGGCCGAGGCGGGCTATCGCGTCTATGCGATGGACCAGCGCGGTTACGGCCGTTCCACGCGGCCGGCGGCGATGCAGGCGCCCGCCGAGGACAATCCGCCGTTCGCCCGTGCCGAGGACGTCATCTCCGACATGGGCGACGTCATCGACTTCATCCGCAAGGACAGCGGCGATGAGCGCGTGGATCTCGTCGGCTGGTCCTGGGGCACGGTCACTGGCGGCATGTTCACCGCCCGGCACGGTGACCGGATCGACCGCCTCGTTCTCTATGCGCCGGTCTACCGGCACGACAATCCGGCCTGGACGGAAAAACTCGCCGATCCCGAAGCGCCGTCGAAGCTGGCCGACGTCGGTGCCTATCGCACCGTCACCCGGACGCAGGCCGACGAGCGCTGGGCCGCACAGATCGACGCCGACGATCCGGCCGCGTGGCGCGATCCGGCGGTCTTCTCTCGCTGGTACGACGCCATGATCGACATGGCGCCGGACGAAGCCGAGGACGACGTCATCAAGGCGCCGAACGGCGTTCTGGTGGATCTGTGGGAGATATTCAACGGCCGTGCGGTCTACGACGCCTCGAAGATCGAGGTGCCGACGCTGGTCATACGTGGCGACGACGATCCGACGGCCACGGACGCCGACGCGCGCGGGCTGTACGCGGCGCTCGGTGCGTCGATCAAGCGTTACGTGGTGATCGGCGACGGCACCCATTTCCTCAATCTCGAGAAGCACGCGCCCCAGCTGTACGCGGAGACGCAGCTGTTCCTCGACGGCGACTAGATGCGGTGGATGCGGGCGGGGCCGGCGGTCCCTCGCAACGTTCGATCCGTTGCGGCCCGCGGCCTCGGCCGTGTCACGTGGCGATACGAGCGTGGGCCATGCCGGATCGCGGCTCGGGCCTATCGAGCGCGGGGCATGGTTCGACGTGCGCCGACCGTCCGGATCAGTGCAGTATCCAACCGTGCCGCGCGATGCGACTCTCGAATCCGAGCCAACCACGCTGCGGGCCGAGCAGGCTCCCGGGCGAGCGCGGCGCAGCAGGATCGGCAAGGCTGTACTCGCGCAATGCGGCCCGACAGCCACCGTCGCCGCCCGCGTCTAGGCGGCCTGAATCGGCGGCCCCGCGGCTCGCGTTGCGCGGGGTGTCGAATGGCCGCGATTCAGCCGGATTCGGCCGCGCGTTCGGCGACGAACACCGCGTGGTCCCGACGCACGCAGTCGGCGTAGGTGAAAGCCAGGTCCACGATCATCTGCTTGAACGACTCGCGGCGCGTGTCGCAGCGGTCGAGCACCGCGCGCGAAAAATAGGCCGGATCGTCCGGCCGCAGGGCCTCGGCGCCCTGGAGATGTTCCCGGGCCATGATCCGGCCCCACTGACGCGCCAGTCGCCGATACTGCTTGAAGTCGCGGACCTTGTGGGTCGGGAAGTCCTTCTTGTAGGGCGAGCGTTCGCGTACCGAGTAGACGGTATCGTCCAGAGTCAGCCAGCCGATGTATTCGTCCGGGTGATTGGCCAGCGCCTGGAAGGCCAGCGCGTGACGCTGGGCCTCGTGAGCGAAACTGCGTCGCCACAGGCGTTTCTCGCGGGCGTTCATGACGCGGTAGGCCGGCGGCGGCGTTTGCTGTTTGATGTCGAGGATGAGGTCGTCCTCGAGGCGGTCGCTGGCGCCTGAGATGAGGGCGTAGTAGCGTGACAGGCCGAGGGAGCCGGTGCCGGCGTTCAGACGTCGGGCGACGTCCTTGACGCGCAGATGCGCGGGCGACAGTTCCCGGCCGCCGTTGCGCAGCGTCTCGGGATATTGCTCGCGCAGTGCCTTGAGCAGCTGGCTGCGCTCGGCCGCGGACACGGCGCCCATTTTCTTCGTGTCCAGATTGAAGCGGCGCTCGCCGTCCTCGACCACCGTCCACTTCGCCAGATAGCGCTTCGGACCCCGCTTGGCGAGCACCTTTCGCATGAAGGGCCCGAGGGGCTTGTTGATGTAGGTGACGTGGATGTCCTCCGGGCCAGTGCCGGCGGTGTAGGCGGCCAGCGTGTCCAGATACACGCCCAGCAGATGACGGATGGCGCGGCGGGCCTGCCCGGCGGACAGGCCTGCGTTCTCCTCGGCGTCGAGCACCATGCTCGCGGCATGGCGCCACAGGTCGTACTGATAGTCGCCGATGACCGCGTCGTCGAAGTCGTCCATGCCGTAGTGCACGCCCTGTCGATCATCGCCGTAGGCGCCGTGGTTGTAGACGTGGGCGTCGCCCTGCAGCCAGGTCTGGGTGTCCCGCAGGCCGCCGAACATATAGATGCGCCAGTCCTGCCAGACGTCGCGCCAGAACAGGTGGTTGGTGCCGCGGAAGAAGCGGTAGGGCGTGCGTTCCATCTTGCGGTACTTGCGCTCGCGATCCGCATCGGACAGGTGGCGATTCTGGGTACGGAGCTCGTCGAGCACGAGTTCGCTGCGCGCGGGCCGCATGAAATGAAACGTCATGAAAGCGTGTCCTGTGGCATGGGGCGTGTTCCGGCGCGTGCGCGAATGCGCGTGGGCAGGCGAGTTGCCGGAATGGCTCGGTAATCACGATACTTGAATCGTGTGGTGGATGCAGCGAGTGCGTCCAGTCATGCAGCCGAGCGTCTGACGGCCGTGGAACGAACCGGCGCTTTTTCGTTTCGAGAGCGTGTGCTCGTCGCGTGAGGGGGCGAGGGCACGCCGAGATCGCACGGGCCGACGTGGCCGCGGGTCCGGCCAGGGCGGGGTCCGCAGGCGTGGCCATGAGCCGGCGGGGCGTACGTCGCGGCGCTCACCCCGCCGATCGACGTCGCCTCCCGCAAGCGCCCGATCGGCGACGGCCGCCGGCGCCCGTGCTCGCGGCGCCGGCGTTCGCCGGCCCTCAGGCGATGGTGTCGACCACGCCGCCGTCCACGCGCAGCGCCGCGCCGGTCGTCGCCGAGGCCTGGGGCGAGGCGGCGTAGACCACCATGTTGGCGACCTCGTCCACCGTGGCCGCGCGCTGGATGATCGAGCTCGGCCGCTCCTTCTTGACGAAATCCGCGGCGACCGCCTCGATCGACCGGCCCGACTCGGCCTGGCTGTCGGCCAGCATCGACTGCACGCCCTCGGACAGCGTCGGGCCCGGCAGCACGGCGTTGACGGTGACGCCGGTGCCGGCCAGCCGCTTGGCGAGCCCGCGCGAGACCGAGAGATTGGCGGTCTTGGAAAAGCCGTAGTGGATCATGTCGGCGGGGATGTTCAGACCGGATTCGGAGGAGATGAAGATCACCCGGCCCCAGCCGGCCTCGACCATGGCCGGCGTGTAGGCGCGCGACAGGCGCACGCCCGACATCACGTTGACGTCGAAGAAGCGCTGCCATTCCTCGTCGGGAATGTCGTAGAAATCGTGGGGGCCGAACAGTCCGACGTTGTTGACCAGAATGTCCACGCGCGGCTCGGCCTTGACCAGCGCGTCGCAGCCCTCGGCGCTGCCCAGATCGGCGGCGGCCCCGCGGGCGTCGGCCTCCGGCACGGCCTGCTTCAGGTCGGCCAGGGCGGCATCGACGCGCTCCTGTGCGCGGCCGTTGACGATCACGGTCGCCCCGGCGGTCGCCAGCCCCTTGGCGATGGCCAGGCCGATGCCGCCGGTGGAACCGGTCACGAGTGCGGTCTTGCCGTTCAGATCGATATGCATTGCATGCTCCACGAAAGATGATCCGGCAATCATGGGGTCGAATGCCGTGATGCGCCAGGTGCGCGCCTCAAGCGGTGTTCCACGCCTCGGGCCGCGCGGGGCCGGTGGGTGGCTGCCTGGCCGTGTACGCGGCGCCCGCGCGACGGCCCGGCGGCCGGAAGCCGCGCGACTGCCCGCCGGTTTCGGTTTTCCGGTGCTTGTTCTAGACTCGAATCGATCGCTCGCGGCGCATCCGCCGCGGGCCCACGACACTCCGGGGGATCTCACGATGCGTTTCAAACTTGTACATAGCCTGCTGGCGGCCGCGCTGGTGCTCGGCGTCGCGCCGCTGGCCTCGGCCAAGACCTTCGTCACCATCGGCTCGGGCTCGACCAGCGGCCTCTATTATCCGACCGCGGTCGGCATGGCCAAGATCGTCAACGAGGCGGGTATCGACATACGCGCCAACGCGCGCTCGACCGGCGCATCGGTGTTCAACTGCCGGGCCGTGGGCGAGGGCCAGCTGCAGATGGGCATCAGCCAGAACAACATCGCCTACTACGCCTACAAGGGCCGCGGCGTCGAGGCCTTCGACGGCAAAGCGGTCGATAATCTCCGCGGCATGGCCGTGCTCTATCCGGAGACCATTCAGGTGCTGGCGCGCGAGGACGCGGACATCGACAGCCTGTCCGATCTCGAGGGCAAGCGCGTCTACGTCGGCGACATCGGCTCGGGTACGGAACAGGACGTCAAGAATGTCCTCGGCGCCTTCGACATGAGTCTCGATGATCTCAAGGCGCCGGTTCGCGGCAGTTCCGGCAGCGCGGTGGGGCTGCTGCGCGACGGTCAGATCGACGCCATGTTCTACACCGTCGGCCTCGGCGCCTCGGCGATCACGGAAGCCGCCCAGACCGCGCCGATCGAGTTGGTATCCATCCCCTCGGAGCGGATCGAGGCGCTGAACGAGAAATACCCGTTCTATACCGAGATCACGATTCCGGGCGGCACCTATCCGGGCATCGACGACGACGTGACCTCGATCACGCTGAAGGCCTCGCTGGTGACCTCGTCGGATGTCTCCGAAGACGTCGTCTATCAGTTCATGAAGACGGTCTTCGCCGACCACAAGGACGCGTTCTACAACGATATTCCGAACCCGAACCTGAAGAAGTACTTCACGCTGGAATCGGCGCTGGAGGGCATGTCCATTCCGCTGCATGCGGGGGCCGTCCGGTTCTTCGAGGAGCAGGGCATCGAGGTCAAGGACAGCCTGATGCCGCCGTCCTGAGCCCCGGTGGCGTGACACCGGTTCGCACGCTGAGCCCCGACCGTTACGGCCGGGGCTCTTTCGGTTCGATGCGTAGGAGTTCCGTCGGGGGCACGTGATGAATGACCCAGTCCGGCCGGAGGCCGAAGAGCTCGTCGCAGCCGGCGAGTACGGCGGACGCGCGCCGCGCGCGGCCTGGCAGCGCTGGCTGCTGGTGGCCATCGCGGTGGCCTGGAGCGTCTTCCAGCTCTATGCCAGCTATACCGGCACGCTCAATCCGCAGAAGATCGGATCGATCCATCTCGCCTTCGGCTTTGCGCTGGCCTTTCTCGCCTATCCGCGAAAGGGCGGCGCGAGCGATCGCATTCCGTGGTATGACTGGCTGCTGGCGGCCGCGAGCATCGCTGCCGCGCTCTACATACTGGTCGATTACTACACCATCGTGGTGCTGCAGGGTGGGCTGCCGTCGACCCGCGACGTGTGGGTCGGTTCCGCGCTGCTGGTCTTCCTCGCCATCGCCTCGACCCGGCTGCTGGGCTTCGCGCTGCCGGTTATCGCGGCGCTCGTCGTGCTCTACGGCATCACCGGTCCGGCCGGCATCGTGCCGCTCACGCCGCCGGACGTGCTCTATCTGCACAACGGCTATCAGTGGCCGGAGGTGGTCCAGCAACTGTTCATCACCACCGAAGGCATCTGGGGCACGCCGATCCAGGTCTCTGCCACGTTCGTGTTCCTTTTCGTGCTCTTCGGCGCGCTGCTGGACAAGGCCGGGGCGGGCCAGTACTTCGTCGACCTGGCCTACAGCGGGCTCGGCACGTTCCGCGGCGGGCCGGCCAAGGCGTCGGTGGTCGCCAGCCTGCTCACCGGCGTGATCTCGGGGTCGTCCACGGCCAACACCGTGACCACCGGCACCTTCACGATCCCGCTGATGAAAAAGATCGGCTATCCGCCGGTCAAGGCGGGGGCGACCGAGGTCGCGGCGTCGGTCAACGGCCAGCTGATGCCGCCGATCATGGGCGCGGCCGCCTTCATCATGGCGACCTTCATCGACATGCCCTACTCGCAGCTGATCGTCCACGCGCTGGTGCCGGCGGTACTGGCCTATCTGGGGCTGCTGTTCGTGGTGCATCTCGAGGCCCTCAAGCTCGGCCTGAAGGGCATGCCGCGGTCGGAGCTGCCGCCGTTCGGCGCCACCTTCCTCAAGGGGGTGCACTATCTGATCCCGGTCGCCTTTCTGCTCTACGAGCTGATGTGGGTCAATCGCACCCCGGAGCGCAGCGCCCTGAACGCGACCTTCCTGCTCATGGGGCTGATCCTCGTGCAGGAGGCGATTCGCGGCGTGCGCGGCAACGGCGGCCTGGCCCGCGGGCTGTGGACGGGCGTGCGCGCCATCGTGTCCGGGCTGGAGCTGGGCGCGCGCAACATGACCACCATCGCCGTGGCCACCGCGGCGGCCGGCATCATCGTGGGCATGGTCACGATGACCAATCTCGGCTACGGCCTCACCCAGGTGCTCGACGTGCTCTCGGGCGGCAACATCTGGATCGTGCTGGTGCTGTCGGCGCTGACGTCGCTGATCCTCGGCATCGGTCTGCCGACCACCGCCAACTACATCGTGATGGCGGCGCTGGTGGCGCCGGTGATCGCCAACCTGGCCGAGCAGGCCGGCATGGTCGTGCCGCTGGTTGCCATCCATCTGTTCGTGTTCTATTTCGGCATCCTCGCGGACGACACGCCGCCCGTGGGCCTGGCCGCCTACGCGGCGTCGGCGATCTCGCGTGCGGATCCGATCGCCACCGGCATCCAGGGCTTCACCTACGACCTGCGCACCGCGATCCTGCCGTTCATGTTCTTCTTCAACCCGCAGCTGCTACTGATCGATATCGGCAGTTGGTACAACGCCGCCTGGGTGATCGCCACGGCGCTGGTCGGGATGTTCGCGTTCGTGGCCTCGACCCAGGGCTATCTGGAGATCCGGATGCGCTGGTACGAACGGCTGGTGATGCTGGCCGGGGCGCTGCTGACCATCAAGCCCGGCGGCTGGACCGACGGGCTCGGCCTCGGTGTGCTGGTGGCGGTGGGGCTGTGGCATCACATTCGCGCCGCCCGCACCGCGTCGGCGTCCGCATGAGGCGCGTCCGGGGCGTCCCTGCGCCGGGCCCGACGGCCGCCTGCGCCCATGCGGCCGGGGCGGTGACCTCCGGCCGGAAGAGCGCTCGGCCGTGACCGACGACCCGAACGAGCCCGATCTGCGCTGGATGCGCGAGGCGCTGGCGCTGGCCCGCCGCGCGGGCGAGGCCGGCGAGGTGCCGGTGGGCGCGGTGGTGGTCTGCGACGACGCCATCCTCGGCCGCGGCTGGAACCGGCCGATCGCGGCCCGCGATGCGACCGCGCACGCCGAGATCGACGCCCTGCGTGACGCCTGCGCCCGGCGCGGTAATTACCGCCTGCCCGACTGCACGCTCTATGCGACGCTCGAACCCTGCAGCATGTGTGCGGGCGCGATCGTGCACGCGCGCATCGCGCGGGTGGTCTACGGCGCCGACGATTTCCGCGCCGGCGGCGTGCATTCGATTTTCTCGATTCTCGACGAGCCGCGGCTCAATCATCGGGTGGCCCATCGGGGCGGCGTACTCGCCGAGGACAGCGCGGCGTTGCTGCGTCGTTTCTTCCGCGCCCGCCGTGGCGGATCGTCGGGCGGTGCGCAGCCGGACGCTTGAGTGGTAGCCTCGCGCCATGAGTACGCAAAAGACATGGCGCGTCGCGGTTCTCCCCGGCGACGGTATCGGGCCCGAAGTGGTGGCGCAGGCCACGCGCGCCCTCGAGGCGCTCGCCGCGCGGGACGACGAACTGGCGATCGAGTGCACGACCTTCGAATGGCCCTCGCATGCCTGGCACGAGCGCCACGGCGAGAGCGCGCCCGCGGACTATCTGGACCAGCTGGCCGCGTTCGACGCTATTCTGCTCGGTGCCCTGGGCGACCCGGGGCCGACCAGCGATCCGGATCGGTACCTGCTGTCGGATGCGGTCTCGCTGGCGCCGCTGCTGGAAATCCGCAAGGGGTTCGATCAGTGGTGCTGCGAGCGTCCCTGCCGCCCGCTGCCGGGCGCGAACCAGTACCTGGCGGACCCGCGGGCGGCGGATATCGATATGCTCGTCATCCGCGAGAACAGCGAGGGCGAGTACGTCAATCAGGGCGGCCGGCTGGCTGTCGGCACGCCCCACGAGATCGCCACTCAGGTCGCGCTGTTCACGCATCGGGCGACCGAGCGCATCGTCCGGCACGCCTTCGAGCAGGCCCGTGTGCGGGCCGACGATCGGGCCAGTGACGGGCGAGCGCGCGAGTTCGGCCGCGAGGCCCGCGCCAGCCAGGTCTGTCTCGTGACCAAGCGCAACGCCCAGCGCTACTGGGGCGACATGTACACCGAGATCTTCGCCCGTGTCGCCGCGGACTATCCCGACGTCGACACCCACCACGAGCTGGTGGATGCGGCCTGCATGAAGTTCGTCAGCCACCCGTGGATGTTCGACGTGGTGGTGGCGTCCAATCTGCACGGCGATATCCTCACCGACCTCGCCGCCGTGCTCAACGGCGGCATGGGCGTGTCGCCGTCGTCCAACATCAACCCGTCCGACCGTTCGCGTCCGCCCATGTTCGAGCCCACCCACGGCAGCGCGCCCGACATCGCGGGCCGCAACCTCGCCGGTCCCGCGGCGATGCTGCTGACGACGGCGATGATGCTCGACTGGATGGGCGTCGAGGATCCGGCCGCGGCGCGGGCGGCCGAGCGCCTGCGGACCGCGGTGAGTGCGGATCTGGCCGCCCACGGCGGCGAGGCCCGGGCCACCGACGCCATCGGCGACGCCGTGATCGGCGCACTCTGAGTCCCGTCGGCGCGTGCCGGCGCCGACTTTGATTGAAACCGGCCGGAGACCCGGCTAGGCTCGCGCGGAGCGCGACCACGAACACCAGTTGGAGAACCTCATGACGGCAAATCGCCCCGGCCATCTGTCCCCGCTGCTCAAGCAGGCCACCGGCGTTGTCGCCGAACGCGGTGAAGGCTGCTACATCATCGACACCGAGGGGCGTCGCCACCTCGACTTCACCGCCGGCATCGGCGTGACCAGCACCGGTCACTGTCATCCGAAGGTGGTCGCGGCCGCGCAGGAGCAGGTCGGCAAGCTGATCCACGGCCAGTACACCACGATCATGCACAAGCCGATCCAGGAGCTCTCGGCCCGGCTCGGCGAGAAGATGCCCGGCGATATCGACGCGCTGTTCTACGCCAGCGCCGGCACCGAGGCGGCCGAGTCGGCGATGCGGCTGATGCGCCACGCCACCGGCCGTCCGAACATCGTGGTCTTCCACGGTGGCTTCCACGGCCGCACCATGGGCGCGGCTTCGCTGACGACCTCGGGCACGGCCTACACCGCCGGCCTGCAGCCGCTGATGGGCGGCGTGGTGGTCGCGCCGTTCCCAAACGCCTTCCGCTACGGCTGGTCCGAGGAGGAGGCGACGGACTTCTGCCTGCGCGAGCTGGACTTCATCTTCCAGACGCTCAGCTCGCCGAAGGACACTGCCGGCATGCTCATCGAGCCCATCCAGGGCGAGGGCGGCTTCGTGCCCGCCAACGCGCGCTTCATGGCCGGCCTGCGTGAGCGCTGCGACCATCACGACATGCTGCTCGGCATCGATGAGGTCCAGTCCGGCTACGGCCGTACCGGTCGCTTCTGGTGCCACAGCCACTTCGATGTCCAGCCGGACATCGTCATGACCGCCAAGGGGCTGGCCAGTGGCTTCCCGCTGTCGGCTTGCGCCGCGCCCCAGCACATCATGGAGAAGGGCTGGTCCGGCTCCCAGGGCGGCACCTACGGCGGCAACGCGGTCGCCTGCGCGGCCGCGCTGGCCACGCTCGACGTGATCGAGGAAGAGGGCCTGGTCGAGAACGCGGCCGCCCAGGGCGCGCATCTCAAGGACCGTCTCGACGCCCTCAAGGACAAGCATTCCTGCATCGGCGACGTGCGCGGCAAGGGTCTGATGATGGGCGCCGAGATTCAGAAGGACGGCGTGCCCGACGGCGACCGTGCGGAGCAGATCGTCAAGATCTGCGAGTCCCACGGCCTGCTGCTGCTGCGCTGCGGGCCCGGCAAGCAGGTGGTGCGCTGGCTACCGCCGCTGGTGGTCACCGCTGCCCAGGTCGACGAGGCCGTCGACATCTTCGCCAACGCGCTCGACGCGACCGGCTGACCCGGCGCCCGGGGCCGCCGCCGCATCGGCCGGCGGCGGCTCTTCGTGGAAAAAGCGCTGTCCTTGTGTCGGCGTGTGACTGTGCCGGCAACGGCGCGGCAGCCCCTTCGCGGCTACAGCCGTCGTGACGCGCCGCTGTCTCGAGATGGGCGGGCCACGCGCACGCGGTGAGTCGAAGCGAGGTCCGCGACCGGCGAGTCGCCGATTTGCATCGCCGCAGGCGCCGCGTCGTGCGGCTTTTTTGCGCCTGCCGCGGCCACCGATCGATCGACATCGAATGCGCGACGGGGCGATACGGTCGCCGATGGCCGAACTCAGCCCGGCACGTTTCGGGGTGTCGACGCTTTCGCGACAGGCAGGCCAGTGCACGAGTGGTCTTCGTGCTTTCATTGGACGTGATCGAGCCCCGTGCGCCCGCGGCCCGACCAGCCGGAGAGACGGCCTGTACGACTGCTTTGGGTGCCGATCGCCCGGGATGGAGCGGCGGCGAGGCGGCGATCATCACGCGCGTGCCGACAGGCGGTGCCGAATTGCGGCACCCGCCGTCGTATCGACGCTCGCGCGAGCGCCCGGCGGCCGCACCTGACCAGGGGCGCGAGGCGGCGCCGCCGTCAATGCCTATCAGTCGCGACGCTCAAAGCGCTCATGCGAGGCCTGCCGATCTCGGCGCGGATCGTGGCGGTGATCGCCGCGGTGGCGTTGTGCACGGCGCTCGTGGCCCCGTGCCTTGCCTTCGCCGTGGCGGCCCCGCGGTTGCCGGTCCGGGCCGAAGCGCACGTCGTGTCGGGCATCACGGCGTCGCTCGTAGCGCTCATGCCCGCGACGGTCGTGCCCGTCATGGCGGTCATGGCGATCATGGCGGTAGGCGCGCCGGTCATAGTGGTAGTCGCGATAGTCGCGGTGGTCGATTGTGCCGGCGTGCGGGCCACCATGCCGCGCACCTTGGCGGCCGCCGTCGTGGTAGGCGCAGCCGCCAATGGCGACAACGGCGAGCAGGAGGATGATTCGGGGGGTCATGGGCGTCTCTGTCGTGGACTCTGCCTCGAGATTCGCGCGCCGCGCCTGAATGCCGCGTGAAACATCGATGGCGCCGGAATCCGGATGCCCGCGGCTGGCGACCCGTCCGGCGCGGCTCACGGCCCGGTTTGTCTCGCGCGCAACATGTCGTCATCATACGGAGCCACCCGTACCCGGCCTGCGCCCGCGACGGCGTTTCGGCGAATCCAATCAAGGACAGACGTATCATGACTCGAGCGCGCGCTTCGCGAACTCCCGGCAATACGCTGCGTATCCTGGTTCTGTGTCTCGGCATGCTGGCGGTGCTGTGCGCGCCGTTGGCGATGGCCCAGAATGACGGGGCCGACGGCGCCGCGGCCGATGCCTCCGATCAGGCGCTGCCACTGAGCCAGCTCGCCGATCTGATCGAGAACGACGAGACCCGGGACCGGCTGGTCGACGAGCTGCGTCGAGCCGCCGAGGGGCAGGCCGAGACCACGGAAGCCGAGACCGCCGATGCCCTCGTGCCGCCGCCGACCGATGCCGACACCGCGGTCGAGGCGCAGGCCGATGCGAGCGCCGAACGCGTGTCTTTCGCACGGCAGTTCGCGCAGAACACCGCCGCCTGGGCGGAGGTGATCGGCGACAAGCTGGGTGCGGCCTGGTCGATGATCAGTTCGATCGACGACGACTCCGGCCCCGGCCCTGAGTTCGACGCGACCGCGTTCTTCAACGCCGTGATCGCCTTCGCGCTGGTCGCCGTATCCACGGTCGCGGCCTTCTTCGTGCTGCGTTTTCTGGCGGCGTCGCTGTTCGCCGCCATCGGCCGCTTCGCGCAGAAGGCCGAGACCGGCATCGGTGTGATCGTGCGTCGGGGCAGCGCGATCACGCTCGCCATACTGGTGGATGCGCTGGTGGTCCTGGCGGCCTGCGGGGCCGGCTATCTCGCCGGGCTCTACGTGTTCGGCGAGTCCGGCACGATGGGTACGCGCGAGTCGCTTTTCATCAACGCCTTCGCGCTGATCGAACTGGCCAAGGTCGCGATCCGCGGCGTGTTCGCGGCCCGCTACGAGAGCCTGCGTCTGCTGCGCATTCCCGATTCCGTGGCCGCCTGGTGGAGCGTGCGGCTGCGCTGGTTCGTCAGCGTCATCGGTTACGGCCTGCTGGTGGTGGTGCCAATCGTCAACGTGCAGCTGTCGTACTTCCTCGGCGCTGCGGTCAGTTTCCTGCTGATGGGCGGCGCCTACATCTACGCGCTGTCGGTCATCTTCAAGAACCGCCGGCTGTTCACCGAGCGGCTCATGCGCATGGCCGACAACGCGTCGGTCGGCTTCTTCGCCGTGCTCTACCGCGTGTTCTCGCGGCTGTGGATCGTACTGGCGATCGCCTACTTCACGACGCTGTTCGTCTCCAGCCAGGTCGATCCGGACGGGGCGCTGCCGTACATGCTCTCGGCGACCGCGCAGACGCTGATCGCCGCGGCGATCGGCTTCGGTATCTCCGGCCTGCTGTCCAAGGCCATCGGCAAGCGTGTGACCTTCTCGTCGAACATGCGCGACAAGCTGCCGATGCTCGAGCCCCGGGTGAACTCCTATATCCCGAACGCGCTCAAGATCATCCGCGTCGTCATTCTGCTGATCGTCGCCGCGGTGATCGCCAGCGCCAGCGCCTGGGGGCTGTTCGACTTCGGCGCCTGGCTGGCCTCGGATGCCGGCGTGACCACCGTCAGCGTGGCGATCCGGGTGGCCATCGTGCTGATCGCAGCGGCGCTGATCTGGCTGATCACCGCGAGCGTGATCGAGCACCGGCTGAGCCCCAGCACCGGCGGCGGGGCGCCCAGCGCCCGGCAGCAGACGCTGCTCGTGCTGTTCCGCAACGCGCTGGCGATCATCATCGCCACGATGACGCTGATGATCGCGCTGTCGCAGATCGGTGTGGACATCGGCCCGCTCATCGCCGGCGCCGGCGTGCTCGGCCTGGCCATCGGTTTCGGTGCCCAGAAGCTCGTGCAGGACATCATCACCGGTGTGTTCATTCAGCTCGAGAATGCGATGAACACCGGCGACGTGGTGTCGGTGGGCGGCATCACCGGCACGGCCGAACGGCTGACCATCCGCTCGGTGTCGATCCGCGACATCGACGGCGCCTACCACGTGGTGCCGTTCTCCTCGGCCGACGTCGTGTCGAACTACATGCGCGACTGGGCCTACTTCCGGACCGAGTACGGCATCGCCTATCGCGAGGACATCGACAACGCGATCGCGCACCTGCGCGAAGCCTTCGAGGATCTCAAAGCCGATCCGGACGTCGGCCCCAATATCCTCGAGGACATGACGGTGCCCGGCGTGACCGCGCTCGCCGACAGTTCGGTCAACATCCGCATCATGATCAAGACGCTGCCCGGAACCCAGTGGGGCGTGGGCCGTGCCTTCAACCGGCTGGTCAAGCTGCACTTCGACCGCGCGGGCATCGAGATCCCGTTCCCGCATCAGACGGTCTACTTCGGTGAGGACCGTTCCGGCAATGCGCCGGCGGCCAACCTGCGCGTGATCGAAGGTCCCGCGGGGGGTGGCGAGTCTGCGCCGGAGAAGACGCGCAAGCGCGGCGACGATGCAGCGCCCTCGGAAACCGGCGACGCCCCGGCCGACGGCTGAGTCGTTGCGGGAGTCGACGCGCCCGTGCGGTCCGATGCCGCGCGGGCGCGTCGGCGCGTCGGTCCGGCATTCCGGCGTGATCAAGTTCTGTTCGATCGCTATCGGAATGCCCGCGGGGCGGGCATCGAGGCCGTTCATGCCGAGGTTGTCCACAGGTTTGTCCCGGCGTTCTGTGCACGGGATGCCCGGTGGTTTCGGAAAAGTCGTCTCGTCCTGCCGGCGTGAAACCCGCCTGGCGCGCGCTGCGCGGGGGATGCCATCCCGCTCGTCCGGTCGCGTTGGCGCGCGGGCCGGTGCGGCCGGGGCGCCATCACGCTCCGGCCCGCAATGACCCGCCGTGTGGCGGCTGCGACGTGGCTTTTCGGCATTGTATGCGCCCGCGGGTCATCCGATCGGCCGTGCGCCGGTTTGATGTCGCCGCAGCCGGGATTCGTCGGCGGCTCGACCGCTGAACAGATCGTGACCAGTTCGCCTGCGCGCCCCGTCGTTACGGGCATTGGCGGGTTTTGCCGGCCGGTTGTCCACAGGGTTGCCCAGAGGCTGTGTGAAAAACCGCGGGGCGGGGCGCACCGACCCGAGCCACGGGGTTCGGCGTGACTGCGGATATCGATACGGTGTTTCGGATCGCGGCGGTCTGCCTGTTCGACAGCGCCGGCGCGCTGCTGGTGGTCCGCAAGCGTGGAACGGCTGCCTTCATGCTGCCGGGTGGCAAGATCGAGCGCGGTGAGACGCCGCGCGCCGCGGCCTGTCGCGAAGTGCGGGAGGAGATCGGCTGCCGGCTTTCGCCTCGGGCTCTACGCCGGCTCGGCGTGTTTGACGCCCCAGCCGCGAACGAGGCGGGCCGCGCGATCCACGCCCATGTCTTCGACGGTCGCGGTATCGACGCCGCGGCCGCCCGTCCCGACGCCGAGATCGCATCACTGCACTGGCTGCGGCTGGATCGCGCGCCCGACGTGTTCCTGGCGCCCTTGTTGCGCGATCACGTCATTCCGGCGCTCGTGTCGACGGCGCCGGCCTCGAAGCCGACTGGTCAATGAGTGACCAGTGCGCTGTGAACGCCGTATCGGCGGGCTTCGGCGCGTTCGTGCACGATTCGTCCACAGGCTTGTCAAGCGCCACTGTGCAAAAGCCCGGGCCGATACGCGCGTGCTCTCGCGGCCGTCTCCGGCAGAGAGCCCCGGGGCCGTGCGATCGCCTGCGCCGTCGCGGTCCGTGATGATCGGATGCATAGATGTCGACTCGGCCCGGCGGCCGCGGCATGCGCGTGGCGCCGGGCGGTGGCCGCCATCGGCCGTGAGCGGGCTCGGTGCGCGCTGGACGACGTGCGACGCGTCGTCCGGCCCTCGCGGTCGCGCTATCCGCCCAAGGGCCAGACCCAGGGGACGATGGCGATGGTCATCACGCCGACCAGGGCGGTCAGCGGCGCGCCGAGCCGCAGGAAGTCGGTGAACCGGTAGCCGCCGGGCCCGTAGACCATCAGGTTCGTCTGATAGCCGATCGGTGTGAGGAAGCTGGCCGAGGCGCCGACGATCACCACGATTGCGTAGGGCATGGCCGAGGCGTCGAAACCGCCGGCCAGTGAGATCGCGATCGGGAACATGATGACGGCGGCCGCGTTGTTGGTGACGACCGCGCTGATGCTGACGGTGGTCACGAACAGCGAGGCCATGACCGCGTAGGGGTTCTGGCCCGCCAGGCTGACCAGCGCCCGGGCGAAGCCCTGCGCCAGCCCCGTGTCCTCGACCGCGGCGCCGATGCCGATGGCCGCGCTGATCGCGATCAGCAGCGACCAGTCGAGTGTGCGGCGGGCGGAGTCGGGGGTCGTGCAGCGAATGAGCAGCATCGCGGCCGCGCCCAGCAGCGAGGCCTTCAGAATGCTGATCAATCCCAGCGCCACCGTGCCGACGACGACGCCCACCACCCCGATCGCCGCATAGGCCTTCTGGTGTTCCGGCGGGTTCGAGTTCTCGATCTGGCTGACGAGGAAGAAATCCTTGGAATGGCGCTGCTGCTGGACGAAGGAGGGGCGCGCCTCCAGCAGCAGCGTGTCGCCCGGGCGCAGCTCGATGTCGCCGATCTTGCGGTTCAGACGCTCGCCGTCGCGGGCCACGGCGAGCACCACGGCGTTGTACTGGGTCCTAAAGCCGCTCGCCCGGATCGTGCGCCCGATCAGCGGACAGCTGCCGGAGACCACGGCCTCGATGAGCACGCGCTGGGGCCGCGGCGCGTCAAGCTTGAAGATCTGGCGGGTCGCCGGCAGCAGACCGCGGATCTTCTGCAGGTCAACGACCGAGTCGACGATGCCGACGAACACCAGGCGGTCGTTGGCCTGCAGCGGCTGGCGCGGCGACACGGCCGCGAGGATGTTGCCGTCGCGTTCGATCTCGGCCAGGTACATGCCCGGCAGCTGGCGCAGTCCGGCCTGTTCGATGGTCTGGCCCGGCAGCGGGCCGTCGGCGGCGACCATCATCTCCACGCTGTACTCGCGCGGATTCTCCAGCTCGGTGATGGCGGCGTCGCGGTTGGGCAGCAGCCAGCGGCTGGTCGCTATGATGAACACGATGCCGGCGATCGCGACCGGCACCCCGACCCAGGCGAGCTCGAACATGCCCAGCCCGTCACTGACCCCCCGCTCGATCAGCAGCGCATTGATCAGCAGGTTGGTGCTGGTACCGATGAGGGTGCAGGTGCCGCCGAGAATCGCGGCGAAGCTCAGCGGCATCATCAGCCGCGAGACCGGCAGTTCGTGCTTGCGCGCCCAGTCGTTGATCACCGGTATCAGCGCGGCCACCACCGGGGTGTTGTTGAGAAAGGCGCTCATGAACGTCGTCGGCAGCATGAGCTGGCGCTGGGCGTGACCGATCGAGCGCGGCCGCCGCAGCAGGTTGGCGACCAGCAGCTGGGTGGCACCGGTGTCACGCAGCCCGGCGACCACGATATAGAGCGCGCCGATGGTGATCACCCCCGGGTTCGAGAAGCCGGCGAAGGCCTGGTCCGGATCGATCACGCCGGTCACGAGCAGGGTGACGAGGCCGGCCATGAGCACCAGATCGGCCGCCAGCCGCGTGGCCGCGAGCGTGCCGAGAACGGCGACCAGCACGCCGAGCGTGATGCCGGCTGCGAGCGTCATGCGATCGCGTGTCGGTTCGGGGTGGGCGGCCGGTGATGCCGCCGCGATGGCCTGTGTCGGACGCGGCCCCGCACGTCAGCCGAAACCCGAGAGTACCGCCTTGCCGCGGGCGTGGCCGGCCGCGACGTGGCGATGGGCGGCCCGCAGGTTGGCGGCGTTGATGGTCCCGAAATGCTGGCCGGTGGTGGCGTTGAGACGTCCGCCATCGATGCCACGGGCGATGCGGGTGAGGATCTCGTGCTGGCGGATCATGTCGTCGGTGGCGAATACGCTGCGATTGAACATGCCCTCGCCGTAGAGTGCGACGCTGCGCGCCTTGAGCAGACTCACGTCCAGGGGGGCGGGATCGTCGATGAAACCGATCCGCCCGAACGGGCGGATCACGCGGGCGAAATTCTCCCACGCGAAGGCGGTGGTATGCGTGGAGAATATCGCCGCGACGTCGTCGATGCCGGCCGCCGCGAGCTGGTCGCGATAATCCTGTCGATAGTCGATGACGTGGTGGGCGCCCAGCGCCCGGGCGTGCTCGGCGCTGTCGGGCTGCGAAGCGGTCGCGATCACGGTGCGGTCGGTGAAGGCGGCCAGCAGCTGCACGGCCATGGAGGCGACGCCGCCGGCACCGCCGAGCACGAGCACCGGGCCCGCCGGCGAGTGGGCGTCGTCGTCCAGCGCCATCAGGTCGAACAACAGCTCCCAGGCGGTCAGCCCCGTCAGGGCCAGGGCCGCGCTGTCGGCGAAATCCAGCGTGGTCGGCTTCGGGCCCACCAGCCGCTCGTCCACGCAGTGCAGTTCGGCGTTGCAGCCGCTGCGGGCGACGCTGCCGGCGTAGAACACCGGGTCGCCGACGCCGAAGCGGGCCACTGCCGCGCCGACGGATTCGACCACGCCGGCCGCGTCGAAACCCAGGATGACCGGGGCCTCGGCGCTCGCCGGTCGGCGTCCGTGCACCTTGAGATCGATCGGATTGACCGCCACCGCCTCGACTCGCACGCGCAGGTCATGCGCGCCGAGCGTCGGCGGCTCGAGCGTCAGATCCTCGAGATAACGTGGATCGTCGATGTCGCGGATGACGGTGTGGGCGACGGCCTTCATGCGCGTGGCCGCCCGCCGAGCATCACGGGCCTCATTCGGCTGCGACCTCGAAGCCTTCGTCGCGCCAGCGCTCGAAGCCGCCGTCCATGTGCGCGACGTCCGTCAGGCCCATGTCCTGCAGGGTTGCGGCGGCCAGCGCCGATCGCCAGCCCTTGTTGCAATGGAGGATCAGCGCCTCCGCCTCGCCCAGTTCGCGCTTGTGGTAGGGGCTGTCCGGATCGACCCAGAATTCGAGCATGCCGCGCGGGACGTGAAGGGCGCCGGGGACGTAGCCCTCGCGGGCGCGTTCGCGCACGTCGCGGATATCCACCAGCAGTGTTCCGGGGCGACCGCGTCGCTCGGCGACCTCGGCGGGGGTGAGTGTGGTGACCCGCGCCTCGGCGCGGGCGACCAGTTCGCGGGCGCTGACTGTATTGGCCATGACAAGCTCCGGGCGAGACAATCCGCGTATATAGCACGAAGCCGGGGCGCGGGTCATCGTTGCCGCGCCCGGGTATCCTGTGGCCGCAACGATCGATCGAGACGCCGCCCCATGACCGACAGCACCAAACGCCCCCTCTACATCCCCTACGCCGGCCCGACGCTGCTGGAGATGCCGCTGCTGAACAAGGGCAGCGCGTTCGACGAGGACGAGCGCGTGGCGTTCAATCTGATCGGGCTGCTGCCCAAGAACGTGGAGACGATCGAGGAGCAGGTCGAGCGCGCCTATCGCCAGTACAGCGCCTGCGACAGCGACCTCGACAAGCACATCTATCTGCGCGGCATCCAGGACGACAACGAGACCATGTTCTTCCGCCTGCTCGAGGATCACCTCGAGGAGATGCTGCCGATCATCTACACGCCGACCGTGGGTCAGGCCTGCGAGCAGTTCTCGGAGATCTATCGCAACCACCGCGGCCTGTTCGTGTCCTACCCGGACCGGCACCGCATCGACGACATCATCCGCAGCGCCACCAAGCCCAACGTCAAGGTGATCGTGGTCACCGACGGCGAGCGCATCCTGGGTCTGGGCGATCAGGGCATCGGCGGCATGGGCATCCCGATCGGCAAGCTGTCGCTGTATTCGGCCTGCGGCGGCATCAGTCCCGCCTACACGTTGCCGGTCGTGCTGGACGTGGGCACCAACAATCCGGACCTGCTGGACGACCCGATGTACATGGGCTGGCGCCACGAGCGGATCTCGGACGCCGAGTATGCCGAGTTCGTCGATCTGTTCGTGCAGGCGGTCAAGCGGCGCTGGCCCGACGTGCTGCTGCAGTTCGAGGACTTCGCCCAGCGCAATGCCATGCCGCTGCTCAAGCGCTATCGCGATCAGCTGTGCTGCTTCAACGACGATATCCAGGGGACCGCCGCGGTCTGCGTCGGCTCCCTGCTGGCGGCCTGCAAGGCCAAGAACGAACGCGTGCGCGACCAGACGATCGTGTTCGTGGGCGCCGGCTCGGCCGGCTGCGGCATCGCCGAACAGATCGTGGTGGCGATGACCGATCAGGGGCTGTCCGAGGCCGAGGCACGCGCCCGCATTCTGATGATCGACCGCGAAGGCCTCATCACCGACGACATGGCGGGGCTCGCCGATTTCCAGCAGCGCCTGGCCCAGCCGCGCGCCGCGGTGGCCGACTGGTCCGGCGATCTCGCCGGCGACGCGCTGCGCACCGTGATCGACAACGCGCATCCGAGCGTGCTCGTCGGTGTCTCCGGCCAGCGCGGGCTGTTCTCCAAGGAAGTCATCCAGGCCATGCACGCGCGCTGCAGCGCGCCGATCGTGCTGCCGCTGTCGAACCCCACCTCGCGGGTCGAGGCCACGCCGGCCGAGATTCTGGCCTGGACCGAAGGCGCGGCGCTGGTGGCCACCGGCAGTCCCTTCGATCCGGTGTCCATCGGCGGGCGCAGCGTCCCGATCGCCCAGTGCAACAACGCCTATATCTTTCCCGGCATCGGTCTCGGCGCACTCGCCGCCCGCGCCGAGGCGATCACCGACACGATGCTGATGGCCGCGTCCCGGGCGCTGGCCGAGAACTCGCCGCTCGGCGTCAACGGCGAGGGCGCGCTGCTGCCGCGCCTGGCTGACGTGCGCGAACTCAGCCAGTCGATCGCGATCGCGGTGGCCCGTCAGGCCCAAATCGACGGCGTCGCGCTGTCCTCGAGCGAGGAGGCCGTGCGCGAAAGCGTGCGGCGCAACTTCTGGTATCCGCGCTATCGGCGCTACCGGCGGGCCGCGTTCTAGGCCCGCGAAACGGCCCTGGGAACACGCCCCGCATCGTGATCCCGCAGGGGGCCTGATGTCGGCCCGAGTCGTTACGGGCTTGATTCGCGGCACGCTGCGGGACGCGAATCCGGACGCTGTCGGAAGGGGCGGGCGTCTGTTTGATGCGTCTTCCCGCATCCCGCGGACGCGTGCAGCACGTCGACAGGCGCGTCCGGCAGGTCTCCTGCGAGGCAAACGCTCTCCGGCGCGACTGCGGGTCGCGCTCAACACTCACAGGCGGCGAGCGTCGGATTGTGATCTGCGTGATCCGATTGCGCGGCCGCCGTGGGCGATCACGCGGCCCGCGCGGCCTCCGGCCCGTCTTCTCTACACGCTCGGGCGCGTTCTCCGGCTGCGGCCGATAGGCGACGCGCGACCGGCGCGCCAATTCGGACGGCAGCGTCCTGCCCGGTGTACAAGTCGCGACCCGAAGACCGTGGTTGTCGAGGCGCGCGTCGCACGCGCCCCCACATGCGCTGTGCTGTCGCCATGCCGTTGGCCGCGCTTCGGCGGCCGCTCCCGTAGGCCGGTGCCGGCGCGTGCGCTCCGGCCGAACGGTGCTCTCCGACCAAAGTCTTGGCGCCGGCGCCGCGTGCGCTCGTTGCGGTCGTCGGGTCTTGAATCACGGGCGCTGGCGGCTGCCGGACTCGTGCGGCCAGGCGGCGTATGTCCGGCGCTCTCCGGCCTCGAGGGTGGCGGCACTTGCGTTCGCCACGGCCGTTGGGCGTAATCGAACGGAATACAAAAAGATGACGGTGCTGTACGGACGCCGTCACGCGGGCATCGGATGGATGCCGGGAGGAGACCATGACCGGGCCAGCACTCAGCGTGGCCGAGGGCGCGGCGGAGCCGCCGCTGCTCGACGAGACCATCGGCCAGGCGTTCGACCGGGTGGCCGCATGCTGGCCGGACCGGCCGGCGCTGGTGAGCCGGCATCAGGACATCCGCTGGAATTACGCCGAGCTCAAGGCGCGTGTCGACACCTATGCCGCGGCGTTCCTGGCGCTGGGGCTGGCACCGGGCGAGCGCATCGGGATCTGGGCGCACAACTGTGCCGAGTGGATGATCACCCAGTACGCCAGCGCCAAGCTTGGACTGATCCTGGTCAACCTCAACCCGGCCTATCGGCGGGCCGAGGTCGAGTACGCGCTCAACAAGGTCGGCTGCCGCGCCCTCGTGGTGATGCCGCAGCACGCCAGCAGCAATTACATCGAGATGCTGCAGACCCTGGCCCCGGAACTCGAGGAGTGCGCGCCCGGCCGGCTGATCAGCCGGCGCCTGCCGGAGCTGCGCACGGTGATCCGGCTGGGCGACACGCCGACCCCCGGCATGTTCAACTTCGACGCCCTGGCGGAGCAGGCCACCGACTCGCTGCGCGCCCGGGTCGACAGCCGCGCGGCCGAGCTCAACCCGCGCGATCCGATCAACATCCAGTTCACCAGCGGGACCACGGGCCGGCCCAAGGGCGCGACGCTGACCCACCACAACATCCTCAACAACGGCTATCTGGTGGGCGCGGGCATCGGCGCGACCGAGACCGATCGCATCGCCGTGCCGGTGCCGCTGTATCACTGCTTCGGCATGGTGATGGGCAATCTGGCCGCGCTCACCCACGGCGCCGCCGTGGTGTATCCGGCGGCCTCGTTCGAAACGGCGGCGACGCTCGACGCGGTGGCCGCCGAGGGCTGTACCGCGCTCTACGGCGTGCCGACGATGTTCATCGCGGAAATGGAGCGTCCGGATTTCGCCGATTACGACCTGTCGAGCCTGCGCACCGGCATCATGGCCGGCTCGCCCTGTCCGCGGGCGGTCATGCAGCGCGTCATCGACGAGATGCACATGAACGAGGTCACCATCGCCTACGGCATGACCGAGACGTCGCCGGTGAGCTGCCAGACCGCCGTGGACGACGCCCTGGAGGCGCGCGTGGCCACCGTCGGCCGGGTGCACCCGCATCTGGAGATCAAGGTCGTCGATCTGGACGGCGAGACGGTGCCCCGCGGCGAGCCGGGCGAGTACTGCACCCGCGGCTACAGCGTCATGCGGGGCTACTGGGACGACTGCGAACGCACGCGCGAGGCGATCGACCGCAACGGCTGGATGCACACCGGCGACCTGGCGGTGATGGACGAGGCCGGCTACTGCCGCATCATCGGCCGGCTCAAGGACATGGTCATCCGCGGCGGCGAGAACCTCTATCCGCGCGAGATCGAGGAATTCCTCTACGGCCACCCGGCGATCGTCGACGTCCAGATCGTCGGCGTGCCGGACGCCACCTACGGCGAGGAACTCTGCGCCTGGGTCCAGCTGGCCGCCGGCCAGTCGCTGGACGAGGCCGGCCTGCGCGCCTTCTGCGACGGCGAGATCGCGCACTTCAAGATCCCGCGCTACATCCGCTTCGTGGACGGCTTCCCGCTGACGGTGACCGGCAAGGTGCAGAAATACCGGATACGCGAGCAGATGATCGAGGAACTCGGGCTCGCGCCGGTCTAGGTGCGGCCCGTGCCCGGAACCGCGGCGTGGCCGTTGGTGGTGGTTGCGGGCGGCAAGGCCAGCCGCGAGGGGCGTGACACCGATCCGGTATGAACCCTGAACGAAAGCCGGGGTTGAGAACGCGAACGGGCGCATGGCGTATATGCCGCGTCCATCGGAGCAGCGTCGACCTGATCATGTGGCAGGTTCGACCCGCCCGGATTGGTGGCCGACCGTTTATCGATTGGCCACGGGTGCCCGTCGGCTCGCGACCCGACGCGCACGGCGGGCCGCAACATGTCGCGCGGTGGGTGCCGGCCGAGTCTCTTGCATGACCGGCGGCGTTGAAGGCGACCGGAGTCTTGTGCTGTCCCGCTATCCGGCCGGTGAAAGCGCCAGAGCGGCCCGCGACCGCTGTCCGGCCGAGCTGACCTGTCGGGCCGGCGGTGCCCCGGCTCGCGAGGCCGGGGCGGCGATCGGCCTGGCGGCGGATGGTCGGTCTCGGATTCGGCGATGCGAGCGGCTGGCCGCGGCGGCCGCCCGGTCGAGGACGGGCGATCTGCGTTGGAGCGGCTCGAGCCGGCCCGCGGGTTTTTGCTTCAGCGCTCCTGGTGGGCGTCCAGCTGCCGGCGCAGCGTACGGATCTCGTCCATGAGCTCCAGCGCCAGCGCCACGCCCGAAACGTTCAGCCCGAGATCGCGCTGCAGCCGCAGGGCGGTGTGCACGCGCGGCACGCTGTCGGCGCTGAACGCCCAGCGCTCGCGTTCGCCGGCGGCCGCCGGTTCGAGCACGCCCTCGGCGACCAGCTGCTGCACCCATTCGGCGTGCACGCCGCAGGAGCGGCACAGGTGGCCGAGCGTGATCGTCGTCTGCGATTCGACGACGTAGGCGGTGAGGACGGTATCGGTATCACGCGACATGTTCAGACTCCCAGACGTGCACGCGGATTGAACGCGAGTTCGTCGGCCATGCGCTCGTAGAGCGCGCGTGCGGCCTCGTCGTCGGCGGGCGGCAGGGTGATACGGAGCACGGCGTAGAGATCGCCGGGCGTGGCGCCGGGCAGGCCCCGGCCCTTGAGCCGGAGGCGCCGGCCGCCGTTGGAGTTCGGCGGTATCCGCAGATCGACCGGCCCGGCGGGTGTCGGCGCCTTGACCGTGGCCCCGAGCGCGGCCTCCCAGGGGGCGACCGGCAGGTCCAGAATCAGGTCGGCGCCGTCGACCCGGAAATGCGGGTGCGCGCGGAAGGCGATCTCCAGGTACAGGTCGCCGGCCTCGCCGCCGGCCATGCCCGGCATGCCCTGGCCGGAAAGGCGCAGCTGCTGCCCCGCGCGCACACCCTTGGGAATGCGCACCCGCAGCGTGCGTTCCCGGTGGGTCACGCGCCCCTGCGCGTCGGTATCGGGCGCATTCAGCGTGAGGTCGCGCGTGGCGCCCGTAAACGCATCCTCGAGATCGATCTCGACGCGGGCGACGTGGTCCCGGCCCCGCATGCCGCCGCGTTGACGCGGGCCGCCAGCAGCCGCCCCCGGCCCGCCGGCGAAACCGCGCCCGAACAGCGATTCGAAGAAATCGCTGAAGTCCGCGGAATCGCCGCCGGTGTAGCCGCCGCCGTGGAACTCGAAGCCGCGGTCCCAGTCCGGCGGCGGCTGAAAACCGCCACCGCGTGCGCCCGATGCGCGCGCCTCGTCGGGGTCGATGCGGTCGTAGGCGGCACGCTTTTCCGGGTCCTTGAGCACCTCGTAGGCTTCGTTGGCGGCCCGGAACTTGTCCGCGGCATCGGGTTCCTTGCTGACATCCGGATGATACTTGCGCGCGAGCCTGCGATAGGCGCGCTTGATCTCGTCCGCCGAAACGTCGCGGCTCACGCCGAGGGTCTTGTAGTAGTCCTTGTATTCCACGCCCGTTTCCGTTGAGTCGAAGTGACCGGCCATGGCCTGTTCACGATTCATACAATGTAGGCATCGGCTGCCGAAACTCAATATGCTGTCGCGGGCCGCGGCAGCGGCTCACGCCGCGCGGTGACGCGGCGCGCGGCCGTTCGGGCGGCCCCGCGAGAGGCGACCGTTGCCAGCCGCGATCCGATCGGCCGATACGCCGTCCCATGCGGTACGACGGCGCCCGCGGCCGCGCCAGGCGTATTCGCCGTCCGCGCAAGATTGTGCCCGCGCTGGCGTCAGTTTGTAGCGTTCGCGGCCGATACCGTCACAAGTCGACGGCCCGTCTGCGTACGGCCGTGTTCGTCATCGCCACGAGTCCCCATGAGTTACGAATATCGAAAGGATGCGAACACCCCGGGCGGGCCGGGGCCGGCGGTCGATGCGGGTCTGATGCGGCTGATGCGCAGTGCCGCGTATTCGATCGAGGCGCCCACGGCCGTGCTGTACCGCCTGCAGGACGAGTGGTTGTCGCCGACGGTGCGTATCGGCGCGCAGGCCGCCGTCTCGGGGGTGGAACGCCCGGCGGCCTGGGCCGAGCCACGCGAGCCCGGCGTCGAGCGCGCGTTGCTCATCGCCAACGACACCGAGCGGCAGACGGACTGGAGGGTGCCGGAGATCGCCGACGGCTCGGGTGCGAGGCCCCGGTTCGCGGTCTTCGTGCCGGTCCGCGATCACGCGCGGCGCCTGCTCGGTGCGCTGCTGATCGCCGACAGCCGCGCCCGTGCCGGCCTGAGTGCGGCGCAGACCTACGTCCTGGAGACGCACGGCGTCCAGATCGCTCGGCAACTGACCGCCCCCGACGGCGGGGCCGGTGTGTCCGAGCCGCCGTTGCCCGGGCCCTACGGCGAACGGCTGCGGCTGCTGGAGTCCGTGGTCGTGAATGCCAACGATGCGGTGCTGATCACCGAGGCCGAGCCGATCGATCGGCCGGGGCCGCGCATCGTCTATTGCAACGCGGCCTTCACGCGAACCACCGGTTACGCCGAGGCCGATGTGCTGGGGGCGACGCCGCGCATCCTCCAGGGCGCGGATACCGACCGCACCGCGCTCGATCGCCTGCGTGCCGCCCTCGAGCACTGGCGGCCGATCGAAATCGAACTGCGCAACTATCGCCGGGACGGGGCGCCGTTCTGGGTCGAGCTGAGCATCGTGCCGGTCGCCGACGAACACGGCTGGTTCACCCACTGGGTGTCGGTCCAGCGCGACGTCAGCGAGCGCAAGCAGGCCGAGGCGGTGGCCAACCAGGCGCGGATCGCGCAGGCCGAGAAGATCGCGCTGCAGGCCAAGCTCGCCGAGCGCCAGCGCATCGAGGAGAGCCTCAAGTACGCGGCCTTTCACGACGATCTGACCGGCCTGCGCAACCGGGCCTACGTAATGGATGCGCTCGAGTCGCTGCTCGCCCGCGACGACGCCGGCGAGTCCGCAGTGGCCGGCCATGTGCTGTTCATGGATCTCGACCGTTTCAAGCTGGTCAACGACAGCCTCGGCCACAGGGCCGGCGATCTGCTGCTCATGGAGACCGCGCGGCGGCTGGAGCGCTGTGTGACCGGCCGGGACATTCTCGCCCGTGTGGGCGGCGACGAGTTCGTCATCGTGCAGCGTTCGGCCGCCGACACGGCGAACGCCGTAGCTCTGGCCGAGCGCGTGCTCGAGTGTCTGCGCTCGCCGGTGCGGATCCAGGGCCAGGAGCTGTTCACGTCGGCCAGCATCGGCCTCGTGGCGGTCGGCCGCCGTCACGATACGCCGGAGGCCTTGTTGCGCGACGCCGATATCGCCATGTACGCCGCCAAGTTCAAGGGCCTGGGCCAGTACAGTCTGTATACCGATGCGATGCGGGCGGAGGTGATCGAGACGCTGGCCCTGCAGAACGACATCCGGCAGGCGCTGGCCGAGGACCAGTTCACGATCGACTACCAGCCGATCTGCGATCCGGCGACGGGGCGCTTCGACGCCGTGGAGGCGCTCGCCCGTTGGCGACATCCCGAACGCGGTGATGTGGCGCCCTCGGTCTTCGTCCCGGTCGCCGAGGAGATCGGGATCGTCGCCGAGATCGGCGCCCGTCTGCTGGAGCGCGCCTGTGCCCAGGTTGCGGCCTGGAACGCGCAGACCGAGGCGCGCGAGCTGGGTCTGAGCGTCAACGTCTCCGTCGCCCTGCTCCGCCATCACGATTTTCCCGACCGGCTGGCGTCGATCCTGAGCGTCACCGGTCTGCCGGCGCGGCTGCTGCAGCTGGAGATCACCGAAACCCTGTTCCTGCAGAACGAGGACGGCGTGGCCGACCTGCTGGCGCGGCTGCGCGGCCGGGGCGTGCGTATCGCACTCGATGATTTCGGCACCGGCTATTCGGCACTGGCCCATATCGATCGCTACGAGATCGACGCGATCAAGATCGACCGGAGCTTCGTGCGACGCATGCTGCGCTACGAGCGCACGCAGGCGATCGTGCGCGCGATCATCGATCTGGGGCGCACGCTGTCGCTGCAGATCACGGCCGAGGGCATCGAGACGGAGGATCAGCTGGCCCGGATCCGCGAACTCGGCTGCCCGCGGGCCCAGGGTTTCCTGCTGGCTCGCCCCATGCCGCCGGAGCGACTGGCCGAGCTGCTTTCCATCGGCTGATCGCGACGGCGGGACGCTGCCGGCGACGCCTCGGCAGCGGCGACCGCCGGTGGGCGCGGGCGGACCCGAGACTGCAAGTCCCGCGCTCGCGGGGCGGTCGGAACCCGGCCGGCCGACGACGCGGCGCGCCGATCGTCGCTATTCCCGTCCCCGGACGACGAGCGCCCGGACTGTCACCGCGCGGTTCGCAGAGCGGGTTCGACCGGGACGATCGCCGCGCTAGGCGTCCGAGCGCTCGCCGCGCCGGCGCCCGCCCCGGTTACGGGGCGGCTTGCGCCGGATGTAGAGCTGCTTGCGTATGCGGGCGACGACGGTGCCGTCGGCGGCGACGATGTCGTTCTCGAACCAGCGCAGATGTTTCTTGCCGGTGGCCGTGATGTCGATGATCTCGTCGCGCAGGGCGTCGTCGAAGACGAACTCGGCGTGGACCGTGCCGCGTCCGGGGGCCAGGAAATCGATCGCGCCGGCTGCGTCCCAGACGATATGGCCGCGGCCCAGGCGCTCGATCGCCATGATCGCCCAGAAGGGGTCGCACATCTTGAACAGATTGCCGCCGAACTGGGTGCCCATGTAGTTTCGGTTCCAGGGCCGCAGCCGCAATTCAACGCGCGCGTATGACCAGTCGCGGCGTAGATCGGTGACGTGAATGCCGCTCGCGGCGAACGGCGGCCACACGTTCATGAAGCGGCGGAGCAGGGCGGGTTGCATGGCGGGACGTATGACGCGGAATGAACCCGCATTCTAGCCGCCGCGGCGGCGCCGGCAAACGATCGGCGTACGGGTGTATCCGCCAGGCCCGGAAGGCCGTATCGTGTCGAACGGCGCCCCGCGCGACAGCGCGACCACCGTTTTGCCGGAACCATCACGATGATCGACTATCTCAACGGGGTCGCCGAGACCCACCACGTCAATCCGCTGCTGTTCGTGTTCATCTATCTGGTGACCACGGTGCCGTTCCTGCTGATCAGCGGTTGGCTGTTCCATCACATCCGTCGCCAGAAGCCGCTCGCGCTGCTCGTCTTTCTCTGGGCGCTGTGCTACACCGCGCCCTATCTGTACGTGCTCGCGGTCGGGCGCGACCTGCCCCCATGGGTCTATGTGATGGTCGCACTGCTGATCTGCGGCGGGCTCGGGCTGGCCGGGCGGGGGCTGAAGCAGCGGCTGGACGCGGCGCGTCGCAACGACTGACGCCGCGGCTATAATGCGGCGCTTTGCCGGCCGGGCCGACCGGTCATCGGAGCGCCATGCCGGAACTGAGTCCACTCGCACCGGCCGTACTCGCCGCCCTGATCGTGGTCTATCTGCTCGGGGGCTTCGTCAAGGGTGCGGCGGCCTTCGGTCAGCCGATGGTGACCATCCCGCTGGCCAGTTTTCTTCTGCCCGTACCCACGGCGATCGCGATCTCGATCGCCCCGATGATGGCGGCCAACGTCGTTCAGTTGATACAGAATCGGCGGGCTCTGGCGGCCGCGCGCGCCTATCTCCCGTTCTACGCTACGCTCGCCGTCTGCATGATCGCGGGGCTCGCCGTGCTCTCGAGTGCGGGCCACGAGCGGCTGCTGGTGCTGGTTGGGGCGCTGATACTGATCTTCGTTGCCGTCCAGCTGACGGGCTGGCAGCCGCGCATCGCGACGCCGCTTCGGCTGCGGGCGCAGTTGGCTTCCGGCGCGCTCTCGGGGCTGCTCGCCGGCATGACGTCGTTCGTGAGTTTCCCTTCGATTCCGGTCTTCGTCGCCTGTCGGATGCCGCGAGAGCAGTTCGCGCTCGTCATCTGCGTGATGTTCCTGCTGGCCTCGACCCTGCTGTCGACCGGGCTGTCGGCGCTCGGTGTCTACGGCCGGGCCGAGCTGATCGCCACACTCGTCTGTATCGCGCCCTCTGCCGCGGGTCAGATGTTCGGGCAGTGTGTCCGCGACCGGCTGCCCGAGCGCCGGCTGCGCGCGGTCGTGTTCGCCATGCTCGCAGCCATGGGCGTCAGTCTGGTCGTGCGCGGCCTGTTCTAGTCGTCGTACGGTGACGACCACCGGCCTGGTCGCTCGCGCGCCCGGCGCTACGCTATTGCGGCGGCGAGCGGCTGAGCGCGGCGCCACCGAGCGGGCGTCGTCAGCGGCGCACGAGCCGGTAGACTCGCTCGGCGACCTCGTCGAGCCCGCGCTCGCGCAGGTGCGCGCTCTCGGCCGGACCGCGCCGTTCGTCCAGACAGGTGATTCGACAGCGCTCGCCGAACAGTCTCTGCACCTCGTCGTCCGAAACCGCGAACGGCGGTCCGTCCATCAGTCGTTGATCGTAGTCCAGGGTGATCAGCAGCAGCCCGGTCCCGGCATGCAGGCCGGCCAGCAGATGCTCGGCGTAACGCTGCCGGGTCGCAGGGGGCAGGGCGATCAGCGCCGCGCGGTCGTAGACGGCATCGTAGCTCACCAGGGCGGCGGCGGACAGGTCGAAGAAATCGCCGACCAGGATCTCGACGCCGCCGGCGGCATGGCGATCGAACGCGCCGGCGCGGGTACGCTCGGCTGCGAGATCCCGCTCATCGAAAAAGGCGCGGGCGGCCATTTCGCTGAGCTCCACGCCGGTCACGTCGTGGCCCTGTGCCGCCAGCCAGGCCATGTCGACGCTCTTGCCCGACAGCGGCACCAACACCCGCGTGCCGCGCTCCAGACCGAGCGTGCCCCAGTGTGCGGCCAGCGCCGGGTGGCCCTCGGGCTGATGAAAGCCGATCTGCTGGTGCGCCCAGCGTTCGAGCCAGAAATCACGGTCCATCTCGGTCGTCTCCTTCGGTGATGCCGCCGTCCAGCTCCGGATAGTGGCGGAAGATGCCGTGCTCGTTGAACGCTGCGCGGCGATCGGATGCGAGATAGGCGGCCAGTCGCGGTCGCGCAGCCACGCGTTCCACCAGTGCCAGCACGCGGGGCGTATCGACTGTCGCCGCGTCGACGGCCCGTGGAAAGGCGTAGCGCAGGCCGGTCACCACGTGGAAAAGCGACAGATCCGCGGTGCTGCAGGCGTCCCCGACCAGCCAGTGGCCGCCGTCCGGATTGGCTGCGAGCACGGTCTCGAAATAGCCCAGGAATGTCGGCAGACGGGCGCTGCGGAACACTGCGGCGCGGCGGGCGGCTTCGGCCTTCTGGTCCGCGTAGTAGAGCGTCGGTCCGAGGGGATGATGGGTGTCGTGAATCTCGGCGGTGAAATCGGTCAGCGTGAGCTGCAGCCCGTGCTCGAACCGGTGCAGGGCCCCGTCGGCCGGCGCCAGTCCCAGCCGTGGCCCGAGAAACAGCAGTATGTTGGCGACGTGCGAGACCTCGATGCCCTCGGCGCGCAGATAGGGCGGCGCGAACGGCGGCCGCGGGCCGGCCTCGAGCCCTTCGGCGACCGCCTCCGCGCCGCGCGCCTGGCCCACGTCGACATAGTCGGCGCCCGCGTCCTCGAGGGCGAGGCGCACGAATTCGCCGCGGCCGGGGATGCCGGGCCAGTAGAACAACTCGTAGCGCATGGTCGGAACCGATGGATGGAATCCCGGCATCGGAGCAGACGCGGTGCGCCCGGTCAACGCCCGGTGCGACACCGGCCGGCCCGCAGCGCTCGCGCCGATGCGTGTGCGGCATGTTGGCCGCCTCTCCGCCCCGATCTGGATTCGACGGATGCCGATGGAGGAGCAGATCCCGGGCGCCCGCGAGCGGTTCGAGTCGGGCCGCGGTGCGCACCATGGCTGCCGCCGCGAAGCGGGCGAGCCAACCGCCGCGTCGATCGTCGTTCGTCCCGGCGTGCTCGGCGTGCCGGTCGATCGCAAGGCGTCCGCGCGCCTTGCCGCCCGCTATCCTGATTTGGTTGCTCGGCTTCGGCCGAGTATTGCCGGGTCACGATCCGGCTCGGGCGCACGCGTTGCGCTCATATAACGCCCTGCCGGCACTGCGGCTCGGAGACACTCGGCGGCGGGCCGAAGCCCGTGCCGCCGAAAGCGACAGCGTCGGCAGCGCTGGGTTGCCGCACAACAGCGTTCCTGATTATGTACGAGACTTAGCTGGCGACCGCCGCGCGACGTGTTGCGGCCCGTCGTGCGCTTCAGATCGCCAGCAGATGGGCACCCGCAGTTAATTGACGCACTGCCCGCACGCATCAGCGCTAGTTGAACTTGGCACATAATCAAGACAGCGGTTGTCCCGAAGGGTTGGGCCGCACATCGCGCGCTACGGCGTTGCGAGTCTTGCCGCACACGATGCGCGGTCTCCAGTGCGGCGCGCGTACGAAACATCAACAGGCCCTATAGCAGGCTCGGCTGGACCGCCGTCCCGCGGCCGTCGACGAAGCCCGACAGGCCCACGCCGACCAAGCGATAGCGGCTGGCCACGGCCTGATCGACACGGCCGCGCAGGGCCCCGGCGATGGCCGCGACCTCGTCGGCCGAGGCCGGGGGTGTGGGGGGCGTGTAGCTGCGGGTGAGAATCCGAAAGTCCGCGGTCTTGAGCTTGAGCACCACCGTACGCGCGACCCGCGGGCGTTTTTTCTCCTGCTGGGCCCAGGCCTTGGCGGCCAGGCGTTCGATGTGCGGTGTAAGCGCGTCCAGCGGCAGATCCTCGCGCAGGGTGTCCTCGCTGGAGACCTGGACCGACGGCCGGCGCGGCTGCACCGGGCGCTCGTCCACGCCGCGCCCGAGCTCGTGCAGCCGCTGGCCCCAGCGTCCGAAACGCTCGCGCAGCTCGGGCGCGCCGAGCGCGCGTAGATCGCCGACGGTGTGGACGTCCATGGCCGTCAGCCGCGCCTTCATCTTGGGCCCCACGCCCGGGATCCGGCCGATGTCCAGGGCCGTGAGAAATGCCTCGACCCGATGCGGCGGCAGCACGAACTGGCCGTCCGGCTTGCGCCAGTCCGAGGCGATTTTGGCCAGAAACTTGTTGGGGGCGATCCCGGCCGAGGCGGTCAGGCCGGTTTCGGCGCGGATGGCATCGCGAATCGCGCGCGCGGTCTCGGTCGCCGAAGGCGAGGGGATACGCGGGCGGGTCACATCCAGATACGCTTCGTCCAGCGACAGCGGTTCCACCAGCTCGGTATAGCGGTGGAAGATCTCGCGAATCTGCTGCGAGACGGCGCGATAGCGGGCGAAGTCCGGATCGACGAACACCGCCTGCGGGCACAGCCGCTCGGCGCGCAGGGCGGGCATGGCCGAGTGCACGCCGAACACGCGGGCTTCGTAGCTGGCCGCGGTCACCACCGAACGCGCGCCGCGCTTGGCCACCACCACCGGCTGGCCGCGTAGCTCGGGCGCATCGCGCTGCTCCACCGACGCATAGAAGGCGTCCATGTCGACGTGAACGATCTTGCGTACTGCTCGGGTCATGGGTCACCCGTCCGGATTCGAGCCTCATTGTAGGACCTGGCCAGGTGTCGCGGCGCGCCGCGGCGGCTCGCGCTACCATGCGGGTCGATTTTTCAACGTCGCCAGACACGAGGCCATGAACCATACCCAGCACTACACCCTTTGTTTTTCCTGCCCCGACCGCGTCGGCATCGTGGCCCGAGTGGCCGGCTTCTTCGCCGAACTCGGCGGCTGGATCCTGCGTTCCAGTCAGCATGCGGAGGAGGACGACAACCGTTTCTTCATGCGTGTCGAGGTCCGCGCGGATTCCGTGGCCTGCGGGCTCGCCGAGCTGCGCCGTCGGTTCGCGACCATCGCCGACGAATGCGAGATGGACTGGCGGATCAGCGACAGTGCGGTGCGCAAGCGCGTGGTGATTCTGGTCTCGCGTCAGAAGCACTGTCTCTACGATCTGCTGGAACGCTGGGAGTCCGGCGAGCTCGACATCGAGATTCCCTGCGTCATCTCCAACCACGACGATGCCCGCGGGCTGGTGGAGTGGCACGGCATTCCCTATCACCACGTCCCGATGGGCAGCGACGACAAGGCCGAGGCCTGGGCCGAGATCGAGCGGCTATTTCTGGAATCCGGGGGCGAGACGATGGTGCTGGCGCGCTTCATGCAGATTCTGCCGCCGGCGCTGTGCGAGCGTTTCGCCGGCCGCATCATCAACATCCACCACAGTTTCCTGCCGAGCTTCGTGGGGGCGTCGCCCTATCGGCAGGCCTGGACACGCGGCGTGAAGCAGGTCGGGGCGACCTGTCATTACGTCACGGCCGAACTCGACCAGGGCCCGATCATCGACCAGGATGTCGTCCGGGTTGGCCACGGCGATTCGGTCGGCGACCTCGTGCGTTACGGCAAGGACGTCGAAAAGGCTGTGCTGGCCCGCGGCCTGCGCGACCATCTCGAGGATCGTGTGCTGGTCAACGGGCGCCGGACCGTGGTGCTTTGATCGCCCGCACGGTGGGGCGGCCTCAGCGAGTCGCCGGGTGCAGGCGGGATTGCCGGCGGTGGCGCGACCACCAGCCGCGGCCCGGCCCGACCGCTGCGCGCCCCGCCGGCGGCATCAAAGCGACTGCCCGCCGGTCAACTCGATCCGTTCGCCGTTGAGCCAGGCGAAATCGCTGGAGAGCAGGCCGGCCACCGCCGCGCCGATGTCGTCCGGCCCGGCGGTGCGTCCCAGCGGCGTGATCGCGCGGAAATGCGCGTTCAGCTCGGGGTCGTCGCGTACCGCACCGCCGGCGAAATCGGTCTCCACCGCGCCCGGCGCGATCGCGTTGACGGTGATGCCGCGATCGCCGAGTTCCTTGGCCATGTAGCGGGTGGTCACCTCCAGCGCGCTCTTCATGGCCGAATAGGCACAGTGGTTGTCCAGCACGAAGCGTGTTGCCGCCGTGGAGACGTTCAGGATGCGCCCGCCGCGGGCGATCAGCGGCAGCAGCTGCTGACTGAGCAGGAACGGGCCCTTGAAGTGGGCCCGGTAGAGCGCGTCCAGATCGTCGGCGCTGGTGTCCTCGTAGGGCGCGAGGATGCCATCGCCGGCGTTGTGCACGACGAAGTCCAGGTCGGCGCGATCGAACGTGTCCGCCAGCGTGGCCGCGAGGCGCTCGGTGAAACCGGCGAAAGCGGTGCTGTCGCCGACGTCGAGTTCGAGCATCGCGGCGCGGCCGCCGGCCTCGACGATCTCGCGTACCACGGCGTCGGCCTCGTCGCGATGGCTGCGGTAGGTGCCGATCACGCCGACGCCGGCCGCGGCCAGGTGGTGCGCCATGCTGCGGCCGAGGCCGCGGTTGGCGCCGGTGATGAAAGCGATCTTGTCCGGCATGGATACCCTCCGGGTGGCTGGGTGAGGCATGCAGCCGCGTGCGGCGCTGCCCGTGCACCGGCGTTGCGGGCGATGGGCGTGAGTTCAAGGGCGATCGGCCACAGCGATCGCCGCGTGTCGCCTCGGGCCCCAACCGTCGTGTCCTGCGGGACGCCTCGTTTCGGCGCGCCGACGGGCCGCTCGTCGACCACGGCCGAGCGTCGGGTCTCGGCGCGGTCTTGGCGTGAAGGCGACGCCTCCCGAGGCGGTCGTATCGGGCCTGCCGGCGCGCGCGTGGCCCGGCGGCGGCTCGCGGTACCGTGGGGCGGTGCCGGCTGCGGCCATCGGCGCCGGTATGTCCGATCAGGGAATCCCCGGCCTAGGAGATGGCCCCGGACGCCGGTTTTCGCGCGCCATTCCTGCCGGACGCTGCCGGAGCCCGGAGCCCGGAGCCCGCAGCCCGCGACGAGCGACAGATCGACACCGCCGGACCGGTGGTCGCCTGTCCGCGCCCGGCGGTGCCGGCACGGATCTGTCGGACGGCGTCCTGCCGCGCTTATCGCCCGAGCAGGCCGCTGAAGAACTGCGTGGCGTTGGTCTCCAGGCTGTCGACGTCGTAGCCGCCTTCCTGGATCACGCAGACCGGCATGTCGAGTCCGGCCATGGCGAGGCCCATGCGCCCGAAGCCTTCGCTGGAGACCGCGACCTTGGCCTGCGGGTCATCCTTGTAGATATCGAAACCCAGCGGCAGCACGAGAACGTCGGCGTCGAACAGCCGGATGGCGGCGATCGCCTCGTCGAGCTTGTCGAAAAAGGCCTGCTCCGGCGAGCCGTGCGGCATCGGCAGGTTGATGTTGTAGCCGTAGCCGGCGCCTGCGCCGCGCTCGTCTTCGTGGCCGGTGACCACCGGGTAGAAGTTGGTCGGATCGCCGTGGATGGAGATGTAGAGCACGTCGTCGCGCTCCCAGAAGATCTCCTGGATGCCTTGACCGTGATGCATGTCCGGGTCGAGAACGGCCACGCGCGGGAACTTCTCGCGCAGCGCCTCGGCGGCGATCGCGGCATTGTTGAGATAGCAGAAGCCGCCGGCGCCGTCGCGGCGGGCGTGATGGCCCGGCGGGCGGCACAGGCCGTAGGCGGCGTCCGCGCCGGCGAGGATGTCGTCCGCCGCGGTGAGCGCGGTCTGAGCCGAGGCATAGGCCGCCGCCCAGGTGTCCTCGCCGATCGGGCAGCTGCCGTCGGCCTGGTAGCGCGCCGATTCGGCGAGAATGCCCTTGAGGGGATTCGGTGAGCGCACGAAGATGTTGGACATCACCTCGTTGCCCCAGTCGTCCGGGATCGCCATCCAGCGCCGGTGTGCGGACTCGAGGAAGCGCAGATAACCGAGGTCGTGAATCTTCGAGATCGGCGCCATGCCGTGATCCGTCGGGGTGCCGATCTCGATGTCCAGGCCTTCCAGCGCGGCCAGCAGAGGCGGGGTGCGCGCCGGGATCTCCTGGGGCGCGCGCATCTGGCCGCGGGTCAGATAGCTCTTGGGTACGTGCGCGTTCTGGGTCGAGTCGAAGTAGGCTTTCACTGCGTCGGTTCCGGTTGCTCTGGGAGATGGGGCGGCCCGCACGGGTTGGGCGGGGAGTCCGACCCGCAACATACGCCGGCCGGGCCGGGCGCTGCAATGGCCGGCGGCCATGGCTGCGCGTCGGTTTGACGGGCAGCCATGAAAAGGCCGGCGAGGATTTCTTCGCCGGCCTCGATCCGTCGACTGCGCGTGGTGCGACCGGGCTACTTGCCGCGCGGCACCGTCTGGGCCTCGACGAATTCCAGCATGCCTTCATCGCCGCCCTCGCGGCCGATGCCGGACTGCTTCATGCCGCCGAAGGGCGCATGCGGCGCCGGGCCGGTGCCGGTGTTCCAGCCGCAGTGGCCGAAGTGCAGGCCGCGGATGGTCTTCTCGGCGCGCTTGGCGTCGTTGGTGAACACATAGGAGGCCAGCCCGAACTCCGTGGTGTTGCCGAGCGTGACCGCGTCGTCCTCGTTGTCGAACGCGATCATCGGCACCAGCGGGCCGAAGGTCTCTTCCCTGCAGCAGGCCATGTCGTGGGTCACGCCGGTGATCACGGTGGGCGTGTAGAACAGATTCTTGTCGGCGTCGAGCTCGTCCGGATGCTTGCCGGCGACCAGTTCGGCGCCTTTGGACAGCGCGTCCGCGACGTGATTCTGCACCTTCTCGAAGCCGGCCTTGTTGATCAGCGGGCCGACATCGATGTTGTCGTCCATGCCGTCGCCGACCTTGAGCGCCTTGACCTTCTCGACCACCTTGTCGGTGAATTCCCGGTACACACCGGACTGCACGTAAATGCGATTGGCGCAGACGCAGGTCTGGCCGCCGCCGCGGAACTTGTTGCCGATGAGCTGCGTGGCCGCGAGATCGAGATCCGCATCGTCGAAGACGATGAACGGCGCGTTACCGCCGAGTTCGAGACCCAGCTTCTTGACCTGATCCTTGGTCTGGTCGATGAGCAGCTTGCCGACCTCGGTCGAGCCGGTGAACGAGAGCATGGGCACGTCGGTGGAGCTGCACAGCTCGCCGCCGATCTCGCTGGAGGAGCCCATCACCAGATTCACCATGCCCTTCGGCAGGTCCAGGCGCTCGTGCAGCAGCTGGAACATCGCGATCATGGTCAGCGGCGTCTCGCCGGCCGGCTTGATCACGCTCGGGCAGTCGGCGGCCAGCGCCGGGGCGATCTTCTTGGCGATCATGCCGATGGGGAAGTTCCAGGGGGTGATCAGCCCGACCACGCCGACCGGCCGGTGGTGGACCGTCCAGGTGCAGTCCTTGGCCTTCTCCGGCAGCTCCGTCGGCTCGAGCACGTCCATGTGCTTGGCGCAGTAGTCGAAAAAGCCCGCGGCGTACTCGACTTCGCCTTGGGCCTCCTTCCACGGCTTGCCGTGCTCCAGGCAGAGAATGCGGCCGATCTCCTCCTTCTCGTCGACCAGGGCGTCCCGGATGTCCTCCATCCATTCGCGCCGGGTGGCGATGTCCCGGGGCTCGGCCAGCGCCCGCTTGGCGGCGGCGATCGCGCGCTGGGTCTCCGCGCTGCCCATCTTCGGGACCTCGGCCAGGGTCTTGCCGTTGGCCGGGTTCGCCACCTCGAGGGTGGCGCCCGAATCCGCCTCGACCCACTGGCCGTCGATATACCCGGAGAGATTCTTCAGAAGATACGATTCGATCATGAGCGTCCTCGGTCCTGTTTGTTCGGCAGTCGACGGCGCGGTCGCGCGCGCCTGTGTATCAGTCATCGGGGCGGAGTGCGGGATTTCAAAGGCGTCAGCCGCCGCCGGGTGCGTAGCCGTGTTTCTTGCTGACGCGGTTGAACAGCGGTTCGCCGGCCTGCCAGCGCGCGAGGTTGTCGATGAACTGATCGATCAAGGCCTCGCGCCAGCCGATGAAATCGCCCGCCATGTGGGCCGACATCAGCACGTTGTCCATGCCCCAGAGCGGGTGATCGGCCGGCAGCGGTTCCTGCTCGAAGACGTCCAGGGCCGCGCCGGCGATCTCGCCGTCGTTCAGCGCCGCGACAAGATCTTCGGTGACCACGATCGGACCGCGGCCGATGTTGATGAAGCGGGCGTGCCCGGCCATGGCGCGGAAGCGGCCGGCGTCGAACCAGTTCTCGGTCGCCTCGGTCAGCGGCGCGGCCACCACCACGTAGTCGGCCTCGGCCAGATGGGTGTCGAGGTCATCGGCGGCGTGGATCGCTTCGAAGACGTCGTCGGCCTCGCGCGCGCGCCGCGCGATGCCGGTCACGTGCATGTCGACGGCCCGGCACAGCGCGCCGATCCGGCGGCCGATGGAGCCGGCGCCGGCGACCAGGACCCGCTTGCCGGCCACCGTTTCGGTGTCCCGGTGCACCCAGCGCCGCTCCTGCTGATAGCGGATGTTGTTGCGGGTGTCCTTGGCGAACATGAGGATCGCGCCGAGCACGTATTCGGCGATGCTGCGATCGAAGATGCCCTGCGCGTTGGTCACCGGTATGTCCGATTCGATCAGCGCATCGAACATCAGTTGATCGACACCGGCGCTGGCCGCGTGCACCCATTGCAGGCGGTCCGCGGCCGGCCAGGCGGCCTCGAGGGCGTCGGTGCGGAAGTCGGTGACCAGCAGGATCTCGGTGCCGGGCAGGGCGTCGCGCAGGCTCGCCTCGTCGGTGGCGATCCGGATGTCGCCGAGCCCGGCGAGCCGGTCCAGCCCGGCCGGCCCCTCGGCGCTGCCGCCGAGAACGGTGATGCGCGGATGCGCATCGGCTGGTGGCGTGTTCGAGGCGGTCATGTGCATCCCCGCAGGGCGTGGTCACGGGGGTGCGCGCGGTATCGATTCATACGGCACGTTACCCAGAGCCTTCGCAAAGCGTCAATACCGGCGGGAGGCCCGTCAAAACTTGTCTTGACCGGGCTCGCAGGACCAGCCTACGCTCGCGGCTAGCGGTCCGGTTGGCGGGGCCGCCATCCGTCGGCGCGCAAGAGGTGGGCATGGTCGCGAATCTGGACAACGACACGCAGGTACTGGCTTCGGATCCGGAGGATCGCTACGTCCGCGATCGTCTGGTCTGGAATCCGGCCATGCACGCGATTCCGATCTCGGGCATCCGCCGCATGGTCAACCGCGCTGCCGAACTCGACGATGTGGTGCATCTGTCGATCGGCCAGCCGGACTTCGGTACCCCGCGCCATATCATCGACGCGCATATTCACGCGCTGGAGGCCGGCCAGACCGGCTACACCATGGATGCGGGCCTGCCGGAACTGCTGACCGCGCTCAAGGACTACTACAACGACCAGTATCGCAGCACGCTCTCGGAGGACAACTTCCTGGTCACCACCGGGGCGACCGAGGGCATCTATCTGCTGATCACCGCGATGGCCGCGCCCGGGCGCGAGTTCATCATCGCCGACCCGACCTTCCTGCTTTATGCGCCGCTGATCCGCATGAACGGCGGCCAGGTGCGCACGGTGCCGACCAAGGCCAGCGAAGGCCACCAGATCGACCCCGAGCGCATCATCAACATGATCGGGCCGAACACGCACGCGATCGTGCTCAATTCGCCGAGCAATCCGACCGGTACGGTCTATCCGCGCGAGACCATCGAATGGCTCTGCCAGGAAGCGGCCTATCGCGGCGTCGAGATCCTGTCGGACGAGGTCTACGACCGGCTGATTCTCGACGACATCGACTACCCGAGCGTGCTCTCCTGCGCCACGGATCTGGACGGCGTGGCGGTGGTCTCGAGTTTTTCCAAGACCTACGCCATGCCCGGCCTGCGGGTGGGCTGGATCGTGGCCGACCAGAACACCATCCGCACCCTGCGCCGCTATCACATGTTCACCACCACGGTGGCGAGCACGCCGGCGCAGTGGGCGGGCGTGGCCGCGCTGCTGGGCGACCAGAGCTGCGTCGACAGCATGGTGCGCGAGTACTCGCGCCGGCGTGACCGGGTCGTGGATCTGGTTGCCGACACGCCCGGGCTGACCGGTTACTGGCCGCAGGGCGCGTTCTACATCGCGCCGTCGCTGCCGCACGGTGTGGACGCCGGCAAGCTGGCCATGCGCATGCTGGAGGAGACCGGCGTCTGCGTGATTCCGGGCGATGCCTTCGGCGAGCACTCCTCGGATCTGCTGCGGATCAGCTACTCCACCTCCATGGAGAAGATCGAGGAAGCCTTCGCGCGCATGCAGCCCTGGATGGAACGCCAGCCCGAGCTCGCCGGCTACAGCTGATTCCGGGCAGGCCGCCGGCGGGGCTGGGATTCATGGCGGCGGCGTGCTTGTTTCAGTGAGTCTCGGGCACCCGGCGCCGCCGCTGTGACCCCGGCACGGCAGCCGAGACGCCGCCCGGTCGCGGTCGAACCCGCCCGCGATGTCGCGGGCGGGTCGGATCGGGTCAGGTGATTCAATAGGCGTAGTCGCGTCCGTGCGCCTTCGCCTGCTCGCGCGAGCTCTTGTTCACCGACTCGCGAAAGGGCATGTCGACGACTTCGGCTGCGACCGGATAGCCCGGCATCGGCTGGTAGACCTCCGGTAGCCAGGCGACGAAGTCGGTGCCGAGCGCCGCATCCTCCACCGGCACGTAGCCCATGGCGATATTGATGTCGAGTTCCGGGCAATACCACGGCGAGGTGATGTAACCGCACGGTTCGCTGTCGGCGTCCCGGGCCAGAAGCCAGAAGTCGGCGGCATAGTCCTCGACCGGTTTGCCGCCGAGTCTGAGGCCGACAAGCTGATGCGTGAACGGCGGTGTGCCGGCTTTGATCTGCTCGCGGGTCTGCTCCAGTGCGGCCTTGCCGATGTAGTCCGCCTGTTTCTTGCGCGGGACCATGTGGCCGAGGTTGCACTGGAACGGGTTGGTTTCGTGGTCCATGTCCTGGCCGTAGGACAGGATGCCGGCGGCGATCCGGCGGTGATGCGCCGGGGCGATGACCATCAGATCGTGCGGCTCGCCGGCGCGCAGAATGGCGTTCCAGACCGTCTCCGCATTGACTGTCGAATCGTAGGCGTAGACCTCGTAGCCCTTCTCCCCGGTGAAGCCGGTCTGCGAGACGATCACGTCGACGCCGTCGATGATCCCGGCCATCAGGCCGTAATAGGGAATCTCGCGCACGCCTTCGCCGACGAGGTCGATCATCAGCGCCTCGGATTTCGGGCCCTGAATCTGCAGCGGCGAGACGTCGATCTCGTCGATCGTCACGTCGAAATCCCGGGCGATGTTCACACCCTTGAACCAGTAGGCGAGATCGGAGTCACTGATCGTGAACCAGAATTCGTCGTAGGACAGGCGCAGCATCACCGGATCGTTGAGCACGTGGCCCTCGGCGTCGCAGAGCACGACGTAGCGGCCGCGCATCGGGGCGACGCGCGTCACGTCGCGTGTGCAAACGTAGTCACAGAACGCCTCGGCGTCCGGCCCCTTGACCCGGATCGGACGCTCGACCGCGACGTTCCACAGGGTGACGTCGTTGATCAGCGCGCGGTACTCGATCATGGCGCCGCCGTCCTCGGGGCGCACATAGCCGCGCGGGTGATACATGCGGTTGTAGACGGTCGCGCGCCAGCAGCCGGCCTCGACCGACAGATGCCAGTAGGGCGACTTGCGCACCCGCGTCGACATGAGCATCTGGATGCCCGGGTCGCCGCTCTGACGCAGGTTGACCGGCACATGGCGGTCACGCTGATCGATGTTCTGCTGATGATTCATGTTGTTCGCGGAGTGCATGGATTTTTCTCCTGAAAGGTCTGAGACGCAGGCCGCCGTTCTTGCAAGCGGACCGGGGCGACATGGCGGGATCGCCGCGTTAGCGCGAATCGATCGGGCGCACCGACCACAGCGGGCCGACGAGACGACCTCGCCGATGCCATTGCGAATCCAAGCTACCCGGGGCCGCCCGGCGCGAGCGTTGCAGGCACGACATCGGATTAGTTCACCGCGACATGCGGGCCGATTCCGGGCGGCGGCGCCGCGCGGCCGACATGGCCGCCGTCGAGCGTCGTCCGCAAGGGGGCGAGGCGCCGTCGACGCGATCCGGCGATGACGCATTTTCGATCGTGGTGGTCGCGATCAGGCCTTTGCCGCGCCCGAGGCCCGCGTAATTTGGCTGGCGTACGAACCGTGAGCGAGCCCGATCCGGGGCCCGCTCGCGGCGGCTTGGAATCGCTCGAGGAGGCGCGTCGCCGTGACACCGTTCTGCAACGAAAAGCGCCGCGAACCGGCGGGGGCGTCAGCCCCCGGTGGCACCGCCGACGAAGCGCGCCGGGTCATGACGGCCGAGCAGGCCCTGAGCCGGGCGCTACGGCGACCGCGATACGAGATCATTCCCATGCGCGGCGCGCTCGAGGCCGCGCGGGCGCTGCCGGCCCATGCGGTCGTGACCGTGACCTGCTCGCCGACCCGCGGGATCGATGCGACCGTCGAACTGGCGGCGCAGGTCGCGGCCCTCGGGCATGTGGCCGTGCCGCATCTCGCGGCCCGGCGTTTTTCCAGCCGCAGCCATCTCGAGACCGGCATGAGCCGGCTGACCGAGGCGGGGGTACGGGACGTCTTCGTCGTCGGCGGCGACGGCGATCATGTCGCCGGGCCGTTCGATCACGGATGCCGGCTGATCGAGGCACTGGCCGAGATCGCGCCCGGCCTGCGCAGCGTCGGGGTGCCCTGCTATCCGGAGGGGCACGCCCTCATCGCGGCCGAGACGCTGGACGAGGCGCTGGACGCCAAGTGCTTCCTCGCCGGTCACATGGTCACGCAGCTGTGTTTCGATGCGGCACGGATCCGCGACTGGCTGCAGGGCGCGCGTGGCCGCGGGGTCGGTCTGCCGATGCATGTCGGCATTCCCGGGGTGATCGAGCGGCGCCGGCTGCTGGGCATCGCGCTGCGCATCGGTCTGGGCGACTCGACACGCTTTCTGCGCGGCAACAAGCGCATGTGGGGACGGTTGACGGGCCCCTCGCAATTCACGCCGGACGCGCTGCTGGATGACCTGGCGCCCCTGCTGGCGGCGCCGGAGCTGAACGTCGCCGGCTTGCATATCAACACGTTCAATCAGGTCGACAGCACCGAAGCCTGGCGCCGAAAGCGCCTGTCGACGCTCGCCTCCACCGCCGGCGACGTCGGTGTCTCGGGTTCGCCGTCATCGGCCGCGCCCGACGGTCGCGCCTAGCGCGCCGGAATCATTCGGACCGCATCTTCAGGCTCAGGAGATCGAGCATGTCTAAGTTACCCGAACAAGCGGATGTGGTGATCGTCGGCCAGGGCGGCATCGTCGGCGCCTCGGTCGCCCATCACCTGATCGAACAGGGCTGGTCGAACATCGTCGGGCTGGACAAGTCGGCGGTGCCGTCGGACATCAGCTCCACCTCGCACGCCTCCGACTTCTGCTACATGACCTCGCACGACCGCATGTCGTGCTACACCACGGTCTACAGCCGGCAGTTCTACGAGTCGCTCGGCCATTACAGCCGGGTCGGCGGCCTGGAGGTCGCCCGTGTGGGCGACGACGCGCGGATGGCCGAGCTCGAGCGCAAGGTCGGCTCGGGCAAGGCCTTCGGTACCAACGTCTCGCTGATCGGCCCGGCGGAAGCCAAGCGACGGTTCCCGCTGCTGGAGCAGGACCTGATCCAGGGCGCGATGTGGGACCCGGACGCGGGGCTGGTGGTGCCGCGCTCCCAGCGCGTCGCCGGCGTGCTGATCGAGCGTGCCGTGGCCAGCGGCCGGCTGCAGACCTTCGGCCACACGCCGGCGCTGGATATCGACGTCCGCAACGGCCGGGTCTGCGGCGTCGAGACCCGCCGGGGCTATATCCGCACCGACGTCGTGGTGCTGTCGGCGGGCATCTGGGGGCCGCCGCTGGCCGCCATGGCCGGTGCCGCGCTGCCGCTGATGCCGTTCGAGCATCCGCTGATGTTCTTCGGGCCCTTCGACACCTTCGCCGGGACCGGCCGCGAGATCGGGTATCCGCTGTTCCGCGATCAGGGCAACTCGTCCTATATGCGCGATACCGGCGACCCGGCCACCGCCGAGGGCGGCAAGCTGGAATGGGGCTACTACGAACCCACCGAGCCGCGGCTGGTGCAGCCCGCCGACATCGCCGAGCCGGATGCCGCGCGGATGTCGCCCTCGATGCGCGATCTCGATATCGAACAGGTGATGAGCGGCTACGAGCGCGCGATCGAGATGACGCCGATCCTGGGCGAGCTCGGCTGGGACGAGAAGGCCTCGTTCAACGGGCTCATGTCGATCTCGGCCGACGGCGGCTCGCTGCTGGGCGAGTCGCCGGAGACGCGCGGGCTCTGGTTCGGAGAGGCCGTCTGGGTCAAGGACGGGCCCGGCATGGGCAAGGTCCTGGCGGACTGGATGACCCACGGCCGGCCGGCGGTCGATCCCTGCGGCATCGATATCGCCCGCTTCTATCCGGTGCAGAAGACGCCGGCCCATGTCTTCGGCCGCGCCCGCGAGACCGCCCGCAAAGTCTACGATCCGGCCGTTCATCCGCGCGAGCCCTACGCCAGCGGGCGCGACCTGCGCCGCAGTCCGTTCTGGCCGCGCGAGCGCGAACTCGGCGGACACTTCATGGAGGCCGCCGGCTGGGAGCGCGCGCACGGCTATGCCGCCAACGCGCATCTGCTCGAGACCTACGGCGATCGCGTGCCCGAACGCGCCGCCGAGTGGGATGCCCGGCATTTCTGGCGCGTGTCCAACGCCGAGCACCTCAAGCTCGCCGACGACGTGGGCATGATCAACCTGTCCCATTTCGCCATCTTCGATGTCTCCGGGCCGGATGCGGAGGCCTTGCTCGAGTATCTGTCGGTCGCCCGGGTGGGCGGCTCCACGCCGATCGGCAAGGGCGTGTATACGCATTTTCTCGACGCCCACGGCGGCGTGCGGTCCGATCTCACCGTCGTGCGATTGGCGACTGAGGCCTACCGCGTGATCTGCGGCGGCGACACCGGCCATCGCGACCGGGTCTGGATACAGCGGATGCGCGAGGATCGCGGGGCGCGTGTGGCCATCGACGACCGCACCGACACGCTCGCCACGCTCGGCCTCTGGGGGCCGAACGCCCATGCCACGCTCGCCGCGCTCGTCGACGACCCGCGGCTGCTGGACGACGACCGCCTGCCGTTCGCGAGCGCGCGCGAGATCCGCCTGCGCGGCATGCCGGTATGGGCGTTTCGAATCTCCTATGTCGGCGAGTACGGCTGGGAGCTGTACATGCCGTTCTCCTACGGGCTGGCGGTCTGGGATCTGCTGTTCGAGGCCGGTGTGACCCCGGTCGGCATCGAGACCTACGCCAACTCGCGACGGCTCGAGAAGAGCCTGCGGCTGCAGAACGTGGATCTGCTGACCGACTACAACCTGTGCGAGGCCGGTCTCGCCCGGCCGAAGGTCAAGAGCGCGGACTTCCACGGCCGGGCCGCCTATCTGGAACAGCGCGGGCGCGAGTGCCAGCCCGCCTATCTGTGCACGCTGACGCTGCTGGACAACGTCGACGCCGAGGGCGTGGCCCGTTACCCGGTCGGCCAGTGGCCGCTCATCGATCCGGAGAGCGGCGAGGTGCCGGTGGATACGCTGGGGCGGCGCTCCTATGCCGCCAGTCTGGCCTACGGGCCCTCGGTCGGCGCCAACATCGCGCTCGCCTATCTGCCCGCCGCCTACGCCTGCATCGGCCAGGAGCTGCGGCTCGAGTACTTCGGCGAACAGTATCCGATCCGGGTCGATGCGGTCGGCTGCCGCGCGCTCTACGACCCGCACAACGAACGCCTGAAATCCCCGTCCGCGCCGGCGCATCCCGCGCCGGCGGAACCCGCCCTGGAAAGCGCCTGAGGAGAATCGCCATGTCCTTCGTCAACGATTGCCGGCCCCATCCCCAGGAGAGTCGGGTGCTGGCCGCAGCTCGCGCGGCCCGTCTGCAGCGGGCGCTCGCCGATCATCCCGGGGAGACGCCGTGTCTGGCCGTACTCGATATCGGCAGCACCGCCGCCGATCGGGCGCGGACCGCCGCGCTGCAGCACCGGGCGCAGCGCGTTGGCCTGCGGGTCAGCGTCGATGATCTGCCGGGCGAGATCGGCGAGCCCGAACTGCTGGAGCGGATCGCGGCCCTGGGCGCGAACGCCGATGTGCACGCCATTCTGATTGGCACCGCGCTGCCCGATCACATTGACCCGGCGGCGGTACGCGCGGCGTTGCCGCCGGACAAGGATCTGGCCCGGGCCGCGGGCGACGGGCCGGCGTACGCCGCCGACGGCGACAGCCGCCTGCCGCCCGGAGCGGCGGCGGCTTGTCGGGTCTGGCTCGGGGCGGTTCTGCCCGCGGGCGCCTTCGGCAGGCGCGCTGTAGTGATCGGTGCCACGCACGGGCCGGGGCCGGCCATCGCCGAGCCGCTGCTGCGCGACGGCTGCACCGCGACCCTGGCGCACCCGCTGACGCGTGGCCTGCCGGCGCTGTGTCGCGCCGCGGATATCGTGATCGCCGCTCTCGATCGCCCGAAGATGGTGCCCGAGCGCTGGATCCGGAGCGGGGCGGTGGTGATCGATCTGGGACAGACGCGCGGCGGCGACGGCCTGTCGGGGCGGCTGCGTGTCGTCGGCGACGTGCAGCCCGCGGCCGCGCGCCGTGCCGGTGCCATGGCGAGTCTTGTCGGCGACATCGCGCCGCTGGCCCACGTCCGCGTTCTCGAGGCGGCGTTCGCGCTGGCACGGGGACAGGCCGAGAGGCCGACCGCCAGGGCCCCGCTCGCGCCGTCCTCACCGGCTGCCGCGCTGGTGGCCGGGCTGGCGGTGTAGGCCGCTGTTCGCGGCTGCGCCCGGGGCTGGGTCGTTCATGGGCAAGCCCGTGTCGTTACAGCACAAGTCGCGGCCGCCAGGGCCGTTAGCCTCTATTCACAGGGTTCGGCTCGGGTGCCGTCGGGCCACCGGTCGTTCAAGGAATCACCGATCATGTCCATCAGCGTATTCGAGCTCTTCCGCATCGGCATCGGGCCCTCCAGTTCGCACACGGTCGGCCCGATGCGGGCGGCGCTCACCTTTGCCGAGGGCCTGAGTGCGGCGCCGCCGCGCGCCGATGTGGCACGTGTCACCGCGGAGCTGTTCGGCTCGCTGGGCGCGACCGGTCGGGGTCACGGCAGCGATCGAGCGGTGATGCTGGGTCTGGCCGGCGAGCGGCCCGAGAGCGTCGATCCGGACACGGTCGACGCGCGCATCGCCGCCGTCCGGGCGGACCGCGTCCTGACGCTGGCCGGCGGTCACCGCATCGACTTCGACGCCGCGTGCGATGTGATCTTCAACCCGGATGAAAGCCTGCCGGCGCATCCGAACGGCCTGCGCCTGACCGCCCGGGACGGCGACGGGGCGCTGTTGTGCGAGCGGACCTGGTATTCGGTCGGCGGCGGTTTCGTGGTCGAGGCCGGCGCCGCCGAGCCCGAGCCGGCCGCCGCCGGGGGCGTGCCGTATGCGTTCGACAGCGCCGACGGCCTGCTCTCGCTGTGCACGGCGCAATCGGCGGACATCAGCGATGTGATGCTGGCCAACGAATCCGCGCTGCGCGACGAGACCGAGGTGCGCGCCGGGCTGCTGGCGATCTGGCGGGCCATGGCCGACTGCGTCGCCCACGGTCTGGTCACGCCGGGCGAGCTGCCCGGGCCGCTGCGGGTGCGCCGCCGCGCGCCGGGACTGTACCGGGACCTCTCGCTGCGCGCTGAAGATGCGGCGGTGGACGGCCTCGCGACGCTGGACTGGGTCAATCTGTACGCGCTGGCGGTCAACGAGGAAAACGCCGCCGGCGGCCGGGTGGTGACCGCGCCCACCAACGGGGCCGCGGGGATCGTTCCGGCGGTGCTGCACTACTACGTCCGCTTCATCGACGGCGCGAACGACGACGGCATCGTGCGCTTTCTGCTGACCGCCGGAGCCATCGGCGCGCTCTACAAGCAGAACGCCTCGATCTCGGGCGCCGAGGTCGGCTGTCAGGGCGAGGTCGGCGTGGCCTGCTCCATGGCCGCCGGTGCGCTAGCCGAGCGGCTGGGCGGCAGCCCGGCGCAGGTCGAGAACGCCGCCGAGATCGGCATGGAGCACAACCTGGGGCTGACCTGCGACCCGGTTGGCGGGCTGGTGCAGGTGCCCTGCATCGAACGCAACGCCATGGGCGCGATCAAGGCCATCAACGCCGCCCGCATGGCCCTGCGCGGCGACGGCCGCCACTGCGTGTCGCTGGACAAGGTCATCCGGACCATGCGCGACACCGGCGCGGACATGAGCAGCCGCTACAAGGAGACCGCCCGCGGCGGTCTCGCCGTCAACGTGATCGAGTGCTGAGATGCGCCGCCGTCACACCACCGCATCGACTGTAGCGGCGATTCGGGCGCGTTCGGCCGAGACGCCGCGGCGTCGGCTCGCGCGGGCCCGCAGTTGCAGACGGAGAACGTCATGAACCGCTATTCCATCCTCAGTCTCGTGCGCAACGCGCTCTCGCACCACGAGAACTGGCAGCAGGCCTGGCGATCGCCGGAGCCGAAACCGCGTTATGACGCCATCGTGGTCGGCGGCGGCGGGCACGGTCTGGCCACGGCCTATTACCTGGCGAAGAACCACGGCCTCACCAACGTCGCCGTGCTGGAGAAGGGCTGGCTCGGCGGCGGCAACACCGGCCGCAACACGACGATCGTGCGCTCCAATTATCTCTGGGACGAGGCCGCCTGGCTGTACGACAAGTCGCTCCGGCTGTGGGAGGGGCTGACCCGGGACATCAACTACAACGTGATGTTTTCGCAGCGCGGCGTGTTCAACCTCGCGCATACGCTCCAGGACGTGCGCGATACCTGGCGGCGGGTCAACGCGAACCGTCTCAACGGCATCGACGCCGAGTTCGTCACGCCGGAGCAGATCAAGGCCATGGTGCCGGCGATCAATACCTCGCCGGACGCGCGCTATCCGATCCTGGGCGCCTCGCTGCAGCGCCGCGCGGGCGTCGCCCGCCACGACGGCGTGGCCTGGGGCCTGGCGCGGGCTGCGGATGCCCGCGGCGTCGACATCATCCAGAACTGCGAGGTCACGGGCATTCGCCGCGAGGACGGCCGGGTGACCGGCGTCGAGACCAGCCGCGGCTTCATCGCGGCGCCGAAAGTGGGGGTGGTCGTCGCCGGCCACGCCAGCGTGCTCGCCGACATGGCCGGCTTCCGGCTGCCGGTGACCTCGCATCCGCTGCAGGCGCTGGTGTCCGAGCCGGTCAAGCCGGTGCTGGACTCGGTGATCATGTCCAACCAGGTCCACGGCTATGTCAGCCAGTCGGACAAGGGCGAACTGGTCATCGGCGCCGGCATCGACGCCTATCAGGGCTACGGTCAGCGCGGCAGCTTTCCGGTGGTGGAACACACGCTGGCGGCGATCAAGGAGCTGTTCCCGATCTTTTCGCGCATGCGCATGCTGCGCCAGTGGGGCGGGATCGTGGACGTCACCCCGGACGCCTGTCCGATTCTTGGCAAGACACCGGTGGACGGGCTGTATTTCAACTGCGGCTGGGGGACCGGCGGTTTCAAGGCCACCCCGGGCTCCGGCTGGGCGTTCGCCCACACCATCGCGCATGACGCCCCGCATGAGCTCAACGCGCCCTTTTCGCTCGACCGGTTCGTGACCGGCCATCTGATCGACGAGCACGGCGCCGCCGGCGTCGCCCACTGACCCCCGGAGGACATGGCCATGCTGCAGCTCGAATGCCCCTGGTGCGGACCGCGCGACGAGGAGGAATTCACCTACGGCGGCGAGGCGCACATCACGCGTCCGCCCGAACCCGACGCCGTCAGTGACGCGGCCTGGGGCGACTATCTGTTCTTTCACACCAACACCCGGGGTCTGCAGTCCGAGCAGTGGTGTCACAGCCACGGCTGTCGGCGCTGGTTCAACGTCGCGCGCGACACCGTGACCTACCGCATCCACCGCGTGTATCGCATGGGTGAACCGCGGCCGGGGTTCGACGCATGAGCGGCTATCGACTGGCATCGGGCGGGCGCATTGATCGCGACCGGCGCCTCGAATTCACCTTCAATGGCCGGCCGATGGCCGGATACGCCGGCGATACCCTGGCCTCGGCCCTGATCGCCAACGGCGTGGACATCGTGGCCCGAAGCTTCAAGTATCGCCGGCCGCGCGGGATCGTGGCCGCCGGCGCCGAGGAGCCCAACGCGATCCTGCAGCTGGGCTGCGGTGCGCGCACCCGGCCGGTACAGCGGGCGACCCAGACCGAGCTCCACTACGGCCTGAGCGCGCGCACGGTCAACGGCTGGCCGAGCGCGGAAACCGATCTGACGGCGGTGCTCGACCGTGCCTCGCGGCTGCTGCCGGCCGGCTTCTACTACAAGACGTTCAAATGGCCGGCTTCCGGCTGGAAGCACTACGAGCACGTCATCCGCGCGGGCGCCGGCCTGGGGTACGCCCCCGACGATGCCGACGCGGACCGCTACGACCGGATCAACGCCCACTGCGACGTGCTGGTCGTCGGCGCCGGCCCCGCGGGACTGTCCGCGGCGCTGGCCGCCGGGTACAGCGGCGCACGGGTCATCCTCGCCGATGAGGGCAGTGAGTTCGGCGGCAGCCTGCTGTCCGCCGCCGAACACATCGACGGCGCGCCGTCGACGCACTGGATCGCACGTGTCCGGGCCGAGCTCGCGGCCATGCCCGAGGTCACCCTGCTGCCGCGTGCGACCGTGTTCGGCTATTACGACCACAACTTCCTGACGCTGGTCGAGCGTCTGACCGATCATCTGCCGGCCACCGATGCCATCGGGCCGCGGGAGCGGCTGTGGCGGCTGCGCGCGAAGCAGGTCGTGATCGCCACCGGCGCCATAGAACGGCCGCTGGTCTTCGGCAACAACGACCGGCCGGGCGTGATGCTGGCCTCGGCGGTATCCAGCTACGTCAACCGTTACGGCGTCGCGCCGGGGCGACGTGCCGTGGTGTTCGCCAACAACGACAACGGCTATCGCAGTGCGCTGGACATGCAGCGCGCCGGCATCGACGTCGCCGGCGTGGTCGACGTCCGCACGGATCCCTCGGGTGCGTGGCACGAGGCCGCGCGTGCGGCCGGCCTGCGCGTGTTCGCCGGCCACGTCGTGCCGGATGCCCGCGGTCGGCGTCGGCTCGCCTCGGTACGCACCGCGCGCCTGTCGGCCGACGCCGGCCGGATCGAAGACGAGGGCCCGCGACTGGACTGCGACCTGCTGGCCGTCTCCGGCGGCTGGAGCCCGGTGGTGCATCTGCAGTCGCAGTCCGGTGCACGGCCGCGATTCGATACGGATCGTGCCTGCTTCGTGCCGGGCGATCCGGTCCAGGCCGAGCGCTCGGCCGGCGCGGCGCGGGGCACCTGGGATACGGCCGGCTGCCTGCTCGAGGGCAACGAGGCGGGGGTCGCCGCCGCGTCCGCCTGCGGCTTCGAGGCCCCGGCCACCGTCTTGCCGAGCGCGGCCGCGGCCGACGAACAACCGCTGCTGCCGTGCTGGCTCGTGCCCGGATTCAAGCCGGTCTCGCGCGGGCCCAAGCAATTCGTGGACTATCAGAACGACACCACCGCCGCCGATCTGCATCTGGCGATCCGCGAGAACTACACCGCGATCGAGCACGTCAAGCGTTACACCGCGCTGGGTTTCGGCACCGACCAGGGCAAGCTCGGCAACATCAACGGCATGGGCATCGTGGCCGAAAAGCTCGGCCGGCCGCTGGCCGAGGTGGGCACCACGACCTTCCGGCCGGCCTACACGCCCGTGACCTTCGGCGCGATCGCCGGACGCGATGTCGGCGCGCTGCTGGACGCCACCCGCCATACGCCGATGCACGCGTGGCACGTCGCGCGCGGTGCGGTGTTCGAGAACGTCGGCCAGTGGAAGCGGGCGCGCTACTACCCCCGGCCCGGCGAGACGATGCAGCAGGCCGTCGATCGCGAATGCCTGGCCACCCATCACGCCGTGGGCGTGCTGGATTATTCAACGCTCGGCAAGATCGATATCCACGGACCCGATGCGGTGACCCTGCTGGAACGGGTCTACACCAACAACTGGCGGAAACTGGCCGTCGGCCGCTGTCGCTACGGCCTGATGCTCGACGAGGACGGCATGGTCATGGACGACGGCGTGACCGCGCGGCTGGCCGAGCACCACTATCTGATGACCACGACCACCGGCGGCGCCGCGAACGTCATGGCGCGGCTCGAGCGCTGGCTGCAGACCGAGTGGACCGATCTCGAAGTCCATCTGACTTCGGTCACGGACCACTGGGCCACCGTCTCGGTCGCCGGCCCCTACAGCCGTGACCTCGTCGGCGAGCTGTGTGCGGACGTCGACCTGTCGGCCGAAGCCATGCCGTTCATGTCGATCCGCGAGTGCACCGCCGTCGGCGTGGCGGCCCGCGTGGCACGCGTGAGCTTCACCGGTGAACTCTCGTTCGAGATCAGCGTGCCGGCCGCGCACGGCCAGCGCCTCTGGGAGGCCGTGATGGCCGCCGGCGAGCGCTACGGTGCGACGCCCTACGGCACCGAGGCCATGCACGTCCTGCGGGCGGAGAAGGGCTTCGTCATCGTCGGGCAGGATACCGACGGCTCGGTGACCCCCGATGATCTGGGCATGGCCGGCCTGGTCAGCACCAAGAAGGATTTCATCGGCCGGCGCTCGCTGGCGCGGCCGCACCTCCAGCGCGGGGATCGTCGTCAACTGGTCGGGCTGCTGACCGATGAGCCGGCGGCCGTGCTGCCCGAGGGCGCCCAGCTCGTGGATGTTCCGGATGGACCGTTGCCGCTGCCCATGGTCGGCTGGGTGACGTCCAGCTACGCCAGCGCGCGGGTGGGGCGCTCGATCGCGCTCGCGCTCGTGGACGGCGGCCGCGACCGGATCGGGCAGCGCGTGTTCGCGCCGCTGGCCGATGGCCGCGTGCTGGCCGCACGCATCACCGAACCTGTTTTTCTCGATGCCCCAGGGAGGCGTCCGCATGACCGAACAGACCGAAACGCAGAGCGCCCTGACCGCCGTCCCGAGCGCCCACCGGCCGGCGCTGTCGATGCGTGAACGCCCGGCGCGCGGGTATCTCAATCTGCGCGGACAGCCGGAGCAGGCGGCCTTCGTGGAGGCCGTGCGCACGGTCACCGGCCTCGACCTGCCGCTGACGCCCAACACGATGACGATGGGCGAGTCGCTGTCGGCGATATGGCTTGCGCCCAACGAATGGCTGCTGGTCACACCGCCGGACGACGCCGTCTCGCTCCAGGCGCGGCTGCGTGCGGCCTTCGGCAATCTGTTCGCCACCGCGACGGATGTCAGCAGCGGCTACGCCACGCTGGAGATCGCCGGGTCGCAGGCGCGGGCGCTGCTCGCCCGCGGTTGCTCGGTGGACCTGCATCCGCGCGTCTTCGGCCCCGGCGACAGCGCCCAGACACTGCTGGCCAAGGCCGACGTGATCCTGGCCCAGCGCGATGCATCGCCGCGCTTCCATGTCATCGTGCGTCGCAGCATGGCGGACTATATCTGGTCCTGGCTGGACGACGCCGCCCGCGACGTGGGCAACGGCGCATCGCTTCGTTGAGCCGCGGCTGCTGGGCCACGCCGCAGCCGCCTACGGCGTGCTCGCTTTCCGGCGCTGATTGCGCACCCGCGCCGGCGTGGCCGTCGCGGCGGCGCTTGACTCGCCGCCGGCCCGGCTGCGGCGTTCCCGGCTTGGCGGGTAGCCGAAGAAGTCGTGATAGCACTTGCTGAAATGCGGCGGCGAGGAGAAACCGCAGGCCAGTGACACGTCGATGATCGACAGTTGCGTCTGCAGAAGGAACTGACGTGCCCGGCTCAGCCGCAGTTCCAGGTAATAGCGTGTCGGCACGCAGTTCAGGTGTTTCTTGAACAGGCGCTCGAGCTGCCGCCGCGAGACGTTCACCAGCCGCGCCAGATCGTGCAGCGACAGCGGCTCCTCCATGTTGGCCTCCATCAGCGAGACCGCCTCCACCAGCTTCGGCTGGCTGGTGCCCAGATGCACCCGCAGCGGCACGCGCTGGATGTCGCTGACGTTGCGAATGCGCTCGTGGATGAATTCCTCGCAGATCGCCTCGGCGATCGACGGGCTCTTCTGCCGGCCGATCACGTTGAGCATCAGGTCCAGCGGGGCGATGCCCCCGGCGCAGGTGTAGCGGTCGCGGTCGATCACGAACAGCTCCGAGGTGAAGACCGTGTCCGGAAAGCGGTGCTCCTCGTCGATGCTCGAGATGTTCTCCCAGTGGATCGTGCAGCGATACCCCTTCAGCAGATTCGCATGCGCCAGCAGATAGGTGCCGGTGCAGATCGCGCCGAGTTCGACGTGACGCTCGGCCAGCGAGCGCAGCCAGGCCAGCAGGCGGCGGTCGCAGCAATCGCGTATGCCGGTGCCGCCGCAGACGAAGAGCATGTCCAGCGCGCCCGCCGAGCGGATGTCGGCGTCGGGGGTGACCGCCAGGCCGTTGCTGGCGGCCACGGGGCCGCCGTCCAGGGTGATGACCGACCAGTCGTAGAGGGCCACCCCGGCGAGCTGATTGGCCATCCGCAGCGGCTCGATGGCGGTCGAGAAGGCGATCGCCGAATAATTGGGCACCTGCAGGAAACCGATGTGCGTCGGCCGCTGCGCGGTGGCCTCACCGGCTGTGGACCGCATGACCTCGCCTCCCGTCGCTGGCTGTCAGGGGCGCCGACGATCGGGCGCGGGAGATATGGAGACTGTCGTTCACGGTTGATTCACTCGTGGTCGGGTCCCGCCTCGTTATCCGATTTATGGATCATCGCGGGCAACGGCGCAAGCGCTTTTCCCGCAGTGATTTGCGCGCTGTCGTGTCGGTGCATCTTCATGTCGCCCCGAAGACAATCGAGCGTGCCGGCCGGCGCTAATCTCGTTTTCGAATCCTGCATCGGCAGCGTGCCCGCGCTGGTCCCGCCGCCGATCACGCCATTCGAACAAGGGCCCCGCCGAGGACCTCGACATGACCGAAACCGTCTTGACGCCACGCGTGATCGAACAGCTCAACAGGCCAACCGGCGATGCGGTCTGTCTGCCGAACGCCGCCTATACCTCGCCGGAGATTCTCGACCGCGAGCGCGACGAGATCTTCGATCGGCAATGGGTGATTGCGGGCGTCGGCGCCGAACTGCCCCGGCGCGGGGACGTGGTACCGGTCGAGATCGCCGGACGGCCGGTGGTGCTCACGCGCAATCGCGCCGGTGCGGTCCGGGCGTTCCACAACGTCTGCCGACATCGTGGCTTGCAGCTGGTGGGCAAGGCCCGCCGCGGCTGCGCCACGCTGGTCTGCCCCTATCACTCCTGGGCCTATTCGCTCGATGGCGAGCTCAAGAAGACCCCGCATTTCGGCGGCCACGACTGCGACGACTCGCCAGCGCTGGACCGCCGGGAATACGGCCTCGCCGAGATCCGCTGCGAGACGTGGTACGACCTGATCTTCGTGAATCTTTCGGGTGACGCGCCCCCGCTGGCCGATTGCATGGGCCCGCTGGAGAGTCGCTGGGCCGACTACGATCTGTCCCGGCTTCGCCACGGCGGGAGCGCGACGTTCGAGGTCGAGGCCAACTGGAAACTCGCGGTCGAGAACTTCGTCGAGAGCTATCACCTGCCGTGGACGCATCCCTCGCTCAACGACTATTCGCGGATGCAGGCCCACTTCAACATGCTCGAACCGACCTATATGGGCCAGGGCAGCCAGGGGTACGACTCGGTGGCCGCGGGGCACCCCGACCTGCCGACCTTCCCGGATCTGCCGGAAGCCCGCCGTTCGACCGCGGAGTATCCCTACGTCATGCCCAATCTGATGCTGGGCATGCACCCGAGCTATCTGTTCGTGTTCGCCATTCAGCCGTTGTCGCCCGGGCGCACCCGCGAGATCTTTCATTTCTATTTCGTGGGCGACGCGGCCATGGGCGACGACCTGGCGGCCCAGCGTCAGCGCCCGATCGAGGCCTGGACGGGCATCAACGCCGAAGACATCGAGATGATCGAGGGCATGCAGCGCGGACGTCATTCGCCGGGATACGCGGGCGGCCGCTTCTCGCCCTACCACGAGGCGACCACACACGAGTTCCAGCGTCGAATCGCCAATCAGCTCGGCCGTGATACCGCGGCCGCCCGCGTGGCCAGCGAATAGAGGATGACCGAGATGACAGGCATGACATCATCCGCCGGGCCCATCGTGGTCGTGGGCAGCGGCCTCGGCGGCTACACCCTGATACGCCAGCTGCGCCAGCACGACCCGGCGCGGCCGGTGGTGCTGGTGACGGCTGACGGGGGCGAGGTCTATTCCAAACCGCTGCTGTCGAACGCGCTGGCCAAGCACCAGACGCCGGAATCGATGGTGCAGAAGTCCGCCGAGGCCAAGGCCGCGGAACTGGACGTGCGTCTGATCAACCACTGTCACGTGCACGCCGTCGACCCTGACGCGCGGTGTCTGGACACCAGTGCCGGTGAGATCCCCTACGGCGATCTGGTGCTGGCCACCGGCGCGCGCCAGCGGGTCATCGTGCCCGCCGAGGCCGATGCCCGGTGGATCGACAGCGTGAACAATCTCGACGACTACCGCCGCTGGTACGCCAAGCTCGAGTCCGGGGTGTCGCACGTGCTGCTCATCGGCGCCGGCCTGATCGGCTGCGAGTTCGCGGACGATCTCATGCACCGCGGCCTGCGTGTGACGCTGGTCGATCCCGCCGACTGGCCGCTCGCGCGCCTGCTGCCGGCCGCGCTCGGGCGCACGCTGGCGAGCGCGCTGGCCGACAACGGTGCGGACGTGCGCACGGGCCGTCACGTCGCGCAGCTGGTGCGCCACGGTCGCGGCTTCACCGCGACGCTCGACGACGGCAGCCGCGTCCACGCCGATCTGGTGCTCTCGGCCGCCGGACTGGTGCCCGAGACCGCACTGGCGCGCTCCGCGGGCCTGGTCGTGGATCAGGGCGTGCGCGTCGATCATCGCCTGCGCACCTCGGACCCGCACATCCACGCGATCGGCGACTGCGCCCAGACGCCCGCCGGGGTGCAGCCCTACATCCTGCCGCTCATGGCCCAGGCCAGGGTGCTCGCGCAGGTGCTGGCCGGTGGCGACGCCCGTCTGGCGATGAAGGCCATGCCGGTGGTGGTCAAGACGACCAGCCTGCCGCTGACGGTCTGCCCGCCGGCCGCGGGCAGCGCCGGGCGCTGGGAGATCGACGGCCACGGGCGGCATCTGCGCGCCGTATTCCGCGGCGACGACGATGCCCCGCTGGGCTTCGCGCTGGCCGGCGACAGCACCGCCGAACGCGCCGAACTCGGCCGTCAGCTTCCGCCGCTGCTGGCCTGAGGCGGCGGCGCGCACGGATTTGAAGTTCCCGATTCGACAATGGAGGTTGGCATGGCGCAGATATTCGTGATCGACCGGACGGGTGGCGAACACCGCCTCGAGGCGCAGCCGGGCCGCAAGGTGATGGAGATCATCCGTGACGCGGGCCTGCCGCTGGAGGCCTCCTGCGGCGGCTGCTGCGCCTGCGCGACCTGTCACTGCTATGTCGATCGCGCCTGGTTGACCGCACTCGCGCCGGCCGACGAGGAGGAGGTCGACATGCTGGACATGGCCTTCGACGTGGACGCCGCGCAATCACGGCTGACCTGTCGCATCGCCTTCAGCGAGGCGCTCGACGGCCTGCGCGTGACGCTGGCACCGAACTAAGACAATCAGGGCCGGTCGACCGGCCATACGGGTGCCACGCTGGAGACCGCGCAATGTATCGCGCAAAGACGCGTGTCGCCGATCGCGGCGAGTCGCGATCGAGAGGTGCAACGCGGCAGGGCGCCCATGGCGGATGGGCGCCCCGAAAAACGAACGATTGCAGCCCCCGGCGTTGTCGCACTCGCGCGCTAAAGTGGCGATGCGGCGCGCACTGCGCCCAGCCTTGCCGCCGAACAATCCGGGGTACGGGTTCGTCTGCCCCGTGGACAGCCCGGAGTGCGTGGATGCCGCGGCGATCGCGGCATGAGCCACGGCCTCGGTGCGCCGGCCACCGGCCCGGTCGTGGCGTTACGTCGCGCCCGGCTCGCCGGCACGGGTGAGCAGCCGTTCGGCCACGTCGATGTGCGGGCGGTCGACCATGCGGCCGTCCACGGTCAGCGCGGCCGCATCGGGGGCGTCGACCACCGCCGCGCGAACGCGCCGCGCCCAGGCCAGCGCGTCGGGGTGCGGGGCCAGCCCGGCGTCGAGCGCTTCGATCTGGGCCGGATGGATGGCGAGCTTGGCCACGAATCCGAGCTCGCGGGCATAGTCGCAGCTGCGCGCCAGGGCCGCCTGGTCGCGGAAATCGGCGCTGATGCCGTCGATGGCGTCGACCCCCGCGGCTGCGGCCAGCAGCAGGCAGTGGCGCTGGACCATGCGCGCAAGGTCGGCGTGCGCGTCGGTATTGCCGGCCAATGGCGGTCGGCCGAGTACGGCGGAGAGATCCTCGGTCCCCCAGCTATAGCCGCGCAGTCGCGGGTGGCCGCGGGCCAGGCTCGAGCCGTGCTCGCCGACCAGCGCGTCGGCGGTTTCGGTGACGATGCCGAGGATGCGCGTACCTCCGGCGGGCAGGCCGTCGCGCGCCTCCAGCGCGTCGAGCCAGGCGCCCATGCGTTCGAGCTGGTCGTGGCGCTCGAGCTTGGGGTGGACGATGCCGGCGATCCGCGCCAGCGGCAGGGCGGCGAGTTCCTCCAGGGCGGCGGTCGGCTCGGCGGCGTTGACGCGTACCCAGAACTCCGGCGTGGCGTCCGCGGGCCGCGCGTCGAGAAATGCGGCCACCGCGGTCAGCGCGTCGGCCTTGCGGGCCGGGGCGACCGAGTCCTCGAGATCGAGGATGATGGCGTCCGCGCCGGCGGTCAGCGCCTTGTCCATCTTGCGCGGGGCGTCGCCGGGTACGAACAGATAGGCGCGCGGCGTGCTCATGCCGTTTGGCCCGAGCGACAGTGCATCATGGCCTGACGCCGGCAGCGGGCGACCTCGGTGCCGTGCTGGTTGTGGGCCTGGTGCAGGAATCCGACGATGCCGACGTGTTCGCGCGAGCGGCTTCGGCGCAGGCTTTCCACCGTGGTCACCACCGAGAGCGTGTCGCCATGGAAGACCGGCGCCGGAAAGGCGGTTTCGCTCATGCCCAGGTTGGCGACCGTGGTGCCGTGCGTGGTGTCGTGCACGGAGATGCCGATCATCAGCCCGAGCGTGTAGAGGCTGTTGACCAGCGGCTTGCCGAACGGCGACCGAGCGGCGAAGTCGTGATCGATGTGCAGCGGCTGCGGGTTCATCGTCATGCCGCAGAACAGCGTGTTGTCGGACTCGGTCACGGTCCGCGTGATCGGGTGTTCGAAACGCTGGCCTTCGCTGAAATCCTCGAAATACAGACCGGACATGGGGCCTCCTGGTGGGTGCCGGCGCTCAGGCCGGATCGGGGTCGTCGCCGGGCAGGGTCATCGCACCCGCGGCGATCAGGGCATCGATGGTGGCGTCGTCCATGCCGTATTCGTGAAGCACGGCCCGGCCGTCGCCGCCGAGATTAGGCGCCGGTCGGTCCGGTCGCGTCGGCGCGTCGATGAAGCGCAGCGGCTGGCGCAGCGTCGTGATCGCGCCTTCGCTGGGGTGCTCGGCCGACTGGAAGAAGCCGATCGCCTGCAGGTGTTCATCGGCCACGAGATCCTCCAGCCGGTTCACGGGGCCGCAGGGGATGTCCAGCCGCTTGAGCTCGGCGAGCCACTCGGCGGTCGAGCGCTGCGGCATCGCCTCGGCGAGCACGGCATACAGCTCGCCGATGCGCTCGCTGCGGGCGGCGTCGTCGCGCACCCAGCCCGCTTCGGCGAGATCCTCGCGGCCGATCACCTGCAGCACCTTCTGCCAGTGTTTGCCGGAATAGGGCAGCGTTGCGATATAGCCGTCGGCGGTGCGGTACGGCCGGCGGTGCGGCGAGGTGACGCGGTCGTAGCGCAGCGTGCCCAGCGGCGGGTCGAAGACGTGGCCGCTGAGGTGCTCGGCGAGCATGAACGAGGCCAGGCTTTCGAACATCGCGGCCTCCACCGCCATGCCCCGGCCGGTGCGCTCGCGCGACATCAGCGCGCCGAGCATGCCGGCGACCGAATACAGCCCGGCGATCTTGTCGGTGAGCACGGTCGGGATGAGCGCCGGTTCGGCCTCGGGATCGGTGTCCATCGCCGCGAAGCCGGTCATGGACTGGATCACGTCGTCGTAGGCCGGGTCGTTCGCATACGGCCCGTCACTGCCGAAACCCACCGCGCCGCAGTAGATCAGACGCGGGTTGAGCGCGGCCAGGCGTTCGTAGCCGAGGTCGAGGCGCTCGATCGCCCGCGGGCGCATGTTGTGCAGGAAGACATCGGCCTCACGCACGAGGTCGTCAAGCGCGGCGCGGCCCTCGGGGCGCTTCAGATCGAGCGAGATCGAGCGCTTGTTGCGGTTGAGGTTGAGATAGCCCGCGCCCATGCCGCGGTGCCGGGCCGGCGCCGCCGCCCGGAAGATGTCGCCGTCCGGCGATTCCACCTTGATCACGTCGGCGCCGAAGTCCGCCAGCATCTGCGATGCGAAAGGGCCGAAGACCACCGTGCTCAGATCCAGCACGGTCACCCCCTTCAGCAGTTCGAACATGCACCTCTCCTGCCCGTTGAGCCAGATCACCGGCCCGGGCCTCGTCACCGCGTCGCGCGGCTGTGGTTCGGGCAGCGGCTCGAAATGATTTGCGCGCCGAGTCTTGCACGGGCATGCTGACGCTGCAATCAATTTTTGAACCGATGGTTCATCTAGTGAAACTTTTATGGCCTATACGCCGGTTACGGCACTGCTGCGCGGGCTGAAGGTGCTGGAAGCAGTCAACCGCATCGGCCCGGCGACACTGACCGAGGTGCGCGAGGCCACCGGCCTGCCCAAGGCCTCGGCGCTGCGCGCTCTGGAGACGCTCTGCCACGGCGGTTATGTCGCCCAGGACGGCGAGTCCCGGCGCTATCTGGTCGCCGCGCGATCGCTTGCGCTGTCGAACAACTACCGCGCCGACGCGGCCCTGCTGGCCGCCGGCCGGCCGGTGATGCAGCGGCTGCGCGAGGCCAGCGGCTGGCCCTCCGATCTGGCGATCTACCAGGCCGGCAAGATGGCGATCGCCGACACCAACCGTCAGCCGGGGACCTTTTCGGTCAACCGGACGGTGGGGTCGCGCGTGTCGGTGATGCGCACCGCCATCGGGCGCGCCTATCTGGCGTTCTCCACCGAAGCCCAGCGTGCGGCCATCCTCGAGGACCTGGTCGCCGGCGGCGACGCCGACGAGCGCGAGGCCGGCGACGCGGCGCGCGTGGCGGCACTCGTCGAGCGCACGCGCGAACGCGGCTATGCCGTGAGCGACCGCGAGTTCGTGCCCACCATCCGCGCCGCCGCCGTGCCGGTGATGCACCACGGACGCGTGCTCTGCGCGTTCAACCTGATCGCGCTGGCCCAGGCCGTACCGCTGGCCACGTTCGAAGACACCTACATCCCCATGCTCAAGGAGGCGCGCGCCCGCATCGAGGCCGCGCTTTCGGAGGCCGGCGATGGCTGAGTGAACCGCGCCCGGATCGACGCACAGAACGTCGGCCGGCGCATCGATGACCGATACAGACCGGAGGAGATCATGAAGAAGACGCATGTATTCAAGCCGCTCGTCCTGGCCGCGGCGGGCATGGCGACTCTGCTGGCCAGCAGCGCACCGCTGGCCGCCTCGCTGATGTTCGCGGACTCGTTCCCGCCGTCCAACACTCTGTCCAGCGAGGGCACGGTCTACTGGATGGACCGGGTCGAGGCGCATACCGACGGCGGGGTCGATTTCCGCTATTTCCCGAACGAGCAGCTCGCCAAGGCGGGCGAGATCCTGCAGAAGATCAATGACGGCGTGGTGCAGGCGGGCTACATCGGCATCGGCTATGTCAGCGACGAGATGCCGCTCAACGGCGCGACCATGCTCCCGGGCGAGGTGGACGACGTGGTCGAGGCCAGTCAGGCCTACTGGAGCGCCTTGAAGGCGGATACGCCGCTGCGTCAGGAATTTCTCGACAACGGCGTGGTGCCGGTCTACGCGGTGATGCTGCCGCCCTATCAGCTGCTGCTCAACCGGCCGCCGGTCGAGGACATGGCCGGCCTCGAGGGCCTGAAGCTGCGCTCTTCGGGCAGCCTCAATATGGTCGTCGAGACGGTCGGGGCCAATCCGGTCTCCATGGCCGCGCCCGATACCTACCTCGGCCTCCAGCGCGGCACCCTCGACGGCGCGCTGTTCCCGGTGACCAGTATCGCCCCGTACAAGCTCCAGGAGGTCAGCAAGAGTCTGTCTCGCAACGCCGCCTTCGGCAGTTTCGGCATCACCGTGGCCATGGACCGGGACGTCTACGAGGACCTGAGCGAGGCGCAGAAACAGGCGATCGCCAAGGCCGGCGACGAGACGGTGGCGCATCTGTCGAAGACGCTCGCCGACGATGTCGCGGACGATCTCGCCGAGTTCGAGGCGGCGGGCGTGACGATCTACGACCTGCCCGAGGCCATGCAGAAGGCGCTGGCGCCCAAGTACCGCGCCGCGCAGCAGCGCTGGATCGAGCGCATGGACGATCGCGGCCTCGACGGCCGGGCCGCGCTCGAGGCGTTCGAGTCGCGGCTCGGCGACGGCGCCTAGGGCCTGTTGATGTTTCGTACGCGTCCGCGCCAAGCGCTGTTGTGCGGCAAGACGAGGCGTAGTGCGCGCCGTGCAGTCACTCTGCACAAGCGCGCTAGAACGCTGGATTGCCGCACAACAGCGCTTGTCCCGAAGGGTTGGGCCGCACATCGCGCCCGGCGACGTTGCAAGCCTGGGTCGTGGCACGCCACGACGCGGCGGCTCGCGCCTTGCCGGACAACGATTTGCGGTCTCCAACGCGGCGCGCGTACGAAACATCAACAGGCCCTGGGGCACGGCCAGCCATGAAGCTGCTCATCCGTATCCACGCGGGCGCGGAACGCGCGCTGTTCATGCTGGCCGCCGCCACGCTCGTGGTCATGATGGCGCTGGTCTCGGCCGACGTCGTCGCGCGCTACGTGTTCAACGCGCCGCTGTCGTTTCAGTTCGAGCTGACCACGAATTACCTCATGGTCATGGTGGCGACGATCGCGCTGCCCTGGTGCGAGCGGCGGGGCGCGTTCATCCGGCTGTCGGTCGCCGGCCGCCTGCTGGGCCCGCGCGGCCGGCGTGTGCTGCACGCTGCGGGGGCGCTGGCCGCGGCCGCGATCATGGCGGCCATCGCTTGGTATTCGGGCTGGCGCACGGTCGATAAATACCAGTCCGGCGACGCCATCTTCGGCGTGATCGACTGGCCGGTGTGGGCCTCGCTCGTCTGGGTGCCGATCGGCTGCGGCATGCTCGCGCTGCGGCTGCTCGTGCGTGCGGCCACCGATATCGTCGCGCCGGAATCGGGCGAACCCGAAGCCGGGGGCCGCGCCTCGTCGGAGGTGCACTCGTGAGCGTGGCGGTTGGAGTGGGGGTGCTGCTCGGCCTGCTGATACTGGAGGTCCCGATCGCCTTCGCGATGATGATCGCGGCGACGACGGGTCTGTATCTGACCGGCGGGCTGCCGTTCGTGGCCAGCTATCTGGCCGACGTGTATCACAGCGTGTCGGCGTCCTATGTCTTTCTCACGATCCCGATGTACGTGCTCATGGCCCAGTACATGGCGCAGTCGGGCATGGCGCGCGACGTCATCCGCGCCAGCGATCTGTGGCTGGGACGGCTGCGCGGCGGCCTGGGGGTGGCCTGCGTGATGGCCAGTGCCTTCATGGCCGCGATCATCGGCTCGAGCACCGCGAGTGCGGCGACGATGTCGGCCGCCGCCTATCCGAGCATGCGCGAGGTGGGCTACGACGCCCGGGTGTCGGTCGGCGTGATCGCCATCTCGGGGACGCTGGCGATCATGATCCCGCCGAGCATCGTGCTGATCATCTACGGCATTCTCACCGAACTCTCGGTGGGCAAGCTGCTCGTGGCGGGACTGGTTCCGGGGCTGCTGACGGCGCTCGGATACATCATCGCCATCCTGTTGATCGGCTGGCGGCGGCCGGAGGCCATGCCGGCGCAGCCGCATTTCGATGCCGGCGCCGCGGTCCGTGCGCTGAGGCCGGTCTGGCCCGTGCTGCTGCTGATGGTGCTCGTGGTGGGTGGGCTCTACGGCGGCATCGCCACGCCGACGGAGATCGGCGCGGTGGGCGCGGCCGGGGCGCTGGCGATCACCGTGCTCATGCGCCGGCTCGGCGTGCATGCGTTTGCCGACGCCGTGGCCGACACGCTGTCGACCACGGTGATGATCGTGACCATCGTCATCGGCGCGATGATGTTCGGCTATTTCCTCACGCTCACCCAGGCCACGCAGTCGCTGTTCGCCGCGATCCAGGACGCCGGCCTCGCCCCGTGGATGGTCATCGCCGTGCTCGTGCTCATCTATCTGGTGCTCGGCATGTTCATGGACCAGATCGCGATCCTCGTGCTGACCGTGCCGGTGACCTACGCGCTGATCAGCCAGCTCGGCTACGACGGCATCTGGTACGGGATCGTCATCACCAAGACCGTCGAGATCGGTCTCGTCACACCGCCGCTCGGGCTCAACGTCTTCGTCACCTCGGGCATTACCGGAGTGTCGGTCGCCGACTGCTTCCGCGGCGTGGCCCCGTTTCTGATCGTCGAGTTCATCGTGCTCGGCCTGCTGCTGGCCTTCCCCGAGATCTCCCTGTTTCTTCCCAATCTGATGTCTTAGACCTAGGAGCACCACCTATGAATTTCGACCTGCCGGCGGATATGGCCGCGCTCAAGGAGGCGACCGCCGACTTCGCCACACGGCGGCTCACCGAGGAGGCCGAGGCGTTCGAGCGCAGCGGCGAGTTCGCCTACGATCTGATCCGCGCGATGGGCGAGACGGGCCTGTTCGGCGCGCCGTTCCCGGAGGATCTGGGCGGCAGCGCGGCCGGCTTTCTGGCGGTGTCGGTGATCGCCGAGGAGGTCTCGCGCATCGCCCCCGCCTACGGCTACGCGATGAACATGCAGTGCGCGACCTGCCCCTACACGATCTACAACTGGGGCAGCCCCGCGCAGGTCGAGCGCTTCGTGCCGGGGCTGATCGCGGGCGAGTCGATCGGCATGTTCGCGCTCTCGGAGGCCGGGGGCGGCTCGGATCCGGCGGGGGCGATGCGCACGACCGCCCGGCGCGAGGGCGATCACTACGTGCTCAACGGCTCGAAGATGTGGATCACCTTCTCGCATGCGGCCGATGTCGGCGTGCTGTTCGCGCGGACCGACCCGAAGGCCGAACCCGCGCATCGCGGCATCAGCGCCTTCATCGTCGAGCCGAAGCGCTTCGACGGCTATACCGCCCAGCCGATCGATCTGCCGGGGCTGTCGAAGAGTCTGCGCTCCTGCGAGATATTTCTCGACGACTTCAAGGTGCCGGTGGACAACCGGCTGGGCGACGAGGGCGAGGGCTTCAAGATCGCGATGAACGCCCTGGAGTACGGCCGACTGACGGTGTCGGCGCGTTTGACCGGCATCGCCCAGGCCGCGCTCGATGCCAGCGTCGCCTACGCCAACGAGCGTGTGGTCGGCGGCGGGCCGATCGCGCGCCACCAGCTCGTCCAGGAGCGTATCGCCGACGCCACCGTCGCGGTCGAGGCCGCGCGGCTGATGGCCTATCGCATCGGCTGGACGATGGATCAGGGCCGGGTCTCCACGCGGGTGGCCTCGCGGGCCAAGTACTTCGCCACCCAGGCCGCGCGGCTGGCCGGCGACGTGGCGCGCGAGACCTTCGGCGGCAACGCCCTGGCCGCGGAGTATCCCGTCCAGCGATTGAACGCCTATATCGACATGCTCACCGTGGGCGAGGGTTCCGAGAACGTCCAGCGCATCCTCATCGGCGAGGACGCGCTCGGGATCAAGGACGCGACCCGGCACCGCATGCGCAATCGCTTTGTCGGTGTAACCTGAGGCGCCAACGGCAACGGCACTAACAGGCGGAGCGCCATGGCTGACGACAACCCCATTCTCCATGTGCCCGGCGAAGCCGCGATGGCACGCACCCGGATGCGCGACTACATGGCGTGGCTCGGCGAGCGCGGCTACGGTCGCTTCGACGACTACGCCGCGCTGCATCGATGGTCGGTGGACGCGCTCGAGGATTTCTGGCGCAGCATCTGGGACTACACCGGCGTGCGCGCCGAGCGTGGTCCGGATCGCGTACTCGATACCCGCGAGATGCCGGGCGCGCACTGGTTTCAGGGCGCGCGGCTGAATTTCGCCGAGAATCTGCTGCGAGAGGCCATCGACGGCGACCCCGGGCGGACTGCGGTCGTCGGCGTATCCGAGTCGCGGGCCGAGGTGCGGCTGTCCTACGGCGAGCTGCTGACGCAGGTGGGTGCGATGGAGGCCTATCTGCGCTCGGTGGGCGTGCAGCCGGGCGATCGCGTGGCCGGCATCGTCGCCAACACCCACGAACCGATCGTGGCCATGCTCGCCTGCGCCAGCATGGGGGCGATCTGGTCGTCGGCCTCGCCGGATTTCGGTGTCGGCGGCCTGGTCGATCGCTTCGCGCAGATCGAGCCGCGCGTGCTGATCACGGTCGACGGCTACCGCTACGGCGGCAAGGACTTCGAACGCATCGACCATGCCGCGGCGGTGTGCGAACGGATCCCGTCGATCGAGACCGTGATCGTAACGGCCAACGACGAACAGGCGCCCGAGTTGGGTGCCCGTGACGGCTTCGTGTCCTGGGACGCGGCGCTGGCCGCCGGCCGCAGCGCGCGGCCGTCCTTCGCGGCGCTGGACTTCGAGCAGCCGGTCTACATCCTGTTCTCGTCGGGCACCACGGGCGTGCCCAAGTGCATCGTCCACGGCGCCGGCGGCGCGCTCATGCAGCACAGCAAGGAGTTGCTGCTGCACGCCGACATTCATCGCGACGATGTCTTCTTCTACTTCACCACCTGCGGCTGGATGATGTGGAACTGGCTGGTCTCGGGCCTGCTCACCGGCGCGACGCTGGTGCTCTACGACGGCAATCCGGGCCATCCCGATCTGGACGTGCTGTGGGCGCTGGCCGAGCGCGAGGGCATCACCCATTTCGGGACCAGTGCCAAGTTTCTCGCCGGCTGCCGCAACGCCGATCTCGCGCCCGGCCGCGATCACGACCTGTCGGCACTGCGCGTGCTGCTGTCCACCGGCTCGCCGCTGTTGCCGCCGGACTTCGACTGGGTGTACGAGGCCGTGCGCTCGGACGTGCTGCTGGGCTCGATCTCCGGCGGCACCGATCTGGTGTCGTCGTTTGTCGGCTGTTGCCCGCTGCTGCCCGTGCGCCGGGGCGAGATCCAGTGCCGCCTGCTCGGCATCGACGCCCACGCCTTCAACGACGAGGGCGAGGCGGTGATCGACGAATGCGGCGAGCTGGTCTGCACCCAGCCTGTGCCGTCCATGCCGGTGAAGTTCTGGAACGATCCGGACGGCAGCCGTTATCGCGCGGCCTATTTCGACACCTTTGCCGGCGTCTGGGCGCACGGCGACTACATCCTGTTCACCGCCGAGGGCGGCGCGATCATCTACGGGCGCAGCGACGCCACTCTCAACGTGGGCGGCATCCGCATCGGCACGGCCGAGATCTATCGTCAGGTCGAGCCGCTGGAGGCCATCGCCGACGCCATGGTCGTGGCCCAGCCGCGCGGCGAGGACAGCCGCATCGTGATGCTGGTGGTGCTCAATCCGGGCCACGAGTTCGACGGCACGCTGGCGGCCACCATCCGTCGCCGGCTGCGCGAGCACGCCAGCCCGCGCCACGTGCCCGGGCTGATCGTGCCGGTGGCGGCGCTGCCCTACACGCGCAGCGGCAAGAAGGTCGAGGTGGCCGTGGCCAAGCTCCTGCGCGGCGCGACGGTCGACAACACCGGCGCCATCGCCAATCCGGAATCGCTGACCGACATCGCGGCGATCGAGGCGCTGGAGATTCCCGCCGGCGGACCGGGCGGCGCCGGCGCCTGAGTCGTCAACCGCGCGGCTGCGTCGCCGCGAGCGGCTCGCCCACGGGGATGACGTCGTTGAGGGCGCAGAAATCGATGATGGCGCGCATCTGTGCCGGCGCGTTGACGAAGCGCAGGCTCGCGCCGGCCGCGCGTGCATCGCGCACCCAGGCCAGCAGCAGGGCGACGCCCGCGCTGTCGACCCGGGTCACGCCGGACAGGTCGATGACCGTCTCCGCGCCGTGCTCGAACCAGTGTTCGGACTCGCGCAGGCGCTGCGGCGCGGTCTCGGCGTCGAGCTCGCCGGAGACCGCGGCGGTGGCTTCGCCCGGCTCGCCCACGTTCAGCCGTCCGAGTTGTAGCGGGATTCCATGCGCTCGATGAGCGACTCCAGACCGCCGTTGCGGATCTGCGAGTTGAACTGGCCGCGGTAGTTGGTCACGAACGAGAGATTGCCGACGCTGCCGTCGTAGATCTTCCATTCATCGTCGACCACGTGCATCTGCAGGCTCACCGGGAACTTGTCGCCTTCATCGTCGGTGATCTGCGCGCGGAAGGTGATGTCCTCGGCGTCGTCATCGCCGCGGACCGGCAGATACTCGATGCGCTGCTGATCCTTGAAGCTGAGCAGGCCGTTGCCGTAGGTCCGGATCAGCATGTTCTGGAACGCCTCCTGGAAGCGTTCGCGCTGCTCCGGCGAGGCGGTGCGCCAGGCGCGGCCGAGCACCAGCTGCGACATGTATTGCATGTCGACCAGCGGCACCAGCTCCTGCTCGATCAGCGTGTAGAGTTCCTGCGGGTTCTGGCGCAGCTCGTCGCGGCGGCCCTCCATGCTGTCGAGGATCGTCTGCACGGTCTCGCGCGCGAGCTCTTCCGGCGGTTTCGGTGCGGCGAGCGCAATCGCCGGCAGCAGAAGCGACAGCGCGAGCGCCTGGAGCAGGCGCTTCACGAAAGGGGAGCGGGTGTTGCGCGTCATGGCGGATTTACTCTGCAGGTAATATTGGATAAGTCTCGGCCGGGCGGCATTAATCCGGCCTGAATCGACCGGCTCAGGGAAGCGCCTCGTCCTCGGAGGACGCGCCGCGCGAACCGGCGTCGCCGGCCCCCATGCTGGTCATGAACTGGCCGATGAGCTGTTCCAGCACGACGGCGCTCTGGGTGATGATGAAGCGGTCGCCGTCCTCCATGTTCTCCATGGCGCCGCCCGGACCGACGCCGATGTACTGTTCGCCGAGCAGGCCCGAGGTCAGAATCTGGGCGTCGGAGTCGCGCGGGATCTTGTAGCGGCCGTCGATGCGCAGCGTGGCCACCGCCTGATAGGACTGCTGGTCCAGCGTGATGTCGGCCACGCGACCGATGCGCACCCCGGCCATATTGACCGGCGATCCCTCGTTGAGGCCGCCGATGTCGTTGAAGGCCGCGGTGACGGTATAGCCGTCGATGCCGCTGGTATCGGTCAGGTTGCTGACGCGCATGGTGAGGATGAAGATCGCCGCGATCCCGAGGCACACGAAGAAGCCGACGAGTATTTCCACTGCACGAGACTGCATAGACTGATCCTGATTTCCGCCGAGCAGGCTAGTTGCCGCCGAACAGCACGGCGGTCAGCATGAGATTGGCGCCGAGGATGGCGAGCGAGGCGATCACGACCGTATTGGTCGTCGCCCGCGAGACGCCCTCCGAGGTGGGGGGCGCATGATAACCCTGATAGACCGCGACCCAGGTCACGATGGCGCCGAACACGCCGCTTTTGAGGAACACGTTGATGATGTCGCCGCCGAAATCGACGTTGGACTGAATGCCGCTCCAGTAGGAGCCGGCGTCCACGCCCAGCATGTCGACGCCGACGAAGTAGCCGCCGCCCGCGCCGATCGCCATGACGCAGAAGATGGCGGTGAGCAGGGGCAGGGCGATCACGCCTGCGGCGAAGCGCGGCGCCACGATCCGGCGCACCGGGTCCACCGCCATCATCTCCATGCCGGACAGCTGGTCGGTGGCCTTCATCAGGCCGATCTCGGCGGCCAGCGCGCTGCCGGCACGGCCGGCGAACAGCAGGCCGGTGACCACGGGGCCGAGTTCGCGTACCACGACCAGCGCGACCGAGGTGCCGAGGGCCTCTTCCGCGCCGAAATCCACGAGCAGCCGATAGCCGGACAGGGCCAGCACCATGCCGACGAACACGCCCGCCACGACCACGATGACCAGCGAGAGCACGCCCACCGAATAGATCTGCTCGACCAGCAGCCGCGGCTTGGTCACCAGCGAGGGCAGATTGCGCAGGATGCGCACGAGAAAGAGCGCCGCCCGGCCGAGTTCGGCGATCCAGTCGGTGGCGGTGTGGACGATGGCCCGGACGTCGCTCATCCGCGCTCTCCCGTGAGCAGCTCGTCGGCGTAGGGCGCGCCGTGATAATGGAAGGGCACCGGCCCGTCGGCCTCCGCGTGGATGAATTGCTGCACCCAGTCGGAGCGCGAGTTGCGGATGTCGTCGGGCGTGCCGTGGTCGATGACCGTGGCGTCCGAGATCACGTAGACGTAGTCGGCGATGCCCAGCGTCTCCTTGACGTCGTGGCTGACCACGATCGCGGTCAGGCCGAGCACGTCGTTCAGACGCCGTATCAGCCGCAGCAGCACGCCCATCGAGATCGGATCCTGGCCGGCGAACGGCTCGTCGTACATGATCATCTCGGGGTCGAGGGCGATCGCCCGCGCCAGCGCCACGCGCCGGGCCATGCCGCCCGACAGCTGGGCGGGATACAGCCCGCGCGCGCCGCGCAGACCCACGGCCTCGAGCTTCATGAGCACGATGTCGCGGATCAGGCGTTCGGGCAGCCGCGTGTGCTCGCGCAGCGGAAAGGCGACATTGTCGTAGACCGACAGGTCGGTGAGCAGCGCCCCGGACTGGAACAGCATGCCCATGCGCTTGCGCTGTTCGAACAGCTCGCGCTGCGACATGCGGGCGACCTCGGCGCCGTCGAAGCGCACCGAGCCGCGCGCTGCGCGCCACTGGCCGCTGATCAGCCGCAGCAGCGTGGTCTTGCCGGTGCCGCTGGGCCCCATGATCGCGGTGATCCGCCCGCGCGCGATGTCCACGTCGACGCCGTCGTAGATCACGTGCGCGCCGATCGCGAAGTGCAGATCGCGCACCTCGACGAGGAGATCGCTGTTGTCACGGGGCCGCGCAGGCCCGGGAGTCTCTGGAGTCATGAGCCGTCACGCGCGGAACTTGCGCGCAAGCCTATCAGATGGGAACGCCGGATCCGTGCTCTACGTCGTTGATCCCGAGGGCGATGCAGAGCTGGGCGCCGAGATCGTCGGCCACCCGGTCCAGATCGCCGGGCCCGCCGAAATCGGCGATCTGGGTCATGGTCAGGCCGTGATAGCCGCAGGGATCGATGCGTGAGAAGGGCTCCAGGTCCATGTTCACGTTCAGCGCCAGGCCGTGATAGCTCGCGCCGCGGCGCACGCGCAGGCCCACCGAACAGATCTTGGCGCCGTCCACATAGACGCCGGGGGCGTCGGGTTCGGCGCGGGCGGCGATGCCGTAGCCGGCCAGCGTGGCGATCACGGCGTTCTCCAGCGCGCTGACGAGGCTGCGGATGCCGATGCCGTGCCGGCGCAGATCCAGCATCAGATAGGCCATGATCTGGCCGGGCCCGTGATAGGTCACCTGGCCGCCGCGATCGATGGGCACGACCTCGATGTCGCCCGGTGCCAGCACGTGCTCCGGGCGGCCGTTCTTGCCCTGGGTGAACACCGGCGCGTGGTTGAGCAGCCACAGCGCGTCCGGCGTTCCGGGCCCGCGCTCGTCGGTGTAGGCCTGCATCCGGTGCCATACGGGGCGATAGGCCAGCGGCGCCCAGCCGTGGCGGCGAATGGCCAGCGGTGGCGCGCTCACGAACGACTCACAGCGCCATGACGATGTCGTCGCTCGCGGTCAGCGCCGCATAGATCGCGTCCAGCTGCGCCTGGCTCTGGGCGGTGATGTGTGCGGTCACGGACACGAAACGGCCGCCGCTGCTCTCGCGCCGCGACAGATCGGCGTGGGTGAGTTCGGGCACATGGGGCTTGAGCAGGTCGTGGACGATGGTCTCGAAGCCCTCGCCCTGCCGGCCGAAGGCCTTGACGGGGAACCGGCAGGGGAATTCGAGTAGCGTCTCGCGGTCGTCACTCATGGAGTCCAGCCTGCAGCCAGCCGCGGACCCGCGTCCAGAGCGGCCCGGGCACACCGTCGCCCACGGTGGCGCCGTCCAGCCGGGTCACGGGGAATATCTCGCGCGTCGACGACGTGATCCAGACCTCCTCGGCGGCGCGCAGCGCCTCGGGGGTGAGTGTATCCACCTCGGCGTGGTCCAGTGCCTGGGCGCGCGCGATCCCGAGCACCACCCCGCGGGTGATGCCCGGCAGGATGGTGGGCCGCAGCGCCGGCGTGACCAGGCGGCCGTCGATCACGGCGAACACGTTTGAGGAGGTGCCCTCCAGTACGGCGCCGTCGCGCACCAGGATCGCCTCGGTCGCGCCCTCGGCCCGGGCGGCGTCCGCGGCCAGCACGTTGGCCAGCAGCGAGGTCGACTTGATGTGACAGTCGCGCCAGCGCGTGTCGTCGGTGGTGATCGCCGCCAGGCCCGCGGCCAGGGCCTCGGGGTCGGGCGCGGCGCGGGTCTGGCAGAAGGCGACGACCGTGGGCTCGACGTCGTGCGGGATGCGGTGATCGCGGCGCGATGGCGCGCCGCGCGTCACCTGCAGATAGATCGCCAGATCACCGCCGCCGTTGACCTCGACGAGTTCGGCAAGCAGTGCCCGCCAGCCGTCAATGCCGTGCGGGTCGGCGATCCCAAGGGCGTCGAGACTGCGGGCCAGCCGCTGCAGGTGGTCGTCCATGCGAAAGGGGGTCCCGGCATAGACCGGGATCACCTCGTAGACGCTGTCCGAGAACAGGAAGCCGCGATCCAGCACGGACACGCTCGCATCCGCGAGCGGCAGGAAGCGGCCGTTGACCCAGGCGGTGTCGGGGGCGGTGTCGGTGCGCATGGCGGCCTACTCGAACATCATCATGACTTCGTCGGTCAGGCGGCGGATGATGCCGCCCTCGGCAATGGCCTGGCCGGCGTAGAGCGGCACTTCGGCCAGCGTCTTGTCGCCGTACTTGACGTGCAGGGTGCCCAGGCGCTCGCCGTCCTTGACCGGCGCGCTCAGGTTGGACGGCAGTTCGGCGCTGGTGGACAGCTCGTCGCGCTTGCCGCGCGGATAGGCCACGTGGACGGCGCCGTCGGCGACCACCGGCAGCATGGTCTCGTCGCCCTTCCAGACACGGATTTCGGAGATCTGCTTGTCGGCGTCGAACAGCTGGCTGCTCTCGTAGAAACGAAAGCCGTAGTTCAGCAGTGCCTGGCTCTGCGATTTGCGGGCGTTGTTCGAATCCGTGCCGGTGACCACCGAGACCAGCCGCATGTCGTCGCGCTTGGCGGTCGCCGCAAGGCAGTAGCCGGCGGATTCGGTATGGCCCGTCTTGCCGCCGTCCACGCTGTCGTCGGACCACAGCAGCGAATTGCGGTTGTACTGCTCGATGCCGGCGTAGGTGAACTTCTTCTGGTGAAAATATTGGTCGTAGAGGTCGGGAAAGTCGCGCACGATCGCGCCCAGCAGGCGTGCGATGTCGTGTGCGCTCATCACGTGGTCCTCGTGCGGCCAGCCGCTGGCGTCCACGAAGTGGCTGTCGGTGAGCCCGAGATCCCGCGCGTACTGGTTCATGTAGTCCGCGAAGGAGGATTCCGTGCCGCCCACGTGCTCGGCCAGCGCCACGGTCGCGTCGTTGCCCGAGGAGGTGATCATGCCGTGCAGCAGATCGTCCACGCTGACCTGCTCGCCGACCTCGATGAACATCTTCGAGCCGCCCATCTGCCAGGCCTTCTCGCTGATCGTGACCTTGTCGTCGAGGGCGATGTTGCCCTGGTCGATCTCGTCGAACAGGATGTAGGTCGTCATCAGCTTCGTGATGCTGGCCGGCTCGATCGCCTTTTCCGCATTCTTGGCGGCCAGCACCTGGCCGGAATCGAAGTCCACCAGAATGTAGCTGCGCGCCTCCAGATTCGGCGGTTCCGGGATCGGCAGCGAGGCAGCGAGCACCGGCGTGGCGACGAAAAGCAGAACAACGGCATGGAAAAGGCGAGTGGCGTGGTGCATCGACTTCGACTCGGTGGCGTGGAGGTGACTGGGCCGGCGACCCGGGAGTTTATCGTGCAGCTCGGCTGCGGGCTAACGTTCGACCGCGCGCACGGCGAAGCCGCGGTCGGTCAGGATCTGCTGGGACGATCTTCGGCTGCGCGGATCGTCGAAGGGCCCGACGCGCACCCGGTACAGGGGCGTGGCCGCGCTCGGCTCGATGATCGACACGCGTTCGAAACCGGCGGCTTCGAGGCGTGTGCGCAACCGGTCCGCGTTGGCGGCTTCGCCGAAGGCGCCGGCCTGGAGATACAGGCGCGGGCTCCGGCGGCGTGACGGCGGGCCGTCGGCGACCGGAATCGCGCGGCCGGCGGAGCTGGAGGCGCTCCCGGATGGGGCCTCGCGGCGCCTGTTTTCCGTTGCGGGCGCCGACGAGGTTGCGGTGCGCCGGGTGGCGCGTTCGGGTGGCGCGGCTTCCTCGCGCTCGGCGCCCAGGCTCGCCGGCGTGACGGTCTCGATGCGCACGGGGGCGCTGCCGCGCTTGACCACGCCCAGGCGCCGTGCGGCGACGTAGGACAGATCGATGATGCGGTCATCGTGGAACGGCCCGCGATCGTTGACGCGTACGATCGCGCGCTTGCCGTTGTCGAGATTGGTGACGCGGACATAGCTCGGGATGGGCAGGCGCTTGTGCGCCGCCGTCATCTTGAACATGTTGTAGTCCTCGCCGCTCGAGGTGCGTCGGCCGTGGAACTGACGTCCGTACCAGCTCGCACGGCCGGTCTGGGAAAATCCGGCCGCGCTTTCGAGCACGTAGTACGTCTTGCCGAGCGCTTCGTAACTCGCCGGATTGCCGTATTTCGATTTCGGCTCGTCGCGCGGCACGGCGTCCTCGATCGAGTCGAGGTCGATGCGCTCGTCATCGGGCGGGCCGTCGTTCTGATAGTAGCCACCACCACCACCGCCGCCTGAACCGCCGGCACCCGAGCCCGAAGTGCTTGCGCAGCCGGCCAGCATCAGCGCCGCGAGCGTCGCGGTCGCCGGGATCCAGGCACCACGCATCAGCCCGCGGCGTCCTGGCGGGCCGCCGCGATCTCCTGGCCGAGCTGGTAGACGGCCATGGCGTAGAGCGGACTGTGGTTGTAGGTCGTGATCACGAAGAAGTTGTTCAGCGCGACCCAGTACTCGGTGCCGTGGGCGCCGTCGAACTCCAGCAGCCCCACGCGGGCGTCATCGGCCGGCGGCGCGTCCACCCGGATGCCGAGCCGGCGCAGCGCGTCCCAGCGGTAGGCCGGTTCGCGTTCGCTGCGCTCGATGTCGTCGATCTGATCGGCGTCGCCCACCCAGGCGGGCAGGGCGACGCGGGCCTTGTCCTGCCAGCCGTGCTCGGCGAGATAGTTGGCCACGGAGGCGATGATGTCGGCCGGTTCCTCCCAGAGATCGCGCCGGCCGTTGTCGTTGCCGTCCACCGCGTAGGCGCGATAGCTGGAGGGCATGAACTGCGGCAGGCCCATGGCCCCCGCGTAGGAGCCGACCTCGCGGTCGCATTCGAGCGACTCCTCAACGCAGAGCTGGATGAAACCCTCGAGCTCGCGGGTGAAGTAGTCGCTGCGCTCCGGATAATCGAAGGCCAGCGTGGCCAGCGCGTCGAGCACGCGGTCGTTGCCCAGCACGCGGCCGTATTTCGTCTCCACGCCGATGATCGCGGCGACGATATGGGGCGGCACGCCGGTCTCGTCGGCGACGCGGTCGAAGATCTCGCGATGCTCGGCGATATAGTCGGCGCCGAGCGCGGCCCGCTCGGCCTGCAGGAAGATCGGCCGATAATCGCCCCAGGTCAGCGTGCGTTCGGCGGGCGTGCGCATCTTCTCGACGATTTCCGGCTGGTACTCGGCCTCGACGAGCAGCGCGCGGGCGGCGTCGATGTCGACGCCGTCGACGCGCTCCAGCCGCTCTAGCAGGGCCCGTCCGGCCTCGCGCTCGGCGTAATTGCCGCCCGGCGCGGCGAACAGGGGCGCGGCGGCCAGCGCCAGCGTGATCAGGGCGAGGGATCGAATCATGTGGCGAGCAGCTTCCGGTGGGTGTGGATGGACATGAGGATGCCGAAGGAGGCGAGCAGGATCACCATCGAGGTGCCGCCGTAGCTGATCAGCGGCAGGGGCACGCCGACCACGGGCATCAGCCCGGCGACCATGCCGATGTTGACGAACACGTAGATGAAGAAGGTCAGGCTCAGGCTGCCGGCGGCCAGCCGCTGGAAGGTGTCCTGGCTCTTGGCGGCGATGTACAGCCCGCGGGCCACGATGAAGCAGTAGAGCGCGAGCAGGGCGATCACGCCGAACAGGCCGGTCTCCTCGGCGAAGACGGCGAACACGAAGTCCGTGTCCGACTCCGGCAGGAAGTTCAGATGCGCCTGGCTGCCGTTGAGCCAGCCCTTGCCGAACAGCCCGCCCGAGCCGATCGCGATCTTGGACTGGGAGATATGGTAGCCGGCGCCGGTCGGGTCGCTGGCGGGGTTGAGGAACGTCAGCACCCGTGCCTGCTGGTACTCGTGCATGTTGAACCACAGCAGCGGTGCGGCGGCCGCGGCCAGCAATGCGAGCACGAGAATGACGCGCCAGCGCAGGCCGGCGAAATAGATGGCGAAAGCCCCGGCGGTCGCGACCAGCAGCGCGGTGCCCAGATCGGGCTGGTCCGCGATCAGCGCCGCGGGGACGGCGATCATGGCCGCGGCGACGGCGACCCGGCCGAGCGTCGGCGGCAGGCTCTTGTCGTGGAAATAGGCCGCGATCGCCAGCGGCGCGGCCAGTTTCATGATCTCCGACGGCTGGAACCGCATGAAGCCGAAGTCCAGCCAGCGCTGCGCGCCCATCGCGGTATCGCCGACCAGGATCACGAGCGTCAGCAGCGCCACACCGAGGGTGAACAGCCAGGGCGCACCGACGCGGAACCATTCGGGTGGGATCTGGGCGACCATGAGCATGCCGAGGATGCCGATCCCGAAGCGGATCGCCTGGTTGAGGACCAGCGTCGTCGACTGGCCTGACGCGCTGTAGAGCACGAACAGGCCGACCGCGCCGCAGCACAGCAGGGCGACCAGCAGCTGCAGGTCGATGCGCCAGTAGACCAGCCACTCCGAAAGCGTGGACGGGGCGTTGGCCGCGGTCTGCGTGGTCATTGCGGCGTCTCCCTGTTGGCCTGAAGCATCGGCTGATCGGCGCGGTAGGCGTCGATGACCCGGCGCGCGATGGGCCCGGCCACGCTCGAGCCGCCGCCGCCGTGCTCGACGACCACGGCCACCGCGATCTCCGGGCTCTCCACCGGCGCAAAGGCCACGAACAGGGCATGGTCGCGAAAGCGCCGTTCCACGTCCTCGATGTCGGGTGCCGCCTGGTTCTGGGCCAGGCCCGCCACCTGCGAAGTGCCGGACTTGCCGGCGATCGAGTAGTCGAGATTCTGGCCGACATAGTGGTGCGCGGTGCCGCGCGGCGCTGAGACGACATCGACCATGCCGTCGATGACCACCTGCCAGTGATCGCGGTCCTCGAGATCGATCGGCGCGAGCGGTCGCGCCGGCGCACTCTGAAAGTTCTCGTCGGACGGCGCCTTCCAGCCGTTCAGCACATGCGGCTGGTAGCCGGCTCCGCGCTCGGCGATCAGGCTCGTCATCTGGGCGAGCTGCAGCGGCGTGGCGGTCATGAAGCCCTGCCCGATGACCGTGTTCAGCGTTTCGCCCGGGTACCACGGCAGATCGCGCGCGCCGCGTTTCCAGTCGCGGGAGGGCATGATGCCGCTGGATTCCCGCGGCAGGTCGATGCCGGTCGGGCTGCCCAGGCCGAACATTGCGCCGTAGCGGTGCAGGTTGTCGATGCCGAGCTTGAGCGCGAGCTTGTAGAAATAGACGTCGGAGGAACGATAGATCGCTTCGCGCATGTCCACCCAGCCGTGGCCCGTACGCTTCCAGTCGCGGTAGCGGCGTTCGCTGCCCGGCAGGGTGATGTAGCCTGGGCACCAGACCTTCTTCGTCGCGGGAATCGCGTCGGTCTCCAGCCCGGCCAGGGCCATGACCGGCTTGATCGTGGAGCCGGGCGGATAGCGGCCCTGCATGGCGCGGTTGTAGAGCGGCATGTGGGGGTCGGCGGTGAGCTGCCGGTACTTGTCGCCGCTGATGCCGTCGACGAACAGGTCCGGTTCGTAGCTCGGCTTGGAGACCATGGCAAGCACGCCCCCGGTCTCCGGGTTCATCGCCACCACGGCGCCGTCGTTGTCGCCCAGCGCCTCGTAGGCCGCGCTCTGCAGGCGGGCGTCGACGGTCAGATAGAGGTTCTCGCCGGCCGTCGGGCGGTTCATTTCCAGTTCCCGCAGCGCCCGGCCGCCGGCGTTGGTCTCGACCACGCGCGAACCGGGATAGCCGTGCAGCCGGGACTCGAAGCTGTATTCGGCGCCGGCTTTGCCGATGTGGTTGGAGCCGCGATAGCGCGTGTTGTCGACGTGGCCGAGATCCTGGGCGGTGATGCCGCCGACATACCCGACCAGATGCGCGGCCACGCGGCCCAGCGGGTAGTGGCGCGTCAGGCCGGCACGGATCTCGACGCCCGGGAACGCCCCCCGGTTGACCTCGAATCGTGCCACCTCGCGCTGGCTGAGATTCAGGCGGATGGGCACGCCGCGAAAATGCGGCGTCTTGGACAGCCGGTCGCGAAAGCGCTGGCGATCGGCCTCGCGGATCTCGACGACCTCGTCCAGACGATCCAGCGTGGCATCGAGGTCCTCGACCTGCTCGGCCACGATCTCGAGCCGATAGGCCGGCAGGTTGTCGGCCAGCACCACCCCGTTGCGGTCATAGATGAGCCCGCGTACCGGCGGGATCACCTGGACCCGCATGCGGTTGTCCTGCGAGCGGGTCTCGTAGTAGGCGTGTCGGTAGACCTGCAGATAGGCCACGCGGGCCACGAGGGTCGCGACCATGACGCCCAGCACCGTGCCGACGACGAGCGTGCGCACGACAAACAGACGTCGTTCCGCGGCGTGGTCCTTGATCGCGTCGTCTGCGGCCATGCTCGTGTATGTGCTCCCGTCCCCTCGCGCCCTGTCCGGGCAGGCATTCATGAATGCGGCGTTTATCCGCCGGCTCAGTTGTTTAGAGCCGAAACTTCAACGTCTTCATCATCCGACCTCGAATTCGGCGATCCGTTCCAGAAGGAAGGCCCAGAAAGGCCAGATCAGCAGCGTCGTCAGCACCGGCAGCCAGCGCCACCACTGATTGACCTCCGCACCGGCGACGCCGTCGATCCAGAACAGCACGAACTCGTAGGCCACGATGGCCGGCGTCATCAGCAGACTCTGCTGCCACAGCGGAAAGCTCCAGAGCAGCTCGCGCATCTGTACCACCAGATACGCCGCGACCGCGAGCGCCAGGCCGTGTTCGGCGAACGGCGTGCCGTAGAGGACGTCGATCAGGATGCCGCAGACCCAGGCCGCGATCAGGCCGAAGCGCAGCGGCTGCATGAGCACCCAGAACAGCACCGTGGCCGGATAGAAGGCCGGCCGGGCCGCGGCCAGGGCCTCCGGCAGCGGCAGCAGCGTAAGCAGTAGCCCCATTCCCAACGTGAACAGGAGCATCAACCCGCTCACGTGATGATTGATAATCATCGTGCGTCGCTTCCGGCGTCGGCCCCGTTCGCGCGGTTCTCGGTGGCCCCAGCGTCATCGGCATCGCCCGCGGCGGATTCGTCGGCCGGTGGCTGGTCGGCTTTCCTCGCGGTGTCGCTGGTCCATACCAGCAGCACTTCCCGACCTCGGTTGAGATGGGCCGTGGGTTCTGCGACCACGTCCAGGAATTCGTCGCCCGGCTTGTGATCCACGTGCTCGACGCGGCCGACCGGATAGCCCGCCGGATAGCGGCCGCCGAGCCCCGAGGAGACCAGCAGATCGCCGCTCTGGACATCCGCGTTGTTGGCCAGGAACGGCAGCCGCAGCTCGTCCGACCGGCCGGTGCCCTGGGCGATCGTCTGCAGTCCGGTGCGATTGATCTCCACCGGAATGCCGTGATTGGCGTCCGTGATCAGGATCGCGCGCGAGTCGAGCGGGGTGACGTCGGTCACCTGGCCCATGATGCCGTTGGCGTCGATCAGCGCCTGGCCCTTGAAGACCCCGTCCGAGCTGCCCTTGTTGAGCTTGATGCGATGGCGGTACGGATCGGGCGTGACCGACAGCACGCGAGCGATCAGCACGTTCTGATCCAGAGAACTCGCCGAGGCGAGCAAGGCGCGGATGCGTTCGTTCTCGGCCTCGAGTGCGGCCAGCCGCTGCAGCCGCGCCCGCAGCAGCAGCACCCGGCGGTTGAGGGCCTCGTTGTCCTCGATCAGTTCGCCGCGGTTGAAGTAGCGGCCGAGGTAGTCGGCCACGTCGCCGGGCATCTCCGCGGCGATCTGGACCGGCTGCAGCGCGATCGCGAGCGTGCCGCGCACCGGGGCGAGCGCATCGTGCGCGTTGTCGACCATCATCAGCACGACCGAGACGATCGCGATCGCGACGATCTTGATCCCCGGCGAGACACGGCGACCGAGCAGGGGGCCCTTGTTGTCCTCGTCGTCGGCGAATCCGCGCACTTAAAGCCCGTGTCGTTGGAAACCGTCGCCGCTCGTCGCCGGACGCCCCGGCGCGGCGCATCGCGCACCGCCCGTCATGCGCCTGGCCGGGCGGCGGGGACGGGCGTCCGGGTCTGTGTCCTGGCAGCACGGCTGCGGGCCGTCGGCGTACTCGTCATGCGTACCCCGCCGTACGGTGGCGACAATATTGACGGTGAAGAATAGGGGCGCGCGGCGGCGCCGCGCAACTCGCGGGCCGGCCTATTCCAGCGCGAAGACCTGGCCCGCCTTGCGGTCGATCATCTCAAGCAGGATGCCGCCGCCGCGGGCCACGCACGTCAGCGGATCGTCGGCCACGATCACCGGCAGGCCGGTCTCCTCGGAGATCAGCTTGTCCAGATCGGCCAGCAGCGCGCCGCCGCCGGTCAGCACGATGCCGCGTTCGGCCACGTCCGAGCCCAGCTCCGGCGGGGTCGACTCCAGCGCCAGCTTGACAGCGCTGGTGATGTTGGACAGCGGCTCCTGCAGGGCGTCGAGCACCTCGTTGGAGTTGAGCGTGAAGCTGCGCGGCACGCCCGCCGACAGATGCCGGCCGACCACCTCGATCTCCTTGACCTCGTGGCCGGGGAAGGCGGTGCCGATCTGGTGCTTGATCGACTCCGCCGTGGCCTCGCCGATGAGCATGTTGTACTGGCGTCGGACGTAGTTGACGATCGCTTCGTCGAACTTGTCGCCGCCGGTACGCACCGACTCCGCGTAGACGATGCCGTTGAGCGAGATCACCGCAACCTCCGAGGTGCCGCCGCCGATGTCGAGCACCATCGAACCGCGGGCCTCGCTGATCGGGATGCCGGCGCCGATGGCCGCGGCCACCGGCTCCTCGACCAGATACACGCGGCGCGCGCCGGCGTTGGAGGCCGATTCGCGGATCGCCCGGCGCTCGACCTGGGTCGAGCCGTAGGGCACGCAGACCAGCACGCGCGTCATCGGCCGCAGGAAGCGCTTCTTGTGCACCTTGCGGATGAAGTGCTGGAGCATCTTCTCGGTGACCGTGAAGTCGGCGATCACGCCGTCCTTGAGCGGCCGGATGGTGCTGATATGGGTCGGGGTGCGCCCGAGCATGCGCTTGGCGTCGGCGCCGACCGCCTCGATACGCTTGCCGCCGCGGGCATCGGTGCGCACCGCCACGACCGACGGTTCGTCGAGCACGATGCCCTGGTCGCGGGCGTAGACCAGCGTATTGGCCGTGCCGAGATCGATCGATAGATCGTTGACGAACAGGCCGCGAAAATTATCCAGCATTAGAGGGGCACCCGAGCGCAAGTACGATACAGCGCGCCAGCCACGCGCTGCCGTGTCGCGCCTTCGGGCGCGACGCGGTCAAGGGCGCAATGCTAGCAACGGGGGTGGGCCACGGCAACGCCGCGGTTCGGCAAGCGGTCAATTATGCTAGTTTTATGCGCCGCGCTGCGGTGCGCGGGCATTCACCGACAGACCCAAGACAGGCAAGCACTCGTGAGTCTGACCGACGATCAGGTACGCAACGTGGCGCGGCTGGCGCGCCTGGGCCTCGACGATGCGCGCGTCGCCGAGCATGCCGGCGAACTGTCGAACATCATCGACGTGTTCGAGTCGCTGGCGCAGGTCGATACCGACGGCGTCGAGCCGATGGCGCATCCGCTGGATCTGACCGCCCGGCTGCGCCCCGACGAGGCCGTGCCGGTGACCACGCGAGACGCCTTCCAGGCGATCGCGCCGGCCGTGGCCGACGGCGTCTACCTCGTGCCGAAGGTGATCGAATGACGGCCGAAGACGGCATCCGGTCGCTGGTCGCGCGCCGCGCCGCAGGCGAGATATCGGCCGCCGAGATCGCCGCGCACTATCTCGAGCGCATCGAGCGCCACGACGGCGACCTCAACACCCTCATCAGCGTCTGTGCCGAACGCGCCCGCGCCCAGGCCGAGGCGGTCGACGCCGGCACCGCCGCGGACGGGCCGCTGGCCGGCCTGCCGCTGATCCACAAGGACATCTTCTGCACCGAGGGCGTGAATACGAGTTGCGGTTCGCGCATGCTCGATAACTTCATCGCGCCCTACGACGCGACCGCCGTGGCGCGTCTGGCCGCGGCCGGCGCGGTCACGCTCGGCAAGGCCAACATGGACGAGTTCGCCATGGGCTCGTCGAACGAGACCAGCTACTACGGCCCGGTGCGCAACCCGTGGAACCGCGACTACGTGCCCGGCGGCTCCTCCGGCGGTTCGGCGGCTGCGGTGGCCGCCGGGCTCGCGCCCGCGGCCACCGGCACCGACACCGGCGGTTCCATCCGTCAGCCCGCGGCCCTGTGCGGCGTGACCGGCATCAAGCCGACCTACGGCCGGGTGTCGCGCTACGGCATGATTGCCTTCGCCTCGAGCCTCGACCAGGGCGGCTGCTTCGCGCGCTCGGCCGAGGACTGCGCCCACGTGCTCGGCGCCATGGCCGGCTTCGACGCGCGCGACTCCACCTGCGTGGAGCGGGACGTGCCCGATTATGCCGCGGCCCTGGACGGCGACATCCGCGGCCTGCGCATCGGGCTGCCGAAGCAGTACTTCGCCGACGGCCTGGAGGCGGGCAGCCGCGCGGCCATCGACAGGGCGATCGCGGAACTCGAGGGCCTCGGCGCCGAGCTCGTCGAGATCGATCTGCCGCACACCGATCTCGCGGTATCGACCTATTACGTGATCGCGCCGGCCGAGGCCTCGTCGAATCTGGCCCGCTACGACGGCGTGCGCTACGGCCACCGCTGCGCCGATCCGGTCGATCTGGACGATCTCTACAGCCGCTCGCGGGCCGAGGGCTTCGGCCGCGAGGTCCAGCGCCGCATCATGATCGGCGCCTATGTGCTCTCGGCCGGCTACTACGACGCCTACTACGTCAAGGCGCAGCAGACGCGACGGCTGATCGCCGACGATTTCACGCGCGCCTTCGCCGACGTCGACCTGATCGCCGGGCCGGTCACCCAGGCGCCGGCCTTCCGGCTGGGCGAGAAGCTCGACGATCCGGTGTCGATGTATCTCAACGACGTCTACACGCTGCCCGCCAGTCTGGCCGGGCTGCCCGGCATGTCGGTGCCGGCCGGCTTTGTCGAGGGGCTGCCCGTGGGTCTGCAGCTGCTCGCGCCGTGGTTCGAGGAGGGGCGTCTGCTCAACGCCGCCCATGCCTTCCAGCAGGCCACCGACTGGCACACGCGCCGTCCGCCGGGCTACGAGTCGCAGGAAACGCCATGAACTGGGAAGCGGTGATCGGGCTGGAAGTCCATATCCAGCTCGCCACACAGAGCAAGATCTTCTCCACGGCGCCGACCGCCTACGGCGCGGCGCCCAACGCCCAGGCCAGCGCGGTCGATATCGCGCTGCCGGGCGTGCTGCCGGTGATCAATGCCGGCGTGATCCGCATGGCCACGCGCTTCGGTCTGGCCATCGACGCCACGATCGCGCCGCGGTCGGTATTCGCGCGCAAGCATTATTTCTATCCGGACCTGCCCAAGGGCTATCAGATCAGCCAGTACGAACTGCCGATCGTCGCCGGCGGGCATCTGGACATCACCGTGGCCGGCCGCGACAAGCGCGTGGGCATCACCCGCGCGCATCTGGAGGAAGACGCCGGCAAGTCGCTGCACGAGGCGTATGACCGCGAGACCGGCATCGACCTCAACCGCGCGGGTACGCCGCTGGTGGAGTGCGTCTCCGAACCCGACATGACGAGCGCGGCTGAGGCCGCGGCCTACGCCCGCAAGCTGCACTCGCTGGTGACCTATCTGGGCATCTGCGACGGCAACATGGCCGAGGGCTCGTTCCGGATCGACGCCAACGTCTCGGTGCGGCCGGCGGGCAGCGCCGAGTTCGGCACCCGGACCGAGACCAAGAACGTCAACTCCTTCCGTTTTCTGGAAAAGGCGATCCACTTCGAGATCGAACGCCAGATCGACGTACTCGAATCCGGTGGCACCGTCGTCCAGGAGACCCGGCTCTACGATCCCGAGGCCGACGAGACCCGCAGCATGCGCAGCAAGGAGGAAGCGCACGACTACCGCTACTTCCCCGATCCGGATCTGCTGCCGGTGGCGATCGACGCCGACTTCATCGAGGCCGAGCGCGCGGACCTGCCCGAGCTGCCCGACGCCAAGCGCGCGCGTTTCGTCGCCGACTACGGCCTGGGCGACGACGACGCCGCGTCGCTGACACAGTCGCGCGTGCTCGCCGACTATTTCGAGGCCACCGTGGCCGCCGCCGGCGGTGACGCGGCGAGCCAGGGCAAGCCCGCGGCCAACTGGATCATGGGCGATCTCTCCGGTGCGCTGAACCGCGAGGGTCGCGGCGTGGACGCCTCGCCGGTGAGCCCGTCCCAGCTCGGCGGCCTGATCGCGCGCGTCGCCGACGGCACCATCTCGGGCAAGATCGGCAAGGAGGTCTTCGAGGCGCTGTTCGCCGGTGAGGGCGAGTCCGCGGACGCGATCATCGAGGCCCGTGGCCTGCGGCAGATCACCGACACCGGCGCCATCGAGGGCTATGTGGACCAGGTCATCGCCGACAACCCGGACCAGGTCCAGCAGTATCTCGACGGCAAGACCAAGATCGTGGGCTATCTCGTCGGCCAGGTCATGAAGGCCTCGCAGGGCAAGGCCAACCCCAAAGACGTCAATCGGATGCTCGTCGCCAAGCTCGACGCGCTCTAGCCTCCGTCGAGGCGTATTCCCCGGCGCCGGAGGACGGTGCGCGATGACAGTGGGTACGCGAGACGGGCCCGATTGCACACGGATTGCCGACAGGGCTCGGTGGACGCCGGGTTCCACCGGTCCGGGCTTGGCCGCCGTGCGGGCTTGCCGGCCGATCCGCGACGGTGGGCGTGGCCGGCAGCGCCGAGCTGGCCCCTTCGGTCGCACGGCCCTGGCCGCAGACGCCGCGGGTTCGACGCGTTAGCCTGTCGCGCAGAGGTTTTTCGACTCGGTAGCAGGGCATGCAGCAGACACTGTCGTTCGAGACCCCGGGGCGCTCCACCCGGGACATCACCGCCGACGTGAACGCGGTGGTGCGTGCGGCCGGCGTGGCCGTCGGCGTGTGCCACGTCTTCATCCGCCACACCTCGGCCTCGCTGATGATCTGCGAGAACGCCGACCCGAGCGTGCGCGAGGACGTCGAGCGCTGGATGGCGAAGGCCGTGGTCGACGGCGACCCCATGTTCGAGCACGACATGGAAGGCCCCGACGATATGCCCGGTCATATCCGCAGCATCCTCACTGGCATGGATCTCACGGTGCCGATCACGGACGGCGCGCTCAATCTGGGCACCTGGCAGGGGATCTATCTTTACGAACACCGAAGCGCGCCGCATCGCCGCGACGTGGTGGTCACGCTTATGCCCGCCGCGGGGTAGCGGCCTCTCGCGGCGCGGCGGGCATTCGTCGACTCCCCGACGCCACCAAGGGAAGCGAGGCGCGCCGCCGTTCGGTCGTGTGCTGCGTATTATCCGAAAATAAATAATAAGATAGACAAGGAGTAGCCTCATGCGAATTCCCCGACGCCGGGTGGCCGCGATCGCGCTCGCCCTGCTGGTCTCGTGCGGCGCGCCCGCGGCCGAACGTACGGCGACGCTGCACGAGATCACCGCCCAGGGCGAAGCGGGCGCGGTCGGCACGATCACGTTCACCGACACGGCGCATGGCCTGCTCGTCACCCCGGATATGCAGGGCCTGGCAAGCGGGGGCGCGCATGGCATGCATATTCATGCCAGGGGCGATTGCGGCCCGCGGGAGGGCTCGCACGGCCATGCGATGGCCGGCGGGGCCGCGGGCGGCCACTACGACCCGGACGATACGCAGCGCCACGAAGGCCCCTACGGGGAAGGCCATCTCGGCGATCTGCCCAATCTGATCGTGGCCGCCGACGGCGCTGCCACGATTTCGGTGCTGGCACCGCGGCCGACGGTCGCCGACCTGGACGGGCGTGCCGTCATGGTCCACGGCGCGGCCGATCACTATGACGGCCACGGCGATCACGAGCACGGCAAGGGCGGCGTGCGCATGTACTGCGGGGTGATCGAGTAGGCGCGCCCGGCAGAAGCGCGATCCGCGCGCAGGGTCGCCACCGCGGCGTCGTCCAGGCCCGTGTCGCCCGGGATCGCGGGGTAGCAGATCCGAGACTTCAGGCGGTCGGTGTGCTGCCGCGGTAAACCCCGGCCCTCGGCTCGCCACAGCGAGTGGTTCAACCCCATGAAAGCGATGTGAGAGTTGGAAGCTGCGCCGCATGTCGTCGGCCGGCGGGCGCCTGTCCGAAGATCGGCCCGCTCGCGGCGACCGGGCGCGAGATCGAGCCGCGGCGGCGCACCGCGCGTGCGGTCGGCCGCGACCCAGCCGGGCCGTGGCCCGTGCATCGCCGAAGGGGCGCCGTCGGCCGGCGCCCCCGTGGCGGGCGTTTCGGCGTGGCCCTAGTGCAGGAAGTGGCGGATACCCGTGAAGACCATGGCGATGCCGGCCTCGTCGGCGGCGGCGATGACCTCGTCGTCGCGGATGGAACCGCCGGGCTGGATCACCGCCCGGATGCCCACCTTCGCGGCGGAGTCGAGCCCGTCGCGGAAGGGGAAGAACGCGTCCGAGGCCATCACCGAGCCTGCGACTTCTAGGCCGGCGTCGGCGGCCTTCTGGCCGGCCAGCCGGGCCGAATCCACGCGGCTCATCTGGCCTGCGCCGACGCCGATGGTGCGGCCGTCGCGGGCGTAGACGATGGCGTTGGACTTGACGTACTTGGCCACCCGCCAGGCGAACAGCAGATCCTGCAGCTGGGTGCCGTCGGGCTGGGTCTCGGTGACGACCTGCAGCTTGTCGCGCTCGAACAGCAGGCTGTCGGCGTCCTGGACCAGCAGCCCGCCCGCGATCGGCTTGAGCGCATAGCCGGGCGTGGCCGCGGGCTTGAAGTCGCCGGTGGCGAGCACGCGCAGGTTCTTCTTCTTCGCGAACACCGCCAGGGCCGCGTCGGCGATGTGCGGGGCGAGGATGACCTCCGCGAACTGGTTGGCGACGATGCGCTCCGCGGTGGCTGCGTCCAGCGTCTCGTTGAAGGCGAGGATGCCGCCGAAGGCCGAGACCGGGTCGGTGGCGAAGGCGCGCTCGTAGGCGGTGGTCAGATCCGGAGCCACGGCGACGCCGCAGGGGTTGGCGTGCTTGACGATCACGCAGGCCGGGGCCTGGTCGAAGGCACGCACGGCCGCCAGCGCGGCGTCGGCGTCGGCGAGGTTATTGTAGGACAGCGCCTTGCCCTGGCAGACGCGGGCGTCGACGAGGCTGCCGGCGACCGGCGTGTCGCCGGCGTAGAGCGCGGCCCGCTGGTGCGGGTTCTCGCCGTAGCGCAGCGACTGCCGCTTGTGCCAGGCCGGTGCGAAGCGATCCGGCAGCGCGTCGTCGGTCGCGGCCGGGGCGTCGCTGCCGTTCAGGTAGCTGGCGATCGCGTGGTCGTAGGCGGCGGTGTGGTTGAAGCCCTTGGCCGCCAGCCGGGCGCGGGTGGCGTCGGTGGTGCCGCCGCTGGCGGCCAGGTCGGTCAGGACGGCGTCATAGTCCGCGGCGTCGACCACCAGCGTGACGTGGGCGTGGTTCTTGGCCGCGGCCCGCAGCATGGCCGGGCCGCCGATGTCGATCGTCTCGATGGCCTCGTCGCGGCTGCAGTCCGGCCGGGCGACGGTCTGCTCGAACGGATAGAGGTTGACCACCACCAGGTCGATGGGCGCGATCGCGTGTTCGGCCATCACCGCGTCGTCGGTCCCGCGCCGGCCGAGAATGCCGCCGTGGATCTTGGGGTGCAGCGTCTTCACGCGGCCGTCCATGATCTCGGGCGCGCCGGTGTGCTCGGCCACGTCGGTCACGGAGACGCCGGCCTCACGCAGGGTGCGCGCCGTGCCCCCGGTGGACAGGATCTCGACGCCGTGGTCCTCGGCCAGGCGGCGGGCGAAATCGGCCACGCCGGTCTTGTCGGAGACGCTGATCAGGGCACGGCGGATCGGGGTCGGCTCGCTCACGTCGGTGGAAGTCCTCTCGAAAAAGAAAAAGCCCGCGAGGCGGGCGGATGGCTTCGGGGCGCCCGGCTACTGGGCGATGTCGTAGGCGCGCAGTTTCTTGCGCAGCGTGCCGCGGTTGATGCCGAGCATCTCGGCGGCGCGCGACTGATTGCCGCGGCTGTACTCGAGCACGCGCTCGAGCAGCGGCTTCTCCACCTGCTCGAGCACCATGTGATAGAGATCGCAGGGCGGCGCGGAGCCGTTCAGCGACTCGAAATAGCGATCGATGCTCGTGCTCACGTAGTGGCTGAGCGGCAGGGCATCGGCGTCCGGGTCGGTCTGCGTCATCCGTTCTCGAGGCGCGCGGGCGGGTTAAGGACTCGAAACTATAACGGCAAAGCCGGGCGATAGAAAGGCGACTTTCGGCGATGCCGCCCCGCGCCGTCCCTCGCCGCGCGACAGGCCGCGAAGCGGGCTGCCGGCGATACTCGGACGGGCGCGGTGCCGACGCGCGTCGGAGCGCCGCGACAGCCGGCTCGGACACGGCCAAGCGGCGCCGTCCCGGAACGACGTGGCCGGCGATGGTCGGCGCCCCTGCCGGCACCGAGTCCGGGACATCGAGCGGGATCGAGCGCCGGCCGCGCCCGAGCGCGCTCGCCGGGGTCAGCCCGCCGGGCGGCGGGCGTCGAGGCGGACCCAGTCGTCGCGGTGCGCGTCGCCGGCCAGCGTGAAGCCGGTGGCGATGTAGGCGGCGGACACGGCCTCGCGCTGGCGGGTCAGCAGGCCCGAGAGCAGCAGATCGCCGCCGGGCGCGGTGAGGGCGTGCAGCGTGGGCGCGAGATCGATCAGCGGCTGGGCCAGGATATTGGCCAGCACGATGTCGAAGGGGCCGTGCTCGATGGCGTCCATCGGCGGCGTGGCGACGGCGTCGGCCACACCGTTGCGCGCGGCGTTGTCGCGGGTGGCGCGCACCGCCTGGTCGTCGATGTCGACCGCGGTCACCGAGGCCGCGCCCAGGCGCGCCGCGGCGATGGCGAGAATGCCCGAACCGCAGCCGTAGTCCAGCACCCGCCGGCCGGCCAGATCGGTCCGGGCCAGCCACTCCAGACACAGGGCGGTGGTGGCATGGGTGCCGGTGCCGAAGGCCAGGCCCGGATCCAGGCGGACCACCACGGCGTCCTCGTCGGCGTCCACCGGCGCGCTGTGCGGGGCGATCCAGAGCCGTTCGCCGAAGCGCAGCGGCGGATGCTGCGACAGCCAGGCGCCGGCCCAGTCCTGGTTCGCCAGCGTCTCGGTGGCCGCCGAGACGTCGTCGCCGAGGACGTCGCGTAGCACCGCCAGGATCGGCTCGGCCGGCGTGCCGTGGGTGAACAGGCCGACCACGCGCGCGGCGTCGAAGTCCGGCTGCGCGTGCGGGGCCTCCTCGGCCACCAGATCGTCGCCGGCGTCGAGCACGGTCACCGCATCGGCGCCGTGTTCCTCGAACACGGCCTCGGCCAGTGCGGCCCGCGGTGTGGTGACGGTGATCTGCAGCCAGGCTGGCGCCTCAGCCGTCGTCACTTTCGTCCCGCAGCTTCTTCTCCAGGAAGTGGATGGACACGCCGCCCTCGATATGCGCGGGGTCGTGGATGATGCGCTTGTGCAGGGCGATGTTGGTGTGGATGCCCTCGACCACCATCTCCGACAGTGCCATGTCGAGCCGCTTGCGCGCGGATTCGCGGGTGTCGCCGTAGGCGATAAGCTTGCCGATGAGCGAGTCGTAATGCGGCGGCACGCTGTAGCCGGCATAGATGTGCGAATCCATGCGGATGCCGGGGCCGCCGGGCGCGTGATAGGCCTCGATCTTGCCCGGAGAGGGCACGAACGTCTGCGGATGCTCGGCGTTGATCCGGCACTCGATGGCATGCCCGCGAATGTGGATGTCGTCCTGGGTGTAGCGCAGCTCCTGCCCGTCGGCGATGCGCAGCTGCTCGCCGACGAGGTCCACGCCGGTGACCATCTCGGTGACCGGGTGCTCCACCTGGATGCGCGTGTTCATCTCGATGAAGTGGAACTCGCCGTTCTCGTACAGGAACTCGAACGTGCCCGCGCCGCGATAGCCGATGCGCTTGCAGGCGTCCACGCAGAGCTGGCCGATCTGGTTGCGCTGTTCCTCGGTGATGCCGGGCGCCGGTGCCTCCTCGACCACCTTCTGGTGGCGGCGCTGCGGCGAGCAGTCGCGCTCGCCCAGATGGATCGCGTTGCCGTGGTTGTCGGCGAGCACCTGCACCTCGATGTGGCGCGGCAGCTCGAGATACTTCTCCATGTAGACCGACGGGTTGCCGAAGAAGCTCGCGGCCTCGCGGCGCGCCATGTCGATCGCGCCGGACAGCGCGCTGGCCTCGTAGACCACGTGCATGCCGCGGCCGCCGCCGCCGCCCGCGGCCTTGATGATGACCGGGAAGCCGATCTTCTGCGCGAGCTTGCGGTTGGCGGCGTCGTCGGCGGCCAGCGGACCGCCGGAACCCGGCACGCAGGGCACGCCCGCGGCCTGCATCTCCTGGATGGCCGAGGTCTTGTCGCCCATCAGGCGGATCGTTTCCGCCCGCGGGCCGATGAACGTGAAGCCGGACTGCTCGACGCTCTCCGCGAAGTCGGCGTTCTCGGAGAGGAAGCCGTAGCCCGGGTGGACGGCCGTCGCGCCGGCCACCTCGGCCGTGCTCATGAGCGTGGCCATGTTGAGATAGCTTTGCGTGGCCGACGGCGGCCCGATGCAGACCGCCTCTTCGGCCAGCAGCACGTGTTTCTGATCGCGGTCGGCGGTGGAATAGGCCGCGATCACCGGGACGTCGAGTTCGCGGCAGGCGCGCAGGATGCGCAGCGCGATTTCGCCGCGATTGGCGATTAGAACTTTGCCCAGCATAGGAGTGGCCTCTACTTGACCACGAACAGGGGCTGGTCGAATTCGACCGGCTGCCCGTCCTCGACCAGGATGTCGGCGATCTCGCCGGAGACCTCGGCCTCGATCTGGTTGAGCATCTTCATGGCCTCGATGATGCACAGCGTGTCGTTGGGGCCGACGGTGTCGCCGATGTCGACGAACGCCTTGGCGTCCGGCGCCGGCGCGCGATAGAAGGTGCCCACCATGGGCGAGCGCACCACATGCCCCTCGGGGGTGTTGTCGGCCGGCTCGGCGGCCGGGGCGCTGCCGCCGGCGTTCTGGGCCGGTGCCTCGGCCGGCGGCGGCGCGGCCGCATACGCCTGCTGCGGGGCCGCCGGCACGCTGCCCGGCGCCGGATAGCGGCCGATGCGCACCGACTCCTCGCCTTCGGTGATCTCGAGCTCGGCGATGCCCGAGTCCTCGACCAGTTCGATGAGTTTCTTGAGCTTGCGAATGTCCATGATGATCAGTGCTCCCGCGCGGTTTCCGCAAAGCCCGCCATGGCGGCGTCCAGCGCCATGGCGTACCCCCGTGCGCCGAAACCGGTGATGGTGCCGACGGCGATGTCGGCGAAGTACGAATGATGGCGAAACGGCTCGCGCTTCGCGGTGTTCGACAGATGAACCTCGATGAAGGCCAGCTCCGCGGCCAGCAGGGCGTCGCGCAGCGCCACGCTCGTATGCGTGAACGCCGCCGGATTGAACAGCGCACAGGCGACGTTCTCATCGCGCGCGGCGTGGATGCGCTCGATGAGTTCGGCTTCGCTGTTGGACTGGAAGCAGGCCAGCGTGTGGCCGGCGGCGCAGGCCGTGTCGGCCAGGCGCGATTCGATGACGGCGAGGCTGTCCTGCCCGTAGACCCCGGGCTCGCGCGTGCCGAGCAGGTTCAGGTTGGGTCCGTTGAGCAGCAGAAAATGCGCCACGCCGCCGTCCTTGAGTGTCGTTCGGCGAAGTCTGCACCAGCGTTGCGCGCGATACAACCGTGCACTGCAGCACTTCGGTGCCGTTCGCTGCCGTATTGTGGAGGAATCGCCGACGATCAGATCACCGCAGGCGCCGCGATACGCGCCGTTACCGCGTCTCGGCCGGCGGCGTCGCTTTGAGCGGGCCCTGCACCAGCCGGTCCAGATGCGCCCGCGTCAGCTCGCCGGCGACCCGGGCGACGATCCGGCCCGAACGGTTCACGACGACCGTGTAGGGCAGCACCCCGGCGGGCGTGTCGGCGCCGGTGTAGCGGTCCTGCACGCGGGCGGCCTCGGTCGGGTCGACCAGCACGGGATAGTCGATTTCGTACTCGCGGGCGAAGTCGGCGACCGCGCCGCGGGTGTCCACGGCGATGCCGACGATGGTCAGCCCGTCGTCGCCGTAGTCGTCCTGGGCCTCGACCAGCATGGGGATCTCGCGCCGGCATGGTGCACACCAGGTCGCCCAGAAATTGAGCACCAGCACGTCGCCGTCGAATTCCGAGACCGACCGCGGTTCGCCGTCGAGACCGGGCAGCGTGAAGTCGGGGCGCGGCGGCTGCGCCGGGGCCGCCCAGCGATAGGCGAGCACGCCGCCGCCGAGCACCGCGGCGAGCACGAGCAGCCCCGCGACGATGCGCGCGCCCCGGCTCATGGCGCGCTCCCGGTGGCGCGCTGCAGATGGCGTACGAACTCTGCGGCGTCGATCTCGCCGATCACGCGCCGCTCGGCGGCCTCGCGGCCGTCGGCACGGAAGAACAGCAGCGTGGGCGGGCCGAACACGTCCATCGCCCGCAGCAGGCGACGGTCGCCGGCGTCGTAGTCGGTGACGTCGACCTGCAGGGCGGCAACGTCCGCAAGTGCTTCGTGCACGCGCGCATCGGCGAAGGTGGTGCGCTCCATGCGCACGCATTCCACGCACCAGTCGGCGTAGAAGTCCACCACCGCGGGGCGGCCGGCCTCCGCGGCCCGATCCAGCGCGGCCCGCAGGGCGGCCAGATCATCCACGCGGGTGAACGGCGATTCGTGCGCCTGCTGCCGGTCCGCTGTTCCGTCCGCAGCCAGCGTCAGGCCCGCCAGCGGCCGGTCGACGCGGCCCTGGCCGGCGAGCACGCCCACGGCGGCCGCGCCGGCATAGACGAACAGCAGGAAGACCACCGCGCGCCTGAGCGCGAGCCCGGCCCGCGAATCCGCGGCCGCCGTCGACAGCCAGGCGCCGTAGCCGAGTGCGAGCAGCCCCCAGCCGGCCAGCGCAGTGACCGGCTCGACCAGGCGCGAGGCCAGCCACAGCGCCACGCCCAGCAGCAGCACGCCGAAGAACACCCGCACCTGGGTCATCCACGGGCCGGCGCGGGGCACGAAGCGGGCGCCGAAGGTGCCGATCACGATCAGCGGCAGGCCCATGCCCAGGCCCAGCATGAACAGCGCCGCGCCGCCCAGCCACATGTCGCCGCTGCTGGAGATGTAGAGCAGGGCGCCGGCCAGCGGCGGCGCCAGGCAGGGCCCGGCGATCAAAGCGGAGAAGAACCCCATGCCCGCCGCGCCGACGAGCCCGCCGCGGCGGCTGCCGATCGCGCCCAGCCGCTGGCGCCAGGCGCCCGGCATCTGCAGGTCGAAGGCGCCGAAGCTGGCCGCGGCCAGCAGCACGAACACCGCCGCGAACGGCAGCAGCACCGCCGGCATCTGCAGCGCGGCCTGCAGATTGGCGCCGAAATAGCCGGCCACCACGCCGAAGACGGTGTAGGCCGCGGCCATGGCCAGCACATAGGCCAGCGACAGGGCGAAGGCCCGCGCCGGCCCGGCGCCGCTGCCGACGACGATGCCGGACAGGATCGGAATCATCGGCAGGATGCAGGGGGTGAACGCCAGCAACAGCCCGAGCCCGAGGAACAGCGCCAGGGTCGAGGCCTCGGCCGGGCCGGCCAGCCGGCGCGCGAGCGCGTCCTGCTGCGCGACGAAGCCGTCGTCGGCACCGCGGGCCGCGGCCCCGCTCGATTCGTCCGCTGCCGCTCCGCCGGTCGCGTCGGCGCGAGAGGCTTCCGCCGATGCGTTGGTCGGCGGCTCGGCCGGCGCGTCGGCAATCGCCAGCGTGCGCGTCTGCGGCGGATAGCACAGGCCGGCGTCGGCGCAGCCCTGATAGCTGACCTCGATGCGGGCGTCCTCCGGCAGCGGTTCGTCGTCGGCCGTGGGCACTTCGATGCGCATGCGGTCGCGATAGGTCTCGACCTCGCCGAAGAAGTCGTCGCTTTCGGTTTCGCCGTCGGGAATGCGCGGCTCGCCCGCGCGGGCGCCCTCCGCGTCGACGAAGGTGAACTCGAAGGCGTGGCGGTACAGATAATAGGTGTCGGCGATGGCCCAGGTCACCGCCACGGCGCCGTCGTCCGCGCGGCTGGCCGTCGGCGCGAAGGCCTCGTCCACGGGCAGGAAATCGTCGGCCGCCGACGCCGCGCAGGCGGCCACGGCCAGCCACAGGCCGACCAGCAGCCAGGCACAGCGGCGCAGCGGCCGGCGGGCGGCGCTCATTTGGGCGTCGTTTCCTGCGTCAGCCAATCCAGATAGCCCTGCGAACCGTCGCTCAGATGGACTGCCACGACCTCCGGAAGTTCATCCGGATGCAGGGCGCCCACTCGCGCTTCGACCTCGGCCAGGCGCGCGGCGCGCGTCTTGATCAGCAGCAGCACTTCCGGATCGGTTTCCACCGAGCCCTGCCAGCGATAGACCGATTCCAGCCCCGGCACGATGTTCACGCAGGCCGCCTCGCGATGGGCGACCAGCGCCTGCGCGATCGTGCGGGCGGTGGCCTGGTCGGGGCAGGTCACGTAGACCATGCGGGCGTCGTCGTAATCCGCGGTCATGGGCATCGTCGATGGCTTGGGCTCGAGTGGCGCCACAGCTTAACAAGGCCGGCCCCGGGGCTTGTCTCACGCCGCGGCACGCCCCACATCTAAGCATCGAACGGATGATTATTTAGTACCGCAAAGCGCGGCTGCTATAGTCGCGCGAAACCACGGATGGAGAAACGAACATGAGTCTGCGACTGGGCGATACCGCGCCGGATTTCACGGCCGAGACAACCGAAGGCACGATCAACTTTCACGACTGGCTGGGCGACCAGTGGGGCGTGCTGATGTCCCACCCGGCGGACTTCACGCCGGTGTGCACCACCGAGATCGGCGCGACCTCCAAGCTCAAGGACGAGTTCGACAAGCGCAACGCCAAGGCGATCGTCGTCTCGGTGGACTCGGTCGAGGACCACAAGGCCTGGGCCAGGGACATCGAGGAAACACAGGGCTGCGGCCTGAACCTGCCGCTGATCGGCGACACCGATCGCAAGGTCTCCGAGCTCTACGACATGATCCACCCGAACGCCGGCGACACCTCCACGGTGCGCAGCGTCTTCGTGATCGACCCGAACAAGAAGATCCGCATGACGCTCACCTACCCGAAGAGCGCCGGGCGCAACTTCAACGAGATCCTGCGCGTGATCGATTCGCTGCAGCTCACCGACAACTACAAGGTAACCACGCCGGCGAACTGGGAGGACGGCGACGACGTCATCGTTTCGCCGGCACTGTCCAACGAGGAAGCCGAGAAACTCTTCCCGGCCGGTTGGAACGAGCTCAAGCCCTACCTGCGCATGACCAAGCAGCCGAACAAATAGTCGGCCGCTGCAATCGGCGCATGAGGCGCGGCCCGCTCGGGTCGCGCCTTTTTTGTGCCCGGGCGAAACGGATTCGGCGGGCCCGTCGCACGGCGCTGGTCCCGATCGCGGCTGGCGTAGCCCGGGCGGATCTTGGCCGGCTCCGGCCGCGCGCGTGGAAGGAACCGCCACGCGGTGCCCGACGTGCCGGAAACACCCGAGGCCGCTTGTCATACGACGTTCGGCCTAGCCGATCATCGGATGCCGGATGCCGGATGCCGGATGCCGGATGCCGGATGCCGGATGCCGGATGCCGGTCGCCGGTCGCCGGTCGCCGGTCGCCGGTCGCCGGTCGCAGGTCGCAGGTCGCAGGTCGCAGGTCGCATCGGCGCGGTGCGGGTCGCCGGGCTCGCCGTCGCGGCCGGGCCGAAACGGCGACGGGAGCGTGGCGTATCGCCGGCCGAAGACGTGGGCCTGCGGGCGTGTCCAACCGGCCGCCGCTTGCCCGGTGTAATTTGCTGACGGCACGCCGAAGCGCGGCCCGAGCGTAGCGTGTCGACTCTGGCGGTCGCGGTCCGCCGGCACGGGCCGAGCGCTCGGGACACGCGCCGGGCATCGAACCCGGCCGCCATCCGCATCAAAAACGTCTGCTGCAACCGTCCGGCGGCGCGCGTTGGCCGTATATCGAACCGCGCGCAACGGTTTTTGTGCGTCATGCACGCGAATCGGCATAATAGCCGGCCTTCCAAACCGCAGGGGTCGTGCCATGGCCGAGGACAAGCCGCTCAACCGTCGCAGTCGCGTCGCCACCCAGGGCACCGCGCGTGCGCCCAACCGCGCCATGCTGCGCGCCATGGGCTATGTCGATGCGGACTTCGACAAGCCGATCGTCGGTATCGCCAACGGCTACTCGACCATCACGCCCTGCAACATGGGCCTGAACAAGCTGGCCGTACGCGCGGAGGGCGCGCTGGAAGCCGGCGGCGCCAAGTCTCAGATGTTCGGCACCGTGACCGTGTCCGACGGCATCTCCATGGGCACGCCGGGCATGAAGTACTCGCTGGTCTCGCGCGAGGTCATCGCCGACGCCATCGAGACCGCGGTGCAGGGCGAGTCCATGGACGGCGTCATCGCCATCGGCGGCTGCGACAAGAACATGCCGGGCGCGATGATCGGCATCGCCCGCATGAACGTCCCGGCGATCTTCGTCTACGGCGGCACCATCAAGCCGGGCCGCGTGCCGGGCAGCGACGAGGATCTCACCGTCGTCTCGGTGTTCGAGGCGGTGGGCCAGCGCGTGGCCGGCACCATCGACGACGAACAGGTCCGCCGCGTCGAGTGCAACGCCTGCCCGGGCGCGGGCTCCTGCGGTGGCATGTTCACCGCCAACACCATGTCCTCCGCCTTCGAGGCCATGGGCATGAGCCTGCCGTATTCCTCGACCATGGCCGCCGAGGACGCGGAAAAGGCCGAGAACACCGCCGCCTCCGCCGAGGCGCTCATCAACGCCATCGCGCAGGACATCAAGCCGCGCGACCTGCTCACCTTCGAGGCCTTCGAGAACGCCATCGCGCTCATCATGGCCGTGGGCGGTTCCACCAACGCCGTGCTGCACCTGCTGGCGATCGCCCAGGCCGCGGACGTGAACCTCACCATCGACGACTTCGAGCGCATCCGCGGCAAGGTGCCCGTGTTCTGCGACCTCAAGCCCTCCGGGCGCCACGTCGTCACCGAACTGCACGCCGCCGGCGGCATCCCGCAGGTGCTCAAGATGCTGCTCAACGCCGGCCTGCTGCACGGCGACTGCGGCACCATCACCGGCCAGACGCTGGCCGAAGTGCTGGCGGACGTGCCCGACGCGCCGCCGGCCGGGCAGACCGTCATCTACCCGATCGACCAGCCGCTCTACGAGACCGGCCATCTGGCCATCCTCAAGGGCAATCTGGCCGAGGAGGGCGGTGTCGCCAAGATCACCGGCCTCAAGAACCCGGCCATCACCGGCCCCGCCCGCGTGTTCGACTCCGAAGAGGAGGCCATGCAGGCGATCGTCGACGAAAAGGTCGTCGCCGGCGACGTCGTGGTCATCCGCTACGAAGGCCCGAAGGGCGGCCCTGGCATGCGCGAAATGCTCTCGCCCACCTCGGCGATTGTCGGCCGTGGCCTGGGCGAGAAGGTCGGCCTGATCACCGACGGGCGCTTCTCCGGCGGCACCTACGGCATGGTCGTCGGCCACGTCGCGCCGGAAGCGGCCGTGGGCGGCAACATCGCCCTGGTGCAGGAAGGCGACAGCATCACCATCGACGCCCGCGAGCGGAAGCTGCATCTGGAGATCAGCGACCAAGAGCTCGCCGAGCGCCGCAAGGCCTGGCAGCCCAAGCCGCCGAACGCCACGCGCGGCGTGCTGGCCAAGTACGCGCGCTTGGTGGGCACGGCGTCCAAGGGGGCGGTTACGGATCAGGGCAGCGATTGATCGAGGTCGTTGATTAGCCGTCTATTGAAAGCCCGCGTCGTGCGGGCTTTTTTATGTTCATAGATTCTGAGATGCTTTAAGGGACAGCGGGGGAACCGGATCGTACGCATTAAAACCTAATCAAAAAATCGGTATTCCGCGTTCCGATAACTACAGGCTGTAAGTACTTGAATAATAGATAGCCAAGTATTGCTATACGAAAACAGGTGTAATCGCTATACCTAGCTTCGTCCGTATACTTGGCGTTAGATTCAAAAATCAGAAGCGGTTATGGTGGGTGTCCACACATCAACAAGCTTCGATAGCAGAATGGTATGAGACAGCGAATAGGGTTCTGCACCACAAGTGACGATGTGCGCATTGCCTACGCCACGGCTGGGCAAGGCAAGCCGCTTTTGCGTATCGGCGGCTGGATGACGCACATCGAGCACGATTGGGACAGCCCGGTCTGGCGCCATTGGTTGCGGGAATTAACCCGGGATCATACACTGGCGCGCTTTGACATTCGCGGATCGGGCCTGTCGGATCGGGACGTGAGCGGCCACTCGCTCGAAGCTTGGGTGCGAGATGTGGAAGCGGTGGCGGATAGCCTTGGCTGGCGACGCTTCCCGATTCTGGGGGTCTGCCAGGGAGCGGCGATTGCCGTGACCTATGCACTGCGTCACCCGGAGCGGGTCAGTCACCTAATTCTGTACAATGCTTACGCCTGCGGCGCCTTTTCCGAAGGCATGTCAAAATACCGCGTCGAGGAAGCCGAAACCCTGGCCCGCATGATTGAGATCGGCTGGGGCCGAAAGACCGGCGCCTTCCGGGAAGTGTTTGCGCGCCTGCTGTCACCCTCCGATGCCCCCGATCAGATCACCTGGTGGGACGATCTTCAGCGGCTGACGGCGGACCGGCCCACCGCCGCCGGGCTTTGGCGCGGCTTCCATGAAATTGATATTCGCAGCCAGTTGTCCAACTTGAAGGCACCCACCCTGGCGGCACATGTCAAAGCTGACAACATGGTGCCGTTCGAAGCCGGGCGGGATCTGGCCAGCCGGATCCCGGACTGTCGATTCTTGCCGCTCGAGGGTCGCAATCACATCCTGCAACCAAACGATCCGGGCTGGCGACCGTTCATCAAGGAAATCCGACATTTTCTCGATGACAACCCACAACGCGACGTGAGCCAACCTTCCCTATTCCATGAGCTCACTCGCCGAGAATGTGAAGTGCTGGAGCAGATTGCCCGCGGGCGCTCGAACACCCACATCGCCGGCACCCTGTCACTGGCACCGAAGACCGTGCGCAATCATGTAAGCAATATTTGCGGCAAGCTGGCGATCTCAACCCGCTCCGAATTGGTGGTCGAAGCCCTCAATGCAGGTTTTGGCGACAACTGAGTAGCTGACCGCTCCATTCCCGGGACATTCGTCCCGGTTTTCCTGACATTCGTATTTTACCCCGGGACATCTGCCTCATGTGCCGTGTGGTTCTGCTGTTTAGGCTAAAGCTACGACATGCCACTCATCACAGGAGGCGAAATCATGTCGGTAGCAGAGAAAATATCATCGTTCATAGAACGCCAGGACAGCTTGAGCCGGCACTATCTGGAGGTGCCTGAGGACGCCTGGATCACGGATCATGCGAGGGCAATGCCAGGCGAAAAGAAAGACCCGGTCCACGGTGCCGTCGAGCTGGCCAACAGCGGAGGCGTTCGCCATCAGCATGGCATTCACAGAGCTGTCGGTGGCGACCACGACGCTCCGAACCCCGGAGACTACCTTTGCGCCGCGCTGTCGACCTGCCTGCACTCAACGCTGCGCATGGTAGCCGAGCGCCTGGGCGTGACCATCCTGAACAGCGACGTCACCGCCACGGCGCAGGTGGATGTGCGCGGTGCCCTGATGGTGGATTCAAGTGTGCCGGTGGGATTCCAGCGCCTGCATTGCGATGTAAACCTGGAGGTGCCCGCCGATACCGGCGAGCGAACTCTCAAAACCCTGATGGCCGGTGCCGAGCACTGCTGCGTTGTATTCCAGACGCTGCAAGGTGGCACCAAAGTAACCACAGACTGGCGCGTTGATCAGGTGTCCTGAAGCCAGCAACGGCGCGTGACAGCGTTTCAACAAGAGCGAATGGGAGAGATTATTATGATCCATAGTCGCAAATTAGCCGGAATCGCCAGCATTTTCATGGCATTGATTATGAGTACCGCCGCCGAGGCAGATGAACCAAAGCCCATCGCGGCGGAGCCACTAACCCAGAGGCACGCCTTTGACGGTGAGGTCTCGGTCAGAATAACTCAGAAACTGGAGGGGTTGCCGGAACAGGCAATCTCGTTTGACGATGCATCGCATATCACGGTGGTGCGGTTTACCATTCAGCCGGGCGCTGTTTTTCCCTGGCACACCCACCCGGGCACGGTTCTGATCACCGTCACGGAGGGAGAGTTCGAGTTCATCTTCGCGGAAGACTGCGTGAACCGCGAATACGGCCCCGGGGACGCCCTGGTCGATCCGGGCAACACCGTCCACACGGCACTCAACCCGAGTCGCACCGAGGAAACCGTGGTAGTTGCCTTACTACTCGGTGCGCCCGCTGAGGGTGCGCTGACCATTCCGGTTGATGAGGAAAGAAACGCAGCCCTGGACGCGGAGTGCGGCATCAAACGCAACTGAGCCGGGCCTGAAATCGGGTCAGGTCTTTCATGTTTCATTAAGGTCGTGGTGAAGCTTCTTTGGAGTTCGCATGCGAGTTGTGGTGGGGGCTGGAAACCATCGGGTGAGCCGACTTCTAACATGCCGCTCAACCGGACGCCAAAAGCGCTGCGCTTTTGGTCCCCACCGCTTCGCTCTGGCGCCGGTTAGCTATGCGTTAGAGATATACAGATAAACTGCGAGTGAAGGAGGCAAAAATGGCTCTCATAAAATGTGCGGAATGCACTAATGAAGTATCTGACTCGGCCGTCTCGTGTCCGAAGTGTGGAGCGCCAGTCAAAAGCATACCAACGCAAACTGGCCCGAGCTGCCCGTTTTGCAAGACGTCAATTTCTGAAGGTGCCGAAGTATGTAAGGAGTGTGGTGCACAAAAAGGTTATGTACAAGCATCAGGCAACGTCTATGGAAAGAAGCGGACTATTTGGTGGGGGATCGCGGTTCCAATCATTCTAGGGGTAGTCCTCTCGTTGTTTGGGTCCCTAATTCACCCATATTTTGGCCTTTTCATTTTAATAGTGATGCTTATTCCGGTTTTGTTCTCAATTAGAGCACTAAATAGAGGGAAAATTTGGTTTCGTTCTTCAAATATCTTCAATCAATGATTAAGTAAGATTCTCTAACGAAAAGCTGCAGTTGACCGCCCAAAGCGCTGGCGCGCTTTGGGTTCCCTCCGCGCTTCGCGCTCCGGCGGCAACTGAGCTTCGGCGTTGGGCATCCTAAACCCTTGGGCGTGAAGGCGCGCTGATAGGAGGTAAGATATGCCAATCCTCTCAAAAGGGAGCCTCAAGATCGATTACACGGACGATGGACAGGGTCCGACCATCGTCTTGGTGCATAGCTCCGTCAGCGCCAATCGGCAATGGCGTGCGCTCACTGAGTTGCTGAAGGATCGCTACCGGGTCCTGGCGATCAATCTATTCGGTTACGGAGATACGACCCCCTGGCCGGGAACCTCTCCGCAATCCCTGTATGCACAGGCCCAACTAGTTATGGCCTTGAGCGAGAAAGTAGCGAGTCCCATCCACTTGGTCGGGCACTCCTTCGGCGGCTCGGTGGCGTTGAAGGCCGCGATGCTGCTTGGGCCACGAGCTGGGCGCCTTGTTCTTCTCGAACCGAATCCGTTTTACTTGCTCAAACAGGACGGTCGAACGCGAGCATTCGCGGAATCACGTGATCTGCGCGATCATGTGAAATGCTTTGGCTCATTGGGAGATTGGTCAAGAGTGGCGGAACGCTTTGCCGACTACTGGTTAGGTGACGGTTCGTGGAGTGCAATGCCCGACAAGCGGCGAGTCGCATTCTCCGAAGCCTTGCCGCCTAATTTCTACGAATGGGATGCCGTGATGGACGAGGAGACCACCGTTGAGGAATGTAAAGGCCTAACTGCGAGAACGTTAGTGGTCAGCGATCAGGCGACCCGACTTCCCATCCGGGAGATCGTCGATATCTTTGTCAAGGCCTGTCCTCACTGGTCTTTCCGTTCCGTTGCCGAGGGCGGACATATGGCGCCACTCACTCATTCAGATCTGGTCAATCCGATCATTCGTGAGTTCCTTGACGCCGGTTCTGCGTGATCCAGATTAGACGCCCAACAAGGCCATGCAGGGGACCGTCGAAAGCGGCGCTGCGCTTGCTTGCGACGGCCCCTGATGGTCGGCGTTAGGTATAAAAATTGGCAATTTCGAAACAGCAGCGTAAATATCATCTCGCTATGGCTGGGGAGTACTTGGTTGCTGCTCAGTTACAGCGTCTTTGTCTATCTTCGTCGGTTACTTATGGCAACGCGAAAAGCGCCGATATAATCGCGCTCGACCCGGAATCGGAAAAAGCGCTTGTTATTGAGGTAAAGACCAGCTCGAAGGGTAGATGGCCGATAGGTAGCCGCGTGCCAGCGCCGAGCAAAAAAATCTGGGTGTTCGTAAGCTTAGGCGAAGATATCGATACTCATGCTGAGTTCTTCGTCCTTACGCAGTCGCAACTCCATAAAACGCTGGCTGCTGAGGAAACCGCATATCGCGAACGCTACAGGATAAAGCACGGCTACGAGTACGGAGACAGACCGAGTGTTGCGAGGTTGTTATATAAGCAGGCACAACCATTTCGAAGCTGCTGGCAGACTATTGTCGATGCATTCGGAACCTAACGAGGCGTATATGGACGCCTCCCGCAAGTAGTAGATCCGACATTTGATGTTCGGCAGTCCGAAGAACGGTTGCGGTCGTATATCCGGCTTCTGATTGGACATTGGAGCCCGAGCCTTTATGGAATCCGCACGCCGAGGGCCTATCGCTGCAACGGCTTTGCTAGCCGAACTCGTTATCGGCCTGGCTCGACGCGGGTCCGACCTCGTCTGCCATAACTGCTGTCGTCTCTACGCAACCGGGGTTGGGAATCTAATCGTCAAGCTCATGCCGCTTGGACCAGGCTATGGTTGCCGTCGAAATTTCGGTCATGTGCCCAGACGGCCCAAGCGATCCGTGCCAGCTTGTTAGCCAAGGCGCACGTCGTCTTGTTGTGGTTGGATCGCTGTCTCAGATCCAGTGCCCATTGCTGTAATCGGTTGAGTGGCTGACCGGACTTCGCATTGAGCTGTGCGCGAATCAAGACCGATCGTGCCCCGTGGATCAACAACATCCGCAGATACCGATCGCCGCGTTTGGAGATGCCGCCCCGATGCATGCGGTGGCCACTGCCGACATGCCGAGGCGTCAGCCCCATCCAGGCCGCCAAGTGGCGCCCATCTCGGAAGTTGTCCGGCGAGCCCACAGCGGCGACCAACGCTGTCGCTGTGAGCAGGCCGACGCCGGGTACTTGCTGGATGCTTTGCACATCACGCGACGTGGCGGCGTACTGCTTGAGCTGACGTTCGACGGTTTTCATCCGTGCTTCCAGCTCGTGAATCTCCGAGATGATGTCCTGTAAAGCGGCACGCAAGGCCGCCGGCACGGCATCGCTGTCGATCAGCGCGGGCGCTGCCGAGACCGCAGTGGCGGCACCCACCGGTATATTGATGCCCTGTTCTCGCAACAACCCACGCAGGTTATTGATCCGCGCCGTGCGTGTCGCCATCCACTGCGACCGGATGCGATGCAGCCCTTGAATCGCCTGCTGGTCGGCCGACTTCACCGGCACATCGATGATCTCGGCATTGCGTGCGGCTTCGACCAGGGCGGCGGCATCGGCCGCGTCGTTCTTATTGCGTCGTCGATAGGGGCGCGCGTAGTGCGCTGGAATCAGCCGCACGGAAAACCCAAGATCAGTCAGCCAACGGCCCCAGAAGTGTGCCGTGCCGCAGGCCTCCATCACGATCGTGGCCGATTCGCGATTGAAGAAGAACGTCTGGAACTGCGCACGGCTCAGCCGATGCCGTTCGACAATCCGCCACTCTGCATCGGCGATGGCGATCTCAAACACGGTCTTGGCCAGATCGACGGCAATGGTCATACTCGAAGTCATGGACGTCTCCGGTTCTTCTGCTGTGATCCACACCCTCAGCATGGCATGCAGATGCCGATCAAAAGGGCGGGAGGCGTCCATTCCATCACTGCAGTTGACCACCCGAAGCGCTGCCGCGCTTCGGGTTCCCTCCGCAGGCTTCGCCTGCTCCGGCGGCAACTGAGCTTACGACCATGCCCCGGTTTTAGTAGCGTTTTGATCCAGAGCCCTTGGGTTTAGATTGCCGCTTTTGCGGCCA
>NZ_AYKF01000120.1 GCF_003732545.1 Salinisphaera orenii subsp. halophila YIM 95161 | reverse complement strand
TGCTTGATCCAGAACCACAGGAAAGCGCCGGCCTTCGGCCGACCCTTTCCTGTGGTGCCCCGGGCAGGATTCGAACCTGCGACCTGCCGCTTAGGAGGCGGCTGCTCTATCCTGCTGAGCTACCGGGGCTGCGACGGGCGTAGCCTACCGCAGCCGTGTTGATAACTCGACCGTCGAGGGCACCGCGGACGTGGCGTATGCTCCGGCACGACTTCGACAGGGGCCAAGGCATGAGCGACAGCGACGCGCACCTCGACAGCCACCTGCGCATCGGCGGCACGCGGACGATGATCGGCGGCGCGCGCATCGCGCTGCTCGAGCAGATCGCAGCGACGGGGTCGATCTCGGCCGCGGCGAAGGCGGCGGGTCTGAGCTACAAGGCGGCCTGGGATGCCGTCGCGGCGATGAACAATCTGGCTGATACCGCGCTGGTGGAACGCGTCACCGGCGGCGTCGGCGGCGGCGGCAGTCGCCTCACCGAGCGGGGCGCACGGCTCGTTCGGACCTATCGCGCCGCGGAAGCCGAACAGGCACGCTTCATGGCGCGTCTGAACCGCCGCGTACAGCACCTGACCGACGACATGGACCTGATGGGACGGCTCGCCATGACCACCAGCGCTCGCAATCAGCTTTTCGGGCACGTGGAACAGATCACGCACGGCCGGGTCAACACCGAGGTCGAGATCGGCCTGCGCGGTGGTGACCGGCTCGCCGCCATCGTCACCCGGGCGAGTGCGGACAATCTCGGACTCGAGATCGGCGTTCCGATCACAGCGCTCGTCAAGGCTTCGTGGGTGATCGTCGCCGCGGGCGACCTGTCGAGCGCTCGGCTGTCCGCCCGCAATCGCCTCGCCGGCATCGTCGCGAGCGTGACCACCGATGACGTCAGCGGCGAGATCGTGATTCGTCTGCCGGGCGGCATGACGCTCGCCGCAATCGTCACCCGCGACTCGGCCGACAATCTCGGCCTCGAGGCCGGCGATACCGCCACCGCCCTGTTCAAGGCTTCGAGCGTGATCCTGGCCCAGGCTGATTGAGGCACGTCGACACAGAAACGACCTGCGCACCCAGCGTCACCGCGCGGCGTTGCCCCCAGAAAACACACGCTCGACTACAGCGCCCCGCTTCTAACGACGGCCGGTACGCCGACGTTACGGTGCGCGTCCGCCGCGAAAGGCCGCCACCCGCAAACGGGCTGATGGCGCACCTGCACGAGCATTCCCGGGACGCTCGCGTTTTCAGACACGCACGACTGCAGGCACAGGCCATAGCGACGGTCATCCACAGCGCCGACCGAGACCGGCCTGTGCGCGCATGGCGACGATTACGGCAACCGCGATCCCGATGGCGCACGAGCAGCATAGAGCCCGCTGAAACCTCATTGCGTGACCATAATGTCAACGCCATTACGGCCTATCTGGAACTTTCCGCCAGCCGGCGAGAGTCCGGCGATGGTGCGGCACCTACTCTCTGTCGAAGCCCCATCACGCGCTTGGCGGTACGCCGCTGACGCGGGAGAACAAGGGCGTATCCGCATAGGATCTCGCCCGGAAGCAGCGCTCGCCAATACGCCACGACAAAGGCATCAGCGCATGTGTTGGCCGCCTTTGACCGACAGGTCGCTGCCGGTGATGAAGCCCGCAGCCTCGTCGGTGAGAAACGCGATCGCCCGGGCGATGTCCGCCGGCGTGCCGAAGCGCTTGACCGGGATGTCGTGCTCGATTCGGTCGCGCACCTTCTCCGGCACCGCCCGGATCATGGGGCTGTCGATATAGCCGGGCGACACCGTATTCAACATCACGCCCGCAGCCGCGACCTCGCGCGCCAGGGCCATGGTGAAACCGTGCATGCCGGCCTTGGCCGCGGAATAATTCGTCTGACCGAACTGGCCTTTCTGGCCGTTGACCGACGACACGTTTACGATCCGGCCGTAGCTGCGCTCGATCAGGCCCTCGATGAGGTTACGGGTTACGTTGAACACGCTGTCGAGGTTCGCGCGCATCACCGCCTGCCACTACTCAGGCTGCATGCGCTTGAGCGCTGCGTCGCGGGAGCTGACTGTCGCGTTGACCAGGATATCCACCGTCACCCCGTCGGCGCCCAGCGGTTCGACGCGCGCTCGCGCGCTGTCGAACTCGGCCAGATCGCAGCGTTCGACTCCTGCGCTCACGCCGCGCGCCTGCATATCGACCTGCCAGCGAGCGGCCGCCTCGGTCTCCGCCGGGTGATGCACGGCGATGAGGCGATCGCCGCGCGCCGCGAGCGCGGCACAAACCTCGGTGCCGATCGTGCCGATGCCTCCGGTGATCAACGCTGTTCATGCCCGCATGACGCTCCTTGCCGGATGCCCGCGCATCAACGCGATTGACAGTATTCCTAAAGCCCGGATAGCATACCTGAAACATGTTTCACCAGTCACCTTTGCCATGACGTCCAGTGACAGCCCGGCCCTGCGGCCGACCACAGCGCGTGGCGAAGCGACCCGCCAGAAGATCTTGCGTGCCGCCGAGCAGGCGTTCGGCACCGCCGGTTTCTTTCGTGCCTCGATCAGCGATATCACCCGCGGCGCCGGCGTCGCCCAGGGCACCTTCTATCTGTACTTCCAGAACAAGGAGGACGTGCTGGGCGAGCTGGTCCGCCATATGGGCCGCGAGCTGCGGCGCATGCTCACCTATTCGATACCGGACGGCCTGTCGCGCCTTGAGGCCGAGCGAGCGGGGCTGGCCGCGTTCATGCATTTCGTATCGGAGCGCCAGAACCTCTATCGCGTGGTCCAGGAGTCGCTGTTCGTGGACGAACAGATCTACAAGGACTACTACATGGACTTCGCGCGCGGCTATATCAGCGCGCTTGAGAAGTCCGTGGAGAAAGGCGATATCCGCGACGGCGATCTCGAGGTCTGGGTATGGATTCTCATGGGTGTGGGCCATTTCCTGGGTCTGCGCTACGGCCTCTGGTCCGAGAACGGCTTCGGCGATGCCGAGCTGGACGCGGTGATGGATTTCATCCGCCACGGCATCGCGCCCACGGCCACTGGCCCGCGATGACCACGGCCGCCCTCACCGGGCTCGGTGTTTATCTGCCGAGCGGCCGCACCAGTGCGGCCGAGATCGCCGCCGCCAGCGGTCTGCCGGGGACGGTGGTGGCCGACAAGCTCGGCATTCGCGAAAAGACAGTGGCCTCGCCGCAGGACCACCCCACCGCCATGGCGGTACGGGCCGCGCACGACGCCCTCGACGAGGCCGGCATCGACGCCGGCGCGATCGACGTCGTCATCTCCATGACCGAGGAGCACAAGGAATATCCGGTGTGGACCAGCGGCATCAAGCTGGCCCACGACTTGGGCGCCAACCACGCCTACGCCTTCGACATTGGTCAGAAGTGCGGCACCGGTGTACTTGCGCTCAAGCTCGCCCGCGACCTGCTGCGCGCCGACCCGGACGTACGCACGGTGCTGGTCGCCGGCGGCTATCGCAACGCCGATCTCATCGACTATCGCGACCCCAACGTGCGTTTCATGTACAACCTCGGCGCCGGCGCGGGCGCGGCGGTCGTACAGCGCGACGTGCCCGGCCATGCCCTACTCGGTGCCTCGATCGTGACCGACGGCAGCCTGTCGGAGGACGTGCGCGTGCCCGTCGGCGGCACTTGCACGCCGCTCACGCCCGACAACATCGGCGAGTACCGCCTGCAGGTGCCGGACCCTATCGGCATGCGCGAACGCCTGGAAAGCCGCTCGGTGGCGAATTTCCTGCAGGTGATCCAGCAGGCCGTCGCACGCTCGCACGCGCCGCTCGACAGCATCGCTTATCTGGCGCTGCTGCACATGAAGCGCAGCGCCCACGATCAGGTGTTGGCCTTGCTGGATCTGGCGCCCGAGCGCTCGATCTATCTCGACGGCTACGGCCATATCGGCCAAGTCGACCAGATACTCAGCCTGATGCTGGCGCGCGAGGCCGGCCGGCTGCGCGAGGGCGATCTCGCCGTACTCGTGGCCGCCGGCGTGGGCTATGTGTGGAACGCGCTGTGCCTGCGCTGGCACGGCTGAGCGGGCCGCGATCATGAGCGCCGATGCCCTCGTCAGTTACCGTATCGAGCACGATATCGCCCATTTGCGCCTGCAGCGCGCCGAGCGCCACAACGCGCTCGTGCCCGCCCTGCTCCGCGATCTGCGCGCAGTCCTGGGCCATGCTCGCGCCGCCGCGCCGCGGGCGCTCGTGCTCTCGGCGGCCGGCCGCTCGTTCTCGACCGGCGGCGACGTGCGCGCCTTTTACGATACGCCGCGCCCCGCGCGCCGCGACTATGCCGCCGCCGTTGTCGGCGAGCTCAACGCCGCGATCCTCGATCTGCTGCGCCTGCCTTTTCCGACGCTGGTCTGCGTGCAGGGCACGGTCACGGGCGGCGCGCTCGGGCTCATGCTGGCCTGTGATATCGCGATCGCTACGCCCAAGGCGAGTTTCGCGCCCTGGTACACCGCCGTCGGGTTCAGCCCGGACGGCGGCTGGAGCGCGCTGCTGCCCGAGCGTATCGGCCGCACGCGGGCGCTGGAGATCCAGCTGCTCAACCGTCGGGTCGGAGCCGACGAGGCCTGGCGTATCGGGCTCGTGCATCGGCTGGCAGACGACGACAGCGCCCAGGCGCTCGCCCTCGATATGGCCGCCTCGCTGTGCGCCGCCTGGCCGAGGAGCGTCGCGCGCACGCTCGCGCTGACCCGCCCCGACATCGAGCGCACCCGCGCCGCGCTGGATGCCGAATACCGCGAATTTCTCGACCAGATCGAAAGCGACGAGGCCGATGCCGGCATGGCGCGCTTTCTCGCCGCGCGCTGACGGGCCGGCCCGCACTTCGACACGCCGGCGCACAAGAAAACGCAGGAGGAGACATCGCGATGCAGACGTTCGACGTGCTCGCCCAGCGAGCCCGGGTCACACCCGAACGGCTGGCGCTGGAGGATATCGACAGCGGCCGGCGCTACACCTACGGCGAGCTCAACGAGCGCGCGGCACGCTTTGCCAGGGCCGCGCGTCGGGTCTGGGGCCTGCAGCCGGGTGAGCGCATCGCCTATCTCGGCTACAACCGCGCCGAGTTCTTCGCCATGCTCTACGGCTGCGCCAAGGCCGGGCTGATCCTGGTGCCGCTGAACTGGCGCCTTGCCGAGCCGGAACTGCAGGCGCTGATGGCCGACTGCGAAGCCAGTGCGCTTGTCCACGGCGCGGAGTTCGCCGAGACGGCGCACGCGCTCCAAGGCGCGCGCGACGGCCTGCAGCTGATCGGCCTCGACACCGGCGCCGGGCGCGACTACGACGCCGATCTGCAAAGCGTCGAACCGGACTTCGCCGCCCGCCCGGATGCGAACCCGGACACGCCCTGGTATCTGCTCTACACCGCCGGCACCACCGGCCGCTCCAAGGGCGTCATCCAGACCTTTCGCATGATGCTCGCGAACTACCTGAACATCGGTCTCGCCGTGGGCCTGACCGGCGACGACGTGCTGCTCAACGTGCTGCCCGTCTTTCACACCGCGGGCATCAATCTCTATTCCAGCGCGGTTTTCCTCGTGGGCGGCACGGTGCTGATCGCGCGCGGTTTCGATCCCGAACAGGCGCTCGACACGCTCGAGAACCGCGCGAGCGTGTTCTTCGGCGTGCCCGCGGTGTACCAGGCCCTGCTCGAACAGCCGGGTTTCAGCGGCGAGCGCCTGCGCGGCGTGCGCTCCTGGGGCTGCGGCGGCGCGGCGCTGTCGCTGCCGGTCGCACAGCGCTTCGCCGAGGCCGGTATTCGCGTACGCACCGGTATGGGCATGACCGAGACCGGCCCGACGGTCTTCCTGCTCGACGAGGACAACGTGCTCGAACGCCTCGGCTCGGTCGGCCGCCCACAACTGCTCGCCGAGACCCGCATCGTGGATGCCGACGAGCGCGACGTGCCCCCGGGCGAGGCCGGCGAGCTGCTCATCCGCGGGCCCGGCGTCACGCCCGGCTACTGGCAGCAGCCGGAGGCCACGCGCGCCACCTTCACCGCCGACGGCTGGCTGCGCAGCGGCGATATCGCCCGCTGCGACGCGCAGGGCTATTACACGATCGTCGATCGGCGCAAGGACATGTTCATCTCCGGCGGCGAGAACGTCTATCCGGCCGAGATCGAGCGCGTACTGGAGCATCATCCGGCGATCGCCGAGGTCGCGGTGGTTGGCATCACGCACGAGCGCTGGGGCGAGGTCGGCAAGGCCTGGCTGGTGTCCCGACCCGATCGGGACCCCGCCGAGACCGACGCGCTCAGGGACTTCTGTCGCCGCCATCTGGCCTCCTACAAGGTACCGGCGGTATTCGAATGGATCGACGCGCTGCCGCGCAACGCGGTCGGCAAAATCACCAAACAGGCGCTGCGCGATGCCGGCTGAGAACTCGATTACGACGATGACCGCGCGGCGCACGCTCAGCCAGGCCGATCTCGACGTGTACGCGCAGCTCAGCGGCGATCACAACCCGATCCATGTCGATCCGGCGTTCGCCGCGCACACCCGCTTCGGCGCCACCGTCGCCCACGGCATGCTGCTCTTCAGCCTTGTACGCGCGCAGCTCGAGCAGCACTACCCGGGCGCCGCAATGCACAGCCAGCACCTCACCTTCCCCGCGCCGGCGTATACGCAGCAGTCGCTCGAGATCTCGCTCGTGATCCAGGGCGCGGCAGCCGCCGACGAGCTCGCGATTCGCACGCGAATCACCCGCCCCGATGGCCAGCGCTGTCTCGAGGGCGACTGCGTCCTGCACCTAGCGCCGAGTCCGCAGTGATGAGTGGAGACCGCCCCGGCCTGCAGGCGCTGACGGTTGGTGCAAGCGCGCGTATCGCGCACGTGTTCACCGCCGCTCAGATCGACGACTGGTGGCAGTTAGCCGGCACCGCCGGGGCCCGGGCCCCGGCCCACAACAGCGTCCCCGAGCCGTTGATCGCGGGGCTGTTCTCCTGCCTGCTCGGCGAACGTCTGCCCGGCCACGGCACCAACTACCTGAAACAGCGGATGGTGTTCGAGCGCCCTGCCCCCGCGGGCACGGCTCTGACAGCGAGCGTGACGATCACGCATATCCGCCACGACAAGGCACTCGTGGATCTCGACACCGTCTGCCACGACGCGGCCGGGCGCATCGTTTGCCGCGGTCGGGCACTTGTGCGCTTCGATCGCTGAAAGCCACAGGGCCGGCGCGCTCATGGCCGCGATAACAATCGCGATGCCGGGCGATGGCGGACCGGCGCAAGACACTGACCTGGAGCCGCTGCCAGCCCGCCCCGCCGCAGGCCGATGCCTGCCGCTGCCTGCCGCTGCCGCCAAACGACCCCCAACGCCACTGCATGAACTCACTGCGCCAGCATCGCGTGCCGCGCAGCGCCGGCGCGTGGGTCCACGGTATGCGCCCGACTGCACGTAGTTACGGTTGCGCCTATCGGAGGCAGGGGACACTAACGGCGACAACGCAACGGCATCTTGCGCCGGACCGGGGCTTCGCTGCGCAACGCGCCAGTGGCGTTCCTTCCGTTCGCGCTCGTTTTGAGATATCGCAGCTTGGGTTTGAATACGACGATTTCATCCAAGCCCGCTTGCCCACTCGACGCCAATGAGCGCGCTCGTCTCGCCCCATTTCCGGTAAGGCAGATCGGCCTCCAAATATTTTCTATTCCTAATTAGTGCATTAGCGACAGAGCGAACATTTGTTGCAGCGCATTCCTTGAATATACAGCTATCCGACCTTAGCGTTATCGACGTATTCGGATTTCAATACGACTTTAGTTTAACGCTCGCCCGGAGCGGCGACGTTGCCCTTTCAAGGAGACAGGAAATGCGTAACAGCAACCTTACCCGGACCGTTCATGCCGCCGCGATTGCCGGCCTTATCGGCTTCTCGAGCCTGGGTTTCGCCCAGTCCGAAGCGCTCAGCGAGCTCGGCGACCGTGCGAATGCGAATCAGGCCACCGCCGCTCAGTCCGCGCCTGAGTATCCGCAGGCCCAGGAACTCGCTACCGCTCTCGACGAATACAACCGCCAGGACACCGAAGATCGTATCCCCGGCCACCGTCTCGACGACAGCCATGCGGCGCCGGAGGTCACGCAGGTCGCACGTGAACTCAGTTCCGAGATCGAAGCCTATAACGCCAGCGCCAGCGAAGGGCTCGTGCCCTCCACGAGCATGCCGGCCGACGATGGCGGACGCGGCCCGACGCCGGATGCACAGGAACTCGCTGCCGAGCTTACCCGTTACAACGCCAGCGGCGGTAGCCTCTCGGCCGTGCGTTTCTAAGTCCACGCAGACCGAAAACCGAGGCCGGAAGCCAATGGCTTCCGGCCTTTTCTATATGCGCTCGGGCTACAATCGGAGTCCGATTGACGAAGGGGCACCGCGATATTCACCGCACGATGGCAGGTCGCTCCATGCGTCCCGAATCGTGCCGGGTGCGTAGACTGAACGAGCCCACGGGCTCGACCGCGAGATATAGAAGAAATACCACGCAGGAGACATGAGATGCATCGACCGGGGACCACCACACGCAACGGCCTGATTCAGGCCCTACTGTGCGCCGCCACGCTGAGCGTATTCGGCACGGCCATGGCCCATGATCACGACGAGGCTAGCCAGCAGCCGGAGTCGAAAGAACTATCGAACGAAATAGAGACGTACAACGACAATAGTGGGTCGTTGAAGGAAGAAAGTGCCGCACGCTCGGGGATGGCGTCGGAGGACACTGATACCGGCAATCCTTCATCGTCGCACGGCGAAAGCGCCACTGCGGAACAGCTGTCTGAAGAAGTCGAGACCTACAACGAGAACGCCGGCTCCCTGAAAGAAGACAGTGCAGCACGTACCGGCACGCTCGAGAAAAGCCCGGACCCATCCCCGCAGGGCACTAGCAATACCGCGCAGGAATTGTCCGAAGAAGTCGACACCTACAACGAGAACGCGGGCTCCTTGAAACAGGACAGCTCCGCAGATGGCGACATGATGGACGAGGACGAGTAGTTCACGTCATTGGCCCACATCACCCTGACAGTCGCCGCGTTAATGAACGGATGATCGAGGCGGTGAATAGACTCGATTCATAGCGGCGAGCCAACGGCAGCCGGGCCGCGTACGGACTGATGCGGCCCGGCACTGTCACTTCCTCTTTGCCGGGATCGCCGGGCGCGACAACGCACCGGTGCTTGAGGCCGATCATTCAACGCGGATGCCGCAACCCAACTCGAGCACCTTGCGCGAATCGAATCGCCCCATCATGAATCTAGAGCGGGATGGCAGACTTCTCGTGTGACATAGGACGCACGACATCCCCAGAAGGTCGGAGGCACGGCCTACCAATCACATCGGCACGGCGTTACAGACGGCTGCCCTCGCCCCATGCCGTAATGGCAGCCACACCCGGGCGAGAGGCGGGTATCGGGCGGCATCGACGGCAGGCAGGGCCTCACGCGGCCCTCGTCGTCATTTGACTAGAGTCAACCGATGGCTGGGATTGGGCCTCTGTCCGGACACCTGCTCCACGATGGCGATGTTCGGACCGAGAAACTGCTTGACCCGGACACGACCCACTGCGGGACCCGGCTCCCAAGCCACCACCCGACCACTGGGCGAGCGCACGACCGAGCCCTCACCATGGGCAGCCAGAACGTCGCCGGTAGCCAGACCCGCTTCGCGGCCGGCACTGATGTACATGTCGTCGCCTTCGAGCGCGAAGCTGTGAGTGAACCACGGCGCGATCGCGATGCGGTCAGCCGCCATATCCAGAATGCGCTCACTCCAGACCGCAATGTCCGACCCCGAACCGCCGATATCGTCAGGGCCGATGTTCAAGGCGGTGGAAACGCTGTCGTACTCGATGCCAAAGTCGGTGTCCCGCATCCGCGTCTCGACGTTCATTCGGCCGGAACCGCCGGTTTCAGGCGTGATCACCAACAGTCCGCGAATACCCGGAAAGATCGACAGCAATTGCGGACAACCCACCGGCGTTTCGGCCGCACAGGCATCGGAACCGCCAACCGCATCATCGAGTTCGCCGGGCTTGATCAGCGTCAGGCCCTTCTCCCGCGCACGCGCGGCCAGCGCATTGGTCAGACTATAGGCGGCGAGCGAATCAGGGTCGGCGCCCTGAATGTAGACGCCGACCTTGGGGCGCAAGCCGGAATCGTCGTCGTTCACGGCGACCGACGAAGCCGCTGGGGCCTCGGCCCGGGCCGCCGCCTGCTGTCCTTCGGCGCGCCCCTGGGCACGCGCGTCGTCGACCCAGCGTTGCCAGAAAGGACGATCCCAATTCGATTGCTCGTAGCCAAAGGCCGCATCGGAATCGGCGAGTTCGGCCTGCTCATCTGCGCTATTCGGACTGAAGGCGCAGCCAGTAAGCAGCGTCGCGGCGGCTACGGTCATGCCGAGTGAACACAGGTGTTTCACGAAATGATCCACCAACACGTTGACTCCAATAAAAAACGGGGCCTTCGGCAACCGAAGGCCCCTAGTGACACCGGACGGCTCTAGAACTCGACGCCCAGGTTGACGCTACCGGCAATCACGCGGTCGTCGGCAAAACTACCACCGTTGGGCGTGGCGCCTACCAGGCTGTTGCCCCGCAGCATACCCACGTCGTTCTCCTTGAGCATGCCGAGCGTAGCCCAGGTCCGTACCGCTTCGTTGAGCTGATAGCTGGCCTGCAGGTCATAGACCGTACTGGTGTCGCTATCCGTGCCGCCCGTCGCATTCGGCGCCTCGATATCCAGAAAGCCGACCGCACCACGAAGCGCGAACTTCTCGGTCACGTTGACACCGACACTGCCGATGTAGAGCGACTCGTCGAACCCCTCGCGACCCAGGTACCGACCCATCTGATAGACGCTGGTGGGGTTGGTCGTGGATTCGGGACTGGAGTTGATCAGGCTCGAGTAGGTATCGAACCCGGGCGAGATCAGACCGCCATCCCAGCTGCCGACATACTGACCCTTGATTTCGAACATCCCCACGTCCGCACCCAGACGGAAGTAGGCCGAATAGGCATCTTCGGTAAAGTAATCGCCGTCTTCAGGCGTCTGATTGGCGTTGACGTTGCCGTTGTGAAGCCAGTTGCCACCGAACGCCACATCCATCGGGCCGACCTTGCCCTGCATGTAGGGCGAATAGATATTCGCGTTCGACAGAACATAGACGTTACGCGCGCCGGTGGAGCCGGGTGCCAAGACCGGGTTGCCGTCGACATCAACACCGGTGACAGCGGGCTCGTCATCCACGAGATCGCCGTTGTAGTTGTTGAGCCAGTGAACATAAAGAAAGCCGAGCGACCAGCCGGAATCACCCAGCGGAGCAACTAGACCGGGAAAGATCTGATTGCCGTTATCTTCGTTCAGGAACCCCGTGTTGTCCTGGCGACGGTCGTAGCCGATGAAGGCGCTGATATCGCCCAGCTTTGTGAGGAACAGCGCCCGATCACGACGATCGTCGCAGACCAGGAAGCAGTTGTTCCAATTCGCCTCCTGGCGGCCGACACGCAACAGGCCCAACTCGAACGGCACCTGCACGAAGCCAAGGTCGAGCCGCACGTTATCGCCGTTGTTGTCGGCGTTGAAGGCACGGCTCGCCGTCGTGTCGTAACCGCGCGCGTCTCCGCTCCAGCGATCGCCTGCCAACTCCACGCGCGTGTGGACCTCGACGCCGGTCTCCGCATGCTTGAAGTTCGCATTAAGGCGCAGGTAATGCGCGAAGCCGTTGTCGCTGTCATCCGGGTCGATCTGATCGTCCAGCACCTGACCATCTTCGGCGGTGGCCTGCGGCACGGCAAACGATTCGGACTCCACGTAGAAACCCGTGGCCCGGTAGTCCACGCCGAAATCCGTCTCTATGGTCGCATTGGCGGTGCCTACACAGCTCAGGGCCGCGAGCGCGGACACACCCAGCGTGCGATGCAGACGCGTACGCCGTAACGGCGCCACCTCACTTGTCTTTCTGTGATCGCGGGTCATTTGTTGTCTCCCCTCCGTAGCACGGGAATCCCTAGATATAATTCTTGAGTACTCCGCACGCCGTTCCCGGACATCGAAACCGGTCTGCCGAGCGGCAGAGCCGGTTTTATCTGCACCCCGTCCGACTATCATCTCCTCACGGGCGGTCCTGGTTACGCCTAGCCCGGATATTGCATCAAGCCAGCGATGACCGCGGCTTGGGCGGCTAATCGCCCACCGCGTGCGGTT
>NZ_AYKF01000119.1 GCF_003732545.1 Salinisphaera orenii subsp. halophila YIM 95161 | reverse complement strand
GCTGGGCGTCATGCGCCTGCGCGGCAGACGCATGCCGCTCAACCGGCGCCTCGTGCTCTGGTCGCTCGTCGCGGGGCTCGGGGTGGCCGGGAATTTCGCCTTCTATTTCATCAGCATCAGCGAAGGCAGCGTGGCGGTCGCGGCGACGCTGATGTACAGCGCGCCCATCTTCGTCTATCTGGTGTCGTTCATCAGCGGGGCGGAGCGGCCCACGCCGGTGAAACTGGCGGCAGTGGCGCTGGTCATGGCGGGGATCGTGCTGCTGACCGGCATCTACCGCGCCGAGGCGGGCGCGATCACCCTGCTCGGCCTCGTCAGCGGCCTGCTCGCGGGTCTGTCCTACGCGCTGTTCATCTTCGGCTTCAAGTACGCCGGGGCACATGGGCCGACGCCGAGCGTGCTGGCGATCGCCTTCGCGGCGGGCGCGCTGGTGCTGCTGCCCCTGACCGATCCGGGCCAGATCGTCGCCGTCACCGTGTCTCCCGACGTCGTCTGGTTTGTTCTGCTCGGGCTGCTCGGCGCGGGGCTGTCGTTCTACTGCTACATCACCGGGCTTCGCCACAGCCTGCCGACCGCCGCCTCGATCGTGGCGATGGTCGAACCGGTCACGGCGACGCTGTTCGGTCTGCTGGTCATGAACGACGGCCTGAGACCGGCCCAGGTGCTCGGCATGATATTGATCCTGGCCGCGGTCACCGGCCTGAGCGTCATGCAGAGCCGGGCTTCGCGAGAGACCGGCGCCTTATAGCGGATCGCGCGGGCGTCCCGCGGGACATCTCGCGGACGCGCGCCCGACGCCTGCATTCCGGCCGCGCTCGCCGCTGCGCCGCGCGGTCAGGCTGGCCAGCCGGCGCTGACGGACGCCGCGCGGCCCCTTTCGGGCATCGATCGCGAGGCGCGTTGGCCGAAGCCACCCAATGACGATGCGCCATGGTCCGGCGCATCGGCCCTGCGGTGGTTTTAGGCACCCGGCCCGCACCAGGAATGCCCGCCGCCCGTCTATCGACGATCATGCCGAGGCCGGACGCGTTCGGGCTCCAGTCGACATGGCGCGTCTGGCCGACCCCGTGCCGACCCGGCGCCGTGGCGAACGGCCGGGCGCGGGACGCGGCGCCCCGGGTGGTGTCAGTAGCGGCTCGACTCCGCCACGGCGGCATTGATGCGCTCGAGCGTCTCGACCACGGCCAGGGCACTGGCGCCGTCCGAGCGCGACGGCGTGCGCTCGCGAGCACAGTCCATGAAGTGCTGCAGTTCCAGCCGCAGCGGCTGGCCGTCGCCGCGATGGACGACCTCGCTGCCCTCGTCGTGGTTCTGCAGATCGGCGTCGATCCACTTGCGGTGCAGCGTCACGGTCTGGGCGACTTCGTCGTAGACCAGCATCCCGGCCGCGCCGCGGACGATGGTGCGGCGGGCGGTCTCGGGCCAGAGCCAGGAGGTGTGGATGTTGCCACGCACGTCGTTGGCGAATTCCAGATGCACGTGGACCTCGTCCTCCACCTCGAGCCCGAGCATGCGATGGCCGGTGCCGCGTACGCGTTCGGGCGCCTCGCCCACCAGATAGAGCATGATCGCCATGTCGTGCACGCCGATGTCCCAGATCACGTTCTCGGCGCTGCGTGCCCGCCCGAGGTTGAGCCGCTCGTGGCGGATGGAGAACAGTTCGCCGATCTCGCCGGCGGCGACGTAGTCCCGCATCCAGGCGATCGCGGGCTGATAGATGAGCAGATGCCCCACCATCAGGATCACGTTCCGATGCTCGGCGGCGTCGACCAGCTGGCGCGCCTCGGCGGAACTGTGCGTGAGCGGCTTCTCGACGAACACGTCCTTGCCGGCCTCGATCGCGGCCATGGCGATCTCGAAATGCGACGGCGTGGGCGTGGCGATCGCCACCGCCTCGCAGTCGGAGGCCAGCGCCGCGCGGTAATCCGCGAACAGCGCCGCCTGCGGGTAGCGTTCGCCGTACTCGTTGAGCCGTTCGGCGTTGCCGTCGACGATGCCACCGAGCGCGTCCAACTCGTCGAGATTGCGGATGATGTTCTTGCCCCAGGCACCGGCGCCGATCACCACGATTCGCATACGTCCGCCCATCCGTCACGCAACTGCAACGCGCGACAGTGTACGCGTTCGACCCGCCGTCGACACCGCGCGGCGGGGCGTGTGTTCCGTGTTTGCCCTGATAGCCAGGCCCGGCCGTGATCGTCACAGTGCCGACAGATTCGACGCAGGCCGCGGCCGAACCGCCGTGCCGAACGCTTTACACGATCAAGGAAGAAACCATGCAGACCGAAGAATTCATCAAACGCGTGGCCGCCGCCGACGAGATCGGCGACACCCAGACCGCCCGCACCGTGACCTACGCCACGATCGAGGCGTTGTGCATGCATCTGTCGCAGGAAGAGAACCGCCGCATGAGCTCGCAGCTGCCGGGCGATCTGTCCAAGGCGGCTCTGGCCGGCGGCCAGCAGGCCCCGGCCACGCGTGAATCGCACGTGGCGCTCGACACCTTCTACGAGCAGGTCGCCACCCGCGCCGGCATGACCGCCGCCGACGTCCAGGGCCCGGCCCTCGTCGTCGTGCACACGCTCGGCAAGGCGATCACCAACGGCGAGTTCGCCGACGTCACCTTCGACCTGCCGCCGGACCTCAACACGCTGCTGGCGAGCTAGGACGTCTCGGCACGGCCGGCGCGCGCCGCCGGTCGTGCCGCTTGAATGGCGCGTGCGCGCTGAGCCAGGCCACGACGCCGTGAGCCGAATGGCTTCGGGAGTCGCGGTCGTGGTCGCCCGTTGTTTTGTGACGCCACGAGATTCGAAAACGCAGCCGGCGGCCACGGTGCACGCAACGCGTTGTTCTACCGGCGCCCTGGCGGGTGCACTGCGCCGATATGCCTAGGCCGCCGCCGGGGAGGTCACCTCGGTCTCGACGCGGTCGACGACCCGACCGTCCGGCGCCCGCACGATGATCCGGTATCGCCCCGGTACGACGAAGGCCAGTGCGAGTGCCTCGCCACTCACTTCGAAGGCGTCCGGGTCGGGGCCCTCGACCACCACTCGGCTGCCCAGCGCCAGTCCGCGCAGATGAATGGCGGTCTGGCCGTCGGCGGGCACGGTTTCCAGCACGGGCGTGTACGGCCTGAAGAACGGATCGCGGGACATGGTGCGGCCTCCGCAGGTTTGGGGACGGATAGCCTGCGCCGGCCATGTTGCCGGCACGTGACCGCACCGACGCGATGCAAACGCCAATCCCTCCGGCCGCTCGCACAATGGCCAGAGAATCCGTGGCCCCACGAACATCATCGGGCGAGCCATGCCGGACGGGCCGCACCGCGGCGACGGACGGGTCGCGCTCGAACCACCGGCGCGTCCGTACGGCATGGCTTGGCGATCGACCATTCAAAGGCGCTCCTGCCGGGATTCGAGCTGCCGGCCAGGGTGCGAAACCTTCGCTGCGCCAACGATCGGCATGATTGAGCGCCACGAAACTTCGCATTGTTAAATTAAATCGAGAAAACGAGACCGTTTTAAGTTTTCTGTCATCTGAGCGGCGCTATAATCCGCATCGCTGAGCAGCCCCTCACGCCCGCGTCGGGGCTGCTTCTTGTTTCCCCGAGTACTGAGATTCGCCTACGGAACACATACCGGAGTTGCCGCACGCGGCGATTTCCGGTTTTAGTCGTTTCCGGAACGCCTGAGGAGGTTGAAAAAATGTTGGTGCATGTCCGTCAGGCGGGTCTGTCCGCCTGGATAACCCTGCTGGTCGCCGCATCCCTGGTACTGGGTGGCCTGGCCACCCTGTTCACGAACGACGCGTTTCATTGGCCGGCGGTCGTCGCCGGGCTGGTGATCGCGGGCATTCAGATCGGCGTGAGTCGCAACGCGATCGCGCAGAAGCGCGCCGGTATCCGCTCGGCTTGAGCCACCGAGCGGAACCGGGCGACCGGTCACGATAAGAGTACCCGTCACGACCCCGCCACGGCGGGGTCGTCTATCGTGCGTGAGCCGGCCACACCGACAGGCAGAATACGGCGGACCGCTCGGCAGCCTGCGCCGTCGCCACCGCCCTCCGCTTCCAGCGGCCGCGGCCGACCTGCGTGCCCGTCATTACGCCGGTCGGATCATCCATCGTGCGGGCCGAGCCGCCGCAGCGCACCCACGCGGCACGGCACGATGCGGGGCACGCCACACACGAGACAGCCCGGGGCCTGGCTGCTCGGCAACCGGACGGGCTATCGCCCGGGCCACACGCCGGCCCGACGCCGACCGAACGGCCGCTGCATGACCGGCGACAAGCCGGCGCGATACTCGGCACGCAATGGATCGCGCCGACGAACCCACGCCGGCCTTGCCCCTACCGGAATCGCGCGGCGCGGTCACATCGAGCCTGTGGGGGATCGGCCTCGCGCCGGGCTTCGCCGTCGGCGCTCCTTCAAGAGGCGATTCGCCCGCTGGAGGAGATATCGGCCATCCGCCGATGTCGCCGTGATCACGATACCCTCGCGACACTCGACTGCGGCCTCGCAGAGCCACGATCCGGAGGCCGCCCCGCACCCCGACCATGCGTACGCCGGCCACGGCGAGCGATCGCATGCTCCGATCGCCTCACACCGGCGGCGATCCGGCACTGATGGACTCGTACGGCGCGGCGTGACAGGGTCACGAGCAGCAGGCCGGGAGGACAACCGGATCATGGCCGCGGCGGCGACCAAGACGCCGTGAGGTGCCCCGTGCGAGGATCGGGCGTCAGCGGGCCCACATCGGCGAACCTCAGGCGACGCGCGTCGCGCGCCGCGCCGTCTCGCCTTCGAGCATCCGCCACGCCTGCCGGATGTGACCCAGTCGCCAGGTATCGCCGGTGCGCGACTGCGCGTCGAGCATCGGCGCCAGCGTGCCGTGGGCCCGTGCGGCCTCGCGAACGGCTGCGATTTCCGCGGCGCGCGCCGGCCGTTGCGGCAGCCGGGCCACGCCACAGGTGATCAGGCGCGCGACGAGGCCCATCACCATGAGTGCAAGCGGCGGCGCGAAACGTTCGACCAGCGCGCCATCGGCCGGTTCCGCCGGCCCCTGGCCGGCCACGACCATCAACGTCATGGTCGCCCACAGGGCCCCCGCCAGGAACAGGCCGAGTGCCGGCAGCGCGCGGCCGCTAACCAGCAGGGCCAGGGCGGGCGACGGGCGATAGTCGTCGAATACGAAAGGCGCGTGCGGGGCCGCCACCCGCCCCGCGTCACGCGCCAGCGGGGGCGAGTCGCCGGATTCGATACCGGGACTGTGCATTTGGGTACTCCTTGGCAATAAGGGCGGCGCGGCGCGACGGTCCGCGCGCGGGTGTTCGTGTTCAAAAGGCGATCGGTCGCGCCGGGCCCGACGGTGGGACGCCTAGCCCACCAGTCCGTGTCGGCGGCGACGCCGAGCGGTGTGCGATCGAGCCGGGTGCGTATCCGAGATCACTGCGGCCGGCGAGGGTGTCGACCGCTGCGCAACCGATCGGGGCGATCGGTTGTCTTATCGTGCCGGGAGTATGGGATGCATCCGCTGGGCGCACCATCCGTATTTGCGCCGATCACGACCCGCAATCCACCGCACGGCAATGGCTGCCAGCGGTGCGTCATCGGCGTGCGATTGCGCGGCGCATGCGACTGACATAGAGTTCGCGCCGGAGCGCAAGGAGACAGTCCATGCCGGATCTTCCGCGTCGCGCAGGGGCCTCGCATCGGCGGCGGCCCGACGACGAAGCGCCTTCGGCGTTCGATATCGCCTGCCGGGTGAACGAACGCACCAGCGCCCTCGTGATCGACGATCGCGACACCCCCGGTGCAGCGCTGGCCACGGCGGCCACCGCGGCCCTGGCGCTGTATGAACTGGATTCTCGATTCACGCACGCCTCGGCCCGCGCCGAAACGGCGCTGCTGGGTATCGATAATCCCTCCCAGTCGGCGGTGCGGGCCAACGCGCTCGCCGGCCTGATGCTGCTGGAACTGGCCACACCCGCCCCCGATATGCGCATCGTCGAGCAACACCTGCTGCGCACGCTGCACCTCGTCGAAGTCTACTGTGGCGGCCGCGAACGGCTCCATCGTGCGATCGACGACCTGCGGCTCGGCCGCCGCGCGCAGAACGACACCCGCGTCGGCCCGAAAGCCGATATCCGCACATCCCCTGATAAGTCGCGCGGCCGTGGCGGTGGCGCAACGCGCGCGACGCGCCGGATCTTGAACTTGTGTGCCGCCGAGGCGTCGCACAGGTGCCACCCGACGGCTGCCATCGCATGAGCCCATCCCCCCGACGCGCCACGCCCGCCCACGTCAACAATCAGGCGCATGTGGACCAATATGCAGCCGGTCGATACCGTTCGCCGTCGCAGCGGTTCGTGAACTGGCGCGAGCACCGCATCGCCCGCGAGCTGCTGGCGCACAGCGCCGATGCCGGCTCGACCCATGTGGTCGACATTCCCTGCGGCTACGGGCGTTTCTATCCGCTCTACAAGACCATGGGCTATCAGGTCACGTGTCTTGACCGCTCGGATGCCATGATCGAGTGGCTGCGCAGCAACCAGGCGCAGGAACAGGCCGACCGGGAGCGCGTCCAGCGCGCCGACATCCTCGACCGCCTGCCGGTCGACACCGATGTCGACCTCGCCGTGTCCATCCGCATGTTCCAGCACATCCCCAGCCGGGAGAGTCGGCGTCAGGCGCTGGCCGTGCTTGCCGAAGCCGGCAACGGCCCAGTCCTGATGACCTACTACGATCGCCGCTGCCTGCACTACTGGACCAAGCGCATGGTCCGACGCCTGCGCGGCAAGCGCGTGGGCATCAACATGCTGTCGGGGCGCACGATGGACAGCGATATCGAAAGCGCCGGCCTCAAGGTCGTTCGCCGCAAACGCCTGCTCTGGGGGCTGCACGCCCAGACCTGGGTACTGCTCGAATGGGCCAAGAAACCCGTGCGCGGCGTACAGATGGCCCTTGGCGGCCTGCTCGCCGAACGCCTGCTGCAGCCGGCGACGCAGCTTTTCGCAGCCATCTAGTCGGCGAACAGACGACAAGAAAGCGTGACGGTCCAGGCAGAGCCTGACCACTCAGGGCCGCGTTCTCGAAAGTTTTCCGCGCGACGCGATCGAGTTAAGTATCGAGTGCATCGTTCCGTGAAACGGCCGTCCCATGTCAGGATCATAGTCAACGACGAGGGCCCGTTCGCGCGGCAAGCGGTGTCGACCCGACTTCGGACGATGAATGCCACTGGTTCGCCGCCGCAATCCACAATTCGCATTCAACACTTATCAACGCCATGCACCAATGCTTTGGCGCAGGCAACGCTAAGAGGGCCGTAGCACCAACACGGGACATCGCCCATGCTGCACAGTGCGAAAGGCCGTTACGGCTGTGTCACCGCTCCCCATCTGTCGGCCGCACTCGCCGGGCGCGACGTGCTCGCTGCCGGCGGCAGCGCGATCGAGGCGATGGTCGCCAGCGCGGCCACGATCGCGGTGGTCTACCCGCACATGAACTCAATCGGCGGTGACGGCTTCTGGCTGATTCGCAAACCCGGCCAGGCGCCGATCGGCATCTCGGCCTGCGGGCGTGCGGCGGCACTGGCCACGCCGGACTGGTATGCAGGCCACGGACACCACGAACAGATCCCGGCTCGGGGCGCGCAGGCGGCGCTGACCGCACCCGCGACGATCGCCGGCTGGCAGGCGGCACTGAACAAACTAGAACGCGAGCCGATGGCTCTGGACACACTGCTGGCACCGGCGATCGCCCATGCCCGCGACGGCTTCGTGGCGACCGGCAATCAGGCCGCCTGTACGGCCGCCAAGGCCGACGAACTGCGCGACGTGCCGGGGTTCGCGGATAGCTTCCTGCCGGGCGGCAACGCCCCGCGCGAAGGCGATATCTTCTATCAGCACGCGCTGGCCGATACGCTCGAAACACTGGCCCGCGAAGGGCTGGACAGCTATTACACCGGCTCGCTGGCACAAACGCATGCCGCCTATCTGGAGGCGATGGGCTCGCCCCTGCGCGCGGCCGACCTGGCCCAATGCGCGGCCGACATCGCCGCCCCGCTGTCGACCAAACTCTCGGTGGGCACGATCTACAACATGCCGCCGCCGACCCAGGGCGTGTCGTCGTTGATGATCCTCGCCCTGTTCGACCGTCTGAAAGTGGCAGAGGCCGAAGGCTTCGATCATCTGCACGGCCTGATCGAGGCGACCAAGCAGGCGTTCATTCTGCGTAACGCCGAACTGGGCGACCCCGATCATATGAGCCGCCCGGCCGAGTCCTGGCTGGAAGCCGCACATCTCGATGAGTTGCACGCGGCGATCGACCCACGCAAGGCGCTCGACTGGCCGTACGAAGCCAAACGCGGCGACACCATCTGGATGGGCGCGACCGATCGCGACGGCACCATGGTGAGCTTCATTCAGAGCGTGTTCTGGGAGTTCGGCTCAGGGCTGGTGTGCCCGGACACCGGCGTGGCCTTTCAAAACCGCGGCGCCGGCTTTTCACTCGCGCCGGGCGCCAACCAGCTCGCGCCCGGCAAGCGCCCGTTCCATACCCTGAACCCGGCCATGGCCGAACTCGACGACGGCCGCGTGATGGCCTACGGCACCATGGGCGGCGAAGGCCAGCCGCAGACCCAGGCGGCGGTATTCTCGCGCTATGCGATGTACGGGCAGGGCCTGCAACGCGCGGTGACCGCGCCGCGCTGGCTGCTCGGCAAGACCTGGGGCGATGCCACCACCAGCCTCAAGCTGGAGAATCGTTTCGATCCGGCGTTGGTGGACGAACTCATCGCGACCGGCCACCAGGTGGAAATGATCGATGCATTCTCCGATCTGGCCGGCCACGCCGGCGCGGTCGTGCGTCATCCCAGCGGTTACTCCGAAGGCGCCAGCGACCCACGCGCCGACGGTGGGGCCGTCACGCTCTAGGCTGTCGAATTCGTCGCGTTGTATGGATCTGGCGGCCCAGTCGGCTGCGCAGGCGTCGAAGGTTCCACTACCGAATTCGCCGTTGTCCCAAGCGACCGCGCTTCTTTCAAGCAATCGCTAAGCGAACCCAGCGATCGGGCCGACCGTCTTTTTCGATAACCGCGGGCGAACGCCACGCTATTCCACCGTCACCGACTTGGCGAGATTGCGGGGCTGATCGACGTCGGTGCCCTTGGCGACGGCGACGTGATAGGCCAGCAGCTGCAACGGCACGGTGTAGGCGATGGGCGCGAGAATGTCGTCGACGTGGGGCATGTCGAGGACGGTGATGCCGGGCCCGGTGTTGAGCCCCGATTCGGCGTCGGCGAAGACATAGAGCTTGCCGCCGCGGGCGCGCACTTCCTGGAGGTTGGATTTGACCTTTTCCAGCCACTCGTTGTTCGGCGCGATCGCGATCACGGGCATGTTCTCGTCGACCAGGGCGAGCGGCCCATGCTTGAGCTCGCCGGCGGCATAGGCTTCGGCGTGGAGATAGGATATCTCCTTGAGCTTGAGCGCGCCCTCCATGGCGATGGGGTACATGGGCCCGCGGCCGAGAAAGAGCGCGTGCTGCTTGTCGACGAATTCCTCCGCCAGCTTGCGGATCGCCTCGTCCAGCTCGAGAACCGCGGCCAGCGCGGTGTCGACGCCGCGGATGTTGGCCGCCAGGGCGGCACGCTCATCCGGGCGGCGATCCAGCATGCCGGTGAGCAGCAGCAGACACAGCAGCTGGGTGGTGAAGGCCTTGGTCGAGGCCACGCCGATCTCCGGGCCGGCCCGCGTCATCATCACCAGATCCGATTCACGCGTGAGCGAGGTCTCGGGCTTGTTGCAGATGGCGAGCGTGGCGAGATAGCCGTCCTCGCGCGACTTGGCGTAGCGCAGTGCCGCCAGCGTGTCCGCGGTCTCGCCGGACTGCGACAGCGTCACGAACAGGCAGTTTTTCGGCACGACCGGGTCGCGGTAGCGGTATTCGCTGGCCAGTTCGACGTTGCACGGAATCCGCGACATGGCCTCGATCCAGTAGCGGGCCACGAGCCCCGCATGATGGCTGGTGCCGCAGGCGACGATATGGATGGCCTCGACCCGCCCGAAAATCTCCTCGGCCGTCGGGCCGATGCTCGAGGCGAGGATGTCGCGCGCGGTGACCCGCCCCTGCCAGGTCTCGGCAAGTGCGCGCGGCTGCTCGTGGATCTCCTTGAGCATGAAGTGGCGGTAGCCGCCCTTCTCGGTCGCCGAGATCGACAGTCCGGATTCCTTGACCGGCCGCTCGACCACGGCGCCGTTGCCGTCGCGAATGGTGTAGTCCTCCGGCGTCAGGGTGACGAGATCGCCCTCCTCCAGATAGACGAAATTACGGGTGACCGGCAGCAGGGCGGCCACGTCGGAGGCCACAAAGTGCTCGCCGATGCCCACGCCGAGCACCAGCGGCGAACCGCTGCGCGTGGCGACCAGCGTGTGCGGATCGTCGCGGCAGACCACGGCCAGCGCATAGGCGCCGTCCAGCTCCGAGACGGCCGCCCGCACCGCCGTGGACAGATCGCCCGATTCGGCGAGATGGCTGTCGACCAGATGCGCGACGACCTCGGTGTCGGTCTCGGAGGTAAAGGTGTAGCCGGCCGCGGCCAGACGCCGCTGCAGCGGCTCGAAGTTCTCGATGATGCCGTTGTGCACCACTGCGACGCGGTCCGAGGAGACGTGCGGATGGGCGTTGTCTTCCGAGACACCGCCGTGCGTCGCCCAGCGGGTGTGGGCCACGCCGAGAGTGCCGGGCCGCGGGCCGTCCTCGAGCTTGTCCGCCAGCGCCTGCACCTTGCCGACCGCGCGCACGCGATCGAGCACGCCCTCGTCGACCAGCGCCATGCCGGCCGAGTCGTAGCCGCGGTACTCGAGCCGCCGCAAACCCTCGAGCAGGATGGGTTCGACGTTGCGCTGGGCGCTGGCTCCGACTATTCCGCACATGCCTATGGGCCTCGTGAAAACGTTTCAGGTGGATCGGGCGGACGCGCCGCCGTCACTCGTGTTCGGGACTGTCCTTGGTCGGCCGCTGCCAGCCGGGCAGCGAGACCTGGCGCGCGCGCGACAGCGTGAGCTGCTGCGCCGGCGCGTCCTTGGTGATCGTCGACCCGGCGCCGATGGTCGCACCGGCGGCCACGGCCACCGGCGCGACCAGCTGGACGTCGGAGCCGATGAAGGCGTCGTCGCCGATGGTGGTCAGATGCTTGTGGGCGCCGTCGTAGTTGCAGGTGATCACGCCCGCACCGACATTCACGTTGGCGCCGATCTCGGCGTCGCCCACGTAGCTCAGATGGTTGACCTTGCTGCCCTGACCGAGCGTGATCTTCTTGGTCTCGACGAAGTTGCCGATCTTGGCACGGTCGGCCAGACGGGTGTCCGGGCGCAGCCGCGCGAAGGGGCCGATCTGGCAACGCGCGCCGATTTCGGCGTGTTCGATCACGGTATGCGACAGCACCTGCGTATGGTCGCCGATGGTGCAGTTGCGCAGCACGCAGTAGGGGCCGATGTGCACGTTGTCGCCGAGAACCACTTCGCCCTCGATCACCGCGTCGATGTCGATGCGGGTGTCACGCCCCGCATGGAGCGTACCGCGCAGGTCGAAGCGTTCCGGATCGCGCAGCGTGAGTCCCGCCGCCATCAGCGTGTCGGCCTGGCGCCGCTGGAGCATGCGCTCCGCGCAGGCCAGATCGCGCTTGTCGTTGATGCCCTGGGTCTCGGCCACACTGCCGGCCTGGCCGGCCACGACCGGTACGCCGTCGGCCGCGGCCATGGCGATGCAGTCCGTGAGGTAATACTCGCCCTGGGTGTTGTCGTTGGTCAGCCGCGACAGCCAGTCCCGCAGATGGCGCGCCTGCGCGCACATCAGCCCGGTGTTGACCTCGCGGATGTGGCGCTCGTCGGCGCTGGCGTCCTTGTCCTCGACGATGCCGACCACGCGGTTGTCGTCGTCGCGCTTGATCCGGCCATAGCCGGCGGGATCATCCAGCAGCACGGTCAGCAGGGCGAGGTTGTCGGTGCCCGCGGTCTCGACGAGATGCGAGAGCGTGCCCGGGCGGATCAGCGGCACGTCGCCGTAGAGCACCAGCACGCGGGCGTCGTCGGGCACGGCGTCGATCGCCTGCATGACCGCGTGCCCGGTCCCCAGCTGCTGCGCCTGGAAGTCCCAGTCCACGTCGAGATAGCCGAGCGCGGACTGGACCTGCTCGGCGCCGTGACCGTAGACCACGTGGATGCGCGCCGGGTCCAGCGCCTGGGCTGACTCCACCACATGCTTGAGCAGCGGCCGATCGCCCAGCGGCTGCAGCACCTTGGGCAGCGCCGAATTCATGCGTTTGCCCTTGCCGGCGGCAAGGACGACGATATGTAGACTCATGCGTCCTTCGACTCGTTTGATGCGGCGACTATA
>NZ_AYKF01000118.1 GCF_003732545.1 Salinisphaera orenii subsp. halophila YIM 95161 | reverse complement strand
GCCGCGGGATGCGTTCGCTGGATCGCGCCGGACTTTGAATCCGGTCGTCGGCGTCACTCGGCGGGCGCGTCCTTGTCGTGCTCGATGAGCGCGTAGGCCGAATGGTTGTGGATCGATTCAAAGTTCTCCGAAGCCACCCGATAGTGCCGGAAGCGCTCGTCGGCGTTCAGGCGGGTGGCGATGTCGCGCACCACGTCCTCGACGAACTTCGGATTCTCGTAGGCGCGCTCGGTGACGGCCTTTTCGTCCACGCGCTTGAGGATGCCGTAGAGCTCGGAGGAGGCCTCCGATTCGGCGATGTCGATGAGCTCTTCCAGCCAGAAGAACTTCTCGGCGCGCACGCGCAGAGTGACCAGCGAGCGCTGGTTGTGGGCGCCGTAGTCGGAGATGTCCTTGGAGCAGGGGCACAGGGTGGTCACCGGGACCGCGACTTCGACGTAGAGGTCGATCTTGTCGCCGCGCTGGTCGCCGAGGAAGGTGACCTCGTAGTCCATCACGCCCTTTTCACCCGTGACCGGCGCGAACTTGTCGATGAAGTAGGGGAACGACATCTCGATGTGGCCGTTGTCGGCCTCGAGCCGTTCGGTCATCTCGCCGAGCATGCACTTGAACGAGTCCACCGTGATCTGGTGCTCGTGCGCGTTCAGAATCTGCACGAAGCGCGACATGTGCGTGCCCTTGAAGTGGTGGGGCAGGTTCACGTACATGCCGAAGGTGGCGACCGTACTCTGATGCCCGCCCACGCGCTGGGCGATCGAGACCGGATGCCGAATGTCGCAGATGCCGACCTTGTTGATCGCCAGTCTGCGGGCGTCGGCCCGGCCCTGGACATCCTCGATCTGCGGGCCGGCGGCGCGGCCGCTGCGGGTGGCAGCGGAACGGCCATCGGCGCTCTGGCTCTTGGCAACGGTGCTCATGAAATGCTTGTCCGGTCGAAACGATACGGCGCGACGCGCCGGAACAGCCGGGCATCATAGCGCGTGCCGGCGCCCCAAGCCAGGCTGCATGGTAGACGATGGGGGCGGATGAGGCTGCGGCAAGGGCCGTGATTCAGCCGGGCGGCCAGGCGAAATCGCGACCGCCGAGGACGTGCAGATGCAGATGGAAGACGCTCTGGCCGACCGCCTCACCGTTGTTCATCACCAGCCGGAAGGCGTCGCTGTAGCCTTCATCGGCGGCGATGCGGCGTGCCGTGAGCATCAGATGGCCGAGCAGCGCCTGATCGCCGTCCTCGGCGTTGGCGAGCATGTCGATGGGCTTTTTCGGGATCACCAGGATGTGCATCGGCGCCTGCGGATTGACGTCCCGAAAGGCCAGGCACTGGTCGTCCTCGTGGACGATGTCCGCATCGATCTCGCGGTTGATGATCTTCGAGAATATGGTGTCGCTCATGAGGCTCCCCGAATGGCCGTGTACGGCGCATGATGGTGACGTTCAGGCGTTATCCTAACGGTCACGGCAGTGGCGCGTCTGCCACCGCAGGGTTTAACGTCTGGCGTGCGATACGGCGGGGTCGGTCTCCGCCCCGGATATTCGGAACGGACAGGGCACGGACTCAATGAAATATCTGGTCACCGGCGCGACCGGCTTCATCGGGCGTTTTCTCATCGAGAGGCTGCTCGAGCGCCGCAATGCGACCGTCTACGTGCTCATGCGGCGCACCAGCGCGGATCGCTTCGCGGCGCTGCAGCAACGCATGAACGTCAGCGAGGAGCGCCTGGCGCCGGTCTGGGGCGACATCACCCGGGAGGGCGTGATCGACGACGCGGCACGCGCGCATCTGGCCGGCCAGATCGACCATGTATTCCATCTCGCGGCGGTCTACGACATGGACATGTCGGACGCCCAGGCCGACCGCGTGAACAACCAGGGCACGGCGCACATCGTGGCGCTGGCGAACACGTTGGCGAACGAATCGGGGCGCAAACCGTGCTTTCATCACGTCTCGTCGGTGGCGGTCGCCGGTGCCGACTACGAGGGCGTGTTCTCGGATCGAATGTTCGACGAGGGCCAGACGGTCACGCATCCCTACTACCGCACCAAGTTCCAGTCCGAAGCCGTGGTGCGCGAGCAGGCGGCGGTGCCGTGGCGGATCTACCGGCCCGGGATGGTCGTGGGCCATTCCGAGACCGGGGCGATGGACAAGGTCGACGGGCCCTACTATTTCTTCCGCACCATCAAGCGGGTGCGCGACCACGTGCCGAAGTGGCTGCCGCTGCTCGGGATCGAGGGCGGGCAGATGCCGGTGGCGCCGGTCGACTATGTCGTCGATGCGATGGTGCACATCGCGCACAAGCGCAATCAGGACAATCGCGCCTTCTTTTTGATCCAGGACGATCCGCCGACCGCGGGCGAGATGCTGCGCATCTTTCTGCGCGCCGCCCACGGGCCGGACATCGTGCGCAATCTGCCCACGCACGAGTGGCCGGCCTCGATCGAGCACCAGGTCAAGCGGCTGGCCTCCCGGCTGCCGATGGCCGGCTGGCTGGAGCGGCGCGTCTCGAAGGCGCTGGGCGTGCCGCTCTCGATCCTGGGCTACGTCAACAATCGGGCGGTGTTCGACGACGTCAACACGCGCGCCGCCCTGGCCGGCAGCGGCATCCACTGTCCGCGGCTCGAGGACTACGCCGAGACGCTCTGGCGTTACTGGGAGCTGCATATGGACTGCGACATCGACGTCCCCGAGGAGCTGACCCGGCGCATCCGCGGCAAGGTGGTCGTGATCACCGGAGCCTCCAGCGGCATCGGCTTCATGACCTCGAAGAAGCTCGCGCGCGCCGGCGCCAAGGTGTGCATGGTCGCCCGCACGCCGAGCAAGCTGGAGGAGACCCGCGCCATCGTCGAGCGCATCGGCGGCGAGGCCTACGCCTACCCCTGCGATCTCAACAAGATGGAGGCGATCGATGTGTGCACGAAGCAGATTCTGGCCGACCACCATCACGTCGATATCCTGATCAACAACGCGGGTCATTCCATCCGTCGCTCGGTGTTCGAGTCGCTCAACCGGTTCCACGACTACGAACGCACGATGCAGCTGAACTACTTCGGCGCGATCCGGATGATCTTCAATTTTCTGCCGTCGATGGCCAAGCGCCGCAGCGGCCACATCATCAACATCTCGTCGATCGGCTGTCTGACCAACGTGCCGCGGTTCTCGGCCTACGTCGCCTCGAAGTCGGCGCTGGATGCGTTCTCGCGCTGTCTGTCGCCGGAGGTGGGGTCGCGCAACATCGATCTCACCACCATCTACATGCCGCTGGTGCGCACGCCCATGATCGCGCCGACCAAGCTTTACGACTACGTGCCCACCCTGACGCCGGAACAGGCGGGCGACATGGTGGTGTCCGCGGTGCTGGAAAAGCCCAAGCGCATCGCCTCGCCGCTGGGGACCACCGCCCAGGTCAGCTATGCGCTCTGGCCGAAGGTCAACGACTTCGTGCTGCACAAGGCGTTTCACATGTTCCCGTCGTCGAAGGCCTCCCGCGGCTACGCGGCGCGCCGCGAGGCCGACGAGAAGCCCAACATACCGGGTCGGGTGCTGGCGGCTCTGCTGCCGGGGCCGTACTGGTAGCCAGCGGCGACGCCATCGAAAAAGCCGCCCGTGGGCGGCTTTTTCGATGGTCCTTTTTCGGCGGCTCGTCGAGCGCCGCGGTCAGTCGTCGCTTTTCAGGTCGCGGCGTTCGGCCACCGCGTCGGCGAGCTGGGCCAGCAGCTTCTCGGTGTCCTCCCAGTGCAGGCAGGCATCGGTTATGGAAACGCCGTATTCGGGCGTCACGCCCGGCACCAGCTTCTGGTTGCCCTCCTTCAGGTGGGATTCGATCATCACGCCGAAGATGGCGCGGCTGCCGGCCGAAATCTGGCCGGCCACGTCGTCACCGACCTCGAGCTGCTTCTTGTGCTGCTTGCGGCTGTTGGCGTGCGAGAAATCGATCATCAGCCGGCCGGGCAGCTGGGCCTGCTCCAGCAGCGCCACCGCGGCGGCGACCGAATCCGCGTCGTAGTTGGGACCGTTCGTGCCGCCCCGCAGGATGATGTGGGTGTCGCGGTTGCCCTCGGTGGCGAAGATCGCCCATTCGCCCGGCTTGGTCAGCGACAGGAAATGGTGCGGATGATGGGCCGCGCCCACCGCATCGACCGCGATCTTGATCGCGCCGCCGGTGCCGTTCTTGAAGCCGACCGGGCAGGACAGGCCGGAAGCCAGCTCACGGTGGCCCTGCGATTCGGTGGTGCGTGCGCCGATCGCGCCCCAGGACACCAGATCCGCCAGATACTGCGGCGTGGTCAGATCGAGGAATTCCACCCCGGCCGGCACGCCGTCCTCGGCCAGGCGCCACAGCAGCTCGCGCGCCTGACGGATGCCCTTGTTGATCTTGTAGGAATCGTCCAGATCCGGGTCGTTGATCAGGCCCTTCCAGCCGACCGTGGTTCGCGGCTTCTCGAAGTAGACCCGCATCACGATCATCAGCTCGTTGCCGAAGCGCTCGCGCGCGCCGGCCAGCCGACGCGCGTACTCGAGCGCGGCGTCGACGTCGTGGATCGAACAGGGGCCGACCACGACCAGCAGGCGGTCGTCCCGGCCGTGCAGAATGTCCTGGATCGCCTCGCGCGAATCGTGCACGGTCTCCGAGGCGGTCTCGGTCACGGGATACTCCTGCTGCAGATCCTGCGAGGAGACCATCTTCTGGGTGCCCGTAATACGGAGATTGTCGGTTTCGTACATCATGGCGAGGCCGGAATGGCGCGCGGGCGCGCGGGAAAAAGGAGGCCGGATTCTAACAGAAGGCCCGCACCGCGCCGACGATGCAACCGCGGGCCGCACGGCGGCGTAGACTCCGCAGTCGGTCACGCGAGGACTCGACATCAGCCCCGATTCGGGAGGCCGGGCCGATGAATGCAACCCGTTGTATGGTCGCGCTGGCGGGCGTCGCGCTCGTCATCGGCTACTTCGTCTTCGAACCGGGCCGCTACATCGGCGGCGCCTGCAGCGATGGACTTCTGCGTCTGGCCTGCTTCGAGGCCCAGCGCGGCGCGGTGGAGGCCTGGGTCGCGGCCCATCCCTGGCTGGCGGCGGGCGGCTTCTTCGGCGTCTATGTCGCCGTAACCGCTCTGTCCATACCCGGGGCGGCCGTGATGACGCTGGCCGGCGGGGCGCTGTTCGGACTGGCCGAGGGCACCCTGCTGGTCTCGTTCGCCTCGGCGATCGGCGCGAGCCTGGCCTTCGTGATCGCCCGCTTCGTGCTGCGGACGCCGGTGCAGCGCCGCTTCGGACGCCGGCTGGAGACGATCAATCGCGGCGTGGAACGCGACGGCGCCTTCTATCTGTTCGCGCTGCGGCTGGTGCCGGTGTTTCCCTTCTTCGTCATCAACCTGGCGATGGCGCTCACGCCGATGACGGTGCGCACCTTCTATCTGGTCAGCCAGGCCGGCATGCTGCCCGGCACGCTGGTGTACGTGAACGCCGGGACCCAGCTCGGCCAGATCGAGTCGCTTTCGGGTGTGCTCTCGCCGGGGTTGATCGCCTCCTTCGTGCTGCTCGGCGTGTTTCCGCTGCTCGCGCGCAAGGTCCTGGACATGATCGCCGCGCGCAAGGCGCTGCGTGGACACCGGCGCCCGAAGCATTTCGACCGCAACCTGATCGTCATCGGCGCGGGCTCGGCCGGTCTGGTGGCGGCGCTGATCGCGGCCACGGTCAAGGCGCGCGTCACGCTCATCGAACGCAATCGCATGGGCGGCGACTGCCTGAACACCGGCTGCGTGCCCTCCAAGGCGCTCATCCGCACCGCGCGGCTCATGCACGAAATCCGCCACAGCGCGCGCTACGGCATCCACACGGCGAGCGCGGAATTCTCCTTTGCCGACGTGATGGCGCGGGTGAAGTCGGTGATCGCGACCATCGCCCCGCACGATTCGGTCGAGCGCTACGAGTCGCTGGGCGTGGACTGTATCCAGTCCGGTGCGCGCCTGGTCGATCCGTGGACGGTGGAAACCGACGACGGCTCGCGCCTCACCGCGCGCCATATCGTGCTCGCCACCGGCGCGGTGCCCTTCGTGCCGCCGATCCCGGGGCTGGCGGCGATCGACTATCTCACCTCCGACAATCTCTGGGACCTCGATGAGCTGCCGCCGCGTCTGGCCGTGCTCGGCGCGGGGCCGATCGGCTGCGAAATGGCCCAGGCCTTCGCCCGCCTGGGCAGCGAGGTCACCCTGATCGAGCAGGGCGCGCGCATCCTCTCCGTCGAGGACGCCGATATCGCGGCGACGCTCGACGAGATATTCGCCGCGGAAGGGGTCACGATCCGCACCGGCCATGAGGTCATCGACGTGGCGGCGGGCGCCGATGGCGTGCGGCTGACCTGTCGCACGGCCGCCGGCGAGGCCGTGGTCGCCTGCGATCGGGTGCTCGTGGCGGTGGGCCGGCGCGCGCGCACCGAAGGCATGGGCCTGGAAGCGCTCGGCATCGCCCGCGACGGGCGCATCCCCGTCGACGCACGCCTGCAGACCGCGGTGCCCACGGTCTATGCCTGCGGCGATGCCATCGGCGGCTACCAGCTTACCCATGCGGCCTCGCACGAGGCCTGGCACGCCACCGTCAACGCGCTGTTCGGGCGCTTCAAGCGTTTCGCGGTGGATTACAGCACGCTGCCCTGGTGCACCTTCACGGACCCGCAGGTCGCGCATGTCGGCCACAACGAGGACAGCGCGCGGCGCGCGTCGATCGACTACGAAGTCACCCGCTACGACATGGGCGAACTCGACCGCGCGATCGCCGAATCCGCCGCGCACGGGGTGGTCAAGGTCCTCACCGTGCCCGGCAAGGACCGCATTCTTGGGGCGACCATTGTCGGCGAGGCGGCCGGCGAGCTGATCATCGAGTTCGTCGCCGCGATGAAACACGGCATCGGCCTGAACAAGATGCTGGCGACCATCCATCCCTATCCGACGCTGGCCGAGGCCAACCGCTTCGCCGCCAGCGAATGGAAGAAGGCGCACGCGCCGGCGTGGGTGTTTCCGTGGCTGGCGCGCTATCACGCCTGGCAGCGCTGAGCGCGGCGGCGTGAAACAATGGCGTTTTGGCCGGCAGCGCCGCGTCGGCCGCATGCCGGGGTGCCGTGGCCGTCCTCCTGCTCACCATCGCCGCGCTGGCCACCGCCGTGCTCTCGGGCATGGCCGGCATGGGTGGGGGCGCCATTCTCATCGGCCTGCTGTTCGCCACCGGCATGGCGCCGGCGCTGGCACTGCCGCTGCACGCCGGGGTGCAGCTGTCGTCGAACGCCTCGCGCAGTCTCGTTTACGGCCGCCACATCCGCTGGTCTGCGCTGGGGCTGTTCATGCTCACCGCCGCGCCCGGACCCTTCCTGGTGGCGCCCTGGGTGGTGGCGGCGGATCCCGACTGGATCCGGCTGCTGCTCGGCCTGTTCATTCTCGCCACGAGCTGGCCGGGCTGGGCGGCGCATCTGCGCATGCACGGCCGGGTCGGGCTGCTGGTCGCCGGCGCGATCGCGGGTGTGAGCGGGCCGGTGGTCGGCGGCGTGGGCGTGCTGGTGGCGCCGTTTTTCCTGCGCGACGACTGGCGCCGGGAGGAGATCATCGCCACGATGGCCGTGGCGCAGATGCTGGGGCACGCGCTCAAGATCGCCGCCTTCTCGGCCAACGGCTTCAACGTGCTCGCGCGGCTCGATCTGCTGGTGCCGATGGTGGTGGCCGCGGCGCTCGGCGCGGTGATCGGACGCCGGCTCGTGCGATACGTCTCGGAGCGTCGTTTCCGCCAGCTCTGCCGCGCGATTCTGGTCGTGCTGGCGCTCAAGCTCGCCTGGGACGGGTTGGCCGGCATGCTCGGCTAGCGCCCGGCTCGCGTCTCGATGGGCCGATCGGACGCGCCCGGAACGACGCCCGTGCCGAACCGCGGCGGGCCGGCGTGCGAGGCCGGCACGCCTTCCCTTGTCGTCGACAGGCTCTAGAATCGGTGCCGAACGGATCGCGTCGACACGGGGACGACACATGACGCTGCACAGCGCCGCCGAGGTACAGGCCATCATCCGCCGCAATGTCGGCGTGGCCACCCAGCCGCACTTCGAGGTGGACGCCGTCGGTGCCCACCACGTCGATGTCCGCCTGCCCTACGCCGAGGGCATGACCCGGCTGGGCGACACCGTTTCCGGGCCGGTGCTGATGACGGCCGCGGATGCGGCGATGTATGCGGTCATCCTGGCGCACGTGCCCGAAGGCGAATACGCGGTGACGAGCCATTTCCAGATCGATTTCCTGCGCCGGCCGCGGGCCGCGGACATTCTGGCGCGGGCGCATATCCTGCGCTGCGGTCGGCGCAGCGTGAACTGCCGGGTGGAGCTGTTCTCGGGTGACTTCGACACCCTCGTGGCCCACGTCACCGGCGCCTACGCGCGCATGGCCAGCGCTACCAGTGGCGCGTCGCCCGCTTCGCCGCCGGGTTGACCGGGCGCGCCACGAGTCCGCTCTGGGTGAGCGTCACGGCGTAGGTCGCGCCGTCGGCCATCGGCAGATAGGTGGCGCTGCCGTAGGCCGCGTCGGCCAGCCCGGTCCAGCGCGGCAGCCGGCGCGCGAGTGCGGCCACGCCGAGGCCGGGCCCGCGGTCCGCGAGCGCATGGACCGTGCGCGGCGCCTCGGCCTCCGCGGTGGCCCGCGCATAGCGTCCGGACAGGCGCTCGAGCCGATAGAGCGCGTCGAAGCCGAGCAGATTCGCCAGCGGCCGCCATTTCAGCACACGGGCGTCCAGCTGCCATTGATCGCCGGCGAGTTCGAAGCGGCGGGATGGCCCGCTCGCGGGCTCGATGCGTACGCGAAAGCGCTGGGTCTCCAGCTGGGTGAAGTGGAGGCGGGCCACCGGACGCTCGTGGCTGAGTCGTTGATAGGTGTAGAGATTGGCGCCGACGGCCAGGGCCAGCCCGGCCAGCGCCAGGCAGAATCCGCCGCCCAGGCCTGAGCGGGCGGCGGCCAGCCGGCGGCGCTGTCTCAGACGCAGCCCGCAGCGGCCGAGCAGCGCGATGCCGGTCAGCCCGATCAGCGCTAGAGTCAGCCAGACGAGATCCATGGTCAGCGCCGCATGGCCGTCTGCTGCGGCGGCGTGTCCGCCCGGGGCCGATGTGTGCGTTCGCGCTCAGGCCCCGGTCCGGGCGCGTTGCCCCGCGGCTCGGAGCGGGCGATACGGTTCGCGGCGGGCGGCGGCTCGAAGGTACAGCGCATTCGTGCGGCGGTCTGATGCCGCCCATGAAAAAGGCCGACGTACAGTGTACGCCGGCCCGCGTGCGCTCGATCCGGGGGCGATCAGCGCGACTTGGCCACGCGATACAGCCATAGCAGCAGGATGGCGCCGAGCACGGCGATCACGAAACTGCCCAGATTGAACCCGGATACCGCACCGAAACCCAGCGCGGTGGCGATGAAACCGCCCACCACGGCACCGAGGATGCCGATGACGATGGTGACGATGATGCCGCCCGGATCGTCGCCCGGCATCAGCAGCTTGGCTACGGCGCCGGCGATCAGCCCGAAGATGATCCACGCGATGATACCCATGCGATTCCTTGTCGTTGGAGTTGGCCGGCCACTCTGCGCGCGGTCGGTGACGCGCGCAAGTCAGTGTTTTTACCGAGGCTCCGAGCCGGCGCGCCGGTAGCGCGCCTTCGCACGCCGCCCGCGTGCGGCGAGCAGCGGGCGCAGCAGTCGCGGCAGCGCCGGGAACAGATAGCCGGCGGTCGCCATCACGCGCCCCGAGACGGGCCGGCTGCGTTCGACCCGGCCGTCGGCGGCACAGGCCAGGATGAGATCGGCGATCTGCTCGGGCGTGCTCATCGTCTGCGAGAAGGTGATGTCCGAGACCGCGTCGATGTCGGCGAGGATGAAATCGGTGGCGATCGGCCCCGGCGAGACTGCGCTGACGTGCACGCCGGTGTCGGCGAGTTCTTCGGCCAGGGCGCGGGTGAACGCCCGCAGGCCGAACTTGGTCGCGGAATAGGTCGCACTGCCGGCCAGCGGCATCTGGCCGGCGATGGAGGCGACGTTGACCACCGCGCCGGCCGGCGAGGCCCGCAGCGCGTCGAGCGCGAGGCGCGTGAGCACGATCGGCGCCCGCAGGTTGGCATCGACCATCGCCCCCAGTTCCTCGGCGCTGCGCTGTGCGACGGGTCCGCGGTGGTGGCAGCCGGCGTTGTTGACGAGCACATCGAGCCCGCCGCCGGCGGCCAGGGTCTCTTCGACCAGGCGTCGACAGTCCTCGGGGTGCGATACGTCCGCCACGATCGCGGTGCCGCCCACTTCGGCCGCGACGGCGGCCAGCCGCTCGCGGCCGCGGGCGGCGCAGACCACGTGTGCGCCCGCCGCTGCGAAGGCGCGCGCGCTCGCCCGGCCGACGCCGGCGGAGGCGCCGGTGACCAGGACCGTTCGCCCGGAGAAATCCGGCGTGCCCACGTCAGTCCACCGGCCGCAGCGGCTGGCGGTGGTCCGGCCGGCCGAACCAGGCGTCCAGCTTGCGCGTGGTGCGCCGCCGGACGTCCGCGTCGATGTACTGGGCGAGCGTGGCCACGGCCAGCGTGAGCGCGCCCAGGTCGTCGGTCAGGCCGATGCCGAACAGCCAGTCGGGAATGGCGTCGAACGGCAGGATGAAATAGCCGAGGGCGCCGTAGGCGGTGGTGCGCGCCCAGGCCGGGGTGTCCGGGCGCTGGGCGGCGTAGTGCAGCCACAGGGCCTTTTCCAACACCTCGTAGCCGGCACGGCGGGCGACGTTGGACAGCTTCGTCCAGAACCGCGTGTTCGAGTACTGGTTGGCGTAGCCGCGCATGTCCGCGGTGGTTTCAGGAGCCGCCGGCGGGCGGCGGGGCAGGCGGAATTTCATCACGTGTCTCCGTGCGCCCTAGCGCTTGGGCAGGAAACTGCCGGACTGGGCCATCTGCCAGGCCTGTTCGTAGCGGCCCTGGCCGGTGGCGTTGAGCAGCGCGCCGGTGTGCAGAAAGCGATAGACCTGGTCGGCGTTCTGGATCTCGCGGTCGCTGGTGCGCCGGCACAGATGCTCGGGACGCAGCTGGCCGGGATGATCCAGACCGACGGTGGCGACCACTTCCTGCATGGCCGCGACCGTGCGCTTGTGGAAATGATAGACGCGTTCGGCCTTGTCCGGCACCACCACGGCGCGCTGGCGCCACTTGTTCTGCGTGGCCACGCCGGTGGGGCAGCGGTCGGTGTGGCAGGACTCGGACTGCACGCAGCCGACCGCGAACATGAAGCCGCGCGCCGAGTTGCACCAGTCCGCGCCCAGGGCCATGTTGGCGGCCATCTTGAAACCGGAGGTGATCTTGCCGGAGGCGCCGAGCCGGATGTGCTCGCGCAGCCCCGCGCCCACCAGCGTGTTGTGGGCCCACACCAGGCCCTCGCGCAGCGGCGTGCCGACGTTGTCGACCAGTTCCAGCGGCGCGGCCCCGGTGCCGCCCTCGGCGCCGTCGATGACGATGAAATCGGGCGTGATGCCGGTCTTGAGCATGGCCTTGGCCAGCGACATGAACTGCCAGCCGTGGCCGATGCACAGCTTGAAACCCACCGGCTTGCCGCCCGCGCCCTCGCGCAGATCGGCGATGAATTCCATCATCTCCACCGGGGTGGAGAAGGCGCTGTGCGCCGCCGGCGAGACGCAGGTCTGGCCCACCGGGATGCCGCGGGCCTCGGCGATCTCGGGGGTGACCTTGTTGCCCGGCAGCACGCCGCCGTGCCCGGGCTTGGCGCCCTGAGACAGCTTGAGCTCGATCATCTTCACCTGATCGTCGGCGGCGCGCTCGACGAACTGCTCGCGGTCGAAACCGCCGTCCTCGCGCCGGCAGCCGAAGTAGCCGCTGCCGATCTCCCAGATCAGGTCGCCGCCGAATTCCTTGTGGTGACGCGAGATCGAGCCCTCGCCGGTGTCGTGGGCGAAGCCGCCCCGCGCGGCGCCGCCGTTGAGCGCCTGGATGGCGTTGGCCGACAGCGAGCCGAAGCTCATCGCGGAGATGTTGAGCAGCGACGCTTCGTAGGGCTGGGTACAGTCGGGGCCGCCGACGCGCACCCGCGGCGGGGTCTCGCTCGGCTGTTTGGCGGCGATCGAATGCACCAGCCACTCGTAGCCCTCGGCGTAGACGTTCTGCTCGGTGCCGAACGGGTCCGCGTCGTTGACGTTCTTGGCCCGCTGATAGACCTGTGAACGTTGTTCGCGCGAGAACGGCGCGGCCTCGGTGTCCGATTCCAGCAGATACTGGCGAATCTCCGGACGGATCGATTCGATCGCCCAGCGAAAATGCGCCAGCAGCGGATAGTTGCGAAGCAGTGCGTGGTTGGACTGGAACAGGTCACGCAGGCCGATGACCGCAAAGATCGCGCTGATGATGAAAAACAGCCCGAAATAGCGCGGCAGGCCGAGGGTCAGATAGCCGAAGCCGGCCGTGGCCACCAGTACTGCGATGAGAGCCGAGTAACGCATGGCCCCATGATAGGGGATTCGGGCGGTTTCGGTTTCACCGCTGGCAGACCGGACAGAAGAAGGTCGCGCGCTGGCCGATGATTTCGCGGCGTATCGGCCCGCAGCCGCGCGGGCAGGCCTGGCCGGCCTTGTCATAGACCGCCAGCCGCAACTGGAAATAGCCGGTGTCGCCGTCCACGCCGATATAGTCGCGCAGGGTCGTGCCGCCGACCGCGATCGCCCCGGCCAGCACTGTCCGGATCGCCTCGGCCAGGCGTCGGTAGCGGCCGAGGCCGATGCGCCCGGCGGCGCGGCGCGGATGAATGCCGGCCGCGTGCAGCGCCTCGCTCGCATAGATGTTGCCCACGCCCACCACGGTCGCGCTGTCCATGATGAACGCCTTGACCGGCGCCCGGCGCCCGCGCGAGCGGGCATGCAGTCCGTCGCCGTCGAAGGCTTCCGACAGCGGCTCCGGCCCCAGCTTCGCGAGCAGGCTGAAGGCCTCGGGGTCGCCGCGCAGCCAGAACACCGAGCCGAACCGGCGTGCATCGTTGAAGCGTATCGCCTGCCCGGTGTCGAGCGTGATGTCGACGTGGTCGTGGGCGCCGGGTGGCGTGTCCGCCGGAACCACCCGCAGCCGTCCCGACATTCCCAGATGCAGGCAGACGTGGCCGCGCTCGGCTGCGAACAGGAGATACTTGGCGCGCCGCCGGACGGCCTCGATCCGCTGACCGGGCAGTTCGGCGGTCAGTTCGGGCGAGACCGGCCAGCGCAGCTGCGGCTGGCGCACCACGACCGTGCGCACGCGGGCGCCGCGCACATGGGGCTCGATGCCGGCCCGCGTGGTCTCGACCTCGGGAAGTTCGGGCATCGCCCTATTATGTCATTGCCCGTCCGCATCGGGATTCAGCGGGATCGCCGAGGGCTGCAGTGCCCCGGCGCGGGAGCGGCCGAGCGTGTCGGGGTGACGCATCTCCAGCAGCGGCTCGGCCTGGTTGGCCGCCAAGTGATAATCGATGCCGCGCTGCGGGTCGCGCAGCACGAGCTCCGGGGTGCGCTGGATGACGTCCAGATGGCGTTCGGGGCGGTCGGCGAAACGCAGGGTCACGCGGGCGCTGCGCTCGCGCGAGGCATCGGCGGGCTCGATGGCCAGGGCGCGGGCGTGG
>NZ_AYKF01000117.1 GCF_003732545.1 Salinisphaera orenii subsp. halophila YIM 95161 | reverse complement strand
TTAAGTAATTGGTTGTTACTAAAGAGATTATACCGGCTTCGCCGTTCTGTTTGGTGCAATATCCGGGCTAGTTGCCGGAGATCGTGAAGGTCGCCCGTGGTCGGGCCTCTTCGCTGCGTTCGACCACCGGTTCGCGGGTGGTGATGCGGTCCGGGTTGACGTTGCGCGCGGCCAGATAGTCGCGCACCGCCTCGCCGCGCAGGCGCGCCAGTTCGCGCAGGTCGAGCGCGTTCTGCACGTCGACCTCCTCGCCGTGGAAAAGTGCCATGCCGTCACGGTCGCCCGGTACGGCGTGCCCGGTCACGGTCAGTTCGATGGACGTATCCTCGCGCATGGCCTGGGCCAGGCGTGCGAGATAGGGCCGGTCCTCGGACTGCACGTAGTGTTTGCCCGACACGAAGATCACCGGCCGGGAGGCCAGCGAACGCGTCAGGTCCATCATCGCGTTCTTGGCGCGATTGAGCAGTCCGACCGGCGAGTAATCGCTGGTGAGAGCGGTGCGCAGGCCGGCCAGAATCGCCTCGCGCACGAGGTTGCGGATCGAGAAGTAGGGGTTGCTGACATCGCCCAGGATGGCGGTCTCGAAGTTGATGAGATCGTCCTGGCCGCGCACGAGCGCGAGCGCGGTGTCCATGTCGATGCCGAAAGCGATCTCCGTGGCCTGGCCGCCGTCCTCGGCGAGCCGGAAATTGGCCAGCGTGGTGTCCAGGTTGCCATCGAGTTCGCCGTTCGTGGCGTCGATGGAGAGCGTGCCGTCGGCGACGCCGCCGGCGATGCGTCGACCCAGCGCGGCGTTCATGTAGCCGGACAGCGGGGGCAGTGCGAGCGAGCGCAGCCAGGCATCCGCTTCCATGTCGAGTCCGCCGCGGCCCATCGGCGAGACTTCGCCGCGGCTGTCGAGGTGGCCGTAGGCGCCGACGTCCAGGGCCAGGCGGTAGCGGGCGCGGTTGTCGGTCTGGCCGGTGTCTAGGTTCTCAAGCACAAAGTTGATATTGGCGCCGCTGAGTGCGACGTCCGGCGTCACCGAGACGTCGTGGAACTGGATGCGCGGCCCCGAAACGCCGAGATGATCGAGCGCGAAGGTCGAGCCCGGGCCCGAGTCCGCGCCGGCCTCGGGGTCGCCGTCGCCGCCGGTTTCGTCCGACGTGCCGCCGCCGAAGAATTCGGAGATCACGCCCATGCCGCCGTCGTCCCGCCGCAGATGGATGTCGGTCTCCTTGATGTCGAGATCGGCGAGCCGGTAATGGGTCAGATCGGTCAGCCGGAATCGGCGGGCCGTGCCGGTGACGGCCTCGAGCACGGCCACGTCGGTGTTCGTGTCACCGAGCAGGCGCAGGCCGCTGGTCTCCAGCGACTCGAGCGCGATGTCGTCGAGGCCGTCAATCGTCAGCCGCTTGGCGTAGCCTTGCAGCATCGACGCCCAGGCTGCGTCGATGGCGGTGTTCATGACCGCGAACTCGTGGCCGTCGACGTCGCCGTCCACGCTCAGGCGCAGCGCGTCGCCGACGGGCTGCTCGGCGTATTCGCCGTTGAAGACGATGCGCTGGCTCGTGATGGCCAGGTCGGCGCCGGCGATGCTCGTGCGGGCCTCGCTCGCGATGACGCGGCCCCGGGCCCGGCGAGCAGTCAGTGCGGCCATGTCCAGCGAGAAGTCGCCGTGCCAGTCGAGCGTGGCAGCCGTGAAATCGCCGCTTTCCGGTACGCGGAAGGCAAAGTCCGCGCTGGACAGCGTGCCGTCGGTCTCGACGCGCGTTGCTTGGCTGTCGGCGACCGTATGGGTGGTGCCTTGCCAGTCGAGGTTCGTGCCGTCGATGGTCAGGCTGTCGCCGACGGCCAGGGTGAGTGCGTCGGCCTGCAGGCGGCCGTCGCTGTCCACGGTGGTCGCCTCCGCCGCGAGGGTGGTGGCGGTGGTGCCCTGCCATTCGAAGCCGGGGCTTTCGACGCGCGTCCCGCCGCTGGCCGAGAGCGTGGACTCACCGGCCGTCAGCCGGCCGTCGGTCTCGATGCGCGGGCCCGCGGCGGCGAACGTGGTCGTGCTCGTCCCCTGCCAATGCGCTTGGGGTTGGCGTAGCGAGAAACCGGCCGGGCCGCGGATATCCAGCCCGGTGGCATCGAGGGCACTGTCGGTGGTGATGCGCCCGGGCGCGCCCTCGGCCGTGGCCATGTCGATGCGGGTCGTGCCGCGGTTGTCGAAGCGATCGGCGTGCAGGCGGGTGTCGCTGCCGGACGTCAGGCTCATGTTTTGCCCGGAGAGCGTGCCGTCGAGCCCCGCGCGGGTGCCATCGGCGGTCAGCGTGGTGCGCGTGCTGCCCTGCCAGTGGGCGCTGTCCGCTTCGAGGCCGCTCGAGCCGCCGGCCTGCAGATCGAGATCGGCGGTGTCCAGCCGGCCGTCGGTCTCGATCGAGCCGGGTTCGCCGTCGGCCCGCATGAGGCGCATGGTCACCCGGCCCGACCAATCGGCCTGTCGACTGGCCGCCGTGACCCCGTCGCCCAGGGCCAGGCGCGAGTCGCGCCATTCGGCCTCGCCTTCGACGTCCATGTCGAGGCCGCTGTCGGCCCGATAGCGCAGATCGACGCGCTGCTCGGCGTCGAGCCGGCCGGTGAAGGTCTTGAGGCCGCCGCGCCGGGCGACCGGGCTCAGCAGCTCCAGCCGCAGAGCGTTCGTCTCGATCTCGAATTGCGCGCTGAGCTCGTCGCCGAACGGCACCACGCGTCCCTCGAGGCCGATGCGGCCTTCGCCCACCGTCATGTCGGCGTCCACCGACACCGTATTGTCGGTCTGCCAGGTCACCAGGTCGCGGGCGCCGGACTGGTCGAACACGATCTCGCGGTCGATGGCCGGCTGGTCGCCGATCTCCGGCTGCCGGTAGTGCAGGGCGAGGCCGTCGACCGTGAGCCGGTGCAGCGCGAACCCCCAGCCGCCGCCTCCGTCGCTGCTGCCGCCGCCCGTCACGGGCACGCCGGCCACGCGTAGGTTGTTGTCCGCGGTCCGCCGGATGTCGATCGTGGCCTCCTCGAGGGCGAACCGGGACAGGCTGATCCGCTTGGATAACAGCGGCGGATAGTCGATCGACACCGCCAGCCGGCCGATCTCGAAGCCGTCGCCGGCGTCCGTTTCGCCGCGGGCGTTTCGATACTCGATACGGCCCGTGAACAGATTGACGTCGACCGCGTCGATGGTCGCGGTCACCCCCTGGGTCGACAGATAATGGATCGTCAAGGCGCGCGCCGCGTGGGGCGCGCCAATGATCACCGCGGCGATGACGACGGCGAGGGCGGCGAGCGCGTAGAGAATGCGGCGCAGGCCGCGGGTGAGTGTCATCCGAAGGGTCGATTGGCCGCGTCAGCACAAGAGCCTATCATCGGCCTCTAGTTTTCCGACACGTTTCAACGCGGGGCACAACATGAACACCGCTTTCATCGGTCTCGGCGGCATGGGCCACGGCATGGCCGCCAATCTCCACAAGGCCGGGCTGCTGACGGCCGTCTACAACCGCACCGCGGAAAAGGCCAAGGCTTTCGCGGACAGCTACGGCGTCAAGGCCGTCGCCGACCCGGCGGATGTCGCCGCCGAGGCCGAGGCGATCGTGCTCTGCGTGAGTGCCGACGCCGATGTGCTCGCCATGGTGGACGCGATCGTCGACGGTCTGACCGAGCGGCACGTGGTCATCGACTGCTCGACGGTCGCCAGCGACACCGCCCGCGAGGCCGCCGAGCGCGTGGCCCGCAAGGGTGCGGCCTTCGTGGACGCGCCGGTCTCCGGCGGCACCGAGGGCGCCGAGAAGGGCACGCTCTCGATCATGGTCGGCGCCGACGAGGCGGTCTTCGAGCGCGCGACGCCGGTGCTGGAGGCCATGGGCGCGAGCATCACCCACATGGGCGGGGTCGGCAGCGGCCAGGCGACCAAGGCCGTCAACCAGATCCTCTGCGCCGGTATCAATCAGGCCGTCTGCGAAGGCATGCGCTTCGCCGCGGCGCTGGATCTGCCGCTGGACAAGGTGGTGGATGTGGTCGGCTCCGGCGCGGCCGGCAACTGGTTCGTCAACCACCGTGGCAAGACCATGGTCCGCGATGTCTTCGATCCGGGCTTCAAGATGAAGCACCACTACAAGGATCTCGGCATCTGCCTGCACATGGCCGAGCTAAACGGCGGCAGCCTGCCGCTGTCGGCGGCCACGCGCGAGGAATACGAGCAGCTGATCGAAGACGGCTACGGCGAGGAGGACATCTCCGCGCTCTATCGCGCCCGGCGGGATCTGTTCGAACGCTAGCTCGACGGGCCGACGGGCCCGGCCGGTGGCGGTATGCTGCCGGCCGGGCGCCGCCGCGGCCGATGTCTACGGAAAAGCCGGCTTGTGCGGATCGGTGCCCTCGATGCGGGCGTCGGGATGGTTGTCACGGACCACGTTCTGGATCTCGTCCACCCGGCCGTCATCGACGTCGACCATCATCAGCACGCGGCCGTCGCGGATGGCCTGCTCGTACTGCTCGACCTTGGCGTTGTTGTGGCGGATGCCGATCATGCTCGAGACCCAGGCACCGAAGCCGGCGCCACCCAGGCCGGTTGCGGCGACCATGCCGCCGCCAACGGCGATACCGGCCGGCGGGAACGCCATCGCGGCCAGGCCGGCCAGAACCCCGGTGACGCCGCCCGCGGCCGCACCGCGTTCGGCCGATCCGGCCAGATCCGAGGTCTGGGAGACGCCGGCCTGCGGCAGGTCGCGGGTCTGGGCGTCCTCGCGCGCGACCACGTACATGTCGTTCTCGGTCACGCGTGCGAGCAGCAGATCGTCGACCACGCGCTGGGTGGTCTCGATGTCGGGCAGCAGGAAATAGAGTCGGCGCTTCATACGGTTATCCGTTGTCGGAGCGATGTTCGTTGGACTCGTACGCCGCGTGTGTGTTCCAGGGATGCAGCCGTCGTGCTCAGAGCGTGTGACGGGCCCGGGCCGCGGCCGCGCGCACCTGCGCCGGGGCGGTGCCGCCGATGTGATCGCGGGCGGCGACGGAGCCCTCGAGGGTGAGCACCTCGTAGACGTCGGCGCAGATGTGATCTGAAAACCCCTGCAGTGTGGCCAGATCGAGCTCGGCCAAGTCGCAGCCGACCCGGATCGCGTGCTGGACGCTCTGGCCCACGATCTCGTGGGCGTCGCGGAAGGCCACGCCCCGGCGCACCAGATAATCGGCCAGATCCGTGGCGGTGGCGAAGCCCTGGCGGGCGGCCTCGCGACAGGTGTCGGCGTGAACTGTGACGTGCGGCATCATGTCCGCATAGAGGGCCACGCTGACCATGACGGTGTCGGCGACATCGAAGATCGGCTCCTTGTCCTCCTGATTGTCGCGGTTGTAGGCCAGCGGCTGGCCCTTCATCAGCGTGAGCAGCGAGACCAGATGGCCGTTGACGCGGGCGGTCTTGCCGCGGACCAGCTCGGCCACGTCGGGGTTTTTCTTCTGCGGCATGATCGACGAGCCCGTGCAGTAGCGGTCGGGTAGATCGACGAAACCGAAGGCCGGGCTCATCCAGAGCACCAGCTCTTCGGAGAAGCGCGACAGATGCGTCATCACGAGTGCGGCCGCGGAGACGAACTCGATGGCGAAGTCGCGATCCGAGACCGCATCCAGCGAGTTGTCGATCACGCTGTCGAAGCCGAGCTCCGCGGCGACCATCTCGCGATCGATGGGAAAGGTCGTGCCGGCGAGTGCGGCCGCGCCCAGTGGCAGGCGGTTCACGCGCGCCCGGACCTCGGCCAACCGCTCGCTGTCGCGGGCGAGCATGGCCTGCCAGGCCAGCATGTGGTGGCCGAAGGTCACCGGCTGGGCGACCTGCATGTGGGTGAAGCCCGGCATGATGGTGTCGGCCTCGCGCTCGGCCAGATCGACGAGCGCAGCGCGCAGCCGGGCCACCTCCGCGCTCAGCGCGTCGAGCCGGTCACGCAGCCAGAGGCGGATGTCGGTGGCGATCTGGTCGTTGCGGCTGCGGCCCGTGTGCAGCTTCTTGCCGAGCGCGCCGATGTCCTCGGTCAGGCGCGCCTCGATGTTCATGTGCACGTCCTCGAGGGCCGGGTCCCAGACGAAGTCGCCCGCCCGGATGCGTTCGCCGATGGCCTCGAGCCCGGCCGCGATGGCGTCGAACTCGGCGTCGGTCAGCACGCCCACGCGTGCCAGCATGCGCGCATGGGCGATGGAGCCGCGGATGTCGTGGGCGGCCAGCCGGGCGTCGAAGGATACCGACTCGGTGAAGGCCGCGACCCGGGCGTCCGGGCCCTCGGAGAACCGTCCGCCCCAGGTCTGATGACTGTCGCTGCTGCCCATGATGTCTCGCTCTGCCGCGGGTGCCGGCGCGCGAGTATAGCAACGCCGGGCGCCCGGGCCCGGCTTGACGCTCGCCCGGCGGGGTCGAACACTCGCGTGCATGCAGGCCGCGCGTGAACCCGTCGAATTCCTGCCGGACTTCTGCACCGGGTCGCGCGTGCTGCACGTGCTTCTGGTCTGCGAGGCCGTGGCGGTGGTGCTGGCTCTGGGCGAGGCCGACCCGGCGGCGCTGCCGCGACGGCTGCTGCTGCTGTCGGTCTATCTGCAGTGGATCGGGATCTGCAGCGCCGCCGCGCTGTGTCTGGTGCGCCGCCATGCCGGGCATCTGGATGCGCGCGGGGTGGTCGCGCTGGCCTATCTGACCCTGCTGGCGGTGACCTTCGCGATCACCGAGATCACGTTCGTGGCCGGCCGCTACGCCGGCTTTTCGCCGCTGTTCGGCCCGGCCGGTCATCTGGCGTTCGTCGCGCGCAGCCTGGGCATCTGTGCCGTGGTCGCCGCGCTGGCCCTGCGCTATTTCTGGCTGCGCTCGGCCTGGCGGCAGCATGCCCGGGCGGAGGTGCAGGCGCGCCTGGAGGCGCTGCAGGCGCGGATCGAGCCGCATTTTCTTTTCAACAGCCTCAACAGCGTGGCCGCGCTGATCGCCGCCCGGCCGGCCGCGGCCGAGCGGGCACTCGAGGATCTGGCGGCCCTGCTGCGCGCGCGCCTGGCCGACGACGCGCCGGACGTGGTGACGCTGGCCGACGAGCTGGTGCTGGTCGAGGCCTATGCGCGCATCGAGCAGCTGCGCCTGGGTGAGCGATTGACCCTGGATTTCGACATCGATCCGGCCGCGCGCGGCTGCCGCCTGCCGGCGCTGACGGTGCAGCCGCTGGTCGAGAACGCGATCGCACACGGGGTGGCGCGCCTGCCGGCCGGCGGCACGGTCGGCGTGGCCGCGGGTCTGCGGGAGCGAATGCTGGTGGTGCGCGTGACCAATCCGCTGGCCGCCGACGCGCCGGCCGCGCCCGGCAACCGACAGGCGCTGGTCAACATCCGCCGGCGACTGGCGTTACGCTATGGCGACACGGCCCGCATCGACATCGCCCGGGACGAACAGCGTTTCATCGTGGACATGCAGTTGCCCCAGGACCGTTCCGACTCGTGATGAAAGTGGTCATCGTCGACGACGAGCCGCTCGCCCGCGAGCGGCTTCGCCGCCTGCTCGCCGACTGTTCCGACTGCAGCGTCGCCGCCGAGGCCGGCGACGGCGAGACGGCGCTGCGCTGCGTGCGCGAACAGGCGCCCGACGCCGTGCTGCTCGACGTGCACATGCCGGGCATGGACGGGCTCGCGGTGGCGCGGATTCTGGCCGAAGCCGAGCTGCCACCGGCGGTGATCTTCGTCACCGCGTACAGCGAGCACGCGCTGTCGGCCCACAACAGCCATGCCGCCGGCTATCTGCTCAAGCCCGTGCGCCGCGACGATCTCGCCGCCGCGCTGGCGCGTGCCCGGCGGCCGAGCCGGGCCCAGCTGGCCGCGCTCGCCGATCACGGCGACGGCGAGGCATCACCGCGTTACGTCACCGCGCGTACGCGTGACGGCATCGACCGCGTGGCGGTCGACGACATCCTGTATTTCTGGGCCGACCGCAAATACACCACCGTCTATCATCGCACCGGCGAGATGCTCATCGACCAGTCGCTGCTGACACTGGAACAGTCATTGGCGCCGGCGTTCATGCGCATCCACCGCAAGGCGCTGGTCGCCTGTCGCCATATCACCGGGCTGCGCTTCGACGGCCAGGGCGGTGCCCGCATCACGCTGCGCCACGTGGCCGACAGCGTGCCGGTCAGCCGCCGCCGGCTGGCCGACGTGCGTACCCTGCTCGAATCCTGAGCCGTCCGCCCACACCGAGGAACGCCCCATGACGCAGACGCTTCGCATCGCCACCCGTCAGTCCGAGCTCGCGCTCTGGCAGGCCCGCCATGTCCAGGTGCGCCTCCAGACCGCGCTGCCCGAGGTCGAAGTCGTCCTGCTGCCCATCCGCACCGAGGGGGATCGCGTGCTCGATCGGCCGTTGGCCGAGATCGGTGGCAAGGGGCTGTTTCTCAAGGAGCTCGAGGCGGCGCTCGCCGCCGGCGAGGCGGATCTGGCGGTGCATTCGATGAAGGACGTGCCCGCGGAACTGCCGCCCGGCTTCGCGCTGCCGACGGTGCTGGCGCCCGGCAGTCCGCTGGACGCCTTCGTCTCCAACGATCACGACTCGGTCGAAGCCCTGCCCGCGGGCGCCCGGGTCGGGACCTCCAGCCTGCGGCGCGCGGCCATGCTCAAGCATCTGCGCCCCGATCTGGAGATCGCCAACCTGCGCGGCAATGTCCAGACACGTCTGGCCAAGCTCGACGCCGGCGAGTACGACGCCATCCTGCTGGCCTGCGCGGGTCTGGAACGGCTCGAGCTGGCCGCGCGCATCCGCAGCGCGCTCACCCCGGAGCAGAGCCTGCCGGCGATCGGCCAGGGCGTGCTCGGCATCGAGATCCGCGCCGACGACGAGGTCACGGCGAGCCGGATCGCCGCCCTCGACGACGAATACACCCATATCCGTGTCGACGCCGAACGCGCGGTCAACGCGCGCCTGGAGGGCAGCTGTCATCTGCCCATCGCCGCCCACGCCGAGCACGACGGCAGCACGCTGTGGCTGCGCGCCGCCGTGGGCAAGCCCGACGGCAGCGTGATGGTGCGCGACGAGATCTCGGGGCCCACCGGCGAGGCGGCGGGTCTCGGCCAGGCGTTGGCCGAGCGTCTGCTGGCCGCCGGCGCCGACCGCATCCTCGCGGATCTCGCCTAGTGCACCGCGGGGCGGATTCGATGCGCGATTCCGATTCCCTGGCCCCCGCTGCGGTCATGGCCCGAGTCGCCGATGCGGCGCGTGACCGACTCGCGTCCGTCACGACACATCGTTCGGACGCCATGTCGCGACACGTCGCGGGACGCTAGGGCATGCGCGCGCCGCTGAGCGGCTGTCGGGTCTGGCTGACACGGCCGGCGCACCAGGCCGAAGGCTGGGCGGCCGCCCTCGAGGCCGCCGGCGCCACGGTGCTTCGCGAGCCGCTGCTCACGATCGAACCGCCGGCCGACATCGAGGCGGCCCGCGCCGGCCTGATCGCGGCCGAGGCGGCCGACCGGATCCTTGCCACCAGTACCAACGCCGTGGATGCGGCGTGGCGGCTCAAACCGGATTTCGCGCCGCAAGGCACGCTCTACGGCGTGGGCGCAGCCAGCGCCGACGCGCTGGAAGCCGCCAGCGGCCGGCCGGTGGCGCGACCGTCGGGCGCGTTCACCAGCGAGCGGCTGCTCGCGCTCGAGAGCCTCGCGTCACTCCACGGCCAGCGCGCGGCGGTGCTGTCGGGCGAGGGGGGCCGCACGGCGCTCGCGGACACGCTCGCCGCACGCGGTGCCGCCGTGACGCGGGTTGCGCTCTATCGTCGCCGGGGCGCCGACATCGGGCCGGCGCGGCTGGCCCGGCTGCTGGACCGCGCCGACGCCGTCGTCGTGACCAGCGGCGAGGCGCTGGCGCATCTGCTGACGCTGGCCGGCGACGATCACCGGGCGGCGCTGGCACGGCTCCGGTTGGTGGCGCCGAGCAGGCGTGTGGTACAACAGGCCGATCAAGGCCAGGGCTGGACCCGCGCGCCCGTCGTCGTCGACCGCATGAGCGGCGAGGCAGTGGTGACCGCGCTTGCGCGGGTCTGGCGAGGCGATCGACAATAGCGGTCAACGGTATCGGGGGAATCCGGCATTCCATGAGCGAAGATAAGCGCAAAGACGCCCAGTCCGGTTCGGGCGCCCGCGGCGAGGACTCCGCCGATAACCCGAGCGCCGGTGCGCGCGGCGGGTCCGGTTCGACCGCCGATAGCGGCCAGTCGAAGCCCGGCAAAGCGGAGCCCGCTAAAGCGGAGCCCAATAAGGCAGCGTCCGGCAAACCAGAGCCCGGCAAACCAGAGCCCGGTAAGTCTGAGTCCGGCAAGGGCGCAGCCGGGACCGCTGCCGGCAAGGCGAACACCGCCGGCTCGGGCGCGTCCGCGAAGTCCGGCGGCAAGGCGGCGCCCGCATCCGACAAGGGGGCGACCGCCGGCGGTCAATCGAAGCCGAAGGCGAGCTCCGCAGCGGGGGGCGCATCGTCGCCCGGCAAAACGGCGGCGGCCGATCGCGGTGCGCCGGCCACCGGCACCGCGCCCGACAGGAACGCCTCGAAAGGCAGCGCCGGAGACACGACCTCGACCGGGGCCGCGGCGGCCGGTGCCGGCGCATCCGCGGCGACGGCCGGCACATCGTCCGGTGGTGCCGGCACGCCCGCGCGTCCGGCAGCCGGCCGTGCGAGCAGCGGTGGTAGCGGGGGTACGGCGCGGATCATCGCGATCGTCGCCCTGGTGGTTGCCGCCATCGCCCTCGTGCTGGCCGGCTGGGTGTGGTACCAGGGCCAACAGCGGCTGGCTTCCCAAGAGTCGCGTCTGAGCACGGTCGAGAAAGGGCTGGAATCCAGCGTCCAGGATATCGTCGAGCCCAAGCTCGACGAATTCGGCAACCGCATCGGCTCGGTGCGCGAAGAGACGCGGCAGACGCGCGAGCGGGTCGATTCTCTGGCGGGCGATCTCGAAGGCGTGAGCGAGAATCTGAAGGCCACGCAGTCGCGCATTGCCAGCCTGGCCGAGCGTCAGGACAGCACCGGCAACCGCTGGGCGCTGCGTCAGATCGAGTCGCTCCTGCAGGCCGCGAACCGTAGGCTGCAGCTCTACAACGACCCCGAGGGCGCGCGCACCGCGCTCGAGATGGCCAGCGACGCCATCGGTCGCATGAGCGATCCGAGCCTGTTCGAGATCCGGGAGGCGGTGGTCGACGAGATCGCCGCGCTCAAGGCGCTGCCCGATCCGGATGTGGAGGGACTGGCGCTGGAATTGTCCTCGATGATGGACCGCGTCGCCGATCTGCCGCTGGCCGCCGATGTGCCCACGGAGTATCAGTCGGAGTCGGCCGAGGCGGGCGATTCGGAATCGTCCGACGGCCCCACCGGGATCGCCGCGCTCGACGACATCGACTTCTCCCAGGGCTGGGCCCACTTCAAGGACTCCATGTCGCAGGCGCTGTCGGGCATGCTGACGATCCGGCGCGCCGATGGTACCCAGCGGGCGCTGCTGCCGCCCGACCAGGTCTTCTTCCTCAGCCAGAATCTGCAGCTGCAGCTGCGCAGCGCCCAGCTCGCCCTGCTCGAGCGCAACACCGAGAGCTATCGCGAGAGCCTGGCGTCGGCGAAATCCTGGCTCGAGGAGTACTACGACACCGACGCTTCGGCGGTCTCCGGGCTGATCGATCAGCTCGAACAGATGCGCAACGTGGAGCTCGACTGGAACCCGCCGGACATCTCCAAGAGCCTGACCCAGCTCCGCGACGTCATGGAAAACCGTGGTGGGAACGAAGCCGATTCCTCCTCGGATTCATCCGCCGGCGCGGACGCCGAAGCCGGCGGCGACAGCGCCGGTGACGAGGCCGGCGAGGGCAGTCAGTGATGCGTCGCCTGCTGCTGATCTTCTTCGTCTTCCTCATACTGGGGATCGTGCTCGCGCTGGTCTTCCGGGATCAGCAGGGCTACCTGCTCATCGCCTTCGGCGGCTGGCAGATCGAGACCTCGCTGCTGTTCGCCGCCGGTGCGCTGCTGATCACGCTCTGGCTGGTGATCACGCTGTGGCGGCTGGTCGTGGCGGGGGTGCTGATGCCGCGCGCGATACGCGAGCGTCTCGCCCGGCGCCGGGCGCGCAAGGCCCGCGCTTCGCTTTATGACGGCCTCGTGCGGCTCGCCGAAGGTCGCTGGAGCCGGGCCGAGAGCGAACTCAAGCGTCTGGCCGATCAGAACGAGGCGCCGGGGCTGAACTATCTCAACGCCGCCCGCGCCGCTCAGCGCCAGGGCCATGTCGCCGACCGCGATCGCTATCTGGAGCGGGCCGCCGCCCAGCGTGGCGTGAGCGAACTCGCGGTGTTGATGACCCAGGCCGGCCTGCAGATCGAGCAGGGCCAGACGGCCGAGGCCATGGCCAGCCTGTCGCGGCTGTACCAGATGGAGCCGCAGCATCCGCTCGTGCTGCGACTCTACGCCGAGCAGGCCTATGCGGCGGGCGATTACGAGCAACTGCGCACGCTCGTGCCTCAGCTCTACAAGCACGGTGACATGCCGCCGGCGCGGGTGGATGCCATGGGCGTATCGGCCTGGGGCGACCTGCTGGCGCGTCAGGGCCAGGACAGCATCGCGCTGACCACCGCCTGGAAACGGGTGCCCAAGCGCCTGCGCAGTCAGTCGTCGATGGTCGAGCGCTATGTCGAGTGCCTGCGGGCGGCGAACGCCGACGATCAGGCCGCCGATGCGATCCGCGACGTGCTCAAGCGCGAGTGGAATCCGTCGCTCGTGCTGCTGTTCGGCGATCTGAAGAGCCACGACCGAACCGCCCAGCTGCAGACCGTGGAAGGTTGGCTCAAGCAGTACGGCGAGGAGCCCGAGCTGCTGCTGGTCGCGGGCCGTCTGTGCCTGCGCAACCGCCTCTGGGGCCGCGCCAGGAGCTACTTCGAGGCCAGCCAGAAGAGCCAGTCGCGCCCGGATGCGCTGCTCGAGCTGGGCCGGCTGTTCGAGGAGATCAACGAGAAGGAAGAGGCCCGCCAGGCCTACCGGCAGGGCCTGGAACTGCACACCGGTTCGTGAGCGCTGGCATGGCGACCAGCCTGATTATCGGCTGCGGCGACACCGGGGTCCGGGTCGCCGCGCGTGCGGTCGCCGCCGGCGAGGAGGTCGTCGGCGTGGTCCGCAGTGTGGCCAGCGCGGCCCGCGTCCGGGCCGTGGGCGCCCGCGCGCTCACGCTCGATCTCGACGGCGACCTGTCGGCGCTGCCGGCCTGCGACCGGCTGTTCTATTTCGCGCCCCCGCCCAGGGAGGGCGAGACCGACACCCGCATGGCCACCGCACTGGCGGCGCTGCCGAGCCTGCCCGAGTATGTCGTCTACATCAGTACCAGCGGGGTGTACGGCGACTGCGGCGGGGCCTGGGCTACGGAGACGCAGCCGCTGCGGCCGGGTACGGCGCGGGCGCGGCGCCGGGTCGACGCCGAGCGGCAAGTCCGCGCCCTGCGCGGGGATGCGATCGTGCTGCGGGCGCCGGGCATCTACGGCCCCGATCGGCTGCCGGTCGATCGCCTGCGCGCCGGCGAACCGATCCTCGACGACGCGGCCGGGGGGTGGAGTAATCGGGTGCATATCGACGACCTGGCGGAATACGCCTGGCAGGCCGGCCGCACGCGCTGGGCACACGGCGTCTACAATGCCTGCGACGGGCAGCCGACGCGGCTGGGCATCTTCTACGACACGCTCGCGGACATGCTGGGCCTCGAGCGGCCGGCCCGCATCGGCTGGGATGAGGCCGAGACGCGATTCTCGGCCATGCGCCTGTCGTTCCTGCGCGAGTCGCGACGGCTCAGCAACGCGCGGCTGGTCGCCGATAGCGGCATCGAGCCGCACTTCACGGATTTTCGCGACGGGCTGGCCGCCAGTCTGCGCGCACAGTCAGCGGACTGAGGATGCCCTAAGGCGCCATCGATGCGTGCTGCGGCGTCGTACCGCGTGTCGACGGCTCCCCGGTGCGACACCCCCAAGATCGTTATTGCCGCAACGAGCTGCCCTAGCCCGGATATTGCATCAAGCCAGCGATGACCGCGGCTTGGGCGGCTAATCGCCCACCGCGTGCGGTT
>NZ_AYKF01000116.1 GCF_003732545.1 Salinisphaera orenii subsp. halophila YIM 95161 | reverse complement strand
GGATGCTCACCCGGCCGGGCACTGGGGCTGCTAGCTAAACAACCCCGCTGGCAAGACACAAGGGCCTGTTGCCGTTTCGTACGAGTCCGCGCCAAGCGCTGCCTGAAAAATTGACTATGGGCGGCAAGATGAGGCGTAGCAAGCGCCGTGCAGTCACTCTGCATCAGCGTGCTACAACCCTGGATTGCCGTCGTGTTGTTTATTTCCGGGCGCTTGTCCCTTCGGGTTGGGCCGCCCATAAAAATTGACTATAGGCGCCCGGCGGCGTTGCGAACCTGGGTCGTGGCACGCCAAGACGCGGCGGCTCGCGCCTTGCCGGACACGATTTGAGGACGCCAACGCGGCGCTCGTACGAAACGGCAACAGGCCCTCGAGCGTTGGCGCCGGCGGGTCAGCGCGTCCGCGGGCCGAACACGGCGGTGCCCACGCGGACGTGGGTCGCGCCCTCGGCGACGGCGGCCTCGAGGTCGGCGCTCATGCCCATCGACAGCGTGTCCAGCGCGAAGCCGTCGGCGTTGAGCGCGTCCCGCAGTTCGCGCAGACGCGCGAAGGGCCGGCGCTGTGCCGCCAGCCCCTCGGCCGGCGCCGGGATGGTCATCAGGCCGCGCAGGCGGACGTTGTCCAGGGTGGCGATCTGCGCGGCCAGCTCGGCCGTTGCGGCCGGGGCCACGCCGGACTTGCTGGCCTCGTCGTCGACGTTGACCTGGATGCACAGATCCAGCGGTGCCAGGCCCGCCGGCCGCTGTTCGGACAGCCGCCGCGCGATCTTGAAGCGGTCGACCGCGTGGGCCCAGGCGAAGTGCGCGGCGATGTCGCGGGTCTTGTTCGACTGGATGTCGCCGATAAAGTGCCAGACGGGCGCCTGCGCGCCGAGCTGCTCGATCTTGGCGATGGCGTCCTGGAGATAGTTCTCGCCGAAGTCGCGCTGGCCGGCCTCGAGTGCCTCGGTCAGCCGGGCCGTGGGCTGGGTCTTGCTCACCGCCACGAGGGTGATGTCGTCGGCGTCGCGGCCGTGGGCCGCGGCGGCCTCGGCGATGCGCGCGCGCACGGCCTCGAGACGGGCGGCGATGTCCAAAGCGGGGTCGGTCGGGCTCATGGTTTGCGTTTCGCAGCCGTTGTAAGGGGTTGGGGTCATGCTAACGGTCGCGCACCGATGCGACCGTGGCGTACAGCGAAGTCAGGAAAGCGGGGCCTATGGATATATCCCAGTTACTGGCGTTCTCGGTCAAGCAGAACGCATCGGATCTGCATCTGTCGGCCGGGCTGCCGCCGATGATCCGCGTGGACGGCGATGTCCGGCGCATCAATCTGCCGGCGATGGAACACAAGGAAGTGTTCGATCTGATCTACGACATCATGAACGATCGCCAGCGCAAGGATTACGACGAGTATCTGGAGACGGATTTCTCGTTCGAGATTCCCGGGCTGGCCCGCTTTCGTGTCAACGCCTTCAACCAGAACCGCGGTGCGGCCGCGGTCTTTCGCACCATCCCTTCGGAGGTGCTCAGCCTCGAGGATCTGGCCGCGCCGGAGATTTTTCGCGACATTGCGGCGACCCCGCGCGGACTGGTGCTCGTCACCGGGCCGACCGGCTCGGGCAAGTCGACCACGCTCGCGGCGATGATCAACCACAAGAATCTGAGTGAGCTCGGCCACATCCTCACCGTCGAGGACCCGATCGAGTTCGTACACAGTTCCCAGAAGTGCCTGATCAACCAGCGCGAGGTCGCGCGCGACACGCAGTCGTTCTCGGCCGCGCTGCGCTCGGCCCTGCGTGAGGACCCGGACACGATCCTGGTCGGCGAGCTGCGCGATCTGGAGACCATCCGCCTGGCGATGACCGCGGCCGAGACCGGACATCTGGTCTTCGGCACGCTCCACACCTCGTCCGCGGCCAAGACCGTCGACCGCATCATCGACGTCTTTCCCGGCGGCGAGAAGGAGATGGTGCGGGCCATGCTCTCGGAGTCGCTTCGGGCGGTGATCTCGCAGACGCTGTGCAAGAAGAAGAGCGGTGGCCGCGTGGCGGCGCACGAGATCATGATCGGCACGCCGGCGATCCGCAATCTGATTCGCGAGGCCAAGGTGGCGCAGATGTATTCCTCGATCCAGACCGGTCAGTCCATGGGCATGCAGACCCTGGACCAGTGCCTCAACGAACTGCTGCGCCGCGGCCAGGTGACCCGCGAGGAAGCGCGCCGGCACGCGGCCAACCGCGACGCGCTGGCCGGCGGCTGAGGGCGCAACCATGGATCGTACCCAGGCCACCAAGCTGCTCACCGTGCTGCTCGACCGGCTGCTCGCCGAGGGCGGCTCGGATCTGTTCATCACCTCCGGTTTCGCGCCGGCGATCAAGAAGGACGGCGGCATCACGCCGCTCATGGAGCGCCCGCTGACCGCGGAGCAGTCGGCGCTGATCGTGCGCTCGGTCATGAACGACCGCCAGGCCCGCGAGTTCGACGAATTCAAGGAATGCCAGTTCGCGATCGCGCCGCCGGCGGGGCGTTTCCGGGTGTCGGCCTTCGTCCAGCAGGGCCACGTCGGCGCGGTGCTGCGCGTGATCAACACCGACATCCCCGATTTCGACGATCTCGGCCTGCCGCGCGTGCTCAAGGACGTGGTCATGAGCGAGCGCGGGCTGGTGATCTTCGCCGGCGCCACGGGGTCGGGCAAGTCGACTTCGCTGGCGGCGATGCTGGGCTATCGCAACGCCAATTCCGCCGGCCACATCATCACCATCGAGGACCCGATCGAGTACGTGCACCCGCACAACAAGTCGATCGTGACCCAGCGCGAGGTCGGCGTGGACACCCAGTCCTGGGAGAACGCGCTCAAGAACACGCTCCGCCAGGCGCCCAACGTGATTCTCGTGGGCGAGGTGCGCACGCGCGAGACCATGGAATACGCGATCAACTTCGCCGAGACCGGGCATCTCGTGCTGTGCACCCTGCACGCCAACAGCGCCAACCAGGCGCTGGATCGCATCATCAACTTCTTCGACGAGGCCAAGCGCGAACAGGTGCTCATGGACCTGTCGCTGAACATGCGCGCGATCATCGCCCAGCGTCTGGTGCGGCGCGTGGGCGGCGGCCGGGCGGCGGCGATGGAAATCCTGCTGGACACGCCGCTGGTCTCGGACATGATCTTCAAGGGCAAGGTCTCGCAGCTCAAGGAGACCATGAGCCGCGGCAACGAGCAGGGCATGGTCACTTTCGACCAGTATCTCTACAAGCTTTTCGAGGAGGGCGTGATCGACTTCACCGAGGCCATGCGCCACGCGGACTCGCGCAACGAGCTGCGGCTCAACATCAAGCTCAACAGCGATCGCGCCCGCACCGATCTGCGCGCGGATTCGGAAGTGCGCTCGCTGTCCATGCGCGGCGACGGCACGGACGACGAGGACGACGACAACGAGGCCGACGATGAGCGATAGCGAGAGTCTCGATCCCTATCTGCAGCTGGCGATCGACAAGCAGGCCTCGGACATCTACTTCACGGCGCACGCGCCGGTCATGCTGCGCGTGGAGGGCGCGATCTACCCGGTCAAGAGCCGCGCCCGGGAGACACTCACGCCCGAGACCATCGAGGCCCTGGCGACGACGCTGATGAGCGAGTCGCAGCAGGCCGTGTTCGAGCGCGAACGTGAGATCGATTTCTCCTTCCGGTTCTCCACCGTGGGCCGCTTCCGGGTCAACGTCTTCCGTCAGCGCGGCTCGGTGGCCATGGTCCTGCGCAACATCGGCAGCGTGCCCACCATCGAGGACATGGCCATGCCGGCCGTGCTCAAGCGCCTGGCGATGCAGAAGCGCGGGCTGATCCTGATGGTGGGCGCGACCGGTTCCGGCAAGTCGACCACGCTCGCGGCGATGATCAACCACCGCAACGAGAACGCCAGCGGTCACATCCTCACCATCGAGGACCCGATCGAGTTCCTCTACCGGCACAAGCGTTCGATCGTGAACCAGCGCGAGCTGGGCGTGGACACCCACGACTTCCCGCGGGCGCTGCGATCGGCCATGCGCGAGGCGCCGGACGTGGTCCAGATCGGCGAGATCCGCGACATGGCCACGGCAGAGGCCTGCCTGCAGCTGGCCGGCACCGGGCATCTCGCGATGGCGACCATGCACGCGAACAACGCCTATCAGTGCCTGCAGCGTCTGATCACGCTGTTCCCCGAGTCCGTGCGCGAAGCGCTGTACATGGATCTGTCGCTCAATCTCTGTGCGATCGTCTCGCAGCGCCTGGTCAAGGACGTCAACGGCAAGCGGGTCGCCGCCTACGAGATCCTGCTGAACACGCCGTATCTGGCCGACCTGATCATGAAGGGCCGCATCGACACCGTCCGCGAAGTCATGGCCGAGGCCGACGGCGCCGACGGCGCGGTGACCTTCGACGACTCCCTGCTCGCGCTGGTGCGCGACAAGCGCATTTCGCAGGAGGAGGCACTGGCCCACGCGGATTCCCGCGACAATCTTCAGAGCCGACTCGCCTTCGAGCGCAGCTAGGCGCGGATTCGTGCGAGACATCAACAGCCCCTAGCGCGTACGCTGTCGCCGTGAACAGCCCGGACGCCGTGCCCGATTCGACCCGCAGTGACGCCGATCCGCCGGTGATCGGCTGGCGCGAATGGGTGGGCTTGCCCGAGCTCGGCATCGCCCATATCAAGGCCAAGATCGATACCGGGGCGCGCACCTCGGCGCTGCACACCTTCTCCCTGGAGGTCGCCGAGGAAGCCGGGGTCCGGACCGCGCGCTTCGGCGTGCATCCGTTCCAGCGCGACAGCGACACCATCGTCTGGTGCCGCGCGCCGGTGATCGACGAGCGCAGCGTGCGCGATTCCGGCGGTCACCGGGAGTGGCGTTTCGTCATCGCCACGCAGATCGAGATGGCGGCCCGCCGGTGGCCGGTCGAGATCACCCTGACCGCACGCGATAACATGCTGTTCCGCATGCTCGTGGGCCGTACGGCCATGCGCGGCATGCGGATCGATCCGACGGCTTCGTTCGTCACCGGGGTGCCGGCGCCGGGGCCGCGCTGAACCGATGGTCGGCACGTGCCTTGCAGGCATGTGCGCGCACCATGCGACTTTTTTGCCATACCATGGAACGGTCAGGCGCCGGCGGCTGTCTGCGCCGGGTTTGTGGGGAATGTTCAGGACGCCGGCCCCGGCGGGCCTGAAACGGTCAGGGGCGCGGGCATCGGCCGCGTCCGAATCAATCAGAGGTCCTTCATGCAAATCGCCATCATGTCGCGTAACAAGAATCTGTACTCCACGCGGCGGCTCATCGAGGCGGGCAAGGCACGCGGTCACGAGGTCATGGTGGTGGATCCGCTGCGCTGCTACATGAACATCGTGCCGCACGCGCCCGAGATCCATTACAAGGGCAAGAAACTCGAGGGCATCGACGCGGTCATCCCGCGTATCGGCGCCTCGATCACCTTCTATGCCACCGCGGTGCTGCGGCAGTTCGAGATGGTCGGGGTCTATCCGCTCAACGAGTCGGTGGCGATCTCGCGTTCCCGCGACAAGCTGCGCTCCATGCAGCTGCTGTCGCGCAAGGGCATCGGCCTGCCGGTGACCGGTTTCGCGCATTCGCCGGACGATACCGACGATCTGCTCGATCTGGTCGGCGGCAACGCCTACGTCATCAAGCTGACCGAGGGCACCCAGGGCAAGGGTGTGGTGCTCACCGAGACCCGCGGCGCGGCCGAGTCGGTGATCGACGCCTTCCGTGGTCTGGACGCCCACTTTCTGGTTCAGGAGTACGTCAAGGAGGCCCGCGGCGCGGACATCCGCTGCTTCGTGATCGGCGACAAGGTGGTGGCCTCGATGAAGCGGCAGGGCAAGGAGGGAGACTTCCGCTCCAACCTGCACCGCGGCGGCTCGGCGAGCGTGATCAAGATCACGCCGGAGGAGCGCTCCACGGCGGTGCGCGCGGCCAAGATCACGGGCCTGAACGTGGCCGGCGTCGACCTGCTGCGCTCGAACCACGGCCCCGTGGTCATGGAGGTCAACTCCTCGCCCGGGCTGGAGGGCATCGAGGGCGCGACCGGCAAGGACATCGCCGGCCAGATCATCGGCTTCATCGAGGGGCATTCCCGGCGCGGCAAGACGCGGACCCGCGGCGGCGGCTGAGCCGCGCCGCAGCCCGCCCGGCGGCGACGGCGCGTGGCGCCGTCGCCGGTCCCCCGTCCGTCCTGTCCGTGAAACCCCTGCCATGAGCGAAGCATCCGACAAGCCCCGATCCACCGCGGCGGCCCGCGATCCGGCGCGCGAGCTGGAGATCGGCGGCCAGCGCCTGGCGCCGGGCACGTCGACCACCATCGACCTGCCGGTCACCGATCTCTACACCCACGCCAAGCTGACGATGCCGGTCAACGTCATCCGCGGCCGCCGGGCCGGGCCGACGCTGTTCGTCTCCGCGGCGGTGCACGGCGACGAGCTCAACGGCGTCGAGATCATCCGGCGGCTGCTCAAGCTGCGCGGGCTCAAGCAGCTGCGCGGCACGCTCATCGCGGTGCCCATCGTCAACGTGCACGGTTTCCTGCGGCATTCGCGCTATCTGCCGGACCGGCGCGATCTCAACCGCTCGTTTCCCGGCAGCGCGAGCGGCTCGGTGGCGTCGCGCCTGGCCCATGTCTTCGTCACCGAGATTCTCGACAAGGCCGATTACGGCATCGATCTGCACACCGGCGCCATCCACCGCTCGAACCTGCCCCAGATCCGCGCGGATCTGTCCAAGGACAGCACGCTGGAGCTCGCCGAGGCCTTCGGCTGCCCGCTGCTGATCGACGCGAGCCTGCGCGAGGGTTCGCTGCGCGAGCACGCCGACAAGCAGGGCGTGCCGCTGCTGCTCTACGAGGCCGGCGAGGCGCTGCGCTTCGACGAATTCTCGATCCGGGCGGGCGTGCGCGGCGTGACCGGGGTGATGCGCAAGCTCGGCATGCTGCCGCGCCGCTCGCGGCGCCGGACGCCGCCGCGGCCGGTGGTCGCCACCGACTCCAACTGGGAGCGCGCGCCGGAGTCGGGGATTCTGCGTTCGCTGGTCGAGCTGGGAGAATACGTCAGCCGGGACCAGGTGCTGGCCTACATCGCCGACCCGTTCGGCGCGACCGAGGTCGAGATCCGCTCGGAGCACGCCGGCATCGTCATCGGCCGCTCCTACCTGCCGCTGGCCCACGCCGGCGATGCGCTCTATCACGTGGCCCGCGTCAAGGGTGCGCAGAAGGTCGCCAGCCGCGTCGAGGCGTATCAGTCGGCCAACGAGCCCGACGACTTCGACGACCGCGGCGAATCCGGCGAGCCGCCGATCGTCTAGACGCCCGCGTTACGAGGCCCGGCCCGAGCGGTCGCTTCTAACCGCGTGGCTGGCGGTTGCCGGCGATGATCGCCATCACCGCCATGCGTACGGCGATGCCGTTGCGCACCTGCTCGAGGATGACCGACTGTCGGCCGTAGGCCACGTCGGCGTCGATCTCCACGCCGCGGTTGATGGGGCCGGGATGCATGACCAGGGCGTCGGGGCGGGCGTGGGCGAGGTTGGCCGGCGTCAGCCCGAAGCGGTGGTGGTAGTCGCTCACCCCTTCGAGGGCGTCGCCGTCGATGCGCTCGCGCTGGATGCGCAGACCCATGACCACGTCGGCGTCGCGCAGCAACGCGGCACAGTCGGTGCCGGCGGTGACGCCCAGTGCGGCCGGGTCCGGCGGCAGGAAGCGCTCCGGCCCGACGACGCGGATGTCGCGGGTGCCGAGCGTACGCAGCGCCTGGATGGTGGAATGGGCGACCCGCGAATGGCGCACGTCGCCGACGATGGCCACCGCCAGATTCGCGAAATCCGGCCGGTGACGGCGGATGGTGAACACGTCCAGCAGCGCCTGCGTCGGGTGGGCGTGGCTGCCGTCGCCGGCGTTGATGATGGCGACGTCATCGGCCGCGTGGGCGGCGAAGCGCGCCGCCGCGCCGTTCTCCGGATGCCGGATGGCGAAGATGCTGCCGCCCATGGCCTGCAGGGTGAACAGCGTGTCGAGGTCGTCCTCGCCCTTGGCGCGGGAGGAGTGCGCCACGTCCATGTTGATGACGTCCGCCGACAGCCGCTTGGCCGCCAGCTCGAAGGTGGTGCGCGTGCGCGTCGAGTTCTCGAAGAACAGGTTGAACACGGTCCGGCCGCGCAGCAGCGGCACCTTGCGGGGCGGCGCGCCCGGATCGGGCACGAAGCTCTCGGCGGTGTCCAGGATCTGCTCGATCAGCGCCCGCGGCAGCCCCTGGGTGGTGATGAGATGGCGCAGACCGCCCTGATCGTCGAGCTGGATCGCGGTCATGCGCGGGCCCCGATGATGCGCCCCCCGCGTCGTCGCCCGGGGCGCGGGCGCGCGCCGTGTGTCGTGGTTCGCCGTGTCGGAGTCATTGCATCGTCAGCCGCAGCGGGTCGGGGCCGGTCAGCTTGATCCGGCGGTTGGTCGCGATGTCGAGCTTCAGGCCCACGGCATCCGGGGCGAAGGGCAGCTCCCGGGCGCCGCGATCGACCAGTACGGCGAGCCGCACGGCGGCCGGACGGCCGTAGTCGAACAGTTCGTTGAGCGCGGCGCGCACGGTGCGCCCGGTGTAGAGCACGTCGTCGACCAGGATCACCGTCTTGCCGTCGATCTCGGCCGGGATGTGCGACGGACCCACGCTCGGATGCAGACCAATGGTGGAGAAGTCGTCGCGATAGAAGCTGATGTTGAGCGTGCACAGCGGCGCGGCGAGACCGAACTCGGCGTGCAGGCGCGAGGCGATCCAGGCGCCGCCGGTCTCGATGCCGACCAGCACCGCATCCGGCGTGGTCGCGATCCGCGGCGCGAGCTGCGCCCGCAAGGCCGCGATCGCGGCGTCGACGTCGAAGGTGTCGTGGGCGTCGTCGTTCATGCGTTGGCCTCGCCGGCTTCGAGCCAGCCCTCGAGTATGACCTGGGCGGCCATGGCATCGGAATCGCCCTTGGCGAGACGCTTCTTGCGGGTGCCGGCAGCGCGCGCGGTGCGCAGCCGCTCCATGGCCTCGATGGTGGAAAAGCGCTCGTCCATGGCGTGGACCGGCAGGTCGAAGTGGGCGCCCAGCCGGGCCATGAAGTCGCGGGCGTTGTCGGTCATTACCTGGGTGCTGCCGTCCGCGGCCAGCGGCAGGCCGACCACCAGCGCGCCCGGGCGCCACTCGCCCACGATGCGCGTCAGGCCGGTCCAGTCGGGGCCGTCGTCGTGGTGCAGGGTCGTCAGCGCCTGGGCCCGGCCGGTGATGGCGTTGCCCACGGCCACGCCGATGCGGCGGGTGCCGAAGTCGAAACCGAGCAGCACGTCGGCGTTGCCGGCCATCAGCGCGGTCTCCGGGCCGGGCGGGCGCGTCGCGGCTCAGGCATGACCGGCCGTGGCGGAGAGCTGATGCGCCTCCACGCCGAGCTGGCGGGCGGCGGCGGCCCAGCGCTCGGCGACCGGCAACTCGAAGATGATCCGGTCGCTGGCCGGCGTGTTGAGCCAGCTGTTGGCCAGCATCTCCGATTCCAGCTGGCCGTCGCCCCAGCCGGCGTAGCCGAGGGTGATCAGATAATCGCTGGGGCCGAAGCCGTTGCCGATCGCCTCCAGGATGTCGCGCGAGGTGGTGATCGCCAGGCCGCCGCAGACGTGCAGCGTCGACTCCCAGTCGCCCTCATCGCGGTGCAGCACGAAGCCGCGCTCGGTCTGCACCGGGCCGCCCCAGTACACCGGCAGGCCGTGATCGACATGCGGCTCGATGTCCATGTGCTGGAGCATGTCACGCACGGCCAGATCGCTGGGCTTGTTGATCACCAGGCCCATGGCGCCGTCGTCGTTGTGTTCCGCGATGAAGGTCACGCTGTCGGCGAAATCGCCGCCGACGCGCCCGGGCATCGCGAGCAGGAACTGGTTTCGGAAGAGTCCGTCGGTCATGCTCGCATTATCCGCCGTGGGCCGCGGTGTCGGCAAATGCAACGGCGCCACGATGACGACGCCGGCGGACCGGCGCGTGCCGATGCGATCGATACCGCGCGCCGTGCCTCCTGGTGCTTCGATGGGGCCGCCCGATGCGTCGCGCGACCGGCCTGCGGCGCTTCCGGAGGCGCCGCGCAGATGGGTTGGGTCGATGCGCTCTAGCGGCGTGCCCGCAGGCGCGCGGCGCCGCCGGCCTCGAACAGCCAGTCGTAGGCAAAGTTCAGTTCGCGGCCGCCGATCCGGTCGGCGTCGAAGGGCGGATAGGGCGCGGCCGTGCGCACCAGCCGCAGGGCGGCGGCGTCCAGGGCCGGCCTGCCGGAGGAACGGATCACACGCGCGTCGTTCAGGCTGCCGTCCGCGGCCACACGCACGGCCAGGGTCAGGCGGCGGTCGCGGCCGCCGAGCAGGGCATCGGGCAGGGCGTGGCTGCCGAGCGTCTCGATGCGGCTCTGCCAGCGCGAGAGATAGGCCGCGCGGGCGTCGCCGCGGGCGGTGCGCGTGCGCTGCGGCCGCGGTGTGGGTTCGGCCGACGCGGCTTGCGTGGTCTCGGCCGCCGGCGCCGGGCTCGGGCTGTCGGCGATGAGCACGTAGCGGGTCACCCGCGCCGCCGCGGGATCGCCCGCCGGGGTGGGCCTCTGCGCGGTGCCGGGCGCGGCACGGCGGCCGCGCTGCGAGCGATCGTCGTCGCCGCGCTGGTCGCGGGTCGCTCTCACGCGCTCCTCCACCTCCGCGGAGGCCGGCGCCACGCTGCGTGTGACTCGCAGCGGCGTGTCGCCGGAGCCGGCCGTGCCGGCGGCGAGCGTGGCCAGCAGCGCGCCGTGAGCCGCCGTTGCCAGGCCCAGCGCGAGCGCGAATCGCCGCGCGGCGGCGTCCATTTCAGGCCAGCCGGCGCTCGATCGCGTCGAACAGCAGGCCGGCGATGTTGATGTCGAACTGGGCCTCCAGCTCGCGCACGCAGGTGGGGCTGGTGACGTTGATCTCGGTGAGCCTGTCGCCGATCACGTCTAGGCCCACGAACAGCAGCCCCTTGTCGCGCACGTAGGGGCCGATCTCCTCGGCGATCGCACGATCCGCGTCGGTCAGCGGCCGGCCCACGCCGCGCCCGCCGGCGGCCAGATTGCCGCGCAGCTCGCCCTCGGCCGGCACCCGCGCCAGGGCATAGTCGACTGGCTTGCCGTCGACCACGAGGATGCGCTTGTCGCCGTCCTTGATGTCCGGCAGATAGGCCTGGGCCATGGCATAGCGCGTGCCGTGTTCGGTGAGCACTTCCAGCACCACGGAGATGTTGTCGTCGCCGGTCTTCACCCGAAAGATGCGCGAACCGCCCATGCCGTCGAGCGGCTTGATCACTGCGTCGCCGTGCTCTTTGATGAAGCGCTTGAAATCGTCGCTGCGGCGGGCGACCAGCGTGGGCGCGGTCAGATGCGCGAAACGGTTGATCGACATCTTCTCGTTGACGTCGCGCAACGCATCGCAGCGGTTGACCACCAGCGTGCCTTCGTTTTCGGCCAGTTCGAGGATATAGGTCGCATAGATATATTCGGTATCGAAGGGCGGATCCTTGCGCATGAGGATCGTGTCCAGATCGGCCAGGGCCAATATCTCGGACTCGCCGGTAAAGCGATACCAGTCGTCGTTGTCGTCAAACACCTCGAGCCGGCGACCCGTGCCGTAGCCCACGCCGTCGCGCACGAACAGATCGGACATCTCGAAATACACGATCTCGTAGCCGCGCCGCATCGCCTCCAGCAGCAGTGCGAGCGTGGTGTCCTTGTAAGGGGTGATATCCGCGATGGGATCCATCACGACGCCGAGACGGGTGGACATGCCGGGTTCCTCAGACTTCGAGCACGCCTGACGTGCCGATTACGATGACGAACAAACGCGCATGGTAGCGCAGGCCGAGCGCTCGTCGACTGTGGGCTAATCCCGGATCGACCCAGAGTAACGTTGAACTCGTGAAACAGTCTCGCTTAACGCCGGGTTCCAAGGCCGAGCAGCCTTGAAGGCGCCAGCGTCGTGGCGCAGCGATCGCGGCCGACCAGACAAGGATAAGCGGGCTAATAGCATCCCGTCTGCCTCCAACCGATATTCATACGCGGTAGCCGATCTTGGTTGGCCCAGTGGGCGGCTGCCGGTATCCGCTTGCTAAACCGTGCTCGATTTGGCTCGAAGCGAGAGCGCAGGCACGGCAACAATCGACGCCGCCGCGCGTTCTTTGAATTCTAATTACAGCAAATTCATATAGTTATAATTATTAGTGAACAAGTGTTGACATTCTCGTCGAGCGCCTCCGATACTGTGCACAGTTGTTCACACGGAGGCGTTTTATGACGTCAGCCACAACTACAGGTGAGACAGGGCGCGTTCACCGGCTCGTGAAAGCCGCATTCAACTCGCGGTTGATGCACCGGTTGACCTATCCCCACGGTCCGGATCGCTTCATCGAGCTGTTCGATCCGACCGCGGTCACCGACGAAGTCGTCGGCACGATCAGCGCGATCGAGCATCCCACCGAGCGAAGCGTCCGTGTGTCCGTGCGGCCGAACAGCCGCTGGGCCGGTTTTCAAGCCGGGCAGTATGTCGAATTCGCGATGGAAATCGATGGCCGTCGGCAGCGCCGCATGTTCTCGCCTGCGCACTCGCAGCATGCCGATGGCGCGCTCGAGTTCACAATGTCGGTGAACCCCGACGGCGTGCTCACGCGTCACATCAAAGAGTCGGCGCGTGTTGGCGATCATGTGGTGTTGGGCAACGTCGGCGGCGATTTCCATCTGCCGCTAACGCGGCCCGAGCGCATCGTGCTGCTCAGTGCCGGTTCGGGCATCACACCGGTGATGTCGATGCTGCGCACGCTCATCGACGAGCGCTACGACGGCGCGATCGATTTCATCCACTACTGCCGTAGTACGAGCGACGCGCTCTACGCCGCCGAGCTGGAACAGTACGAGGGCGTGCTGCCCGGCCTGCAGATGCACTGTATCTACACCCGCGAGGGTGGCGAGCATTTCAGCGCCGACCAGCTGGCCCGGCTTGTGCCGGACTACCACGATGCGCAGACCTTCGTCTGCGGACCGGCCGCGCTGCTCGAAGCCACCCGCACGCTCTTCGACGAGCAAGGCATCGGCGAGCGGCTGCACCAGGAAGCCTTCGGGCTGGCCACGCCCGCCGCCAGCGAAGACGAAACCGGCGGCGAGATCCACTTCAAGCGCAGCGACCGGAGCACGGACAACAACGGCCAGACACTGCTCGAGCAGGCCGAGCAGGCAGGGCTGAGCCCGGAACACGGCTGCCGTATGGGCGTGTGCTTCGCCTGCAGCTGCACGAAGACCGCCGGGCGCGTCCGCGACCTGCGCACAGGCGAGGTCAGCGGCGACGGTGAGCAGGAAATCCAGATCTGCGTCAGCGCCCCGGTCGGCAGCGTCAGCCTGGACATCTGATCACGAACCATTACTGCCGAGACGCACCCAATCGCGTGCCGGCGCTCAATTCGTCAACACTTAGAGGAATATCTCATGAGTGAACTCGACAACCATCTCAACAGCTTTACCCAGGAACAGTTCGACCAGATCGGCGCCGACTTCGATGCGATTCGTCGTCGCGTGATCAACGACCTGGGCGAGCGCGATGCCAACTACATCCGCACCATCGTCAAGCGCCAGCGTCAGTTCGAAGTCGGCGGCCGCGCGATGATGATGCTGCCCCCGACCTGGCCGCTTGGCGTGGCCTCGCTTTCCCTGTCGAAAATTCTCGACAACATGGAAATCGGCCATAACGTCATGCATGGCCAGTACGACTGGATGGGCGACCCGGCGCTGAACTCCAAGAACTTCGACTGGGACACCGCCGATACCGCCGAGAACTGGAAGGCGACCCACAACTTCGAGCACCACACCTATACCAACGTGGTGGATCGCGATCACGACATCGGCTACGGCCTGCTGCGCATGGCCGACGATCAGCCGTGGGAACCGCGCTTTTTGCTCAACCTGCCGCTGACCGCGCTGCTGCATGTGTTCTTCCAGCATTTCGTTGCGGTTCAGAATCTCAAGCTCGAGAACTATCTGATCTACAAAACCAAGAGCCGGGAACAGCTGGCCGAGGAATTCAAGCCGGTCTGGGCCAAGATGCGCAAGCAGCTGGCCAAGGACTATGTCTATTTCCCGTTGCTCGCCGGCCCGTTCGCGCCGCTGGTATTCGCAGGCAACATGACCGCCAATCTCACGCGCAACATCTGGGCCTGCAGCGTGATCTTTAACGGTCACTTCCCGGAAGAGGTCGAACAGTTCGACGAATCGGTGCTTGAGGACGAATCCCGCGGTCAGTGGTATGTGCGCCAGCTCCTAGGGAGCGCCAACTTCGAGGGCAGCAAGCTCATGCATCTGATGAGCGGCAACCTGAGCTATCAGATCGAGCATCATCTGTTCCCCGATATCCCGGCCTGCCGCTACGCCGAGATCGCGCCGGAAGTGCGTGCCATCTGCGAGAAGAACGGCCTGCCGTACCACAGCGGCCCGTTCTGGAAGCAGGCGCTGTCGACCTGGAAGCGAATCGCCCGCCTGTCGCTGCCGGACCGCCTCCTGCCGACGAAAAAGCCCAAGTCCAAGGCCGCGCCCAAGGCCAAGCCGGCGGCAGAGAAGGAAACGCTCCCGCTCGCGGCCTGATTACCTAGCGACGCTTCGGCGATCCAAGCCCGGCAGCATGCAATCGAGTGTGCTGCCGGGTTTTCTATGGTGGCTGGTACACGCTCTCGTGGCGTAAGAGCGGAGCGGTCGCAACCGTTCGCGGATGCATGGTTTATCCCGACGAGCCCGCACGCAGTTATACGGCGGCTTTCGACCCAAAGCGGACTGCTATCGGTTTAATTCGCGTGAGAGCATCGGGATATAACTTAACTAGCCCGCATCGAAAATTGAGCGGAGCTACGCTCATTTCTGGTGTATGAGCGATTGAAGGAGGCGGCACCCACCTGCTGAAATTAGTAAGACC